>JAWKNK010000012.1:0-116313 GCA_041391745.1 Flavobacteriales bacterium
ATTTTGGGTGCATATAGATTGGATGAATTGGAAAGAGATTTGGGGAGTGATGAATTCGGTGAGGTGCTTACCAACCGCGGTGTGGGTGCATACTTGCAGCATGCTCGCAATGATTTGAATGCAACAGTGATCAACTTCGCACACAAAGGATATGTGGACTTCGACAAGAAAGATCACTACTTGCAGTGGGGAGCCAACTATCAGCTTGAAAGCATCAATGATGAGTTGAATGAGTGGACGATAAATGATTCGGCAGGCTATGCCAGTCCTCGTCCGCCAGACAATATTGGTTATACCGATCCTTCACAACGACCATTGCAAGTTATTTCTATTCAAGATCGCATCAAGGCGATCAATGAAGTGAGTTCGGGAAGAGCGAGCGCTTATGTTCAGGATAATTATTTTATCAAAAAGGATTCAAGCGCTCACATTCAAGCTACCGTTGGGGTGCGCGCTAATTACTGGACTTTTAATAATCAAACAGTGGTGAGTCCGAGAGCAAAATTCTCTTACACGCCATTCTGGAATCAAGCGCGTATCAATGATGATGGATCTGTTGACACGATTAGAAAAGACATTGTGCTTTCTGCAAGTTTCGGCTATTACTACCAACCACCTTTCTATCGTGAGATGCGTGATTTTGATGGCACAGTCAATCCAGACATCAGAGCACAACAAAGTATCCATTATATCATTGGAGCCGACTATATTTTCCAAGCGCTGGGTCGTCCGTTTAAGATGATTGCGGAGGTTTATTACAAACAGTTGAACAACATTATTCCTTATAAAGTTGAAAATGTAAGGCAGCGCTACTTTGCAGAAAATAGTGCAAAAGGCTACGCTACCGGTGCCGACTTGATGATCAATGGTGAATTCATTCCGGGAGTTCAATCGTGGCTTCGTATGTCAGTTTTGAAGACAATGGAAGACATCAACAATGACTTCTACTATTTGTATCTCAATGCCGATGGTGATACCATCTACCCTGGTTACTCATTGAATCAAACAGCTACAGACAGTATTTTGCAACGACCTGGATATGTTCCTCGTCCTACAGACCAACGTTTCAGTGTATCGCTTTTATTCTTGGATGAAATGCCAAGAAAACCAGAATACAAAGTTTTGTTGAGCTTGTTTTATGGAACAGGCTTGCCTTATGGACCTCCAGGTAGAGAGCGCTACAATGATATCTTTAGAACAAAGTCCTATTTCCGAACTGATATTGGTTTTAGCAGAGATTTATTCTTGAAAAGGAAAAAATCCAACTTCTTCAATCGCAACATTGATACAGGGGTATTATCACTTGAAATCTTCAATTTACTTGGGATAAATAACACCATCAATTACCAATGGATTGAAGATGTGAATGGAAGACAATACGGTATACCAACCTATCTCACAGGTCGTCGAATCAATTTGAAATTGGTATTGAATTTTTAATTAATCGCGCCAGCCACGCAGGAAATCTTCCACAGACATTCTTTTCTTTCCTTCATATTGAAGTTCGTGTACTTCATACCAGCCATCCTTGCAAGCAAAGCGAAGCACAGCTTTGTGGTCGGTAATATAAGTACCAGGATCAGAAGCCAATCCTGACTTGAATTCGCCTTTAAAAATCTTGGCTGTTTTGTCGCCAAGACTAGTCCAAGCTGCGGGATAAGGAGCTAGTCCTCGAATGAAATTATGAATTAACTCTCCCTCGTTTTCCCAATTGATTTGGCAATCTTCTTTGAAGATTTTTGGAGCATGTTTTATTTCTTCACCTCCAGCTATCAAGGTCAATTGATCTATTCCCTCAGTGTTTCCCTCTGCAATTTTGTTGACTGTAGAAACAAGCACTTCTGCTCCGACCATCATCATTTTATCATGCAGCTCACCAGCAGTTTCATTTTCGCCAATGGCGATTGTTTTTCTCTCAATGACCCTTCCAGTATCTATTTCGTGTTGAAGAAAAAAGGTAGTAACACCCGTTTCTTTTTCCCCATTAATTACTGCCCAATTGATTGGAGCGGCACCGCGGTATTTTGGAAGTAAACTACCATGAAGATTGATAGTTCCCAAGGGAGGCATGGCCCAAACTACTTCAGGCAACATGCGAAATGCCACCACTACAAAGAGGTCTGCATTCAACGCCTTTAACTCAGAATGAAAATTTTCGTCCTTTAGTTTTAAAGGTTGGAGAACAGGAATATTTTGAGAAACTGCGAATTGCTTAACAGGAGATTCTTGAAGTTGTCGTCCACGACCTGCGGGTTTGTCTGCTACTGTGACAACGCCTACAACTTTGTGATTGGATTTCGTGAGCGCTTCAAGAGAAGCCACTGCGAAATCGGGAGTTCCCATGAATACAATTCTCAAAGACTTCATGCTATACTAGATCGAAATACTGTGAACTTTCTTGGTAAGGTGAAGTGACTTTGTAATAATAACGACCTTTCTCTAGCGCACTTGTACCAAAAGAAAATGAATGTTTTCCAGCTTCAAAATCTCCTTCTTCGATGGCTTCTACTCTATTTCCTTGGTGGTTGTACACCTCAACAATAAGGTACGCTTTATTTTTTAACTCTACTTGGATGAAGCCTTTTTCATCTTCAAACCGAATAGAGTTTTCAATGTTGGCATATTTCGCATTGATCCGATTCTTTGACAGCGTATGAATCAATCTTTTGTAAAGAATGAAAATCAATATCACTACTAATGAAATAAGTAGCGCATTTTTCAATATTTCTAAAGTGCTCATACTTTTATAAACTAATAATTCCAGGAATAGTTCCGGCTTTTGTGTATCTGTCGAAAATGGCGTCCGCATCGAGCATTACTTCGAAGACCGTGATGCTGATGTAATTGGCATTCGCACTCAATCGGTGTTGAAATTCTGCGCTTTCTCCAAAAATCACTTTCAGTTTAGTCACCTTTTCTTCATCGTTCGGAAGTACAAACTTGAACATGTATTTACTTGGCCACTTGTGTACTTCATTAAGTCGCTCGCGCAACTTTTTTAGCGTATCCTCATCCATGGTGCAAATATAGGTTACCCGAAAATACTTGTGCGCACAGATTGCACGAAATTGACTAAAGCGTGAGAGTCAAGTATGAATATGAACAAAATCCCAAATAATGCACCGTAGATGTGAGCATCATGTGCGATATTGGTTCTGCCCTTTCTCTGTAAATAGTGCTCAAGTCCGAAGAAAATTAATACGCCTACATAAGCTGGCATTGGAATGGCGAAGAACATTCGAATTTGCATCGTTGGAAACATCACCATGAATGCCATGATTACTGCGCTAACCGCTCCAGATGCTCCCACTGCATTGTATCCGTAATTATCTACATGCTTTCTCATTGCAGGAAGTGTGGCCACCAAACCTCCTAATATGTAGAGTGCAATAAATAGTAAACTTCCTTCTTGCATTCCATACTTGCGCTTAAAAACTTGCTCCATGAATGTTCCGAAGGAATAGAATACGTACATATTGAAACCAACGTGGATCCAATCCGTGTGAACAAGCATGTGAGAAAATAATCTGTAATATTCTTTTCTATGCTTTACAGCGTAAGGATTAAAAAGAAATTTTTCGAAGAGGCTAGAATTATTGAATGCTTGCCAAGAAATGAGAAGCGTTGCAATTATTATTACAATTGTAATTGGAGATTCAAAATCAATCATATCAACTGGAATGGTCTGCGACAATTACCCAATTGTCGTTCATTTTTTTCCAAAGTAAAGAATAATGACCTGAAAGTGTATCGGCGATTCTAAAAAGTTCCCATTTACCTATGACATAGGCATTAGAATCATCCAAAAGTTCAAACTTTTTATTGGTGAATAGCAACTCCCCCATGGCATTCTTGTCAGGATAACCTTTTTTGTAATTATCCAGGGTTGTTTGCCATCCTTTATTTAATCCAGATTTACCTACGAAAACTAAGGAGTCGCTGTGCCAATAATGCTTCATGAAACCTTCCAAATCCGCATTGTTCCAGGCAGTTTGTTGTTCGTTCATGTTGGCATATATAACCGCTTTCACATCTTCAGGAGAAACCGAACGAACGTTCGGTTTTTCAGTACAAGCTACTAATGATAAGCAGCCTAAAATGTATATAAAAAGCTTATTATACATTGAAGCGGAAGTGCATTACATCACCGTCTTGCACGATGTACTCCTTCCCTTCTACGCCCATTTTACCAGCTTCTTTAACAGCAGCTTCTGATTTGAATTTCACAAAATCATCAAACTTGATTACTTCCGCACGGATGAATCCTTTCTCAAAGTCCGTATGAATTACTCCGGCAGCTTGAGGAGCAGTATCCCCTTTATGAATGGTCCACGCTCTCACTTCTTTTACACCAGCAGTAAAATAAGTTTGAAGTTTTAGAAGCTTATAAGCTGCTTTGATCAACTTAGCTACTCCTGGTTCTGTAAGACCTAAGTCATTCAAGAACATTTGTCTTTCTTCAAAAGTTTCAATTTCTGCGATATCAGATTCAATAGCAGCACCGATGATCAACACTTCCGCGTTTTCATCTTTCACAGCTTCTTTAACTCGCTCCACGTGTTGGTTGCCATTGACTACAGAAGTCTCTTCTACATTGCATAGATAAAGTACTGGCTTCGCAGTAAGCAATTGAAGTTCCTTCAATAGGTTCTCTTCGTCTTCTGTTTCAGCTTCTACAGTACGTGCAGATTTACCTTGAGTAAGAGCAGTCTTGATTTTATTCAAATAATCGTAAGCCTTTTTAGCTACAGAGTCACCACTATTTGCGGCGCGTTGCAATTTGCTGATGCGTTGTTCAACCGCTTCAAGGTCTTTTAATTGAAGTTCGATATCGATGATCTCTTTATCTCTAACAGGATCAACGCTTCCATCTACGTGCACCACGTTTGGATCTTCGAAGCAACGTAAAACGTGGATGATGGCATCCGTTTCACGGATGTTTGCTAGGAATTTATTTCCAAGACCTTCACCTTTTGAAGCTCCTTTCACAAGACCTGCAATATCCACAATTTCGATAGTGGTAGGCACGATACGTTCTGGATCGATAAGCTCTGCAAGCGCAGTAAGACGCTCATCTGGAACGGTGATTGTTCCCACATTCGGCTCAATTGTGCAGAATGGGAAGTTTGCAGCCTGAGCTTTAGCATTGCTCAAACAGTTGAAAAGTGTACTCTTACCAACATTTGGAAGACCTACAATACCACATTTTAGTGCCATACCTTATTATTTCGGGCGGCAAAGATAATGATATTGAAGCTTAGTAGGCTACAGTCGAATCTACCTTTTTAATAATGATGTGATGTGTGGTTTCAGAATTGAAATCAAAGAAATACAAGGTGACTTCATCTGCATTAGAATATTCAATTCCTCTCACCACGGCTTGAAGGGTCGGGCTATCAGAACCAAAGTCCAACATTTCGGTGAGCACATAATCCGTTCTTTTTCCACCTACTTTAATTGAAACACTAGACAAACCAAGGATATCCTGAATATTCTGACCTTGTTCTTCAGTAAGCTCAACAATCATATATGGATGACGTACAGTCTCATCAGTACTGGGCATCGCATTAGTGATAATATCAGCCTTTGCACGAAGAATGTAATCACCAATGAAATAAGCATCGTTTGTTTCTTCAGACATTCCTTTTACATCCGTTTGTAGTGCCTTTTTTGATGAGCAGCTCAATACGGTAAAGGAGATAAGTAGATAACTCAGGAATCGGTACATAAGGTTGAGATAGGTGAATAATCAAATTTACGACAAATTTCCACAAGATTCTAACAAGTCCCCTTATGGCCTGTGAAAAGAGGTACATTTGCCGCGTCTAAAACGAATAGAATTCACACGCATGAGCTCAGTCGCAGAATTGCAAAACATTGCCAGTCAGGTAAGAAGAGATATCGTAAGAATGGTTCACGCCGTAAATAGCGGTCACCCAGGAGGAAGTCTTGGTTGTACCGACTTTATCGTGGCCCTATACTTCGATGCTATGAAAACAAACCCTTCAAAATGGTCTATGGACGGTGTTGGAGAAGATTTATTCTTCTTGAGCAACGGTCACATCAGTCCAGTTTGGTACAGTGTTCTTTCGAGAAAAGGATTTTCCCTGTTTCTGAACTAAGCACTTTTAGAAAGTTGAATTCAAGACTTCAAGGTCACCCAACAACGCATGAGGGTCTTGAGGAATTCGCGTGGCTAGTGGCAGTCTTGGACAAGGGTTGTCGGTAGCTCTGGGCGCAGCGCAAGCTAAAAGTTGAACAATGACGATTCATTGGTATTCACGCTTCACGGAGATGGTGAATTGCAAGAAGGTCAGATTTGGGAAGCTGCGATGTACGCTGCTCACCACAAAGTAGACAACATCATTTCTACCATTGATGTGAATGGTCAGCAAATTGACGGTCCAACTGAAAAAGTAATGTCACTCGGTAACTTGAGAGCTAAATGGGAAGCATTTGGCTGGACAGTGTTAGAGATGGAAGGCAATGATATGCAAGTGGTACTTGACACCATTAAAGTAGCAAAAGAGCAGACAGGTAAAGGAAAGCCCGTTGCGATTCTTATGACCACTTCAATGGGTAAAGGTGTAGACTTCATGGAAGGTACACACAAATGGCACGGAGTAGCTCCTAATGACGAGCAACTTGCCTCTGCCCTTGCGCAGCTTCCAGAAACATTGGGAGATTATTAATCACAGCTATTTACGACTCAGACCAACAGAGATATGTTAGACTTCGAAATTTTAGGTTCAAACGATACAAGATCAGGATTCGGTGCAGGATTGCACGAGCTTGGTAAAAACAATCCAAAAGTTGTTGCCCTTTGTGCAGATCTTATTGGATCATTGAAAATGGATGCTTTCATGAAAGATTTTCCAGAGCGTTTTTATCAAGTTGGAATCGCTGAAGCCAATATGATGGGTGTTGCCGCGGGTATGACCATCGGTGGGTACATTCCATTTACTGGAACATTCGCCAACTTTTCTACAGGACGAGTTTACGACCAGATTCGTCAGAGCATTGCATATAGTGATAAGAATGTAAAAATCTGTGCCTCTCACGCCGGACTTACACTGGGTGAAGATGGTGCTACTCACCAAATTCTTGAAGACATCGGGATGATGGCTATGTTGCCTAACATGACCGTAATCAATCCATGCGACTTCAATCAGACCAAGGCTGCAACCATTGCAATTGCAGAACATCATGGACCGGTTTACTTGCGATTTGGTCGTCCGAAAGTGGCTACGTTTACTGCTCCAGATCAAAAGTTTGAGATTGGAAAAGCTTGGCACATGCACTCAGGAACTGACGTATCCATTTTCGCTACAGGCCACATGGTTTGGAAAGCTGTTGAGGCTGCCAAGCAATTGGAGGCTGAAGGAATCAGTGTTGATCTTATCAATATTCACACGATAAAGCCATTAGATGTAGAAGCAGTGATCAATAGCGCCCGTAAAACAGGAGCGGTAGTGACTGCGGAAGAGCATCAAATTACGGGAGGAATGGGAAGCATGATTGCGCAAGCATTAGCGCAACACCAACCTACTAAAATTGAATTCGTTGGGGTGAAAGACAGCTTCGGAGAAAGCGGTACACCAGACGAATTGATGGAAAAATATGGACTCGGAGTAAAAGACATTTTTGCCGCCGCAAAGCGCGTTACAGGCAAGTAATCAACAACTTTTACAACTTTTCACCAAATCATTAACAACCCTTGTAGGACCTCCCTGCGAGGGTTAGTTTTGTTCGTTACGTTTTAAATTACCTAATCGAATTATACCATGATCACACGCATCATTGGAATCAATACCAGCACGTATGTGAACGCAGAAATGCGTCTTGACGACTGTGATTCGATTCAACTTGTGGGACCAAACAACGTCGGTAAGTCTACGCTCATCTACACATTGAACTTCTTGTTCGTAGTAGACGGTAGCAAGATGTCGTTTTCTGGTCAGAGAAGAGGAGATAAAGAAACTATTCACCACTACTTTCCTACGCACAATCAGAGCTATATCATTTTTGAAATTAAAAAAGGTACTGGCTACTGCATCATGGTGAAGCGTGATAGCGAAGGTGAATTGGAGTACTATAGAATTCCTGGAGAATATAACCACGATTTATTCTTCAAAAAGGATGGTTCTCAGCAACGTATTCGCAGATGGGATGAAGTACAAGAGTTGATGCAAACTGAGGGCATCGAACTCTATTTATTCAAAAGCAAATCAGAAGTTTTCAATACCGTTTACCAAAGAGGAAAGCGCAACGAAGCAGTAATTTGGTTGGAGGAAAACGTTCGTACTGATGGATTGAGCAATAACTTCTCAAAGATCTATCGTTACTTGATCAATTCTAAATTGATTACCAACAAGTCGCTAAAGGAGTCTTTGATCATTGCAGATAACAGAGAGAATGAAGGAATTAATTTCTCTCAAAAAAACAAGAAAGACATCAATGATCTTTTGAGAATTAACGATGAGATTCGCGTAATCAAATCGATTCAAAAGGACTTTGAAGAATTCAGAGAAGTAGTAAACCTTTACAAAGCGAAAAATAGAATTGTAAGTGATTTCGTTTATGCATTTGATAAGCAATATCAAGGTGTAGTCAATGAGCTCGATTCTACACGCCTTGAAAAGGAAAAAACTTATCAATCGACGCTTGTTGTGGTGAATGAAAAATTGAAGCCTAAGCAAGAAGAATTGAACCGTGAAATTGGTAAGAAAGAAACTGAAATTGAAATTCGTGAAAAAGAATTCATTGGATTTCAAGCACAATTAGATCTGATCAATAGCTACGAGGATAAGGATTTTTTGAAAGAGGCATTATTGAATTTGGACACCAAGCGTCGTGAAACGGAAGTGCGCATCACGATGGTGGAAAACCAAAATCTGAATGGCAAACAAGTTGAGGCGAAATTGAACAAACTGGATGCGGAATGTACCAGATTGGAAGCTCAAATCAAGAACTATGACAATCAGTTGATTCAACACATCACTGACAAGGAAGACACTCGTAAAATCCTAAATACTATTTTCTCAGCAGAATTTGGTGCTTTACCAGACAAGTTGGTGAAAAAGAAAATCACCAAGGCTGGTGATGTATTGAAAATTTTTGATGGTGAAATTGAGTTACCTAAGAAAATGGAACTCAAGGATATTCCTTCAGTAAAAATGTTGAAGGAAGAACTTGCTGAAGTGAAGAAAGAGAAGTCGGAGTTAGAAAAACTCTATGCTGTTTCTCTTCACATCGATAAGAGTAAGAAAGAATTAGAAAAGGCACTTGCTGATATCGAGGCTGTAAAAGAAAAGCTCAAGAAAATTGAGACTAAGCCTGAATTGGAAGAGCAAATCGGTGAGTTAGGAACAGAGCTTCGCGCGA
Organism: Flavobacteriales bacterium; assembly: GCA_041391745.1. Lineage (GTDB taxonomy): Bacteria > Bacteroidota > Bacteroidia > Flavobacteriales_D > Sanyastnellaceae > JAIXWP01. The sequence goes on from JAWKNK010000012.1 coordinate 9,385, forward strand.
TGAAAAATGAGCGTGACCGTTTGGAAGATGAATTGAAAAAACTCAAGAAAGAAATCACTGAAAAGTCGAGCTTGCTTGATTCACTTCGCGAGGAAACTTACAAGATTGAAGATCGCATCATCGAATTGAAAACCCGCAAGCAGGAAATTGAAATGTTGGGTATTAATCCGACTGAATTCCATACTACGGAGACTCTCGATGAAATTTATGCGAGAATCAAACTTGCAAATGTGGACCGTGAAAGTTTGAAATCTTCGAAGGATAGAAGCTTTGATCATTTACGTTTCAAAACCAATTCTGCTATTGCTGATGAAACAGAATTCATCAAGTATGTAGAAGATGAAATTGCATGTATCAATGATAAGGAGAAGAGTATTGATGGACTTTTGGGAAGTATCTCTACTCAGTTCGCCAACCCTGCCTTCAACTTGCGTAAGCGTTACGAAGAATTCAAAACATTCGTTTACAACCGATTCAACGAAAGCCTTGCCAGAACACGCATTTCTAATATTGAGTCGCTTCGAATTGAGCTTGTTGACAATAAGAAAGTATTGTACGAATTGGAGCGCATCGCTTCTATCGAAAATCTTTCTTCGCAATTGAGTTTTGAATTTGAATCTGGTGAAGATTTGAAGATCCTCAATCAATATTTGGATAGCGGAAAATCAGTTGACTTTACCGATCTATTCGATATCGAACTTCACTTGAACGTGAAGGGTACGGTGAAACGAGTTGACTTGAAAGAGCAAGTTGAATCAGATGGTACGGACCGTATGATTCGTTTGGTAATCGTAATGAGTATCATCAATCGTTTGGCTATCAGCAGTGAAGAAAACAAAATTGCTCTCTTCATCGATGAAATTGGAACCATAGATGAACACAACAGACCACAGCTTGTACAGTTCTGTAAAGAGCATCACTTCATTCCAATTTTTGCTGCTCCTCAGCCATACGACGGATTCAGCAAGTACTACTTTATCTTCAGAAGTAAAGGAAAGATCAATCTCAACGACAAGCAACACGCTGTTCGCAGAGAAGAACTTTCAAACATGAAATAATCAGGAGATAATCACTCCAGTCATCGAGATCGAACCCATCATTGCTTTATCATTAAAGAATGATGGGTTTTCTTTTTCCTGTTGCAAAGCAAGAATATACATCAAAGGTCTGTAGTGCTCTGGCGAAGGAATAGAAAGCTTAGCAGCTTGCCCTAACTCTTTATAATTGAACAAAGCTTTATGATCTTTCGAAAGTATTTTTTGCTTGAACATTTCATTAGCTTCATCTGCCCATGCGTAGCCTCCATCAGGATTTTTCCAATCAATCATTCCAAGATTGTGCACCATATTTCCTGAGCCAATAATCAAGAAGCCTTTCTTTCTTAGTTCTAATAATTGTGCTCCAATGTTATAGTGGTGTTCTTCATTTTTAGAATAATCCAAACTGAGCTGAACCACAGGTATATCCGCATTTGGATACAGGTGATTCAGTACACTCCAGGTACCATGATCCAATCCCCACTGGTGGTCTTCTTCGATGTGTGCTAGCGTTACCAGCTTTTTCGTTTCTGCAACCAAATCGGCAGAGCCCGAAGCGGGATATTGCACGTCAAATAATGCTTGTGGAAATCCTCCAAAATCATGAATGGTTTTTGGTTTCTCCATTGCAGTAATTTGAGTTCCTTTTGTTTCCCAGTGCGCACTAATACACAGGATAGCGTTTGGGGTTGGAATATTCTTGGCAATGTTTCTCCAAGTTTGAGAAAACTCGTTGAGTTCAATAGCATTCATTGGGCTGCCGTGTCCAAAAAAGATGGCTGGCATCAAAGGAGTTTTGCTCATATCAGAGCTTAACTTTTCAAGGTCGGATAATTTCATAGCGATTCCTGCAAGAGGTATTAATGAGAGAGCTTTACAAAATCTTTTCTTTTCATAGTGACAAAGAATGAAGACAAATATTCAAAAAACCTGAGAATTAAACTCTTGACCAAGGTCAAGATTTTTGCTTTTTGGAGTTATCCCCTTTTATCAACAAGCCTTGTCCAAATGACGGTCTTCAAATAGATTTGTCTGTCCCGCATAACCGCATTTTTAACCAAGACATGAATACTCAAGATATGAACGCATTGATCAATGCTGAACGCAGCGAATTGTACAAAAAATACATCAGTGAAATGGAGCAAGACCTCCCGGAGGTTAAGGTGAAATATCACTTGCAAGAAGATTAAGGAGTTTTGAAATGATAAAGGCAGAACCACGGACCATATTAAGTTTCATTCACACTCATTTTGATGTGATTCGAGACTTATTCAATTACCAGAGTACAGATGGTATCATCACCCGCGAAGTGTATGATATGATTTGTAATCGTCATGGTCACACCATGAACGCTCGTCTACGCGAGTATCGTGTGATACGTCCTATTGGGTCAGACTATGAAATGCGCGATGTGTATTTCAGATTGATGGAATTCTTGCTTTTTGAATTCAAGCCATTGCTTCCTGAGACTATCGAGAAGTATAAAGGCTCCATCGGTGATCTGTTCCTAAAAATTCGTAAGTACGAACAGCAGGATCGCGATATTCTCCAAGAAAGAATAAAAGGACTTTCACACCAGATCAGAGAATTTGTTGATTTGGTTGAAAGAAATGCTTTCCGCTTGCTTGCAGAAACCCGCGACCTTAAGTCGAACATTGAGCGTGTAGACTATAAAGAAAAAGTTCACAAAGCATCTTTTTGGATTGATTATTACATCCTTCCATTGAACAAGATTCTCGACGTGAATCACTCTGAGTCGGTGGCGAACACATTGATGGAAATTAGTGAATATGCTAATCGCAGAAGATTGGATTTCGGAGATGAAACGACGCGTTCGGAATTTGAAAAATTGTATGTACAATTGATTCAAACCAACACGGATTTACTTCGTCAATCGAAAATATTGACCAACGAACTTCTTCCATTGCTTGAGCGCATCAGAACTGAATCATTGATTCTTACAGGTTGGATTGAATTCTTGCGCAATCCTTACAAAATGGAGACACCTCCATTGATGAAAGGAAGCCGCACAATGACATACGCTAAAGACATGTTGTATAAAGTGCGCGAATTCTTCGAACAATTCTCTGCTCCAGAAGTGGTGATGTATGAAGACTCCGTAGAAGACTTTGACAAATGGATTTTCGACCGCGAAGTCTTCATGAATAAGTTGGCAAAACAGATGCCTGTAAATGACTTTTTCGGATGGTGTTTTAATACATTGAAAAAAGACTTTGACGAAATCGAAACGGAAAAGTTCTTCGCAGTAACTGGATTGTTATTCGATGAAGCTTTACAGATCGACTTCCCGAAAAAGGATGAGCGCGTGGAAATTAAAACGACCACTTCTCACCTATCTGTTCCAAAATTGAAAGTTGAACCCGCAATCAAAATATAAAAATGGTTTACCCAAAGCACCACAGACAAATTGTAGAGGAATTGATGAATGGTAAATTCATTTTGAGCAACGAAGAACATTTCAATGAGCTCAAAGAAAATGAAGCATTCTTCCAAGAATTTTTCAAAGTTTCTTTTGACCTTGACTTGAACATCAAAGCTGAATATGCTTATTTGCTCAGCAAAGAAACCAGTGAAAACTTCTCACGCGACGTGAGTATTTTCATTGCTATTTTGAGTTACGAGTTAGATAAGGATGGAAGAAACTTCCTTGAGGCTATTGAGTTCAACGAATTTACAACCGAAGAAATCGATCGTTACTTCGACAATAGTTCATTCATTGATTTGATAGAAAGCAATAAAGCCATTAAAGATCCTGATGGGCGTCGTACGCTTATCAATGGTATGGCTAGAAGAAATATCGTTTACAAAAACTTTGAAGATCGCTTTGTATTCACGCAAGCCTATAAAGTATTTGTAGACTTCGCGAAGGAACTTGCATTGAAGCGCATGAGTCCTGAAAGCGCTAATTAATGAATTAAGTTAGTTAGGATAGTTAATTCATTTAACTATCCTAACTCTCCTAAATTCTTTAACTATTTAACGGCATCTAGGGCTTGCTCAATGTCCCAAATGATATCCTTGTAATTTTCTACTCCAATAGAAATTCTAACCATTTTACCTGATATTCCAATTTGCTCTCTGTGTTCAGGAGCTACTCCGGCATGAGTCATGGTAAGTGGATGTTCCGCCAAACTTTCCGTGCTTCCCAAACTTACTGCGAGCTTTATTAATTTCAAGTTATTTAAGAAAGTAAACGCTTCCTTCTCCCCTCCCTTTACATCAAATGACAGCATTGCTCCTGCTGACTCGTATTGCTTTTTATAAATGGCGTGTTGAGGATCGTTCTCATCTTTAAATCCGAGGTAGTGTACTTTTTCTACTTTAGGATGTGCCTGTAAAAATTTGGCCACCTCTGCTGCATTTTGTGCTTGTTGATCCATTCTTACTTTAAGCGTTTCCAAGCTACGCAGCAATAGCCAACCTGTCCAAGGGCCGGCCATATTCCCCAAGAATGTTCTCAATACTTTAACACGTGTCATTAAGGCCTTGCCGCCCAGAACTGCACCTGCGATAACGTCGCTATGACCTCCTATATATTTGGTGGCGCTGTATACCACCAAGTCACCTCCAAGTTGCAAAGGGTGCGACCAAAGTGGTCCCATGTATGTGTTGTCCACGGTCACAATTACTCTATTATCTTCGGTAGAAAATTGGTCCGCGATTGCTCTGCACATTTCAATATCAACTAAATCATTAGTAGGATTGGCAGGTGTTTCCAAGTAAATCATTGCTACACGGTCCTTGTGACCTGAGTTTTCTATTGCTTTGACGATAGACTCTTTCGAATCACCGGGCATGAATCCCAAAGTGTGGACACCAATTTTTGGTAAAAAATGTTGGATGAAATGGTCTGTTCCTCCATAAAGTGGATTGCTGTAAACCAATAAATCTCCTGGCTTTAAAAACTCGAGAAGCACCGTTGTGATGGCTGACATACCACTTTCAAATACGGCACAATCATCTGCTTTATCCCAAAGGCAAAGTCTGTTTTCTAAAATTTCAAGATCGGGATTGTTTATTCTTGAGTAGATTAAACCTAATTCCTCATTGGGAGCTTTTTCTCTGATTCCATAGGCTACTTCAAAAAAGGCCTTTCCCTCCTCAGCACTTTTAAAAACAAATGTCGACGTTTGAAAAATCGGACATTTAATGGCTCCTTCCGATAATTCTGGCTTGTACCCGTGAGTCATCATTAAACTCTCGGGACGCATAAAATCTTTCTTTTCCATATTACATTTTTGTTCATGGAACATTGACATGAACATTGGTGCAATACTACGATTTATTGACAATTTAATGTAGGACTAATATCATCTATGGACGAAGTAATTATATTCGCCTCAACCTTAATTATATCATAATGAAACTTTCTCCTCAAAAATTCCTCCTAGGAATGTTTTCCGCTTTGTGGACATTTTCTTCCCTTGCTCAAACTACATTATCTCCTGGTGATCTTGTCGTCATTGCTTACAATTTCGATAACTCGGATCAATTTGTATTTGTTCCGCTAGTAGATTTGGAAAGTGGGACTGTGATCAAATTCACTGACAATGGATGGAATGGAACTTCGCTCACTACAAGCGAAGGAACTTATACTTGGACAGCCTCTGCTCCCGTTGCTAAGGGCACTAAAATTTCAGTACTTCCCACATCGTGGCATTTTAGCACATCTGGTGATCAGTTTTTGCTTATCAAGGAGCAGCGACGTCTCCATCGTTTATTTTCGGACTTAGCTCTAGACCATGGGTTACAGGGAGCATCTCATCAACTACATCAAGAAAGCCGGCAAGTATTACAACTGGTAGTTCTGCAATTGCATTTTCCAGTGAAGTAGATAATGGATATTACAACCAAGTTACAACCACAGGTTCAAAAGAAGAAATTCAAAGTTTAGTTTGCAACACTTCAAAGTGGACTCGATCGAACACTCGCTATAGTAGTTTTCCGAACTGGATATTTACAGTCTCTGGAGGATCAGTGCCTGTTATCACAGAGCCCACTGCTCAAGCTTCCAATATCACATTTAGCTCAGTTTCGTCGTATTCCGGCAATGTGAATTTCATAGGAAGCAACCAGGTTGAAGGATACATTGTGATACGCAGCGACAATGCGGCACTCTCATCATTGCCTGTAGATGGAGTAACATATACTGTAGGTTCTTCGATCGGAAATGGAAAAATTATTTCAATTGGAACCAGCACTAGCATTTCTCAAAAAGGATGGCGAGCTAATCAGCAATATTATTTCACTGTTTTAACCTATATAGACAGTCAATCATCCATCAATTACAGACAAGCCGATCCGGCGACAGCAAGTGTAACCACCCCGGCGGATATGATTGGAAGTTATTACGCAGGGATAGATGATGCTAATAGTAATTTCGTTTCTGCTCTTCAATCTAAAATAAGCAGTCCTCATGTAAAGGTTGCGTATGGCAACTACGACGAAACCATGGTGACTCAATATGAATTCCGTGACACTACAAACAACCAGAAGGTTCAGGAATGTGCATATACAGGATACACTTATGTTTACACGCCTCCTTTTGTATGGTACACAACATCACCATTTTCTAGAGAACACACTTGGTGTGTGAGCTGGATGCCTAGCAGTGGAAGTTCATCATCTTTTGAATATCAGGACCAACATCATTTATTTACAGTTATTCAAAACAATGCTAATGGAGTCAGAAGCAATCACCCACTTGGAGATGTAGTATCTCCCACAAGCTCGTACCTAGATGGAAAGCTTGGTTTGGATGCTTCAGGAAATTTGGTCTATGAGCCACGTGATGAGCAAAAAGGAGACGCTGCGCAGGCTCTTTTATATGGCATTGCGATATGATGGAGTTAATGGACTCGATTGGTCTTTTGACTACTTGAACAATGTGAAACTTCCTTCATTAAATGAGGATCCTCAAAATTTGAACACGCTCATAAGCTGGCACCAAAATGACCCTCCAGACGATTACGAAATGTCTAGAAACGACTACATCCAATCTATTCAACAAAACAGAAATCCATTTGTAGATCATCCTGAATGGGTAGATGCGATCGACTTTAATTCATTAAGTTGGGTTAGTCCTTCCAACAAGAAATCTTGATCTTGAAGCTACATTAGCAGTTGCTGATTTTAAGTTTCAAGTATTTCCAAACCCAGCTACAAACCAGATTTGGTTGACTTTAGACACTGAAATGGGAGCTTCCACCATTGAGATTTTCGATGTGACTGGCCGCCTTGTAAATCGCTTCAATATTGGCGAAAACGCAGGGAGTTTTATGAGGTTTCAGTTGAGAACCTAGTGAATGGTACGTACATAATACGACCTCTAACGAATCGAAATCACATTCTACGAGACTTATAAAACAGTAAGTCAATACTTTAAAAAATGTGAATAATAAAATAAAAAGCTCACTTTAAAGAAAATAGCGTATATTTGCGCCGCTTTTCGAAGCGAGTTGAGCTTTTCATTTTTATGGTACCGCCTTTCGGCGAGGGTGTTCTTTGGAAAATGATGGTTGTAATTCTATTCGAGAAGTGTATAACAACCATTAAATTTTACAAATGAACGAATTTGAATCCCTCGGGATTGGCGCGCCTGTGCTTAAGGCCATCGCGGAATTAGGTTTTGAAAAACCTACATCCATTCAACAAGAAACTATTCCAACCCTTTTGCAAGAATCTACAGACCTTGTAGCCTTAGCGCAGACAGGAACTGGAAAAACAGCAGCATTTGGTCTGCCTTTGATCGAATTGATCGATGCTTCTGACCGCAACACTCAAGCTTTGATTTTATGTCCTACACGTGAGTTGTGTGTTCAAATTACCAAAGACTTGCAAAACTTCTCTAAGTACACACCAGGTATGCACATCGTTGCTATCTACGGAGGTGCATCAATTGAAGGTCAAATCAAAGAAGTAAGAAAAGGTCCACAAATCATTGTTGGTACTCCAGGTCGTATGGTAGACATGCTCGACCGAGGTGTAATCAACCTCAATGATATTCAATTCTGTGTTCTGGATGAAGCTGATGAAATGCTTCACATGGGATTCAAGGATGATTTGGACACTATTCTTAGCGACACTCCTGAGGATAAAAGTACTTGGTTATTCTCAGCTACTATGCCAGATGAGGTTTTGAGAATTTCTAAAAACTACATGTCATCTCCAAAAGAGATTACCGTAGGAGGAAAGAATACAGGTAACCAAAATATTGAGCACGTATATTATGTGGTGCACCAACGTGATAAGTATCTTGCTTTGAAGCGTATTGCAGACCATAATCCTGACATCTTTGCTATCGTTTTTTGTCGTACAAAAGCAGAAACACAGCAAGTTGCTGATGCGCTTATCAAAGACGGTTATAATGCGGATGCATTGCACGGTGACTTGTCACAAGCGCAACGTGACCACGTGATGAAACGTTATAGAAGCAGAAGTTTGAATATGCTTGTAGCTACCGACGTAGCGGCAAGAGGGATCGATGTAAATGATGTAACACACGTTATCAATTACAACCTTCCTGATGAAATCGAAAACTATACTCACAGAAGTGGTCGTACGGCTAGAGCTGGTAAGAAAGGTGTTTCGATTGTGATCATCAACATGAAGGAGCAATTTAAGATTCGTCAAATTGAGAAGATTATCAAAACTCAATTTACGAAAGGTACCATTCCTTCTCCATTCGAAGTATGTGAAAAGCAATTGTTCAGCCTTGTACATCGCGTTCACAACATTGAAGTAGACAACAAAGCCATTGAATCATACCTTCCAAAAGTTTTTGAAGAGTTTTCTGATTTAACAAAAGAAGAAATCATCACAAAGTTTGTGTCTGTTGAGTTCAATAGATTCTTGGAATACTATAAGAATGCTCCAGATTTGAATGTGGATGAGAAGAGAGGCGATCGTCGCAACTCTGAAAGTGGTGTAGTAAAATTGTACATCAACTTAGGACAAATGGACGAGTTGAACTTTGGCTCAATGAAGCAATTCATTGCTGAAACTGCTGGTGTATCTGAACACGAAGTGACTTGGGCTGATTTGAAAAACACATTCTCTTTGGTAGAAGTACGTACAAGTTCATTGGAAAAAATTCTTGATACATTCAATGCAGGAATTACTTACCGTGGACGCACTGTGCGCGTGGAATCAAGAGGTAACAGAGATGCTGGAATTCCAAGAACACGTCTAAGAGGCGATCGCAAGAAGAGTTATGGTGGCGGTGTAAGCTATGGCGACCGTCCAGAAAGAAACGACAGAGGTGATAGAAACGACCGTGGTGGAAGAAACGAAAGAAGCGACAGAGGAGATAGAGGTGGAAACGGTGGAGGAAGAAGTGAGCGTACTTTCACAAAGCGCAGAGAAGGATCATACGGTTCGGCTGGTTTTTCAGGAAAGTCGTTTCAAGCTTCAGAAGGCGGAAAGAAAAAGCGCAGATAATCATCTGAAAGAATAAAATTAAAAAAGCCCGAGCGCATGCGCTCGGGCTTTTTTTTTCGATATTTGAATAACTAAAACTTTAACAATGTTAAACGAAGAAATTATCGACCAACACGGACGTGAAAATCAAATGTCCATTTTTGACAATTCCTCTAGATCTAAATACGCACTTATCGCCTTTGGAATTTACGCGGCCATTACCTCGATCTACCTCTTATCTTCATATATGCAGCTCAATATCCTTGAAGACTTTCAAAATGGAGTCTATGTCAGCAACGATGAAGCTGAGCTAAATGACCAAAGACATGCCATCATTACTTACTTAAATATTATAGGTCAAATTATGACTGCAATTTTCTTTTTAATGTGGTTTAAGAAAGGATATGAAAATATAAATACTGTAGGAATTGATTCTACTAATTACTCGGTATGGTCATCAGTTTGGTCTTGGATAGTGCCTATATTATCTCTTTTCAGACCTGTCCAAATTATGACAGAGATTTCAGAAAAGACACAAAGTACAATTCAACACTTTGATCCTGAATACAAATTAAAATCCTATAAATCGCTAATTGGTATTTGGTGGGCCACATTCATAATTACACATATCATGGATCGTGTTTTCGATAGTACTTCTAATAATATGAATGATACCATTAACGGCTACATCACCATGACCGAAAATGAAATAATCTCTGCGGCAGTAACAATTCCCGAAATTGCAATAGTGATGTTACTGATATATAGGATTTCGAAAACTGAAAACCTAGCAAAAGAAAAGGTGCTTGAAAACGGTGGATATTTAGTTTCATAGCTATGTCTGTACATCATCTTAAAATTGAAAAGCCAATTCATCGCTCAGCACTGCGCAAATGGGCAGGCAAAGAGTACTACATTCTCAAAAGGCAATTTGAATGGCTGCTAAGCGGTAAAAAATGGGTGACTCAGCCATCATACAAACGTGAATGGATACCAGTGTTCGAACACAAATCCTTTATTATGCGTCCCCTAAAGGATGTAGATATGTATTTGCAAGAAAATAAAAAAACGAACCTCGCTCTTGCTATTCTTCATTTGAACGGTATCATTATTCAACCGGGAGAAACGCTTTCTATTTGGAAAAATGTTGGAAGACCGACAAAATCTAAAGGATATTTAGATGGGCTCGTTTTATCTCAAGGTCAAATAACGAAGGGCATCGGCGGTGGACTTTGTCAATTGGGAAACTTGATGTTTTGGATTTTTGCACATAGTCCATTGACAATTACAGAAAGGTACCGACACAGTTTCGATGTCTTTCCAGATGTCAACCGAAAAGTTCCATTTGGCGCAGGTGCTACCCTTTCTTACAACCACATCGATTTTCAAGTCACCAATACCACAGACCAAGCCTTTCAAATCAATCTTTGGCTGGATGAAAAGTATCTTCATGGACAACTAACGAGTGAATTGCCCGTGATGAAATCGTACAGAATTGAAGAGCGAAACCATATGATGAGTCAACAAGCATGGGGTGGCTATTCCAGACACAATCAAATTTATAAAATAGAAACAGATTCATTTGGTGAAACCTCTGAATCTTTGCTGGTTGAAAATCATGCCCTCATGATGTACAACCCATTTCTTAGTGAATAGGAAATATTTGTGCTTAACTTTATTGAAAAATTAAGTACAATTCCCATGGACTCCATTACACTTAGCACCTCAAGACTAGAGCTGATCGGAATGTCGGCTGGATTTATCAATCAAGAATTTGAGAATTATAGCAAAGAACAGCTCATTGAAAAATACATGTGGAATGAAGATGAATACAATCGTTTTCATCACATAGTGATAGAAGGCTCGCACATGTATCGCATGAGCATGTATGCATTTCATTTATACACAAAAGAAAACAAAAGACATATCGGAGAATGTGGCTTGCATACTTGGAATACAAAGCATCATCGCTCCGAGATTTATTACATGCTCAAATCAGATGAGGATAAACAAAAGGGATACATGAGTGAAGCATTAAATGCCATTCTTCCATTCACTTTTGAAACATTGAATATGCATCGTATTCAAGCCTTGATAGAGCCCAAAAACATTGCATCCATTACGCTTGCTGAAAAATTCAACTTCCAAAAAGAAGGAATGCTTCGACAAGATTATCTTGTGGATGAGGTCTATGAAGACTCTGTTTGTTACAGTTTATTAAAACACGAATTAAAAACATATTAATCACATGAAAATAGTTGCTTACGGTGCATCCTATAGCAAGGAGTCTATCAACAGAAAATTCGCAACTTTTGCAGCCTCGATGTTTGAAAATGGAGATGTGGAAGTATTGGATTTAAATGACTACCCTCTCCCCCTTTTCACCGTTGATTTAGAAAAAGAAATCGGTCATCCAAAAGAAGCTATAGCATTTACCGAAAAATTAGCGGAAGCGGATTTATTGGTCATCTCAATGTCCGAGCACAACGGTAATCACACTGCGGCTTACAAGAATTTATTCGATTGGGTTTCGCGTTATTCCCCAAAAGCATTTTTAAATAAAAAAATATTTTTGATTTCTACTTCACCAGGAGGTAGAGGGGGAAAATCATCTTTAGAAATAGCGAAAGAACGATTGCCTCGACATGGCGGTGAAGTCATAGCTACATTTTCATTACCCAACTTTGAATCCAATTTTTCTGTAGAAAAAGGGATTATCGATGAGGATTTGAAAACTCAATTCATGGAAGCGGTTTCGTTAGTTAAAGCTCAGATTTAAAAATGCTCGAATTAAAAGGGATTCATCATATCGCCATCATTTGCAGCAATTACGAAGTATCGAAAGATTTTTACACCCGAATTTTAGGATTAAAAATTATTCGAGAAAATTACCGTCACGATAGACAATCGTTTAAACTTGATTTGGAATTGGAAGGAAAATACATCATCGAATTGTTTTCTTTTCCAGACTATGTGAATCGACCAAGTAAACCTGAGGCGTTGGGGCTTCGACATCTCGCGTTTGAAGTGGAGCATATCGAACAATCCATCCAATGGTTGGTTCAGAATAATATTGAGGTTGAGCCCATACGCGAAGATGAATTTACAGGAAAAAAATTCACTTTTTTTACTGATCCGGATCAGCTTCCTATTGAGCTTTACAGCTCTTGAAATGTTTTAAATTTGATATAAAATTTATCGCATGAAAGAAGATCACTCGCTTGAAGATTACCTCGACCCACATTATATTCATAAAAGTAATTGGCTAAGAGCAGCAGTGCTAGGTGCGAATGATGGCATTCTATCCACTGCAAGTATTGCCATTGGCGTGGCGGCTGCGAGCAGTGATCGCGATGCCATAGTTCTTGCAACCTTGGCAGGAGTAGTTGCTGGCGCCCTATCTATGGCCGCAGGAGAATATGTTTCGGTAAGTTCCCAAACCGATGTAGAACAAGCGGACATTGAAAGGGAGAAAATCGAGTTGAAGGAAATGCCTGAAATTGAATTGCAACGTTTGGCGGCCATCTATGAGGGTCGCGGCCTGAGTAAAGAAACATCTTTGCTTGTTGCAAAAGAACTCACTGATCATGACGCATTGGCCGCTCACGTTCGCGACGAACTTGGCATCACTGAAATGAATCAAGCGAACCCCATTCAAGCCGCATTCGCCTCTATGGCCGCTTTTTCTGTGGGTGGAGCACTTCCACTCCTCGTGACCCTTTTTATTCCATTGCACTTGATGGAATACAGCCTGTACGGCTTCGCAATTCTATTCTTGGCCTTGCTTGGCGCAATGGCTGCCAAGACAGGTGGTAGTCCTATTGGAAAAGCCATTATTCGAATCACGCTTTGGGGAACCATCGCAATGGGCCTTTCGGCCTTAATTGGATACCTATTCGGAGTTAATGTGTAACTTCGAACCCAGATTTTTCCGCCTGACACTTTGAAGATGAAAAAGTACATTCTATTTGTAATATCATTTCTGTTTGCTCAATTCTCCATTGCTCAAACGATTACTGTTAAAGATCACCACACCCAGCTCCCCATAGAAGGTGTGTTTCTTATTAGTAATCTCAACTCTGCATCTATCATCACCAATGCTCGAGGCGAGGCGAATATTGAGCTACTAAAAAATCAAGAGTACATCGAAGTATTGGCTTTGGGCTACAAGACCATCGTAACATCTTATCAAAATATTGAAAACAATGGTTACACGCTGGAGCTCGAATCATCCAATATGAGTTTGGATGAAGTAGTTATTTCCGCCACGCGATCTAATCAAGTAAATTCTAATATTCCTTCCAAAATTATCAGTATTAAGCAAGCTGATATTGCATTGCTCAACCCACAAACAGCTGCTGATCTCCTCGGTGGTTCTGGTAAAGTATTTATTCAGAAGAGTCAACAAGGAGGAGGAAGTCCAATGATAAGAGGCTTTGCAACGAATCGTTTAATCTACACCGTTGATGGTATTCGTATGAATACGGCAATTTTTCGTGCGGGCAATATTCAAAATGTGATCAGCCTTGACCCTTTTGCAACTGAAAAAGCAGAAGTATTGTTTGGTCCTGGATCGGTAATTTATGGTAGCGATGCAATTGGAGGTGTAATGAGTTTTCAAACGCTTACACCAGAACTTTCTGCTACTGAGAAAACGTTGGTAACAGGTAAGGCAGTGATGCGCTATTCCTCTGCGAATCAGGAAAACACTGGTCACTTCGATGTAAATGTAGGATGGAAAAAATGGGCTTTTGTTACCAGTTTCAGCGCTTGGGACTTCGACAATTTGCGCCAAGGTAGCCATGGTCCTGATGAATACATCAAACCCATTTATGTTCAACGACAAGACAGCATAGACCGCATCATCACTCAAGATGATCCTCTGCTTCAAATACCATCTGCATATTCTCAAGTGAATATGATGCAGAAAGCGTTTTAAACCTAATGAAAAATGGGATATCCAATATGGATTTCACTATTCAGGAAACATCATCATACGGAAGATATGATAGGCACAATCACTAAAATGGAACATTTGCGCTATTGCCGAATGGAATTACGGCCCTCAGACATGGATGATGAACACGCTATCGGCGAGTCATTTTGGTAATAATAAAATTTACGATCAATTGGTCTATACGTGTCGCTAATCAAAAATTTGAAAAGTAGAAATAGATAGAACGTTGAATCGAGACGAGCGCAACACACAAATCGCGAAAATGTAAATGCCTATTCTATTAATTTGGATTTCGTAAAAAGTTTAAAATCCAAACATACTTTATACTACGGTGCGGAGTATGTCACCAATGATGTGACATCAAAGGGTGAACTCACAGATATTGCTACAAATGAAACCATCATTGGTCCTTCGCTATCCTCTCAATCTACTTGGACTTCTGCCGCCGTGTACATCAACGAAGAGTATCGTTTGAACAATCGCCTCACATTACAAGGTGGTGCGCGTTTTAATCAGTATACCTTGAGCGCAGATTTCGCAAACAACTTAGCTTCTACCCTTTTTCCCTTCCAAGACTGCTAATATTGACAACAGCGCCATCACAGACGTGTTGGTGCAGTATATCGACAAACAATACTTGGGCAATCAGAGCGAATGTTGGAACGGCTTTCCGCTCTCCAAACGTAGATGATATTGGAAAAATATTCGACTCCGAACCTGGAGCGCTAACAGTTCCCAATCCCGATTTAAAAGCAGAATATGCTACCAATTTTGATTTAGGAATTGCCAAGGTTTTTTCAGAAAAAGTAAAAATAGACCTTGCTGGCTATTACACCATTTGGAAAATGCACTGGTACGACGCGACTACACTTTAAACGGTGCCGACAGCATCATGTATGATGGTGAAATGAGCAAGATACAAGCCATTCAAAACGCTGCGGTTGCAACTGTTTACGGATTACAAGCAGGATTGAATGTAAAATTGCCCCAAGGTTTCTACACGAGTATTGACCTCAATTATCAAATTGGAGAAGAAGAATTGGATGATGGAAGTGTGAGTTCATCTCGTCATGCGCATTTTTTTGGAACCACTCGTTTTGGATATCAGGCTAACAAGCTCAACACTTATTCAATTTTACGGAATGTATCAAGCAGAAAAGCCCTATGCTGATTTGCCAGAAGAGGAGAAAGAGAAAACAGAGATTTACGCGAAGGATAAAGACGGCAACAACTATTCACCATCGTGGTATACATTGAATTTAAAAACGATGTATAAAGTTTCTGACGACATTACTGTAAGCGGTGGAATAGAAAACATTACTGATCAGCGCTACAGACCCTATAGTTCGGGCATCTCAGGAGCGGGAAGAAACGTTGTGCTTTCGTTGCAAGTGAAGTTTTAAGCAACTCGCTTCGCGATTCATGATTCATGATTCGTGCTTCGCAATTCATGATTCTCGATTGTCAATTCTCGATAATCAACTCTTGAAATAATCGATTCGAGCTACGCAATTCATGATTCGCGATTCATAATTCATAATTTTCGATACAAGATTCTCGATACAAGATTCTAGATACACGATTCTCGATACACGATTCTCGATTGTCAATTCTCGATAACTAACTCTTGAAATAATCGATTAGAGCTTCGCAATTCGGAATTCATGATTCATAATTCGATATACTCGAGGTAATTCTTTGTTGAGGGCATAGGGTATGGGTTGTGAGCAAATGGTTTTACTATGAGGTAGGTGATTATATAATAAAGCACTTCTTTCTTTTTCGAATTCCGAATAGCGAAGCGAATTCGAATCGGAGGTGAGATTCGTGAATCGAAAGTCGTCATTCGACTTTTTCAAGTCTAGGTAATGAAACGTTCAATAATACAAAACCCAGCGATGCTGAGGGTGTTGGTATTCAATAATGATGAGGTCTACATGTAGCGCGACAAGAACTTGTTGAACTCGTGCCTTAAATCTAAAATGACGCGTTCGAGGGTTTGGAAACGATCTCTCATTGCATCATGCTCTGCAAGGGTGTGATTAGAAAGATGCTGAGCCAACTTTTCTGCATCATCGCTCATGTGTTTTTCATGCTCACGAACATCGTGAGACAATTCGTCTAAATTATTTACCTGTATTAAAAATTGGTTTTGGAAATGCTCTATTTCTGATTTCACGTCTTCACGTGTGTACTTCTGAGATACTTCTGCCAATCGATTGGTAAGAATAGAAATTTCTTCTTTGTAAAAATCTGCTGATCTCAACCAATCTGCATACTCTGATGAAATGTGAGAGATGTGATAAAGAACTTTGTTTGCCATAGCTGTTTGATTTTGATATTCAAATTTCCCTCTTTTATGGCTTATAAAAAATGACGACGGTCACCCCTTGAGGTGACCGTCGTCAAGTTTATGAAGTATCTGATTATTTCGTACCCTCAGTCACCGTGCGATCTGCGCTCAATGCTGCCTTTTCAACACGCATTCTGCCTTGATCCAATGACATCACAATATCTGTATCTCCCACTTCCACTACCTTTCCATGAATTCCTCCAGTAGTTACTACTTTGTCACCTACTTGAATTCCTTGTTGAAACTTTTTAGCTTCTTTCATTTTCTTCATTTGAGGACGAATCATGAACAAATACATGATTACGAACATACCTCCCATCAACAATAACGGACCAAATCCACCTTGCTGAGCTTGTAAAACAACTAGATTCATCTTTTTGATTATTTATTTGCAAACATACTATAATATCAGGCAAAACGTTTTATTGGGTTCTGGTCATCTCAATGCCAGGTTTTACCTCCTCCATCTTCTCCACTCCATTTACCTGCCCTTTTAGCTTCAAATACACATCATTTGGCTGCGCATTGGTGCTCACCTTGATACTTTTCATGATTGGGCCAGGGAAACCGCTAGAATTGAACTCTATAGTGATTTGACCTTTCTCCCCAGGAAGAATAGGGTCTTTCGACCAATCTTTCAACGCCGTACACCCACATGAGGGTTTTACATCTGCGATAATTAATGGACCGGAACCCTCATTTTTAAAGGTATAAGAATGCTCTACTTTTTCTCCTATAGCTATTTGACCGAAAGTGTATTCCAAAGAATCAAACACGATAATTGGCTGATTTTCGGAGTTCTCTCCGCTAGCCGTTTGAGGAAAATTCAATAAATCAGATGTGATCTTTCTGTCTTTTTCCTTACAAGAAAAAAGTACCACTGCCATCATCAATATTCCAATCGTCTTCCTTAGCATATTTCTTCATTTTTAATCGAAAATAAAAAGGATCTCTCCTCTCGTATCTCAATTAAGTCGCAATCTTTTCAGGTCTATTAAAATTCAGAATCGTGGTAAGAGCCATCAAAATCATCCTCATCGAAAAACTCACCGCTCTCGCCAAACATATCATCCTCTTCTTCATCATCTGTATCTCCGCCACGCGTGTCTGCAAACTCTTCTTGGTCGAACTCTTCTCCAAACAAGTCCATTTCCTTTGAATCTTGGGCTGGAGCATCACCAAATGCCATTGCTACACGTGGATAAATGGTGCTAGGCTTATCTTTAGTAACTTCAACCAATTCGATATAGAATATCCACATTCGAAGGAAGTCGTAAACATATAGCACCTTTTCCGATGGCTGACTCACCATTTCGATGAGCTTTGTATTCGACATTGCCATACTTCCCTTATCTCCCATATCCATCAACGGAATCTCGAGACCCTTGTTCCAGTTTTCATCGCTGATGTAGAAACTTGCCATTTCCCCAGCTTCGAAATCAAAAGCGTCCAAAATCGCAGAGTGCAGTGCTTCAAAGGTAGCCTCCGTCTCTATCTCAATATCTCTAAACACATCCTCTTCAGTGTCTATTATCACCCTGAATTTAAAGATGTTAACGTTTGTATGCTTCTTTGCCATGTCAATAAAATAGACCGCAAAACTACGAATAAAAACATGACGATATACCCGGATGGCGTGCGAACTTTATCGCACACCAAGATTTCGAATAACCCGCAAAAGGCCTGCTATGAATGACTAACTCCGTTTCTTATTCTGTCTATTTGAGCCAGATGTCTGAGTATATGATTTATGAAAAATTGGAAAGTGTCTCCCAACTTCAGATTGATCATTTTGGAAATGGATGTTTGAATTTTCACCTTATTTAGATCAACACTCCTAGATTGATTAAGTAAATCAAGGAGTTTCACTTGTTGACCAATGAACTTATCAATGACTTTTCTATCAATTTTGAATGGATAGGATTTTTATCTTTAAACGTTTTCATCTTATTCAATTTTGCTTTTGGCAGCATACTTTTCGCAAAGTAGTTGCCCAACCATCCGCTTTTGAATTCGACGTTTGAAGTCGTTTCTGCTCACTACCTATTTTAGATTCAATTTGCGGCAAGTAAAATTCCCCATACAAATTCAAATGCTCGATACACTCCAAGATACTCATGACTCTGAGTTTTCCTCCAAGTCAAAGTAGCATTATCTAGTTTTTGATTTATTCCACTCGATTTAGAATATTTCTATTTTGCTCAAGTAAAGATTGAATTAATTCCTCTGATTGCATTTTCTAATATTTTGAATGCAAAATTGAATAATGCAAAAAATATTTAACTTGATTGAAATCAAGAATTTCTTAATCGAGATAAAGTTTCAGGACTCATTCTGAGATAATTCGCAATATGCTTTAATGGAATTTCTTGAAATAATTGAGGACTGCGCTTTAAAACCCTCTCGTAACGTTCCTTTGGAGAGTTTGTTAAAATATCAATCTCTCTCTCCATTTGTTGAAGCACAAGCTTCTCAAGGATATTTGTCCAAACAATTTTATTTTCTGGTAAGAGTAAGAATTCATCTATTTGAGACTTTGTAATAACCCTTATTACAGATTTCTTAATAGCTTGAATAAACATATTGGATGGCTGACCAGTCAAAAAAGAATCGAGTGCAACAATGATATTGTCTTTGTATCCAAGTCGAATTGTTTGCTCTTCAAAATCATCCAAAACAAAAATTCTCAAACTTCCACTTAGCACGTAGTATAAATTGGTGTCAATGCTGCCCCTCACTTTTAGAAACTCATTCCTTTCTAAAGTGACCTCTTTTTCTGAAAGATCAATTATTCCTTGCATTAGCTATCTATTGAATGCTAGATATCCCGTTAGCTTTTGTCAAAATAATCGGACGATCTTCCGTAACAACTATTGTATGTTCATGTTGAGCCATATAACCACCTTTATTTCCTACCATTGTCCAGCCATCGTACAACTCTACCGCATAATTTGAAGAGGTCGAAATAAATGTTTCCACTGCCACAACAGAATTCATTTGAAATCTTCTAAAATCTGATCGATTTCTATAATTTAAAATTTCGTCTGGTTGTTCATGCAAGCTTCTACCAATGCCATGTCCACCCAAATTCTTAATTACAAAGTAGCCTCTCATTTTCGCCTCAGATTCAATGACATGACCGATATCTGAAATTTTTACCCCACCTTTTATTTGACTAATTGCCTTCTGTAGAATTTCCTTTGAAGCGTCCACCAATTTTTGATGTTGATTTAAATCATTTCCCAAAACAAAGGACGATCCATTGTCTGACCAATATCCATCAAGTTCGGCTGACACATCTATATTGATAAGGTCACCTTCTTTGATAATTCTTTTATGCGAAGGAATGCCATGGCAAAACTCATTATCAACGCTAATACACGTCCAACCAGGGAAACCATAAGTTGAGAAGGGAGCCGATTTTGCACCAAAATCCGTTAATATTTTCGCACCAAATTCATCTAATTCTTTGGTGCTCATTCCTGGTTGTGCATACCTCACCATTTCTCTGAGGGTGTAAGCAACCGCGTCACTTACTTTCTGCATTCCCTTCAATTCTGCTTCTGTTGAAATTGACATGTACAAATCTACTTTTTATTATTCATACAATTAGCAATTCAATGGACATTTTCAAATCGTCGCTAAAATTAACCACAGAATAAACTATAATTTCTCAAAGGGCAAATAAGATTTGAGAAGTTGTATTTTTATCTCTGTGAGTTTTGCGAAAACTTGCGTCATTTGCGATGAAAAAATTAGCACGCTCTTCAAAGTCAAGGTATCACTTCATGATCACGGAAAAAATATTATCGCGAATAACGCAAAGACTTTCGCAAAGGTTCGCAAAGAAAATCTCGCTTGTTGATTCACAGATCTACTTAAATTTTTAGAAAAGCTTTTCTGAAATATTTTGAAAGGTCAGTAATAAAAAGAAACCTCTTTGCGCAACTTTGCGAGCATGGCGCCTTGGCGTTAAAAGAAGACTGCTGTATAGCGCTATTTCCGAATGAAAGGCTTTATTAACCACAAAGGACACGAAGGTTACACAAAGGGCACAAAAGGGGATAATCTAGGAACTTATTTGCCAGGCTCCGCCCAATAAAACCTGTTCCTCCTGTGATAACAATTTTATTCATCTTCTTTCAAAATCAAATTAATCTCATTCTTCTTTGCCAACCGGTCAAAGGATATGGTGCTTGTCATTTCATCGGCGATGTCGAGCAGCTGTATAGCCTTCAATAATTTTATTCTTCTACTTACCGATGCTTCATCTAATTTTCCTGTTTCCAAAAAATACAACGACAAAACTTCCACATGTTCCGCATTTAGATTCAGAGAAAGCAAATAAGACATGGTCTCTTCACTATTAAAACCCGATATTTTCTCTATATCAATATCTAATTCAAGTTGAAAACGTTCATTGGTTTTATTGACCTCAGATTTAATGTTATTCTTAGATTTCAATCCTAGAAAATCAGAAACGATTCTAGCAAGAACCTTTCCTAGCTGATCGATTTGACTTTGTATATAATCTCTTTGCTCCATGTAATGAATGCTAATTGTTGTTGGATATTTCTGAGGCCGATCTAAGTACACCTTCACTGTTTTTATGGCAAACGCCGCAGTATTTAGCTTCATTGCTACTATTTCCACACCATTTACAGCCAATTGGATTTCATCGTTTAAAAAGAGTGACAATGAAGTAGCCCAACAACGGCGGGGTTAAAAGGCAAATCAATAAAGCCAGCACAAAACTGATTTCCCGTCTTTTACTTTCTTGAATGCACATCAATACTGTCAAGACGAGATATATCGATATTAAAACTATTGGAATCATGACTTTTTAGTAATTAGGACAGACCAAATAAAATATTGCTCCCAATTAAAAACAAATGGCCTCTTGGATAATTCGATTACTTCGATTTTAATATTATATGGTAGTGATACTCACTCTTGACAAACTCAACATCAGAAATTGAATTAATACTTTGGATATCGGATTCATCAAATGCATACATGCCACCTTTACCATAATAATGATGACATTCATTTGCGTTTTCAAATATAACAAACCTCTAGATGAAAGTTTAGACAAAGCCAAATTAAGCACTTCCATCTGTCCTTTAAAGGATAAAAATGGAGAACATTGAAAAAATAATCTGAATCTTGATGAACAGATAGCTCCTCGAGAAATTCGAATCCATCCATTTCTGTATTTCAACGCAATCTAATAATATTGATTTATTATCACATGTGCCATTGTGGAATTTAATAAAATCATTTGAATTTAAAAAAGCACGAATTATTGTAGCTCCGACTAACTTGTAGATTCTTGAAGGGTTGTCATTGTAAATTTCACTTAAAAGTTCCCCATCGCCAAATCCAATATCAAGAACATTAAGATTGTCTAAACCTAAGAGGTTTGGACGAATATATTTTCGTCACTATCCATTGTCAACTTTCAATAAATTCAAAATTTTAAACAAGATTAGTTTTTTGTCAGTCAAGTTTCCGACAACTATCAACCGAACAGTTTTCATTTCAATTCGTGGCATTACTCTCCATGGTATTCGACATTTGGTAAAGGTTCATCCTTCTTCAAATATCGATCGAACCAGCTTATCACTTGCATCGAAACTTCATCTATGTCTGAAATACCACTCGAGAAGTCTCCTCGCTTCAAACATTACCAATCGAAATGGTATACGGTGCTTTTCAAACTCCAATGCCAATTTTAAACTTTGCTCTGGTTTAACGCGCCAGTCAGAATTTCCATGTAACATAAGAATGGGAACATCTTTAGAAAATTTGTCTGCCCATTTGATTGCTGATCTTTTGGCTAATTCTGCTTCTTTATTTTCAAAATAATTTGGTATTAATTCAGCCATCACATCCGTTTCCATTTCGGGTCTCTCCTCGATATTACCCCAACAATCTGATAGCTCCACCCACTGCAGCGGCTTTAATGTTCTTCATTTTTGTCAAGGCGATATAAGTCATCATGCCTCCTCTACTCCATCCGTACATTCCAATTCTACTCGTGTCAGCACCTTCCACTTCTTCGAGAACTTTGGGTAGAATGACAATATCATTTACATCACTACCACCGAACTCCTCCTTGCCTTCACTCCCCGCATTTCCTCTATATTGACTCGCTATGACTACATATCCTTCTTTAGCAATCTCACCTAAGGTAATCGCGGCATGAGCAATTTTAAAGACCCCAAAATCTCTGTTGCCTCCTCTGTTGAAAATCACACATGGATAGTTACCATGCATTTGGGCTTCACCAAAAACCATTCACCTTTAAACCATCTGACAAATAAGTGATTGAATATATCTCAATACTATCAAGATATTTAAACTCTTCTTTCCAATTGATTTTACCACCTATTGTCTCTGTAAGTCTAGTGTAAGTGGGTGTTGGATAAATCGGCAATAAGTTCCTTGCGAAGATAAGTATACCCTCTTCATGGATACTGAAACTTGTTGCAGCCCCGGCAAAACTGAAATAAATAGAATGTACTTCATGCTAAAATAAAATTGGTCTGCTTCCAATTCAAAAAGCTTTCAAAACTTTCTCCATTAAATCTGAACGCACCATTTTCATGCGAACCAAGCCATAGCGTTCCACTATTGTCTTTATAAATACTGAAAAGTGTAATATCTTGAGCGTTAACTTGAACTTTGTATTGTTGGATGTTCTTCCCATCATACTTCCAAACTCCATCGCGATAGGTCACAAACCAAAGGTTTTTATCGTTATCCATCACAGTGGATAGATATTCGTCCAAATTGCTATTGGGTTTACCATCCAGTCCACCAATGCTTTCATGTCTGGTGTAAAACCGATTGCTATTTACGGTAGTTGAATCATAAATGCTATAAAGATTTTCCGTATTAAACCAGAAATCACCATTTACATCTTCGGTGATTGATCGAACGCCATTTGCTCCTTCATTCCGAAACTCCGTTACATCCTCCTCTGTGATCCAATTGAAAGAATGTCCATCGAAACGACAAACACCTAATGGGTTGGTCCCAAACCAAACATTTCCTTTTGAATCGGTATAGATACTATAAATCTCGTATGGATTGTTGAAGTCGGGAGGTTTGGGGACTGTTAGTTCATGAATAACATTTCCATCAAATCGATATACCTTTTCTTTTCCGTACTCATGTCTGAACCAAATATCATTGGGAACCAATTTCCAATCGTTTGAAGGTGTTGTTTTCATTGTCTTGAAAGTACGACCATCAATGCGCACGATACTCGACTGAGGAGAACAGCTTACCAAATAGACATTCCCCATTCCATCTTCCTTAATCTCATCGATTCTATTGCTTGGAAGTCCATGTGTCGTATTAAAGTTTATCAAAGTACTGCCATCGTATCGGTACACGCCAGTTTCCCAACTTCCAAACCACAACACGTTGTTTCGATCTTGAAACACTGTCATGATACTGCTCCCGAGTGCATCAACCGTATCTCCAGAAATACTGAGATTTTCTTTTTGGATAAGATCGCTTTGTCCTGTTGAGTTTTGACTTTTGCAGGATGTCATAATAAAAAAAACAGCGAAGAAAATGATGTGTACTCTTTTCATATTAAAAAAATCCTGAACAATAGTTTCAATAGCTTTTAATGGAAAATGTATTTACTTTAAATCTGAAAGAATAAGTTTCTTCATTTTAAAAGTATTGGTCAATGCTTTATTTCTGACTTCTGGATTATCACTATTAATCAATTCAAAATACTCCACGGGAACAATCTGCCACGATAAACCATACTTGTCCTTACACCAACCGCATACACCTTCTTCGCCTCCATTCGTAGTTAGCGCTTCCCAGTAATAGTCCGTTTCTTCTTGATCTTTTGCATTAATTACAAATGAAATTGCTTCATTGAATTTGAATAATGGACCGGCAGCTAGGATAGAAAATTCCACGCCCGCAAGTTCCATAACGGCAGTATCAAATTCATCTCCTCCAAATTCAGGTGGATTTTTAAACTTTCGATAGTCTTTTAATTTTCCATCTTTAAAAATGGACAGGTAATATTCCGCAACAGCTTTTGCGTCTTTTTCTACCCAAAGACATGGGGTTATTTTTTGAGGAATGGACATGGACACAATTTATGAAGAAAGTTGATGCCCACGAATATCAATTCAACACATATTTTACCAACTATTCAAAATGCTTTTAACATATTCCGTCCAATCATATTGGGGAATGCCTTCATCTAAAAAGAAATCTGGCTGAATCCCCTTATCATCGATGGCAAAAGATGGAATTCTCATACTTCTAGAAAGAGAATACCCCAATTGAAATTCATTGCACGGACTATCCACAAAGTACATATTTGATATATCCAAAACTCCGAAAGTGGTGACTCCAAACAATTTCACTTTCTTGCTTTGTCGCGACTCCAATAGAAATTGTTCTGCTGTACTTCCATTTCCTTGATTGATTATAATCCCCACATTTTTTGGATATGGATAAATGGTATCAAGTGTACCTATAGAAGCTACTTCATCATTCAAATTAACGAACTGACCCAATTTCGACTCTAACTTATCGTACGCATCTTTCGCCCATTTTTTGTCGTCATCACTAAATCCGTATGCAGGATTATTAATAAAATCAAGCATTCTTTGATTATTGAGCTTCGTAGAAAGGTATTCCACACCAACTACACGAATGGGATTGGTGTATAAAAAAGGTATTATTTCGGCGTATGAAGCATCGCTGCCGCCGCCATTGTTTCGGATATCAATTATGAGATTTTTCGTACTCAAAATCTCATTTTTACGATCAGTTATCAAACTATCAATATATCCTTTGTAGCCTTCGCTGAAAGAGGGAATTCTAAAGTACAAGGTTGAATTATCCAACTTTTCAAAATATGGGAGTTCCGCACTTTGCGATTTAAAATACTGCTCATACTTTGGATCATCCTTTAAAAGTGGGAATTGTCTATTCAACAGAAAATCTCCAATTTGAAGGTGATTATTTCCTATTAATTCTATTCTATTGAATTCAACAGCCGAGCGATCTCTCATATAATAAACCCCACTATCCCCCATTTCAGAAGTGTTGAACTTGAACTTTATATCACCCGGTTTCCAACTTTCAACTCCTGATTCTAAAATAAAACCAAGATAACCGCCATCCTTTTCTATTATTCCAACTTTGTATGGTGGCGCTTCCCAAATCCCTTCAAAGTCTGTGGCAAACTTTCTATCTAGGTATTTCTTAAAATCTTCTTCAGAAACTTTGTAAGATTCCCAATTTTCAATTGGACTTTGATTTCCGGAAGGAGGCAATTGTTGATAATCCTCATTTAGACGAATAGCAATGTGACCAGAACGAAAAAATTCCAACCACTCATATAAGATTGGTGTACATTCTGAAATGGTTCTGGCACCTTCAACTTTAATCAAAATTCTCTTATTGTGCTCCCAATAAGCTGCCTCTCCTTTCACATCCAAGGCATATTGATAACCGGCATCGTTGGCTTCAAAGGTGCTTTTTACCCAGTTATAGTTCTTTAAGCAATCACATTCTTGAGCCAAAGAAATTATTTGCGAAAGGATAAGTGAACAGGAAACAAAGATTTTTTTAGTCATGGCAAGATTCATTATCACAAATGACGTAGTAATCATTCAAAATGTGACATGTTTCAAAAATATAATCACAACATCACTTATTTAAATTCTATACTTAGCGGCATATTGTACCTTTGACTCACAGCGACACCCATCTCCATTTTCGGATTCCACTTCGGCATCCCATTGAAAATCTCAATAACTTTGCTATCAACACTTGGACTTATCCCTCTTAATACACTAACGTCTTTGACTTCTCCCAATTCATTAATCACATATGAAACATAGAGTTTCGTTACTGCGACATCACCAAGTTTGACTGAGTCCATGACAAGTCTTTCATTGATGTATTCGGACATAGCTCCAATTCCTCCTGGAAACTCGGCTTCTTTCATCCAGTTCTCGCCGTTATCTAGAGTATCTGTTTTAATGGTGGAATCATTATCATTCATGCCAATTATTGCACGAAAATTTGTGTTTTCATTTTCCACTTGACACCAAATAGAATTTACACTGCAAATCAAAAACACGGTTAAAATTAGTCTCATCCACCTAAAGTTTGAATCGTCTGACAAGTATACAAAGTTAATCACACTACTTCTTGTTGAGTAGCACTATTCCACCAATTAAAGAAACGGCAGCAAAGCCCAAATAAAAATAAGAAATGGTTTTCTCCTTGTTATTTTCTGCTGATAATTCAATCCCTACCACTTCGACGGATTCTCCGCTGTTAGAGAATTTTTCAATTCCAAAATAACCCAATGCAAGTGCAAGTGCTATTAAAAGCACACCAATAGCTTTTTTCATGTGACTAAAATTTAAGGTAAATACAAAAAACTTAAACTTGATAAATAATTTCAAGTTTACTCTTCCAAACGAATATTAAAGAGGTTTTCTGCCGCTTATGATATTATAAAGAATAGATATCACAGCGAGTACTAATAAAATGTGAATGAGTTTGCTGGTAGCTAAGACTGCTACAAAACCTAAAACACCAAGCAACCAGACAACAATGCAGATTACTGCAACTAACCATAGGATGTTACGCATAATTGAAACTTTTAAAGGTTAATAATTTAGATCAGAACGTCTAAAGAAAGATATACAACAATGTATGAATTTATAACGAGGCCTCCCAAACTAGAGTATGGATTTCACCTTTTTTGGGATAGATGAGATTATTTAATTCTATTCTTCATTTAGTGAATTTATTCCTTGATCATTGAGTTTCGCTAATGCGTCCTTCATGGCTTTTACTTGATCTAGTGGATGACCTTGCCATTTTGCAACTTCACCAACTATTTTAAATGGTTCAACAGATCGGTAAGATTTGGTTGGATTTCCCGGAAATTTTCTATCTGTCAAATCTGGATCATCTTCGATGGCTCCCGTAGGTTCAACGAGGTAAATTCTTTCCACACCATCACCGACCGCCAACTCAGCGCCCCATATAGCCGCATCCAAAGTCGCAGATAAGAAAATGTACTTTGCATTTTTTCTTTGACCATAGTTCGAATTATATCCGACTTCTATTAAGTCTCCAATATTCAATTCTGCTTTCGTGCCATGAAAATAGGTTTGTGCGAATGGTTTTGCTCCTTTTGAAGTTTCTTCAGTCATAGTTGTTCTGTGTAGTATTCTGTCGAAAAGTAGTCATTTTCATAATTAAAAAAACTAAAAAGGGCCGTCCACTTGGACGGCCCTTTTAATTTATATGTTAGAATCAATTAGTTTCCGGTAATGATGATGCGATTTCTTAGAATCTCATCACCTACTTTAACCATTATAGTGTATGTACCTGCATTAAGTTTATCACCATTGATCAACTTCTTGTACAATCTTCCTCCGTCGATGTTTCCATCAAGAAGTCTGATTACTTCTTTACCAGTCACATCATAGATTGCACCGAATGCTTTCGCATTGTGAGGATTGCTGAATTCAAAAGTAAAGTCACCATTTGTAGGGTTCGGATAAGCATTCAATGCTGCCATCTGAACTGGAACTTCAACTACAACGTGAATTACTTGAGAAGCTACTGTTTCGTTTCCACACTCATCAACTGCAGTCCAAGTACGAATGATATCGTATGGGCAGAATTCATTGGTTTGTGTTTCTTCGAAATAGATATCTACTTCAGCATCACAATTGTCGATAGCACTTACCAACTCTGGCATTGCAGGAACTTCACCTTCACAGAAGATAGTAACTTCTTCCGTAGGAACTCCTGAAATAACTGGAGCTTGTGTATCTACCAAGTGGATGATCTGGATAAACTCAGTTACGTTTCCACAATTGTCAATAGCGTGGTAAGTACGTTGAATGTTACCGAAACATCCACCAGAGAATACCAACTCTTCTACAATCTGAACTTCTACTTCATCGTCGCAGTTGTCGATTGCTTCAAGGGTGTATCCAGCGAAATCAGAACACTCAATTTGAATCCAAACTGGGTTGTTGATGAACTGTGGAGCCACTTCGTCAATCACTGTAATCTCTTGAATCAAGATGCTTTCGTTTCCGCAAGCGTCAGTAGCAACCCAAGTTCTAGTGATTGTGTAAGGACAACCTGTTCCCCAATCTTGTGTGAATTCGATATTTACCAATCCATCACATGTGTCGTGTGCTGTTACTACAGGAACTGGAGGAACATTTTCACACATTACGGTCAAGCTTTCTACAGTAGTATCAAATACTGGAGCTGTAGTGTCTACAATTGTGATTACTTGAACACCTAGAGCAATATTACCACATGCATCAGCAGCGCGGTATTCTCTGTTGATTTGGTAACCACATTCCAATTCCACAGTTACATCAGTAACGAAGATTTGGATATCAGTAGCACAGTTATCTGAAGCATATACATCCATGCTTGCAGCAGGAATTTCAGTACCACATTCCAATTCAATGTTTGCTGGAACGTTGTACAATACTGGAGCGGTAGTATCTGTAACAGTGATCACTTGATCCACTGTTGTAGTGTTGCCACAGTTGTCAGTTGCAGTCCAAACGCGTGTGATGGTGTAACCACATTCAGCAAGTTCTGTAGTACTTGTGTAGTTAAACTCAAGCTCATCATCACAGTTGTCCATGAATTCTACAGAAGCTTCTGGGATTGTAGCATCACATTCTACTACCATATCTTCAGGTTGGTTCAACGCTACTGGAGCAGTTTCGTCTGTCAACCAAATGATTTGTTCGAATGTTGAACTGTTTCCACAGATATCAGTCACAGTGTAGTTACGAATTACGCGACCAGCACATGATCCACCACTTACTAAGAAGTCTTCGTAAGTAATTGTTGGGTTGGCATCACAGTTATCAGTAACAGTAATCAATGTTCCAACATTAGCATCACAAGCTGCAGTGATTTCGATCTCACCAGTAACAACTGGTGCAGTTGTATCAACAATGTGAACTACTTGGCTTGCAGTTACGCTGTTACCACAGTTGTCTGTTGCAGTCACACTTCTTTCGATATCATAACCACAGTTTGTTACGTTGTTGATTCCACTGATAGCAGAGTATGTAAGTTCCGCATCACAAGCATCTGCAAAAGTTGGTTCGAATGAAGGAATTTCATCTGAACATTCTACAGTGATTTCAGCAGCTGGAGTACTTACAATGTAAGGAGCTGTTGTATCAACTATAGTGATCACTTGCGTCGCTGAAGCAGTGTTGCCACAAGCATCAGACACAGTCCAAGTGCGAGTTACTTCAGAACCACATTCAAATACCTCAGTAGATGAAGTCATCATTACTTCAAGGTTTTCAGAGCAGTTGTCTGTAGCAGACACTTCAAATCCAGGTAGATCTTCAGTGCATTCGATTGTTACGTTTTCAGGAACGTTTACAAGTACTGGGTTGGTAGTATCTACCACTGTGATCACGTGCTCAAATGATGTTGAGTTACCACAGTTGTCAGTAGCAGTGTAAGTTCTTGTAATCACATAAGGACATCCCTCAGTAGCTACTTCAGAAACGGTAATTTCAACCATTTCATCGCAGTTGTCTGTCGCCATCAATTGAAGTGGAGCAGGAACCTGATCACACTCTACAGTGATTGCTTGTGGGATTTCAACGAATACAGGAGCTGTAGTATCCACAATGTGCACTACTTGAGAAGCTGAAACTGAGTTTCCACAGTTGTCTGTAGCAGTTACAGTTCTTTCGATATCATATCCACAATCAGTAACGTTGTTGATTCCACTGATTGCAGTAATTGTTAATTCCATATCACAGTTGTCCGCGAATTCAGGCATGAATGCAGGAACTTCGTCTGAACATTCTACAGTTATTTCTGCAGCTGGTGCGTCTACAACATATGGAGCTGTAGTATCAACCACTGTCAACACTTGAGTTGCAGTTGCTGTGTTTCCACAAGCATCAGTTGCACTCCAAATGCGAGTCAATTGGTAACCACATTCCATTGGTTCAAATCCTTCAGCAAATACTACTTGAAGATCTGTAGAGCAGTTATCATTTGCACTTACAACTGCTGCTGCAGGAACGTTGTCACATTCTACAGTAGCATCAGCAGGCACACCGATCAACACTGGCAATGTAGTATCAACTACTGTCAACACTTGGCTAACAGAAGCTTCGTTTCCACACTCATCTGTAGCTGTCCATGTGCGAGTGATGATGTAAGGACATCCTTCAGTTGAAGTTTCAACCATTGAAATTGCTACACCCGAGCAGTTGTCAAATGCTGTTACAGAAACTGGAGCAGGAATATTGTCACACTCAACAGTGATATTTGAAGGAGCGTTTACAAATACTGGAGCAGTTGTGTCTACCACGTGTACCACTTGATAAGCAGTCACCATGTTTCCACAATCGTCAGTAGCTGTTACAGAACGCTCGATGTCATATCCGCAAGAGCTTACGTTATTGTAACCACTAATTGCTGAGTATTCCAATTCCATATCGCAGTTGTCACCAAATACTGGCTCGAACGCTGGAATTTCGTCTGAACACTCAACTGTAATTTCAGATGCCGGTGCACTTACAATGTATGGAGCTGTTGTATCAACTACTGTAATTACTTGTGAAGCGCTTACAGAGTTACCACAGTTGTCTGTAGCAGACCATGTGTTAGTGATTTCGTATCCACAATCCAACATCTCTGTTGAAGAAGTGAATGAAACCTCACCCATATCCGTGCAGTTATCAGTAGCATATACTTGATAAGAAGGAACCTCTTCGTCACACTCAATAGTGATATTCGCAGGCACTCCAACAAGAATTGGATTCACATTGTCTACTACTGTCAATACTTGAGTATGAATTGTTGTGTTACCACAATCATCCATTGCAGTCCATGTACGAGTAATCGTGTAAGGACAACCTTCAGTTGAATTTTCAGAGAAAGTAACTTCAACGTTAGTATCACAAAGATCTGTAGCAGTTACGATAGCCACAGAAGGAATCGCATCACATGATACTTCCATGTTTTGTGGCGTTTCTACGAATACTGGAGCAGTAGTATCAACTACAGTCAATACTTGAGTTGCTACAGTCTCATTTCCACACACGTCAGAAGCAGTCCAAGTGCGTGTGATTTCGTAAGCACAGTTATCAATTGCTTCAACAGCTTCATTGTAGCTAATAGATACTTCAGAACAGTTGTCTGTAGCTTCCAATTCCATAGCAGTTGGAATTGCAGAACATTCAACAGTCATATTCTCTGGCAATGATGTAAACACAGGAGCTGTAGTATCTACTACGTGAACCACTTGAGAAGCAGTCACTGCATTTCCACAGTTGTCCATTGCCGTTACAGAACGTTCGATATCGTATCCACAATCAGAAACGTTGTTGATTCCGCTGATTGCAAAAATGCTAAGTTCAGTATCACAAGCATCTCCAAATGTTGGGTTGAATGCAGGAACTTCATCAGAACATTCTACAGTAATTTCAGATGCAGGAGCATCAATGATATAAGGTGCAGTTGTATCAACAATAGTCACCACTTGAGAAGCTGAAGCTGTGTTTCCACAATCATCAGTCACAGACCAAGTGCGTGTTACAATCGTTTCACACTCATTCACCTCTGAGCTGCTTGTCATGCTTACCAACATATCTTCAGAGCAATTGTCTGTAGCTGTTACAAAAGCAGGAGGCAACATTTCAGTACATTCAATAGTAGCATCAGCAGGAACGCCGATCAATACAGGGTTGGTTGTATCAACTACTGTTACCACTTGAGTGTGAACCGCTGTGTTGCCACAGTTGTCAGTCGCAGTCCAAGTGCGAGTAATGGTATAAGGACAACCTGTACCTACTACCTCGTTGTAAGTCAATTCTACATCTGCATCACAATTGTCAACAGCTGTTGCAATCGGAAGCGCAGGCATATCGCTACATTCAACAGTGATGTTTTCTGGAGCGTATGTGAATGTAGGAGCAGTAGTATCTACAAAGTGGAATGTCATTGTTCTAGTCGCTGTGTTTCCACAATCGTCTGTAGCCACCCAAGTGTAGATGCCATCGTAACTGTTTTCACAGTCACCTGCTATTTCTGTATAAGTAAATTCAACTTCAACATCTTGATCGCAGTTGTCAGAAACAGCTGGAGCAATTACAGATGGTTGAATGTTACATTCTAAAGTCATTTCAGAATCTTCACCTTCGAATACTGGAGCAGTAGTGTCGATTACAGTGATGATTTGTGAATCTGTAGCGTAGTTCCAACAGTTATCTTCAACAGTCCAAGTGCGGATAAGCATGTACGAACATCCGTCAATTGGAAGAATAGTTTCAGTTAATACCACTTCCATATCAAATGTATCACAGTTGTCTACCGCGTATACATCAGCTGGAGTTGGAATAGCATCACATTCTACAGTAATGTTTGAAGGAACACCCATTAAAACTGGAGCAGTTGTATCTACTACTGTAACTACTTGTGTAAAGTATGAAGCATTACCACAAGCATCAGTCGCAGTCCAAGTGCGCTCAATTGTGTATCCACAAGGCATATCGCCCATCATTGGTTCACCAGGAATGATTACTTCACTGTAAGAAATCTCAACTTCGTTGCAATTGTCTGTTGCAGTCAATACAACAGGTGTTGGAACGTTGTCGCACTCTACAGTGATGTTTTCTGGAGTAGCATCAAATACTGGAGCAGTAGTATCTACAACATGGATAGTTTGTGAAGCATAACCATAGTTACCACAAGCATCCATTGCAGTCCATGTGCGAACGATATCGTAAGCACAATCACCTTCCATTACTTCGTCAGCATAAGTTACACTTACAACATCTGAACAGTTGTCAGCAAACATTGCAGCTACATAAGGAACCTCGTCTGAACACTCTGCAGTGATATCTTCTGGAGTGAATGTAGCTTCTGGACCGTTTGTATCAATTACTGTAATCACTTGCGTTTGAACAGTGGTATTGTTACAATGGTCATGAACCGCCCATGAGCGAACAATCAAGTATCCGCAGTCCTGAGGAAGGATATCCTCTACCATGTTCACATCCAAATTGTCTGCACAGTTATCAGTAGCAGTAACTACTGCTGGTTCTGGAATACTGTTGCAATCAACTGTTACGTTGGCAGGAACACCAATCAATACTGGATTAGTAGTATCTGTTACAGTAATAGTCTGTGTAAACTCAGCAGAGTTGCCACAAGCATCAGTAGCAGTGTATGTTCTGAAGATGTAATAAGTACACCATCCGCTAGTAGACGATTCAGTCATCGTTACTACTACGTTTTCAGTACAGTTGTCAATTGCTGTTACATCAGCAGCAGTAGGAATGTTATCACATTCTACAGTGATGTTAGCAGGAGTATTTACAAATGTTGGAGCTACTTCGTCGATTACAGTGATTACTTGAACCGCTGAACTTGAGTTGCCACATACGTCTGTAGCAGTCCAAGTGCGTGTAATAGTGTAAGGACATCCTTCAGAAACTTCTTCAGTCATTGAAACAGTTGCAGAAGAACAAGCATCAGTAGCAGTAACATCAGCAGCAGCTGGGATTTGATCGCAAGCTACTGTAGCGTTAGCTGGTACACCAACAAGTGTTGGGTTTTCATTATCAATTACGTGAATCACTTGGTAAACAGTAAATGCGTTGCCACAATCGTCTGTTGCAGTCCAAGCTCTTTCAATATCATATCCACATGGAGAAACGTTGTTGATTCCGCTGATAGCAGAAATGTCTACCATGTTGTCACAAGCGTCACCGAAGCTTGGCATATCTGTTGGAACAACATCGTTACAACCGATAGTCAATTCAGCTTCTACTCCATTCACCACGTATGGTGCCTGTGTATCCACTACAGTGATTACTTGAGTGTGAGTAGCTGTGTTTCCACAGTCATCAAATGCAGCCCAAACACGTGTGATCGTGTAAGGACAACCAGTAGTTGACATTTCGAAGAATTCAACATCTACCATTGAGTCACAAGCGTCGTTAGCTTCTACTGTAGGAACAGAAGGAACCTGACCACACTCAACGGTTACGTTAGCAGGAGCATTTACAAACTCAGGAGCTGTTGTATCAACCACTGTGATTGTTTGAGTTGCTGTAACCATGTTTGAACAGTTGTCTACTGCTGTCCATGTTCTTACCAATTGGTATGAACAAGCACCCATAGGAATGATTTGCTCAGACATTGAAGTCATGATTTGACCTTCAGTACAGTTGTCTGTTGCGTACACAAATGGTGCAGCAGGAATGTTTGAACATTCCGCATCAGTATTTGCAGGAACACCTACAAGAACTGGAGCAACATTGTCGATCACAGTCAATACTTGAGAAGCTGAAACTGAATTGCCACAGTTGTCTGTAGCTGTCCAAACTCGCTCAATTGAATAAGTGCAATCAGCAGTTCCAGGAGTACCTGGGATTATATTTTCAACAAACGTAAGCGCCACGTTCACGTCGCAGTTATCACTTGCATATACATCCATGTTTACCGATGGAATATTGTCGCAAGACACTACAGCGTTCGCAGGTACGTTATGAATTTCAGGATTTGTAGTATCAACTACAGTAAGTACTTGTGTACCGTAAGATACATTTCCACAAGCATCAGTAGCAGACCAAGTGCGAGTCAACAAGTAACCGCAATCCATTGGTTCGAAACCTTCACTTACGAAAACTTCAAGAGCTCCATCGCAAGAATCAAATGCTGTAACAGCATCAGAAATTGCAGGAACATTATCACATTCTACAGTGATATTAGCAGGAACACCTTCTAATACTGGAGCAGTAGTATCAACAATTGTGATGATCTGTGTGTAAGAAGCACTGTTTCCACAGTCGTCTGTAGCAGTCCATGTTCTGTTGATTACATATCCGCAAGTTGCAGGATCTTGAACTTCTTCGAAAGAAACTTCAAGGTCGCTATCACATACATCTGAGAATACTGGTTCATTGTAAGGAACAGTAGTATTACACTCGTAAGTTGCATTTTCAGGAGCCCAAGAAATTACTGGGTTTGTAGAATCTGTAAATGTGATGACTTGAGTCGCTTCAACCATATTTCCACAATCATCAATTGCGGTCCAAGTGCGGATGAAGTTGTATCCACAATCCAACATTTCAGTTGTAGCAACCATATCCACTTCCACATCTTGATCACAGTTGTCAGTAGCGAATACTTCTGCGTTTGGAGCTTCCTCGCCACACTCCATTGTAGTGTTAGCAGGTACGTTTACAAGTACCGGAGCTTCGTTGTCTGAAAGGTAGAATGTACGAGTTGCAGTAGCTTGATTTCCGCAAGCATCTGTAGCTGTCCAAGTAATAGTGCGCGTTTGCTCACATCCTGTTCCTTCGTCAGAAACTGAGAATGTGACTACTGGATTAGCAGTACAGTTATCTTCTGCATCTACATAGTAGTTTGCAGGATCAGGAAGCTGACCACAAAGTACTTCACCATTTTCAGGAAGATTTACGAAAACAGGAGCCTCATCATCATTCACAGAGAATGTACGAGAAGCTGTAGTTTGATTTCCACAATCATCTGTAGCTACCCAAGTGTATGTTCTAGTCAGGTTACAACCTTCACCAGCATCCACATGAGAAACAGTAACGATTACAGAAACGTCACAGTTATCTGAAGCTGTAACACCCAATTCTTCACCTTCTGGAAGCTCGTCACAGTAAACTGTGTTATTCTCTGGAAGGTTATCAAATGTTGGAGCCTCTGTATCACCAGTTACTTGGATTGTTTGAGTTGCTGTAGTTGAATTTCCACAGTTGTCAATCGCTGTCCAAGTTCTAACGATTTGGTATGTATCAGAACATTCAGTAGTTGAAGGTTCGTCTTGGCAATTTGTTAAGCTAAAGTTGAAGTCACCTTGGTCAGCAACTGGAGTTCCATTTACAGAACCAGTGATGATGATCCAAGCAGAGAATCCGTAGCCATAGCTTTGTAAGCTTGCATTTTCACCAAGCTGCGCACCGAAGCTATAATCAGCAGGAGCGTGCGTGATGTTCAAAGTAGTTCCAGCAAGTGCATCAACACCAACAAGAACATTGCTTTGAGTTGGGTCCATTTCATAATATTCCCAGTTCAAATACTCATTACCAATAGTAATAGTAGTACCAGCATCCAATTTCGCTTCGCGGAATCCACTAGCTGTGCTTCCATTTGGAATTGCAGTCCACTCAGCATAGTTTCTCTTGAATCTGTAGTGAGCAGTGTATTGGAATTTTTTAGAAGCATTTGAAGTATTTTGTACTAAGCCTGTAACAGTAAGCGTACCGTCTGCATTCTTAGTAAATGTGCCAAATCCTGTAGAGATAAAGTTGTTAGAAGAACAACCTAGAGCGTTCTTCACTGGATTAGAAACCCATAGTGTGTGACCAGCATTCGCATCGTGAATTTCACAAGTCGATTCATTGCTGTTGTCTGAAGAAATTACTTCTTCATAAATCACTTCTACGTCTGTATCACAGTTGTCTGTTGCAGTCATATCTGCTGCGTCAGGAATAGAGTTTTGACATTGAATAGTCATGTCTTCCACTTCCATATCAAACACTGGAGCTTCGTTATCCGAAATAGTGAATGTTCTGCTTACTGAAACAGAATTTCCACAATCATCTGTTGCTGTCCAAGTGAAAGTGCGTGATGCATTGCATTCCGCTTCATTGCCTTGATTCACTACAGAAACAGTTACTGTAACATCGCTATCGCAGTTGTCTGTAGCAGAAACATTGAAATCAGCAGCGTTTGGAAGAGCACCACAAGCAGAGCTTGAAGACTCAGGAACGTTTACGAAAACAGGAGCTTCAGTATCTCCCAAAACAGTGATTGTCTGAGAAGCTGTAGCTGAATTATCACAGTTGTCTGTTGCTGTCCAAGTTCTGATGATTTGATATGTATCAGCACATGTAGGTTCAGATGGAGTATCTACACAGTTGTTTAAATCTACGTTGAAGTCACCGTGGCTAGAAACCCAGCTACCGTTGATTGAACCTTCAATGTTAACCCAAGCTGAGAAACCATATCCAGTGCTCTGTAAGCTAGCTCTGTCACCCAACTGAGCAGCAAAGCTCATGTTTGATGGCATGTGAGAAAGCTGAAGAACAACGCCACTCAAGTTTCCAACACCTACCAATTGATGAGGCTTAGATGTGTCCATTTCATAATAGAACCAATCCAAGTATCTGTCACCAATAGTAACTGTAGTACCAGCATCCAACTTAGGCTCACGGAAACCACTTGCTGTGTAAGCATTAGGAATCGCAGTCCACTCGTCGTAGTTACGCTTCAAGTGGTACCAAACTTCGTATTGGAATTTCTTAGTTGAAGAACTTGCATTCTTAACAGTACCAGTCAATTTCGCAGTTCCATCAGGGAATACTTCGAAAGTACCAGTACCTTCTGAAATGAAGTTAACACTAGAACAACCAAGCGCGTTTGCCAATTCACTTGCTACCCACAATGTGTGGTCGTTAGCATTTGAAATTTCGCAAACTTGTGTTGGTTCACCAGTGTTTACAATTGTTTCAGAATATGTAATGGTTGGAGTCTCTCCTGAGTTATCTGTCGCAACTGCATCTTCCAAAGAAGGAATTTCACCAGCACACTCAACTGTTTCATCTTCAGGAACGAAGGTGAATACAGGAGCTTCTGTTTCGCAGCAAGTACCCCAGATAAAATCAAGAAGGATGTTACCAACACATACATCTTGCACTTGACCTTGCTGAAGACCGAAATCTCTGAAGTTTACGTCAAGTGTGTTCAATCCGCCGTAGTTGTAGTTAACATCTTCGGCATTGAAATAATATGTCTTTACCTTGTTGCTGTTTGGTTCACAAACATTACAAGTGTAAGGTAATTCTGTTGGGTTGAAGTAACCGATTACTACACCATTCAATTCGATTGGGTAGTTGTAACTTACTTGATCAACATAACTTGAATTTTGGCTCAAGTCAAAGTCAGCAGCTGCTACATTGAAAGTAACAGTTAATCCAACTAGACACTGACCGTTTCCGCAGTTTGGATCTGTAAATTCTACGATATCCTTATTACCATTGATGTAAGCAGTAGTAATAGAAGAAGTAAAGCTTTCGTTACAGATTTGACATGAACTTGAGTTATCCCAAATATCCAATTCAATTCCGTCACAACAGTTGCCTAATGTGATAGTCACGTCATTTGACTCACCATCCCAAGAAGTACAATTGCTTCTTCTAGAACATCTACGGAAAGTAGTGTTTTCAGTGATTACTCCTGGATCGTAGCTATCACCAAATGCATTTAAAATTTGAACCCACTGCCAGTTAGTAGTGGCATTCTTATACAACCACATGTATTCAATTGTACCGCTTCCACCTGATGGGTAAGTATAATTATTGATAGGTGCTGGATCGAAAGAAGGAAGACATCCTGTTTGATCACAACAAATAGAGCCACCGTCAGTAACGTTGTTACAGTTTGGGGTTGCAGTATAAGAAAGACAAACAGCTACTGGAACTACTGAGTTAGCGCTGTTCCAATCGCTACCGTTACACTGGTTGTCTTCATAGTGAACCAATTTGATTTGATCCACACCATTTGGGAAAGCAAATGGACCGAAGTCATTTTCTTTCGTATTGCTAATTACGTTATCTAAGATATCCGTAGTATAACCTGTTTGACCAACTACAGAGCCATTTCTGTAGAAAAATACTTTCCATTTTTCGTTCGATTGGCTAACGTTCTCGCGTCCGCAGTAACCGTCCCAAGAAATAGTGTGAACGTTTGAAATGTAAACGTTCGCGTTGTGCATTTCAGATGGAAGGTTTACCCAAACGTAACCACCATCAACAAAACGAACCTCAACATCAGCTTCGCATCCGTTGGGGTTCAATGAAATTTGCTGTTCCCATACAAAGTCACCCGTACATTCAGCCGTTGGAATAGTAAGACCGCATGAGTTCACCGTGACAGTCACATCATTGCTTTCTCCGTTCCATGCTGTACATCCTTGACGACGAGCACAACGACGGAAAGTTGTAGTTTCCGTAAGTGCACTTGGGGTATAGCTTGCTGCACTAGCACCAGCAATTGTTGTTAACTGCCAGTTTGTAGATGCATTTTTATATAACCACATATATTCAATGTTGCCACTTCCACCTGTTGGCCAAGCGATGTTGGTCAAAGTATTTGGTGTGAATGGTGAGCATCCTGATTGAGCAGAACCAATTGTACCACCGCTAGTAACGTTGTTACAAGTAGTAGAACAGTTTTGCAATCCACCGTTATAATCTCCGCTTCCGCATTGAGTACCATCATAAACGAACCAAGACGAAAGTCCAAAACCACCGTTAAGTGCATTAGCTCCCTGACCTAATTGCAATCCGTATTGGAATTGGTTGGATAGTAGATTGAAAGTAAATCCTAATAATGAACAAGGGTTAATAGAACCGCTAGAAACTTGAGGATAAATATTCAATAATTGATTATTGATTGTACCCAAACCAATCATTTGGTTGGTATAACTCAAATCAAAATCATAAAATGTCCAAGTTGACTCATCACCCAATTCAGGGCTGTGAGCGATATTACCCTGAAGCAACCAGCTAGCATAGTCTGATTCATTGTTGAACCAAATATTTACTAAGAATTGCTTTGAAGGATCGCTGATTCTTTCAACGATACCAGTTAGGTGAGCTCTGCCATTTGCATACTTCACCAAGTTCAAACCAATTTCGGCATTTGCTCTAAAATCAGTACCGAAGTTTGGAATCCAAACTATTCTTCCAGTTGCTGTTTCATAACCTGTAATTTCACAAACCTGAGAAACTGCTGCATTGCAATAAGCACTCAAAGTGATTACCGCATCAATTTCAAAATCCGCAGGGTATGCAGATGTCTTTGTGATTTGAAGATAATTTGTAGCAATTCCAGCAACGTATTGAGTTGTTACAAACTCAGTGCTTGAAGACTGACATAAGTTAGCATTATCTGTCCAGCTTCCACCCGTAGACGATTCACGTACAAGAGGGCGAGCATTTCCAGATTCACCTATGCGTTTTTTCCAACGAATAAAATATGGAGTACCTGAAGGGATTGTAGCATCCAACTGAACAGTGATCACATCACCATTTTCGTAGAGCTGCGCGCCACTGCCGTCAGGAGCACCAATAATAAGGTTGGAACTGGTAATACCACTTTCAGAAACAATAGAAGCCACGAATGTTTGTGCAGTCGCAGTTACTGTTAAACTTAAAAGGATAAAACCGAACAAAATAGTCTTCAAAACATGACTTGTTTTCGAAGAACTCCACCAGGAAGAGTAGAGATTTTCCATCTGCTTAAAGTTTGGTTTAGTAAAATTTATTTAGGTAATCTCAAAGCCGTTTATGGACTTCAAGAGCACAAATATACGTCTAAATCGACACTTTAAGCTATTTCATCGAAAAAAAATATCATTTCGTCGAAATTAAACGGACTGATTTCATAAAAAAAGTAACGAAAACATACTGAAAACCAAACAACTAAACACAAGTTACACCTTACAAGGCACGATTACTCAAAATTTGAGTACAGACTCACTTCTTAACCTTATTTTATCAATTCAATGGCTTTTTTAGGGTCTTGATTCCCAAACACATAGTTTCCTGCCACCAAAACATCTGCTCCAGCATCGAACAATTTCGCCGCGTTTTTATCGTTTACGCCGCCATCCACTTCAATGAGAAATTTCAGATTATTCTCATCTCTCATGTGCTTTACTTGAAGCACTTTTTGATAGGTTCTCTCAATGAATTTTTGTCCCCCGAAACCAGGATTGACACTCATAACTAACACCAAATCCACTTCCTCAAGAATATTCTCTAATACACTAACAGGAGTATGCGGATTCAGAGCAACGCCCGCCTTCATTCCCTCTGCTTTGATAGCTTGAATAGTACGATGCAAATGAGTACAAGCCTCAGCATGCACCGTGAGCACTTCTGCACCGCAAGCCTTAAAATCCTTGATATACTTATCAGGCTCCACAATCATTAAATGCACATCTAATGGCTTCTTCGCGTATTGTTGCACCGCTTTAATTACTGGAAATCCAAAAGAAATATTAGGAACAAAAACACCATCCATTACATCCACATGAAACCAATCCGCTGCTGAATCATTGATCATTTCAACATCGCGTTGGAGGTTAGCAAAATCAGCAGATAAAATAGATGGGGCAATGAGTCTCATAGGGATTTTTTTTTGCAAAAGTAATCACTCTAAAATAGAACCCACCATATTTGTGCAATGATTCATGTTGGACTGACTGGAGGCATTGGTAGCGGTAAATCAACCGTTGCAAAAGTGTTCGAAACACTTGGTATTCCTGTATTCTATGCTGATCACGTGGCCAAGCTCGCATATACGGACAAGAATATTCAGGAAGAAGTAAAATCTATTTTTGGAGCACAGGTATTTTCTGAAAATCAGCTGGTACGTCAGCGGTTAGCCGAAATTGTTTTTTCTGAAAAGCATAAATTAGAACAACTTAATTCTATAATTCATCCATGGGTTGCCACTCAATACCAAGAGTGGTGTAAGATTTACCCAAACGCAAAGTATGTAATTAGAGAAGCAGCAATACTCATTGAAAGCGGAGCCTATAAGACTTGCGATAAAATCATTCTGATTTCTGCCCCCGAAGAAATGCGCATCCAGCGTGTTCACCAGCGCGATCAACTTTCCAATTCAGAAATTCAAAGACGCATTAACAATCAAATGAAAGATGAAGAGCGTGAAAAATATGCGAACTACAATTGGGCAAACGACAATGAATTCCCCCTACTCGAGCATATACTGCTATTTGATAATATGATTAGGGCTTAAAGTTTTTTACCTCTTTCGCGACAGCAGCGCCGATGGCATCCATCATCGCAATGCGAATTTCCAATTCTGTTTTAGGACCTTTTCTTCCTGTAAATTCTTGCATTAACCTATCCTTGTCTTCGCGGCTGATATAATCTTCCTTGCTGCCCATCAGTTGCCATTTCCAATCGCCTGGATACACCTTAGTGTAATCTCCATCGTATTCTGACCAAACCACATTATCTCTCTCTGAAAATGTGACCACATCACTTGCATATATTTTCCCAGTCTCGGCGTCTAAGATTTGATACTTATATGAAACATCCAATCCGCGCCCTAAACGATGCTCGATGTATTTGATTTTTTTATCTGAAACAGTTGCTCCAAGGTAGCCCTTCTTTTCAATGTTTCGCTGCGGAGCTGTGAGCACGTCATAACTAATCACCTCACCCGTAATAATGTATTTGGCACCCGCAATTTTACCCGCTTCAATAACTTCTGATTGATCAAAAACAGCACTCATGGAATTCATTTGCTCCTCGAGCAACTGCTCCAAACTCTCACGCTCTACCAATTGAATAAATGGATTATCTAAATTCAGAATGTGCTGTTTTACTGCCGCACTAATTGATGTTTCAACTTCCTTTGCAACGTTCTTCGCGTGAACCGGTATGTATGCAATATTGAATTTTGCTTTCTCCAAACATTCATTTCGCAACGCCAATGCATCTTTAAAATCTGCATCAAGTGAAGTCACTGCATTGAAGAAAATATAGGCATCGCGATAAAGCTCCAACTCCATCGCTTTTACTCCGGCCTTGTAGTTTGGATACACTTGACTTAGAATATCCAAATACTCAGCAGTCTTGTTGTTTCTGTCAAATGATTTTAATTCACGAATGTATTGCTGAGCCAATTCGTAATTTTCATTTTTGATAGCGTCTTCAGCATTCTTAGTTAGCAAATTGACATAATCTGAAATGCAATTTTCATATAGAAAATTCGTCTGAGGTGGCAATGACAATTCTAGCGACTCGAATTGTTTTTTGTAGTCGAAGGCCGCTTTAAATTGTGATATTGCTTCTAGGTGATTACCAGCAGCGCACGTCATTTGTGCATCTGCAACTTTTTGATTCAGATTTTTCTGAGCAACGCGCTTCATCCCTACTAGACCTTCGGGCTTGCTATATACGTTGTAAGCAGTTTTGTAAGTATCAATAGCTTTTTCAGAAAGTCCCCCCTCCTCATAAATCTTCGCTTCCTTCAACAACGACTTGCCTGTGTTGCAGGAAATCATTGGGATAAAGAAGAAAAGAAATATGTAGAATGGTTTCATAAGGGCGCTAAGTTAACACCCAAAGCCTTTCAATAATAAAGCCAACTATTTAATTAGCGATGTGATTTCGCTACTCATTGGTTCCACTTTAGAGCTGAATGCCGCCATCCATTTTCCTTCTGGACTGATCAGAAACTTGTGAAAATTCCAAGCTACATCATCGCTTCCAATACCATTCAATTCCTTTTGTGTTAACCAAGAATAGATCGGAGATTGATTTTTTCCTTTCACGTCAATTTTAGTGGTTAGAGGAAAAGTGACACCATAATTTTTCTCACAGAAATCTGCAATTTCTTCATTGGTACCTGGCTCTTGACCTAAAAACTGATTACAAGGAAAACCAATCACGACAAGCTTCTCCTTATATTTTTCATATAACGCTTGAAGGTCTTTGTATTGAGGAGTATATCCACACTTACTGGCTACATTGACACACAAAACATATTTGCCTTTGTAATCGGCCATGTTAATTGTTCCGCCTTCAAGGCCATCTATTTTAAAACTATAAAAATCCTGACTCATAACTGGAGCTTTTGCTTCATGCATAGATTGACGACCAAAAAAGGCCGCAATTCCCAAGACGATCGTAATCAAAATGCTTTTCATGATACTTTTTTATGAAAGACAAATTAAGCTGAAAATTGTTTAAGTCATTTCTAAAAACATTGTAGATTAGCGCAACACACTATGAGAACAC
The DNA here is from genome assembly GCA_041391745.1 of Flavobacteriales bacterium. Lineage (GTDB taxonomy): Bacteria > Bacteroidota > Bacteroidia > Flavobacteriales_D > Sanyastnellaceae > JAIXWP01. The sequence goes on from JAWKNK010000012.1 coordinate 54,091, forward strand.
ATTCTAACTCCAACGGCCTTTTTCAAAAGATTGGGGCCGACCTTCCTGCGGCAGTCGTAGTTTTTCTTGTCGCCCTTCCTCTTTGCCTCGGCGTAGCTGTCGCTTCAGAAGCACCACCATTTGCTGGTATTATAGCCGGTATCATTGGTGGAATTGTTATAGGTTCTATAAGTGGCTCGCATGTCAGCGTAAGTGGTCCCGCGGCCGGACTCACTGTCATCGTAGCCGCAGCCATTATAGGAGCTCCCTCCTACGAAGCATTTTTACTCAGCGTGTTTATCGCCGGAATCCTTCAAATTATTTTGGGTGCTTTCAAAGCCGGAGTTTTAGGCCAATACATCCCCAACTCTGTCATTAAAGGTATGCTCGCGGCCATAGGACTATTACTCATACTAAAACAAATTCCTCACATCCTTGGCGACGACCGTGTTCCAGAAGGTGACGAAGAGTTCATTCAAACGGATGGCGAAAACACCATCACAGAAATAATTGTTGCTTTTCAAAATCATACTCCCTTTGTATTAGGATTGGGAATTGTTTCACTCGCCATTCTTATACTGTGGGACTCAAAGGCGCTTAAACGATTTACACTCTTCAAGTTTATACCAGGAAGTTTGGTTGTTGTGGCCATTGGAATAATTGTTTAAGAATGGCTTCTTGCAAAATCACCTGACATGGCTCTGGGCGAAAACCACTTGGTAAAACTTCCTGTAGCAAAAGACTTTACTGAATTTACAGGATTCTTTAAATCTCCCGATTTCAGTGCCATAGGAGTAAAGTTCATTTGGATTCAAGCGATAACTTTAGCTGTGGTAGCCAGCCTTGAATCACTGCTCTCCATCGAAGCCGCAGATAAACTCGACCCTAATAAGCGGTTTACACCTCCCAACCGCGAACTTGTAGCTCAAGGTGCAGGAAATGTCGTTTCTTCATTGCTTGGTGGACTTCCAGTAACTGCAGTCATCGTTAGGAGTTCAGCAAACATTTCTGCTGGAGCCAAAACCAAATTGTCAGCAATCCTCCACGGAGTTTTACTTCTGCTCCTTGTTTATTTCGCACCTGAGCTTCTCAATAAAATCCCGCTCACTTCTCTTGCCGCAGTCTTGATTTTTGTTGGGTTTAAATTGACAAAACCTTCCATTTTTAAAGATTTGTATAAAAAAGGATGGGATCAAATCATCCCATTTGTTGTTACGATTCTGGCTATTTTATTCACTGATTTACTCATCGGAATCGGTATCGGAATTGTGACAGGACTTTTATTTTCAATCCGATCCAATTTTAAAAATGCATTTATTATAGTCAATGAAGAAGAACAATACCTCATCCGTTTTCGTAAGGACATTACCTTCTTACACAAATCTGATTTAAAAAAACAATTGGACTTTGTGCCCGATGGTGGTAAATTGCTCCTCGATATTACAAGGTCTGAATTTATAGATACTGACATCATTGAATTGATTCAGGATTTTGCCATTCAATCCAAACACAAGAATATCAAAATAGATTTTAGAGCAAGCGAAAAATATAGCAACATAATTTAACCCTCATATGGAAAATTACAAGAAGTTACTACTTGACAACAAGGGATGGGCGAAAGAGAAAGTACAAGTAGATCCGGAATATTTTCTTCGTCTTTCAAAAATTCAACGTCCAGAATTTCTTTGGATAGGATGCAGCGATAGCCGCGTTCCTGCAAATGAAATCACTGCGACAAATCCAGGTGAGATTTTCGTTCACCGAAATATTGCAAACATGGTGGTGCACACAGATCTCAATCTTCTAAGCGTGCTTCAATATGCCGTAGAAGTATTAAAAGTGAAGCACATCATTGTTTGTGGACACTATGGATGTGGCGGTGTGAAAGCTGCGATGGAAAGAAAAAGCTTGGGAATGATCAACAAGTGGCTTCGCAATATCAAAGATGTATATCGCATTCACGAAGATGAGCTGAAATCTATTGAAGGTGAGGAAGCACGCGTAGATCGTCTGGTAGAATTGAATGTTCAAGAACAAGTCCTCAACCTTGCTAAAACTTCAATCGTACAGAAGGCTTGGAAAGAAAACAATTACCCTCACCTTCACGGATGGGTCTATGGTTTGAGCGATGGAATCATCAGAACAGTGTGTGAGATGGAAGCCAACACGAAGTTGGACGACATTTATATGTACGATAATCTCTAGTCAATTTTAAGACGCTTTAACGTTGATGCACAAACATTAGCAGTTTGTGTAAAAAACTTGTATTTACTTTTGTGTAAAGTTTTAAAAACGAAATGAACGGATTTTTACTTATTGGAATTGTATTCGCAGTAATCGGAATGATTGTGCAGGGAACGCTCAAGTCGAAATTTGAGAAGTATAGCAAAATGTCTCTTCGCAATGGATTGAGTGGAAAAGAGATTGCTGAAAAAATGCTTCACGATCATGGCATCATGGACGTGAAAGTAATAAGTGTGCAAGGTCACCTTACTGACCATTACAACCCAGCCAATAAAACTGTAAATCTCAGTCATCAAGTTTATCATGGCCGCAGCGCAGCTGCGGCAGCAGTAGCCGCTCACGAATGCGGACACGCTGTGCAACATGCTCAAGCTTACGCTATGTTGAAGTTCAGAAGCGCCATAGTTCCAATGGTCAATATTGCGAGCTCCGTTATGCCTTGGTTGCTTATGGCTTCTGTATTCCTTTTGTCAAAAGTTCCAGGATTGCTTCTTCTTGCAATCATCGCTCAAGCAGCAATTACACTTTTCACCTTAATCACTTTACCTGTTGAATTCGATGCCAGCAAGCGTGCATTGGTTTGGGTAAAAGAAAAGAATGTGGTAACTACGGAAGAATACAGTGGAGCGAAGGATGCATTGACTTGGGCGGGTATGACATACCTAGTTAGTGCATTGGCAGCTGTTACGCAATTGATGTATCTCATCATGCGCTATTCGGGTAGTCGCAGAGATTAACACAAAATTCACGTCCTTCTTTTATATTCGCAGTCATGGAAACCACCCTTGACCAGCGAGATAGCGCTGCAAGTTCACCTGAAAACGGTAAAACTTCAAACTCATTAATTTTCATTTTTATCACGTTACTTATCGACGTGATAGGAATCGGAATTATCATTCCTGTACTACCCAAACTAATAGAAACGGTTTCTGGAAAAGGTTTGGCTGATGCAGCAGTGCTAGGTGGATACATGATGCTTGCTTATAGTCTCATGCAATTTCTATTCTCTCCTATTCTTGGAAATTTGTCGGATCGCTACGGTCGACGCCCCGTGCTTTTGATCTCACTTTTCGGCTTCGGACTCGACTATGTATTGATGGCACTTGCTCCTACTATTGGTTGGTTATTTGTGGGACGATTCATCGCGGGTATGATGGGCGCAAGTTTTACCACAGCAACCGCATATATCGCGGATATTAGTACGCCTGAGAAACGTGCACAAAACTTCGGACTCGTGGGAGCTGCATTTGGTTTAGGCTTTATCATTGGTCCTGTAATCGGCGGTTTGCTTGGAGAATATGGACCACGCGTACCATTCTATGCTGCGGCAGTTCTAACTTTTCTTAACTGGCTTTACGGATTGACCATTTTGCCCGAATCGCTGCCAGCTTCAAAGCGCCGCCCGTTCGATTGGAAGCGCGCTAATCCATTGGGTTCCCTCAAACATTTATTCAAGTATCCTTTGATCTCTGGACTCATCGTTTCATTGATTCTTATCTATGTGGCGTCGCATGCCACTCAGAGCGCTTGGAACTTCATCACTATTGAAAAATTTGCATGGACAGAAAAGCAAGTGGGTTATTCTTTGGGAGTGGTAGGAATCCTTGTGGCATTGGTGCAAGGATTCTTGATTCGTAAAATCAATCCTGCACTTGGAAATGAAAAATCGATTTATTGGGGTATGGCACTTTATGCTTTGGGATATTTCCTTTTTGCATTCGCTAGTGAAGGCTGGATGATGTACATTTTCCTTATCCCTTATTGCCTCGGAGGTATTGCCGGGCCTGCCTTACAGGGAATGATGTCTAATCAGGTGCCCGATAACGAACAAGGCGAATTACAAGGAGGACTTACCAGTTTAATGAGTTTAACTTCTATCGTCGGACCTCCTCTGATGACCAATATTTTCGCTCGATATAGTATGCACGATGGTAGCTTTTACTTCCCAGGAGCACCGTTTTTACTCGGCGGGATACTCACCATTTTGAGCGGCTTTTTTGCTTGGCAATCCTTGAAGAAGCACAGATAAACGTAGATTTTATTGCTAGTCTGTTATATTTGCATCAATGAGCGAAAAGGCTTTATTTCTAGATAGAGACGGAGTAATCAACCACGACCCTGGAGATTACACCAAACACCTGAGCGAATTTCAAATTTTGCCTACTGTTCTTCCTGCGCTTAAACTTGCGAAGGACAAAGGATATAAAATCATCCTCATTACGAATCAAGGCGGCATTGCTAAAGGTCTATATACGCATGAAGATGTAGCAGAAATACATGCATACTTGCGCGCAGAAGTTGCAAAAATGAATGTTGAAATAGACGATATTTTCTATTCCCCACATCATCCAGAGTACGGCAATTCCTTGACACGCAAACCAAAATCATTGCTCATGGAAAGAGCAATTCATCGATATAACCTTTCGCCATCGCATTGCGTAATGATTGGAGACAAGCAGAGAGATATCGATTGCGCATCGAAGGTTGGTGTGAGAGGAATTTTAATTCCAACCAATGCCGACCTCATCAATTACATGGACCAATTAGAATCATAAATAAATATGAATTACGTTTTCCATAAAGGCGAGTTTATCAGCGAGAATCAGGCTTTCATTGCCCGCGACAATCGCGCTTTCCGATTGGGAGACGGCTTCTTTGAAAGTCTAAGGGTCATAGAAGGAAGGGTTTTATTTTTAGAAAATCACTATTCAAGAATCATTGATTCTGCGAAAGCGTTGAAGATGGATGTGGCAGAAAGCTTCACCATTGATGCGCTAAGAGGACAGATTCAAGGTTTGCTTCAAAGAAATAATATTCAAAAAGGTGGAAGAGTTAGAATCACTTTTTACAGAAAAGCTTCTGGAAATTACCTACCTAATTCAAATGATTTGAGCTATCTCATCGAAGCAGAGGCTTTGATGGAAAATGAATACACATTAAATCCAATTGGTAAAACGGTAGATATTTTTACCGACTTCAAAAAGGATGTCAACAAGCTTTCCATTTTCAAAACGCTGAATGCCCAGTTGTATATCATGGCTGCGCTTTTTAGTAAAGAAAAAAACCTGGATGATGCTTTGATTCAAAATAACAAGTTTGCCATCATCGAGAGTATTTCTAGCAATCTTTTTATCGTGTCGAATGGAGTGCTGTACACACCTACATTGCAAGACGGATGTGTTGGTGGAACCATGCGAATGAACATTATCAATATTGCACTCGACAATAAAATCAAAGTGTACGAGTGTACATTGAATCCTCAGAACTTACTGGCTGCTGATGAGATTTTTCTTACAAACGCTGTAAAGGGAATTGAATGGGTTGTTGCTTATCGCACCAAGCGTTATTACAATGATATGTCGAAGCGCATGATTCAATTGTTGAATCAATCAGCCAAACAATACCATCAAGAAAATTCGGAAAGCACAGGATTGGTTTAGCGATCAAAGTGTTTGACCAAATGTGGGTGAACTAATTAAGATACGCGGACGCGGGGATCAATCCATCCATAGATGACATCCACAAGCATATTAATGACAACGAAGCTTGCTGCAATCAGCACTACTCCCCCCATGACCACAGGTAAGTCTTGTTTTTCAATTGCGGTAAAAAGCTCCTGACCTAATCCTTTCCAACCAAACACAAACTCGACGAAAACGGCGCCAGCGAGCAGAGAAGCAAACCAACCGCTAATGGCAGTTACCACAGGGTTCAGGGCATTGCGAACGCCATGACGAACAATGACCTTCCATTCCGATAATCCTTTGGCGCGTGCAGTGCGGATATAATCTTGACTAAGTACATCGAGTAAGCTGCTTCGAGTCAATTGCACCACCACTGCTAATGGTCGAATGGTGAGGGTAATCAAAGGAAGAATGATATTTTTCAAATCCACAAATTCCCCCTTCCAAACATCAACGCTATACAACGAGCCAGTCATATTGAGACCAGTGTAGTCGCGCAAAACAACCGCTCCTAACCATGCTACGATAATGGCCACAAAGAACGAAGGTCCTGCCATACCTATGGCCGATACAAAAAGCAAAAGTCGATCGAGCCATGTGTCTTTTTTTATCGCGGCAATAATACCGAACACCATTCCAATGATGAGAGCCAATACGATGGACAACACAGCTAACAAAGCCGTTCCAGGCATTACTTCACCAAGAATTTCGGACACTTTTCTTTCAGACAAAAAAGATCTTTTGAGATATGGAGACTTCAATGCAATGTCGAATCCATCTGATTGAACAAACCGAAATCCTGAATACTTATCTACCGACCATACGGTGCGTGAATCCTCTCCTTTGGTATGAATAGACAAAGGAGAAATATCGTTGAGGTAAAGAAAATAGCGTTGTGACAAAGGCAAGTCGAGGTCCAACTTGCGACGCATTTTGTCTACCACTTCTTGTGGCGCGTTTTCGCCGGTAAGATTTCGAACGGGATCAGAAGGACTCAAATTAAAAAGAAAAAAGACTACAGTTACTACGCCGAGTAGGACGAGTAAACTGTAGCCTATTTTTTTTAAAATGAATTTAATCATCAATTATTTCATCTCCGAATAGTCGGGAATATCAGCGTTCGACCACTTTCCTTTTACAACACCTTTTTCGATATACATCAATCCAGGATTGTCACGAATCATTGTTTTTAGGGCCTTTTCATCTCCTTGAATAAATGGAAATGCCAATTGGAATTCATGTCTAAACGATTCATACTGGTCATAACCGGCAGTTGTAAATCCGTAGAACTCCTTGCCATCAGCAAGCGCGGCATTAGCAAATTCAGCAACCTTTTTCATGTTGCTTGTGTTTGCCTCTTCGAGGTTCCACATGATTAAGAAATAAACGCCTTCACTTTCTAAAAGATCTTCAGTGATTTCATTTCCTTCTTCATCGATACCAATGAAGTCTGCAATTTTTGGTTCGTATCCGTCGGCTACTTTCTTATCGTAAGTAAACTCAGGAAGTATCACAAGTGTGGTGTCTTTCCAAAGACCTTGCTGCGTATATTCATCTGAACTTACTTCTCGTCTTTCACCTGTCTTTTTATTTTCTAAAGTATAAAAAACAAGATACTTTGGAGGATCCAATCCCAATTCATCAGCTGTCTTTCTACCTTCAATAATGCTCTCTCCAATTGCGTAGGGGCGGTAATCTTTTAGCGGCAAATGTTTGTACGTCCAGTATTGTGTAAACGCTGCAACTACCAAAACTGCGATAGCCATCACCCATTGCTTTTCACCAGAAAATCTTTTTGCCAGAAGTCCTGCAGCACTTGCTACGAATGTGAATATGATTGGGAAGTACCAATCCAACATTACCACTGAGAAAATGGTAACTGCAACGATTGAAAGGCCAATGATCACAATGTCCTCTTTCCAAGAATTCAATTTTACTTTATTGAAAAACGCTGCAAAGAAGAAAGGCAATACGAATGGAAGTAGGAAAATGTCTTTGTAAAAAGACTCCATCGGTGTGAGCTTAATGGCATCACCAAAACAACCACAAGTGAGCACGCACTCTGGAGTATCAATGAAATAGGTGCCATCCATTGCCTCAAAAATCTTCAACTCGAATGGATCACAATGCGCGGTATAGTAAGTGAGCCATGCAAAGAATAGCGTCATGAAAAGAATCAAACTAGATGTCAATTTCGGCCACGCACCGAGCAAAGCTGCGACACCAACAAGTACTTCACCAACTACGATGAAGATCGCAATTGGAATAACGTATGGTAACAGCTCTGGAAATCCAAGAGCTTTTACACTGAAGTACTCTTCTAGTTTATAAGAAAAACCGATAACGTCATTTACTTTGATCAATCCCGAGGCGATGAAAAGCGAGCCAACGATGATTCTACAAAAGGCAATAAAATTCTTCATTAAGTAATGTTTTTATTGTAGTCTGCAAAAAAGCAAATCGAGTTGTATAGTTGATTCGCCTTTAACCAGTTTTTAACTTTCAGATTTTTCGATCACCAATTTGATCAGTGCAAATACGGAGTAATTGATCATATCTCTGTAGCCGCTATCAATACCTTCCGACACGATGGTCTTCCCTTGGTTGTCTTCGATTTGTTTGATGCGCAATAGCTTCATCAATATTAAATCGGTAAAAGAAGAAACGCGCATATCTCTCCAAGCCTCACCATAATCATGATTCTTATTCATCATCAAATCCTTGGTAACGCTCACTTCATGATCGTACATCGCAATGGCTTTGGACGCTTCCAATTCTAGTGGAGCGTCTGCTCCTAAATCCATTTGAATCAAAGCCATTACACAATAGTTTAAAATTCCGATGAACTCATCCACGATGCCCTCGCCCACTTTAGATTCTCCTTTTTCTTCTAGCGTACGGATGCGTTGCGCTTTGATGAAAATTTGATCCGTTAAGCTTTTCGTTCTCAAAATTCTCCATGCCGTGCCATAGTCAGAGGTTTTCTTTGAAAACAAATCTCTGCATATCGCCACTGCTTGATCGTATTGTTGGGATGTATGATTCACGTCTTTCCGATATTTGCGTGCAAATTTGCCCCGCAAGTTGGAAATTCCTCAATTTATTTCAAAAAATGTCCTTCAAACCTTTTACCATACTTATCGACAAAACGCCCCGCACATTTACTAAGCCAGTGGTAATGGGGATTTTAAACATCACACCAGACTCATTTTACGATGGTCCGGTCAACTTAAAAACCGACTTTTTACATCGAGCAGAGTCCATGCTCAAAGAAGGAGCGGCTATTATAGACATGGGAGGGCAAAGTACGCGCCCTGGAGCAGAGCGACTTTCGGTGGATGAGGAATGGTCAAGAATAGCGGGCAAAATAGAAGCCATTCGAAAGGAATTTCCAGAATCCATTGTTTCCATTGATACGTTTTATGGAACAATTGCTGAGCGCGCGGCCAATGAAGGAGCACAGATTATCAATGATGTAAGCGCGGGGAGCATTGATCCTTCAATAATTCAAGTAGCGTCCAACCTGCGTCTGCCTTATGTTTTGATGCATATGCAAGGTGAACCGCAAACCATGCAAAACAACCCACAGTACAGCGATATAATTCAAGAAGAGATTCTTTTTTTATCAGAAAAAATAAATGAGTTGACCGCCCAAGATGTTAATGACATCATTATAGATCCAGGTTTTGGTTTCGGAAAAACACAAGAACATAATTTTGAATTGTTACAAAACTTAGGAGCATTGAAAATTCTTGAGCGACCAATACTTGTAGGTGTTTCAAGAAAAAAAATGATTCAGCGTGCTATTGAAAAAGAAGCGCAAGAAGCCTTGAATGGAACTACGGCTGCAAATACCATAGCTGCGCTTAAAGGGGCAAGCATCCTTCGCGTGCACGACGTGGCAGCGGCGGCAGATGCGCTCGCCATAGTGCGCCAATTGACATAAAAAAAGCCTTCTGAAATAATTCGGAAGGCTTGTATCGTTGTTATAAAGAAATCTTATTTCTCTACTTCTACTTTATCGTAGGCGGCACAACTTGCGTGGCTCTGTGTAGTACATGATTGCATGAAAACGCCTAGGGTAAGTAATCCTAAAAATACGATGATTAATCGTTGAAGGACTTCATGCGTCCAATCACTTTGATGTTTCATTTTTCCTTTTGTTATTAGTCAGATTATTTTGTAACGTTATTTTATCCTATTTATTGTGTTCAATTACAGTGCTTACGGCTTTAGCAAAAACCATAAACCTGCCAGCGTAACAGACCACATCAAGTAGCGTTTTGCTTTCAAAATTCTCCAAGTTTCCATTTTGCATAAGTTTTGTGTCCTCTTACGCAAACGATTCCTGAAAGTTTCACTTTTGAGTGGCTAGCAGGGTATTTTTCATCAATGAAACAATGGTCATAGGACCTACACCTCCCGGTACAGGCGTTATATAGCGAGACTTTGCGGCTACAGACTCAAAATGAACATCACCCAACAATCGGAAGCCTGATTTCTTAGAAGCGTCCTCTACACGGGTAATTCCCACATCCACTACCACTACTCCATCTTTCACCATATCTCCAGTAATAAACTCCGGTTTACCAATAGCTGCTACAATAATATCAGCTTGCTTGGTAATGGAAGCTAAATCCTTGGTGCGACTATGCGTAATGGTGACCGTGCAGTTGCCAGGATAGGTATTGCGTTGCAACAAAATGCTAATAGGTAAACCCACAATATTAGATCTTCCGACCACTACGCAATGTTTACCTTCGGTCTCCACCCCATACTCTTCAAGAAGTTGAATGATTCCATAAGGGGTTGCGGGAAGATAAGATTTTAAACCTAGTGCCATGCGCCCAACGTTTTCAGGATGAAATCCATCTACGTCTTTTGCAGGATGAACAGCCATAAGGACTTTTTGCTCATCGATGTGCTTTGGCAAAGGAAGCTGAACAATGTATCCATCAATGTCTGGATCATTGTTCAATTGAGCCACGATTTCCAGCAATTCCTCTTCTGAAGTAGAACCTGGTCTATGAATGAGTGTTGATTTAAAACCGATTTGTTCGCATGCCTTCACCTTAGCACCTACATATGTAAGGCTGGCGCCATCGTCGCCTACTAACACTGCAGCCAAGTGGGGAACCTTGCCTCCAGATTGTACTTGCTCAGCAACCTGCTGCTTAAGTTGTTCTTTGATTTTCAACGAAGTAGCTTTTCCATCCAATAAAATCATAATCTTAGGTTTTGGTGCATGCCGCGCAAAGGAACAAAACAAACGATGAAATTCGAAACGAAAAAAAGATGGTGTACAAACTACACTTTCCTATATTTGAAAAAATAACGAGAATCTGTTTACCATGAAAAAAACCTTATTTGCCTCTATTCTCGCGCTATTTTCTGTTCAAGCTTTTGCTCAAATTTTAAGTTCAGAACCAGCGTTTCCAACCCAAAATGATGAAATAACGATTTATTACAATGCAACTCTGGGAAATGCTGAGTTGACGAATGTTATCCCTGTTTATGCACATACTGGCATCATCACGAATAACAGTGTAGATAATTCTGATTGGCAACACGTAGTAGGAAATTGGGGAACAGCAGACCCTAACGTGGTGATGACACCAATGGGAAGCAATGTTCACCGCATCGTGATCACTCCGCAAACCTTTTACAATTTAAATGTTGGTGAAACAGCTACTCGCTTGATGTTCGTGTTCAGAAACCAGAATGGAACTTTGGTAGGTCGAAATGCAGACGGTAGCGACATCTACCTCGACCTTTATCCAGAAGGATTCAACGCTGGATTTACAGCTCCATCTTCGGGAACAATTACTGCAGATGCGGGTGCAGATGTAGCCATCAACTGTGGTGCATCACTTCCATCCGACATTACATTATCTGTCAACGGAAACCAAGTGGCTTCGGCTACAGGCGTTACAGAACTCCCATATACTTTTAATGAAACATCAAGTGGTGAGTACATTTTGGAAATGAGTGCCACCAATGATGGCAATACTATTACCGATCAAATGACCATCATCATTATTCCTGAACCAACAGTGGCAGCAGCTCCTTCAGGAACAATTGACGGAATTAATTATGTAAACGACAATACTGTTCGACTTCAATTTTTCGCTCCAAACAAAGACTACATATTTGTAATTGGCGATTTCAACGATTGGCAGTTGGACCTAGACTATTTCATGAATCGTACGCCTGATGGAAATACGTATTGGTTGGAGTTGACCGGGCTAAACCCAGAAACAGAATACCGTTTTCAATATTACATTGGTGACGAAGGCATGCGATGTGCTGAAATCTATTCTGAGAAAATACTGAATTACTGGGACGACCCTTACATTCCTGCAGATGTATATCCCAACTTGATTGAATATCCTGTAGGCTTAACAAGCGACCCTGTTTCAGTTTTCCAAATCAATGAACCAGAATTTAACTGGACCGATCAGTCTTACTCTCGTCCTCCTAAAGAAAGATTAGTGGTGTATGAAATGTTGGTGCGTGACTTCGTTGCACTCACGACTATCAGACCATCAATGATTCATTAGATTATTTTGAAAGACTTGGTGTATCGGCAATTCAATTGATGCCGATCATGGAGTTCGAAGGCAATTTGAGTTGGGGATACAACCTGCATTCTTCTTTGCTGCCGATAAATACTACGGTCCCAAAGATGCATTGAAGGAATTCGTGAATGAATGTCACAACAGAGGAATTGCAGTGATTCTTGACATCGCTTTGAACCACAGTTTTGGTCAAAACCCGATGGTAAGGATGTACTTCAACCCAGATGATGGAGATTATGGTGCTCCAACTCCTGATAACCCGTGGTTCAATCAATATCCTAAACATGACTTCAATGTTGGATATGACTTCAACCATGAGAGCCAGCGCACAAGAGATTTCAGCAAGCGTGTAATGTCTTACTGGATGGATGAATACCATGTGGATGGATATCGCTTTGACTTGTCAAAAGGATTTACTCAAAACAATACACTTGGCAACATCGGAGCTTGGAATGCTTATGATCAAAGCCGCGTGAATATTTGGAATGACTATTACAGCCACATGCAATCTGTAGAGCCAGGATCTTACGCTATCCTTGAGCACTTTGCAAACAACGACGAAGAGACTGTACTGGCAAATGCAGGAATGATGCTTTGGGGAAATTTGAATCACGAATACTCAGAAGGCTCAATGGGATATGCCAGCGACCTCAACTGGGGAAGCTATCAAGCAAGAGGTTGGAACAACCCTCACTTGGTAACATTTGCAGAGAGTCATGACGAGGAACGATTGATGTACAAAAACTTGGAATACGGTAATTCAGCAGGTAGTTATGACATCACCAATTTGAACACCGCTTTGGCGAGACAAGAACTTGCTCATTGCTTGTTGATTCCAATTCCTGGTCCTAAGATGATTTGGCAATTCGGAGAATTGGGATACGACTACTCCATCAACTATTGTGAAAATGGAACTATCAGTGATGGTTGCCGCACTTCGCCTAAACCAATTCGTTGGGACTATCAAGATGTTGAAGCTAGAAAGCATCTTTTCAAAGTAACAGGCGCATTGAACAATCTGAAGAAAACGCAAGCTTTATTTTCTACTACAAACTTCGGTTTAGATGTTGGAGGATTTGGAAAGCGCATTCATTTGAATGGTGGTGCACAAAATGGTGTTGTGGTTGGAAACTTCAATGTAACTGCTATCAACATGGTTCCTGGATTCCAACACACTGGAACATGGTACGACTATTTTACAGGAACATCATTTGAAGTTTCAGACTTGAATGCTTCCTTCTCATACCAACCTGGAGAGTACCACATTTACTTAGACTATTCTCTTCCTGCACCTGATTTGGAAACAGGATTGGACGAAATCATGGTGGAGATGGGAGAAAAAATGTTGGTTTACCCTAACCCAGCGATAGACCAAGTTAACATTTCTTTCTTGAATGCGAATTCAGGAAACGTTAAAGTTGAGATTTTTGACATGACTGGAAAGTTGGCTCATTCGGAAAGCTTCGGCGGAATGGCCTCTGGAGTTCAGTTGGTGAATTTATCGCCTGAACTTCCTCAAGGATCATATGTTGTAAGAATATCAACTTCATCAGAAGTATTAAGTAAGACACTTGTTATCAGCGAATAACTCGCGTTGATAACTTGCAAGACATGCTAAAATTTTTCAGTAAGTGTAAGAAGTACACATTCTGAAAAATTTTAGTATGTTTGAAAACTGTTACCAAACAATAACCAAAACGAACCAAAACAAATCCATGAGAAGATTTTACTCATTGATTGCCTCGGCTGCCTTTCTTTTCTCCGCAGCCATTGCGCATTCACAAACCGTCAAAGGAACGGTGAAAGACGCAGCGGGCGCATTACCAGGAGTTATTATTAAAGATGAAACTGGAAACAACGGTACGGCTACCGATGGATCTGGTGCTTATTCTTTGAAACTTACTGCAGGAAAGCACACGCTTGAGTACACAATGCTTGGGTATGCCACCCAAAAGAAAGAGGTGAATTTGAGTGCCGACCAAGTGCTAGAACTCAACATCACTTTGGAAGAAGAAAGTTCAGACCTCGATGAACTCGTAATCGTAGGTTATGGTGTTCAACGCAAAAGAGAAGTTACCGGATCCATTTCTAAGGTTGAAGGTAAAGAGTTAACAAAATTACCTGTTCCGTCATTTGAAGCAGCACTTCAAGGTCAAGCTGCCGGTGTGCAAGTAACACAAGGAAGTGGTATGGCAGGAAGCTCGAGTATCTTGAGAATTCGTGGTATTGCTTCGATCTCTGCGGGAGGTGACCCTCTTTATGTGATTGACGGAATTCCTATTATTCAAAACCAATTTATTGGTGGCAATAATGGAGCAATGAATAACAACCCTCTAGCAACTATCAACCCTTCAGACATTGAGTCGATTGAAATCTTGAAGGACGCTGCAGCTACTGGTATCTATGGTTCGAGAGGTTCGAATGGTGTTATTCTTATTACCACAAAACGCGGAACGAAGAAGAAAGGAGTTTCTTTCGAGTTCAACACTCGTTTTGGTATTGGTACTCCTGCTTCGTTGCCCAACATGATGAACACTGACCAATACCTTGCTATTCGTCAGGAAGCTTGGGAAAACGATGGTGGAACTGGATATGTTTGGCTTCCTGGTGTGGCTTATCAAACCGGTTCACAAGGTGGTGCATCAGCATTGGAGCGCGAGCAGAAATACATGATGGCTAAGAAAATCAATACCGACTGGGTAGATCAAACCGTTGGTGTTGGTATCAAGCATATGTACAATTTTGCTGTGAATTATGGTGGTGAAAAATCAACATTGTATGCAGCCCTCACTTATGATCACAACGGATCATACTTGGTAGGTAATTACTATGAAAGAATGACTGGACGTATCAATTACGACTATACATTCTCTAAGAAATTAAAAATGTTGACGTCGCTTTCATACTCTATAGGTAATAACCAAAGAGTGGATGCAGCGTGGAGCGGCGGACTTGGACTTGCTATGAGTCAGGCCCTGCCTTATTATCCTGTGAAATTGGATTCAAATTCCATCGCACTATTCGGATCTGATGGCGAGGTTGGTGACTACTACATGTGGAACAATGGTTACACCAACCCGGTAGCTGTTCGAGAAAAATTGAAGTGGAGATCTCAAGAAAAGCGTACTATCTCAAATTTGACATTCGTTTATTCTCCAATTAAAAACTTGAATTTGAAATTAACTGGAGCATACGATTATATGGATTTCGCTGACTATAGATATCAGCCAATTGATCTTTATCCTAACTCCATTTCAAATTATGCGGAGAAAAAACCAACTTGGACAAATAACTGGTCAACCTCATTCACTGCCGACTATCGCTGGCAAATGAATGAAGACCATTCGTTCACTTTCCTTGTTGGAGCTGAAGCTCAAGAACAATATTTCAGCAAATACGATAACATTACATACAACTTTATTTCAAATCCTGTTTACACCAACGATTTTGAAACGGATAGTACCGTTATTCAAAAGTTCATTGGAACTCCAGAAAAATGGACGTTCGTTTCAACTTTTGCACGTGTGAACTATTCTATTAAAGACAGATACTTCTTCCAAGCTGTAAGTCGTTTGGATGGTTCATCTCGATTTGGTGTGAACAACAGATATGGATTCTTCCCTAGCTTATCTGCAGGTTGGGTTGTGAGTGAAGAAAGTTGGTTTAAGAAAGGCAAAGCGATCAACTTCCTTAAAGTTCGCGCTGGGGTTGGTAAATCTGGTAATGCTGATATTCAAAGCACTGCCCAGTTTAGCACCTATAGCCAAGTGAACAACGGTATTACATATAATGGTTCTCCGATCATTTACCCAATCCAACTTGGAAATCCAGACTTGCAGTGGGAAACTACTACCACCTATGATGCTACTGTAGAAATGGGATTGTGGAAAGACCGTGTTTCAGCAACATTATCGGTATATCGCAAAGACACGAAGAATGCTTTGATGAACGTAAACGTTCCTTCAAGCACAGGATTCACGAACTATTGGGATAACGTTGCTACCATTCTCAATGAAGGTATCGAATTGACCATTACAAGCTACAACATTGTGAAGCCGAACTTCTCTTGGAAGACAGACTTCAACATCGCTCGTAACTATAACGAGTTGGTGGATATTGGAGACTACACTCCAGATGCTGTGAGCGGCGGTACAAACGACTCTCGCGTCATTGTAGGAAAGCCTATCGGTTCATTCTACTTGATGCAGTTTAGCCATGTAGATCCAACAACTGGTCGTCCTGTGTATATTGACACTAACGGAAATCAGACTTACGATTACGACAACAATCAACGTCAATATGTAGGTGATGGATTGCCAGAAGCAATAGGTGGTATCACCAATACTTTCACCTATAAAAATTGGGATTGTCAATTCTTGGCTACATTTAGCTTAGGTGCTAAAATCTTTGATTCATCTGGAAAGCGTCAATTAGGTGTTGTAACAGATTGGAACATGAGAACTGAGCTTTTAGACAGATGGAGACAACCTGGTGACGAAGCTACCTACCCTCGTTTGACTTTAGATGAAACAACCTACGATCTTCCAAGTGGATTCCCTTGGTGGAACACTTCATTGTTCATTTACAAAGCTGATTACTTGAGATTGAAAAACTTCATTGTTGGATATACATTCAAAATGAAGAAAGAAAGCAGAATCAATTCACTTCGTGTTTCTGGAAACGTAGTAAACATGTTTACAATTACCAACTTCCCAGGCTTGGATCCAGAATTGGTTCGTGACTTTGAAAATGCTCAAGACAGAAACTTGAGTCCTAACGTTACTTACTTGACTCCTCCTCAAGAGAGATCATATAACATCTCTATTTCAGCAACTTTCTAAACTACCTATGACAATGAAAAAAGTATTTATTTATTCCATTTTCGCCCTTGCATCGGTAAGTTTTGTAGGATGCAAGAAATGGCTAGATGTGGGTCCTGAAAATGTGGTGCTTGAAGCAGACGCATTGAAGACTCCAGAAGACATGCAAAAACTGCTCGTATCATGTTATGATGTGGCAGGAAATGTATTCGATGGTCGTATTCAAAATTTGGCCGAATTACTTTCGGACAACCTGACTGAACCATTGAACAATCTTGATTTAACCTCTGTGTACGATCGTGAAGTAACATTCTTCAACAACACGACCAATGGAGTTTACACAGATATCTACAGAGGAATTTTCAGATGCAATTCATTGCTTGAAAGCTTTGATTTGATTGAAGGTTTATCTGCTGAAGACAAGCTCAGAATTGAATCTGAAGCTAAATTCTTACGTGCATTGAATCATTACTGGGTACTCAAAATATGGTCGCAACCTTGGGGTTATACTCCAGATAATTCACATATGGGAATTGTACTTAGAGAATCTGCTGCTGCGGATCCTCTTCCACGAAGCTCTGTAGCACAAGCTTACGACTTCATCATCAGCGATCTTCTTTACGCGTATGAGAACTTGCCTGATAACAACGGAAACTTTGCCAATAAAATGGCCGCGGCTGGCTTACTTGCTCAAGTTCTTTTTCAAAAGAATGATTATGCAGGTGCAGCAAATTATGCAAGTATTGTAATCAACTCGGGACAGTTTACACTTGAGCCAACCTTAGATGTGTTCCATGCTTTCTCTTCAGAAATTGGACTGGAGCAAAACCCTGAGGCAGTTTTCCAAATTGTTTCTACCGTAAATTCAAGCATTATCGATGTTAGAAATGAAGGATTCAGAGATAACTATTGGGCTGGTACAGCAGGCTCACAACTGAGCTACTCACAAAATCTATTGAACTTCTTCAACCTAACACCAACTGATGGTCGTAAAAACGCCTGGATTGCTCAAGCAAACGGTCAATTCCAATCATTGAAGTTCGGGTCAAACGATGTTCAAGCGTATTACTTTTCGATACCTTTGATTAGATTGTCTCATTTGAAATTGATCAGAGCTGAGGCTTTAGCTTCTGCGGGAACAGATTTGACAACCGCAATTGAAGATGTGAATGATATCAGAGACAGAGCCTTTGGCGAAGGATTGAACAATCTTGAGTCGACTGCAACTGCCACTCAAATCATCAACGCAGCGCGCGATGAATTTAGAAAAGAGACTATCAGCGAGGGATATAGAATTGATCAAATCCGCAGACTTGGCGCTCTCGGACTTCCAATGGAAGTGAGAGGTGCACCTTGGGATTGTCCGGGTATGGCCATTCAATTCCCAAATAGTGAATTCTCAGGTTCACTGTTCGTGGGTAACGAAGAAGGAGGATGTAATTAATTTATAGTTTGTACATCATGAAAAAGTTAACATACATATTTTCAATTTTGGCCATTGCTACTGCAACAATGTTTGTAGGCTGTAAGCCAGAAACAAAAGGCGAGCTAGGCGAACCTTTTGATAAGTTAGAAGGCATTAGTGGTACCTGGAAAATTTCAAAATTCTCTCAGATCGATTTGAATAATCCAATCCAAGAAGAACGCGACTTGAGTGAGTTTTTCATTGTTGACGGTGAAGAGTCAACATCAATTGTGTTTTCTAAAGATGGTCAAACATTTACTGTAAACCCAGGTCCTGGAAAGAACTATTTTGGAACTACTGGAACTTGGGCTTTCGACAACAATGATGCGCCATCTATTATAACACTTACAAATTCTGAAACCTTGGTAGAATCAGAATTTGTACTCGGCTCTATAGTTCGATCATTTGACAATACATTGGTAATGCAATTGAAGCGCGTTTGTGATGATGGTGCAGGCAATGTGATTGATCTTGTTATTTACAAATTTGAATTCGAAAGACAATAAAATATTGAATGCCATGAAAAAATTACTTTTTACCTCAGGTACAGTATTGACAGCATTCATAGCAAATGCACAATCGGCCTACGTTCTGCCTTCTCCCACAGGAGCAGAAGAACCGCTTACCATCTATATTGATGTTTCTCAAACTACAGGTGGACTCAAAACCATTTTAACAAATCACCCAGAGGAAGTAGATAACGTTTATCTATGGACATGGAATCCTGCAGACAACGGAGGAAATGGTCAGTGGAATGAAAGTGCAGCCGCTCGTAAAATGGAACACGTTTCTGGAATGTTATTTTCGTTTTACATGGATAACCCTTCAGAGTTTTTATGGGAGTTGATGGTCCGACTTTCTTTGCCAATGGAATTTCTTGTCTAGCAAAATTGAAAGATGGTAATGCCTATCCAGATGATGGAGCTGGTGAAGCAAAAACTGAAGACTTGAATATCACTATCATTCCTAAGTTGTGTGACGATGTTTATTGTGTCTTCCCTGAAATTGCAAAAATTGATGATTTCGTTTCTATTACTTACAACAACAATATTGAGACGAATGAAAACATGCAGAATGCAGGTGATGACGAAATCTACTTGTATATGGTAGCAAAAGGTACTTCTGGATTTGCACTTTATCCTTACACGCCAGTCGCCAACGTAACGAGCACGCCTGCTTTGAAGATGAAGCCAGTTGCTGGTAAACCAGGTGAATTCAGATTGACAATTGTTCCTGTAGATTTCTTCGGTAATTTGATACCTTCTAATCAAACCATTACAGAAATAAGATTCTATGCGGTGAGAGTCGATACATCCGCCTCACCAACCATTGAAGCATATGGATTTGTAAGCTGTGATTAAGATTAAACAGCCGATACAAAAGCCTCCCAAATCAAATTGGGAGGCTTTTTTTATTTCTTCATTTTTACGAGACACCATTCATTTCTTTCCTTGTGATGAAGAAAGCTTAGTCCTTGTTTAGAAGCTTCTTCTTTTAAATGTGGGATATCTTGCAGATAAAATCCACTGAAAGAATTTCACCACCATCCTTCAAGACACTCGCATAGGCATGCATGTCTCTCAATAAGATATTTCTATTGATATTGGCAAAAATCACATCGTATTGCTGATCAGAAAGCAATTCAGCGCCGCCTTTGAAACAATCAATACTATTGCATCCGTTCATTTGAGCGTTCTCCTCTCCATTTTCAAAAGCCCATTCATCAATGTCAATAGCATCCACATGAGCAGCGCCTCTCATTTCAGCAAGGATGGCTAAAACAGCAGTTCCACTTCCCATGTCCAACACATTTTTTCCACTCAAACCATCGTCATCATTTCACTCATCATCAAGTGCGTGGTGCTGTGATGTCCAGTTCCAAAAGACATCTTGGGTTCAATCGTAATCACATATTGAAACTCACCATTGATCTCATGAAACGGCGCTTTGATAAGACAAAGATTATCGACGATTATTGGATCAAAACTCTTCTCCCACTCCGCATTCCAATTTGTAGCTTTAATTACCTGCGATGAATAAGTTAACTTCTGGTCTTCGATTTGACCTGCCATGAGTTCTGTCAACACACTCTCATTAAAATCACTTTCTTGAATGTAGGCTTTTAATCCATTCTCACTTTCTACAAAACTCTCATATCCAAGTTCTGCCAACTCTGCTACCAACACTTCACGTGCAGGCAGAATAGGATCTATTTCAAATGAAACTTCAACGTAATCCATTAATTCGCTGCGGATTTGATAATGGTAAGAAAATCATTTGCCTTCAAAGAAGCGCCACCTACAAGCCCTCCATCCACATCTTCGCAAGCAAACAACTCGGCGCTATTTTGAGCGTTCACTGAACCTCCATAAAGGATATGAATTTGGTCAGCTACCTCTTTGCCAAAATGATCTGCAATTGATTTACGAATGAACGCGTGCATTTCTTGCGCTTGTTCATTAGAAGCGGTAACTCCAGTCCCAATCGCCCAAACCGGTTCATAAGCGATGATGACTTTTTTCATTTGATCTGCTGACAAATGAAAAAGTGCTTTCGATTTGATGAAGTACGGTCACAAAATGTTTCTTCTCATTTCGCTCTTCCAACATTTCACCACAGCAGAAAATGGGTTCAATCTTGTTGTTCAAACAAGCATCAATTTTCTTAGCAATCAACTCATCTGTTTCATGAAAATATTGTCTTCTTTCACTATGTCCTAATATGCAAAATGGGACATTCATAGCACTCAACATAGCAGCGCTTATTTCACCAGTGAAAGCGCCAAAATCATGATGGCTGCAGTTTTGTGCGGATAGATAAAAGAATGGTTCCTTCATCATTTCAATGTTTGCCAAATACAAGGCTGGTGGTGCCAAAATCACTTTTACATGATTCGGAACTTCTGCTGCATGCTCTTGTAATTTCACTGCAAGCTCCATGGCTTCTGCCAAGGTCTTGTTCATTTTCCAGTTTCCTGCTACTATTTTATTTCTCATTTTCTTCTAATTCTTTATTCTACCATTAAAACCAATCCTTTCAAATATTCTCCTTCAGGATGGAAGGCACTGATCGGGTGATCTGCTGGCTGATGTAATTGATATAAGATTCTAACTCGTCGCCCAGCGCTGATCGCTGAAGCAATCACTGTATTCGTAAACAATTGCTTATCCACTGCTTGAGAACAAGAGAAAGTAAATATAATTCCTCCAGGTTTGATTTGACTAATAGCAGCTTCGTTGATGCGCTTATATCCTTGCACGGCTTTGTGACGCGCGCTCAAATGTTTTGCAAAAGCTGGAGGATCTAAAACAATGATATCATAGTCCTCTTCCAAATTCTTCATGTAATCAACGGCATCCGCCTTGATTACTTTGTGATTAGAATCTCCAAATCCATTCAACTCCACATTCTTCAATGTCAAATCTAAAGCTTTCTGACTACTGTCTAGTGAGTGCACTACAGTTGCTCCAGCTCGCAACGCATAAACTGAAAAACCTCCAGTATAGCAAAACGTATTCAACACTTTTTTGCCGTGTGATAATTCACCAAGCAACCGTCTGTTTTCTCTCTGATCGATAAAAAATCCCGTTTTCTGGCCTTCTTCCCAATCGATATAAAACTTGCAATCGTGTTCCAACCCAATATTGTCGGTATTCGAGCCATGCAAATACGAGTCTGCCGAGGCTTCTCCAGCATTTTTATTCAACTTCTCCGCGCTCTTGTCGTACACCGTTGTAATCTTTCCATCATACACTTCAAGAATCGCGTCTTTGATAAAATCTCTCAACTGATGCATTCCTGAACTGTGGCTTTGAATCACTGCAGTAGATCCATAAATGTCTACTATCAAGCCTGGTAAACCATCTCCCTCTGCATGAATTAAGCGATAGATATTGGTAGATCCATTGTCAACTAATCCAAGACTCTTTCGAACATTAAATGCTTGTTGAATTTTATTTTTCCAAAATGCTTTCCCGTTTTCAAAAGTTTTTTCAAACGAAAAGATTCGCACGCTGATGCTACCTTCAGAGTAGTGTCCGTACCCCAAGCAGCGGTCTTGCATGTCCACCACCTCTACCACTTCACCATTTTTTGGAAAATCTGTCATGCCATGAATGGCACCACTAAACACCCACGGGTGCTGTCTTTGAATACTTTGTTCTTTGCCTTTCTTAAGAACAACTTTTATAAAAGAATCCATTGTGCAAATCTAATCAACATCGGGCCCTAGTCAGCCAAACCTGGAAGCGAGATTTTAAGCAAGTCGTCCATTACAATTTCTCCATGATCTAGCTTCCATCGAATTACCTTTTCCACTACAGAGGCATCATAAGCAGGAAATGCTACTACGAGCTCTTCGAGTGTTGGCTTGCGATGTATCAGCAATTCTTCAATTTCCATCCCTATTTTCTCATAAGCCTTAGCCTTCACCCCTTGCCTTTCATGTTCTCTGCACACATCGCACATCCCGCATGCTTCTACATTTCTCTCTCCAAAATATTCAAGCAATTGAATGCTTCGGCACTTGTCCTTTTCCATATAACGCACCATAGCATTGGCGCGTTCTTGCTCGGCGTGCTTTCTTTCTTCATATACTTCCTTCGTCAATCGTAGCAAATCGGCTTGCTGACGCGCCGTGAGGTATGTTATTTTCGGTGAATCTGAAGCTGGCAAATAATCCACCACATTCAATCGTTTCAACGTCTCCAACAATTCTACCACTTCCTTTTCTGAAGTGCGCAATTGCTTGGCAATATCGGATTCTCTAATTGGAGCATACTGCTCAAACAAACCGCCATACATTCTCAACAACTGCCGAAGCACCACATCCAACTGTGGGTGACCGACTTGAAAACTATACAGCCCTTGTTTGCTCATCACGATAGTGAGTCGCGAAGGTTGATGCATTCCATCGCTCATCGAGATATATTCTGCTGCTTCGAGCAATTGCAATGAATGCAATGCCTCACCAGGTTTGAGCTCAAATCGCTTTACAAATTCCGCAAAGTTGAACTCATAATGCACGTCTTTTCCTGCTCCTATAGCAAGCTGGTAGTAATTGCCCAAAGCTTGATATACCTTTCGAATGATCTCGACTGGAGGAAATTTCGCTTCGACTTTCTCCTGCAGCAAACGCACATCCGACTGGTTATAGAGCAATACTCCATATGCTTTTTGTCCATCTCTTCCTGCTCTGCCCGCCTCTTGAAAATACGCTTCTGGTGAAGTTGGAACATCCATATGCACAACGATGCGCACATCTGGTTTGTCGATTCCCATTCCAAAAGCATTGGTGGCGCAAATCACGCGTGTTTCATTTCGCAACCATCGTTTAAATGCTTTCTCTTTGTCTGCGTGACTCAAGCCCGCATGGTAGTATCCAGAACTAATTCCTCTTCTATATAAAAAATCGGCTGTCTCCTTAGTCTTAGCACGTGTTCCACAATACACCACAGCGCTACCTGGAATCTTGGTAAGCAGCTCCAACATCTTCTCTTCCTTGTTTTCGTGATGAAGCACCACATAGGCCAAATTGGGACGAGCGAAGCTGGTGCCGATTACATTCTCCAATTTAAACTGAAGCTTGTGTTGAATATCGGCTACTACAGCAGGAGTCGCGCTCGCCGTAAGTGCGAGTATTGGTACATTCGGTTGCAACACGCGCACCCCAGCGATTTCCAAATAAGCAGGTCTAAAATCATATCCCCATTGTGAAATACAATGCGATTCATCCACTGCGATCATTGAGACATTCATGCGCTTAAAACGCTCTTTGAATAAAACGCCCTTCAGTCGCTCAGGAGCCACATAGAGAAATTTTATTTTACCATGAACACACTGATCGAGTGCGCGATCTATTTCTTTGTATGACATCGCACTCGTTACTGCTATAGCAGAAATACCGCGGCTTTGCAAATTCTGCACTTGATCGTGCATCAAGGCCAACAGTGGACTAATCACCAGACACATGCCTTCCATGCAAAGCGCTGGCACTTGAAAACAAACAGACTTTCCTCCGCCAGTGGGCAGAAGCGCTAACGTATCATTTCCATTTAAAACTGAAAGAACAATATCCTCCTGCTTCGGCCTAAAAGCCGAATGTCCCCAGTATCTATTAAGTACTTCTAAGGGATTCAGCAAAGGCGTTCGCGTTAATTAGACAATACAATTTGAATCGCTTCTTCAAGACTTACCGATTGCTGTTCGCCGCTCGATAAATTTTTCAAAGCCAATTTATTTTCGTTGATTTCAGATTCACCGATAATCGCCACGTAAGGAATTCCCTTATCGTCGGCGTATTTAAACTGCTTTTTCATTTTCGCAGCTTCAGGATAAATTTCAGTATTTACACCAGCTTCGCGCATGGCTTTCACCAATGGCAAAGAATGCAATTCTTCTTTTTCTCCAAAATTCGTAAACAGTACTTTCGTAGTTGCACCTACTTCTTTAGGAAATAAATTCAACTCATTCATCACATCATAAATACGATCTGCACCGAATGAAATTCCTACTCCACTCAATCCAGGTACGCCGAATATCCCCGTAAGATCGTCATAGCGACCACCGCCGCAAATGCTTCCCATTTGAACACCATTCGCTTTTACTTCGAAGATGGCTCCCGTATAATAATTCAGTCCTCTTGCTAATGTCAAATCCAACTCCAATTTTGCTTTGCCAAGTCCGACGGCCTTCACTCTACTGAGAATGAATTGCACTTCCTCAATTCCTTTCTTTGGTAATTTCACTGCTGTTGAGAATAACGGTAAGTTGTTCTAATTTTTCTTCATTAGAACCTTCCATGCTCATCACCGCATTGATGATATTAAGTTGCTGATCGTTGAATCCTTTTTCTCTCAACTTTCCTTCTCCACTCCATCAGTTCCATCTTATCCAGTTTATCAATCGCGATAGTCATATCCATCATACGTTCTGATGCACCAGCTACCTCGGCTATTCCGCTGAGAATTTTTCTATTGTTTAATTTGATGGTAAAATCAGGCAATCCTAGATTGGAAAGCACTTCATCAAAAATTTGAATCAATTCCACTTCATTGATCAAACTATCACTGCCCACCACATCGGCGTCACACTGATAGAATTCGCGATAGCGACCTTTCTGCGGTCTATCTGCTCGCCATACCGGTTGAATCTGATAGCGCTTGAAAGGGAAAGTCATCTTCGTGTGATTCATCACTACATAGCGCGCAAACGGCACGGTAAGGTCGTACCTCAATGCTCTATCACAAATCGAAAAGCTAAGTTTTTTTGAATCTTTTTGAGAAAGGGTAGATTCATCCACATCTTTGAGATAATCCCCATTATTCAAAATTTTAAATATCAACTGATCGCCTTCTTCACCATACTTCCCTGTGAGTGTAGAGAGATTTTCCATTGTTGGAGTTTCCAAGGGCAAATAGCCATAGCGCTCAAATGAGCTTTTGATGATCGAGAAAATATAATTTCTCTTCACCATTACATCTGGACCGAAATCTCTTGTTCCTTTTGGAATTCCTACTTGACTCATAATGCTTACCTTAACCAATTATCTATTTTTGCTGAATCTGTTTTTCAGTGTAACTATAATCAATAAAACGGCTAAGCCTAAAAATACGTACTGCATGATTTTTATTTTTGTGCGAAGATACGGATTAAGCCATGGAAACGCTTAAAGTAAATACGAATCACAATGGGGCAGTTTATGCCTTTCAACCTGGCCTAGAACCTGGCCATTTCTTCTCCTCCGCGGGAGACCGATTCGTGGCGCAATGGAAAAGCGAGGACTTGGAGCAAATGCCTTTTGCTATTCAACTGGATCATCCCGCATTCGCGATGCATGTTATTCCAGAGCGTTCATTGCTTATCGTAGGCACTTCTGCTGGCAATATTCATGTTTTTGATTTAGTAGAAAAAAAAGAAAAGCGCAATCTCGCTGTGCACACACAATCTATTTATGCTTTTACTTACTTAAAAAAAGATAACTGGCTGATTGCTGCTTGTGCGGATGGTACTATAAGTATTTGGCATGTTCCCGATTGGCAACTTATCCGTCGCATTCCCTTAGGGGAGTTTAAAATACGAGCGCTCGATATTTCTTCCGATGGCTATCACGTGGCCGTAGGATGTGGAGATGGTTCTATCAAAATTTTAGAGACCATGTTTTTCAATGAAATCTACACTTTGAAAATGCATGAGGATAGTGTGACATCGGTAAAATTCCACCCCACCAAACCAGTACTCCTAAGTGGCGGAAAGGACGGTCATTTACGAGTTTGGAATATGAAAGAAGATTACAATCACGTACTAAGTATGCCCGCACATTATGCGGCTATTTACACCATCGCTTTTTCACCAGAAGCCGATTATTTTGTATCCACATCAAGAGATAAAAGCTTCAAACTTTGGAATGCGGAAACATTAGAATTCATTGAGAAAAAAGAAGTTTCTGGCCAGAGTCATACACATAGTGTCAACTGCGCGCTGTGGCTCGACACAACCCGATTTATTACAGGAGGTGACGACAGAAAAATCGTGTTATACGAGGTATGATCTATTGATTTTTTTTTGGATTGTTACGCTTGCTTCGCGAATATTTTGCCCCGTCCTCAGAGACTAAATCTACGCGCATTTTTTTATTATAGACACGTTTTGGCTCAATTGATAGTTGACCTCCTACAGCCCCTAGTACTTTTAAAATAGTGGCAAATTGAGGCTTGGCCCCTTCAGCCAAAGCTTTGTACAAGCTCGTCCTACTAAGACCTGTTTCTTCAGATATTTTTGCTATTCCAATAGCTTTAGCAATGTGTCCTAAAGCAATCACCACATCTTCATCGTCGCCATCTTCCAACGCCGTGTTCAGATATTCGGCAATCATTTTATTGCTATTTAAGTATTCTGAAATATCAAATTTGGACTTAGTCATATTCTGATTTTATTTCCACTATTTCGAAATCACGATCAAGGACTCACCAGATTGATGGTGACCATTGAATACAAGGTTCCTTTCAAATCGTTTTCTATGGCATATGGCTGATCGCCTAAAAAACCTCGATAGAAGTCTTTGCCATCGCTCCATTCGTCCACATTGTAGCGATAATTGTAGCGATATCCCACTTGCCACGACAACCAAATGAAGCCTTTTATAGAAGTTTCTAAAACAGCTCTAAATCTCAATTCACTTCTGCGCAAAGCAAAAGTTGAATTTGAATTAGAGAACATGGTCGGATTCGAAAGCACATAAGAATTCCCTTCCATTTCGTAACCAATCAACATCAATGTTCTACTGTTAAAGGTTCTGCGGTAATGTCCACGGGCCGGAGCTAAAACTTCCACTCCCCATTTTCGACTTGGGGCTGTCCAATTGAGCAACATTACAGGAATGTACATCAATTGTCCTCCCCGGTAGGTGCGCGAAAAACCAAATCCTATTTGCTTTCTGTCGTTCGGTTTTTTTCCAAATATCAATGCCGCAGAAGTAGTTGGATTATGCATCGCATTGAAATCACCCAATTCATAATCGCCATTCCAATCTTGAGAAACTTGAGCGACTAAAAAATAGTTCTCATTGAATGGTTTAAATATGGTTGAATTCAGTCCCATGGTGTTCAATCGACCATACCTGATCAAATCTCTCATGGGGTGGAACTTCGAAAGAGGGGCCGACATGTCTTCTACTTGATTCACATAGTATTCTGTTTGCTGCAAATTGGCACCCAACTGAATAATGATATTATTTCGAGAAATAAC
Source organism: Flavobacteriales bacterium (assembly GCA_041391745.1). Classification (GTDB taxonomy): domain Bacteria; phylum Bacteroidota; class Bacteroidia; order Flavobacteriales_D; family Sanyastnellaceae; genus JAIXWP01. Next base: position 82,385 of record JAWKNK010000012.1, read on the forward strand.
AGGAATATTCGCTCCCAGCCTCAAACCGCCCGCCCCACTTGGAATTTCAACTTCCTGCGAATCGAAATTAATTCCTATATTTTGGTCTAAATAAGTACCAGCATTCAAGCTATGCGGTGCCTGATAATCGTATCCTACCCAAATCAATTTTGCAGGACTCAAGTCTAGAACCTTGCTGGTACAAAATCGTTTTGCGGCTTCATCCACAAATTCAAGATTATCATACATCGAATAATCTTCTTCGTCCTCTACAATAGTAGTATCGGCCTGTGAGTAGGCCGATACAGAAGAAAATATTAAAATGCTAAAAAGAAATCTCACCATTATTTTTTCAATTCAAGTCGTTTCCAAACATCCGTTCTTCCAAGTGCTTCAACACCGATATAACCACGAATATCCAAGGTGTTGTCATCTTTCATTCGGATCACACACTTGTAAGTACTACCATTTTCTGGGTCATAAATGGAACCTTCCCCCCACTCCTTGTCGCCAACCAACACAAAATCCTTCAAAATACGATGTCCCTTAAGTGGCGTTTTTCTCATCGACTCATCGGGGTTGTTCTTATCTACTTTAGGTTGATTGGTTTCTGGATCATTTGGCTCTTTCAACCACACAATTTTTCCGTAGTATTTGTTTCCGATTTTTTCACTTTCACTCTTGCTTTACCATGACTTGGTTCCCACACACCTACCAATTTATTTGCAGTGATCATCATTGTTTAAAAATTCCAGCGGGCATCGTGCCACGAATAAAAATAAAAATTGGCCATAATCAATGTTTTAATCAAATTCAATTGACAAAACCATTTGATACTCCAAATTTGACTCCGGGCTTTTGAGGTCCACGTCTGCCACAAAAGCAATTTCTTCTCTTTTAGGATATTCAGATAAATTCCGATCCGAGCATGCTGAGATGCAAGACAGAAAGTTCAGCCCGGAACAAGATTCAAAACGCCAGAATTGTCGATACCATGCTGATCCGACATTACACTTAATATTACTGAGTTGACCTGGAGTGGAAAAAGTTCAGTATTTCTGTTGTGCAATTTATTTCATAATTTTTCCCCCTGATAATGACATGGTCTGAGTTACCCACGAATCAATGCCGCCAAAGTCAACAATTTGTAATTGGCTTGCATGGTATCGAACCCTGAGCAGCACCTTCTAAGTAATAAGTGTGGGTGTTCTTTCAGTAACCAACCTTTTTTCTGTTTTAGCAGCTAGCAAAATGAGAATTGCCAGAAGAGGTACAATTCGAAAAAGTTTCATAGAGGTTTGTTTGAGTCTCTAAATATAGAAAGGAGATCGGAACAAAAACAACTTGTGAAACTAGGCCATTGTAGATTGGCAAAAGCTGATTATTGTATTGTTAAGATCAAATGTTTTCGTTCCGTGCATAATTAAGGTTTTGTTGAGGTATTCCTTAAATGAGATTCAAAAATCTGCAAGAAATCAACAAAATATCAACAGTCACCCCAGAGTTATTAAAAATTTAAAGTGAATTACCGATTCCCCTAACATTTGAGGAATTCCCTACGAAAAAAAGACTAATTTCGAAGCTCAATCAAAACACATGAAACACGCGCTAGCTCATTAATCATTGGATTAGCAATTGTAGTATCGGCAGCAATTTTTGCTTACACCTACGCCAATCGAAATAAATCTCAAGAGGTCATCTACGTTACAGGATTGGGATCCAAAGACTTTGTAAGCGACCTTATTGTTACGTTCCTTTAAAAAGAGTTTCGACCTCCCTGCTGCTTCAGAACAACTAGAAAGAGATCGAAAATTAATCAAAGAGTACCTCCTTTCTCAAGGTGTAAATGAAAAAGATATGGTGTTCTCTGCAGTCAGCATCGACAAAAAGACCATGATAGCCACTGCGGAAAACAACTGATGTTTCTGTCTTTTCGAATAACTCTGATCTTCAGAGCATTATTGAATCTGCCGAAGTAGATAAGATTGAGAACATTTCGAGAGAGGTAACCGAACTCATCAATCGTGGTGTTGAGTTTTACTCCACTCTCAATATTGACAACTCAAAAGCTTGTTGAACTAAAACATATGATTGCCAGCGACCGATGATGCCAAAAACAAGAGAGCGAACAAATTAAGCTGAACACGGCGGAGGTTCCTTGGGAAAACTTGTATGCTACATGGGTGCGACTTCAAAATCACTGCACAAAATTCATCTGAAGATTAGCATGGGGAGGAACATTCAACACTTCCTCCAAAGAAAAACAGCATTGACATTATGAGACTTGAATATCAAGTTGACTAAAATTTATGAAGGCATCATTTTATCATTTTATTCGGCGATCACTTTGCTTTCATTTGATGCAAGTGCTCAACAGAATTTTTATCAGAAACAAAATAGAATATTTGGAGAAAGTTCCTGCAATCAATGGATGGTGAAGGAACTCACAAAAAATTTCCCTGCACAGTTTTCTAAAAATACTTATCGCGGACTAACTGATCTTCTGAAAGTCCTACTTGAAAGAATTGGTAATGGGTATGACAGGAAATTACGATCAAAAAATGGCGCAGGAATACGAGTTATACTTTCCCAGCAGATATAAAGCGTTTTCAATTACAATCGCTTGCCGATCTGTATCTCCCAATGATTGAAAAGAAGTTGTACAATGCAGGCCTGCCGAATCTTAAGACATCAATCGTACTAAGCATTAAACCCTCAACTGATGACGATCGCGACAGAGCTGGAATTTACGCCATCGACTATCTAACAGCTCAACATGGGCTTGCGTATCGACGGGTCTTTAACGAACGCCGAGGTGGAGACTTCAATCATGATATTAAAGAAATCGTAAAGTTTCGAGAAAGTTTGAGAATTAATCACATTGAATATGTGCTCAAAAAGATTGCTATCAGCAGAGCATGTTTTAGCATGATTATACTCGAACATCGAAAGACTCAATCGACGATGAGGTTGATCACCTGTTTTTTCTTGTGTACACAGAAAGACTTTTCAATCAAGTATTTTTAAAAGTGAGCAACTCAATTCTAAGCCACACTACTTTCGACACTTGGACAGTTTGAAAATTTAAGCTTCAAACAACCCGTCTACTTTAGCTTAAAAGAATTGCTTGGAGCCGACATCGCCGTTCATCAGAAATGAACTACCTGTGACAGTAATCAAATCGAAGCAATGTTATCGTCGCGTCGTTTATTCTAGATAACAAAGCAGAAAGCCAAATTCGCTCAGATGGAGAGCAATATGTTTTGAAGGCCCGTTCCGTGCGATTCTTACGAATCCATCACAGGAGGAAAACTACATCACGTAGTGGAACGAGGCTAACCCATCAATGCGATTTGCACAAAACACCGTAATTCCAATTGCTAACTTGAAAAATGGAACAAGCGAGGTGACATTATTAGAGCAGGGCAACGACTGATCATTTATAAAACAGCGAGAAAGCGCGTCTCAAAATCGGAAGAAATGAACCCGAAGTGGACACCGCAATTTAACCTCCCAGTTGAAGACAACACGAAACCAGACACTACAGTGAAGCCTATTCAAAACTACCTTCTAACTAATACAGCAGGCAAATACCGAACAACTTTGGCTAATCGTAAAGTCTGGCATCTTTGCCTATTGCTAAAAAATACAAATAATTACTCCTGAAAAAATTATGGAGTGGAACAAGTGCAATGAGAAAATTCGCCCAGTCAGAAATTGAAAATTCAAAGTAGTTTTACGGTAAAACCATAGCCCAATCAGCCATAAGACTAGTTTTGTTTCATATCCCCAAGTAATGAAACACCGCTAACACTACTGTTATGCATCTTTGTGTGGACCTGCAGCTAAAGCTCCAAGCACAAGGTTACGATCCAAGCCTATCTCTATGAAGCAAAAGATGCTTCCGGAAACACTCTTATTCTTTCAACTACAATTTCATAATGGCTTTGAGGACAATATATCGCTACCAAATGTGAGTATTTGGTTCTCGTAAATTGTTTGAGCGGAGTAATGATAAAAACAACAATAATATTGTTCCTTTTGAATTTGACCAACTGTCTTCAGCAAATGATTGCAAGGGCACAAGGCTGTCAGTTTGGCAATATGCCGATTTGCATGGAACAATTGGCTTTTACAACAGACAAGGAAAAGATTGTTGCTTGCATCTACGACAACACCGATTAGGAATGTGGATTGGGACTTGGAATTCTAAGCGATACGATGAGTCCCACTTTTCAGTCAGGGCCTCATTAATCTTTCGCTTAATGGGCGTGTTGGGGCCAGACATATAACGGTACTTGAAGTCATTCATTCCTTTTCACTGACCGCATCTTCATTCTATCAAGATTCTTGCCATTGTGTATTCCAACAATCAAGAATTCTATATCAACCGCTCACAAGGTATCAAAATTCATTCAGATAATTTCTATTCTAAAAGAAAAGAAGAATTGGCCAATCAACGGAAAACTACAACACTTTATAGAAATGTTTAGAGTTTGCACGAAGAAATCAAGAATACGCAGGCGACGCACTGAAGCGATGCGGAGATGGCTTTTTACAATATAGAAATTTGGAGCGGTTCTATGATGTGATTTCTTATGGAACCTCCGAGCAGCAGCGCATTGTGAAATACATGTTCTTGTCTGCTTCCGTGAGTGTTTCTGGAAAGCGTGATACCATTTCTGTAATCTATCCTTACCTCAACCGTGTCCGATTCATTGCCGACAACATGAGTGAAAACAATTTTCCTATCAACTTTAGTGTAGATGGTAAAAATTATACGTATTCAAAAGAGGCAGGCATGGGCACATTAGCAAATTTCTACGAATCCATTTCTGAATGCGAATACAAACTCAAAAAAGGACAAGCGGAGAAAGATTTTAAAAAGGCCATTAGCCTTGGAAAACCTAACACTTTCAATCAATGCATGGCCATTGGATATTTGATAGACTTTATGCAAGAGTCGAATCATTACAACGAAAGCATGCTCGAGTACAGCAATCTTTTACACGATTCCTATCTCATTATAGATGGTCCGGCTAAAGCGAGAATTGACTCTCTTGATTTGTGGAGAATGAATCAGCCGGCAGCTATTGAAGCGGCCTATTTATCCAAATCAAAAGAACCGATTCCAGCCTCATTTTATCTAAAAGCCTATAAGAATTATCAAAAGCAAGGTAGAGGAGATTATGTCTATGACTTCATGAATAAAGCATACGACAGAGGCGCTTCTGATAAAGCATTTCTCTGGGAATATGTGGATATGCTAAAGATCAATTCTCAATCCTCTAAAGGACAAGAAGTACTCAATAAACTGTACATACTTACGGCTATAAACGACTGCGATAACCTTCAAAAAATTGCTGAATACTATATGAATTTTGGCAACATGGTCATGGCCAAAGAGGTGAAAGAAAAGGCCGATGATTGCATGAAGAAGCGAGAGAAAGAACAGAAGCTTCAACAAAAAGCATCGAGTAAAAAATATGCATATCGCGGAGTAAACAATGGTATATACTTCGGTGTAGACTTGTTCCCACTCTGCCGACTAGATGCATCAAAAAGAGACTACGGCTTCAAAATGGATTTAATAGGGAAAAACATGGCTCATGAATTCTACTATAAAATCCACAACAACGACAAGGATTTAATGTACGATTTGAGTTCATCAACGGAAGTTGACAACAATCTAATGGATATCTACTGGAACGGATTTACCGCAGCTTATGGCCTAAAATTCTTTACAGATAATGACGAAAAGGCATTCTTTATTGGTCCAATGTTTAGATACCGCAGCAAAGATTACGGAGTAGTAGATACTTTAGTTTACAATACAGAAAATTTGAATGACAGGTATTACACTTCGTTTCACCCAAAAGAGGTGCAATATGAAGTGCTGATCAATTATGGTATTCAAAGAACAAAACCAGGAATCGCCACTGAAATCTATTTTGGCTTCGGACCTAAACTCAGCATGTTCAGCGCAAACCCTGTGGATCCAGATTTTGATAACACATTGTATTACGTAGAAAATCCAATCATCGAGGGTCGCAAAGAAATGCGCTGGGGACTTGGTGCTCGAATTGGTTTTACCATTGGCATAAAGATTTTTTAGAACTTATTTCGTTACTTCGCCGCTGTGTAACCTCTTAACCAAGACAACCTTATGGCGAAGGATCATGGAATTCGCATGGCCGTTATTGTGGCGGCGCTCGGCTATTTCGTAGACATATTTGATATTGTATTGTTCGGTGTATTACGCCAAGACAGCCTGACAGAACTCGGTTATTCGGGTACTGCGAATAGCGATATGGGAATTCTCCTCACCAATCTTCAAATGGTAGGAATGCTTATTGGTGGTGTATTGTGGGGCATGCTTGGTGATAAACGAGGCCGCATTTCTGTTCTTTTCGGATCCATCCTCCTCTACTCTTCTGCCAACATCGCCAATGGTTTAGTAACGCATATATACACTTACGGCACGTGCAGGTTCCTATCGGGCCTAGGACTAGCCGGCGAACTCGGAGCTGGTATCACACTAGTGAGCGAGCTAATGAGCAAAGAAAAACGAGGCATGGGCACCATGATCGTGGCTTCGGTCGGAGTGTCTGGCGCCGTTGCTGCTACATTGATTGGAAATAAATTCGATTGGCGTATCACCTATTTTATTGGAGGGGCCTTAGGACTTGCACTTCTTTTCCTACGCGTATCGGTGCACGAAAGCGGTATGTTTAAAACCGTTTCCAACTCCAACATTTCAAAGGGAAATTTCTTCATGCTCTTCAACAACAAATCGCGTATCAAGAGGTACGTCAGTTGTATTCTGATGGGTATGCCCGCATGGTTCGTTGTGGGTGTATTGATTTATCAAGCGCCGGAATTTGGAAAGAGCATGGGGTATTACAGAAAAACTTTCGGCTGGCACTGCTATTCGCAATTGTTATCTCGGAATGACGCTCGGTGACCTCACTTCTGGTGCATTAAGCCAATTACTGAAGAGCCGAAAAAATGTGCTGCTTATCTTCTTTTTCGCTCACTGCCATTTTCATGGGCTTTTACCATTCCTTCCGATGCCATCAGCCGGATATGCTCTACTTCGCATGGGTTATTGGGTTTGAGTAGGGTTCTGGGCCATCTTGTAACTGTTGCGGCAGAATTATTTGGTACCAACTTACGAGCACTTACGGCAACTACAGTTCCCAATTTTGCACGTGGAATGATGGTGCCACTTTCTACACTCTTTCTTTTTCTTCTAGCTGAATTAAACAACAGAATCTCTGCAGCCATTTGGGTTGGAGGATTATCTTTGATTCTTGCATTTATTGGTTGGTCGATGCTCAAAGAAACTTACGGGCGCGACCTCGACTTTGTAGAAGAATAACTTGAAAATGAAAAATAAACTAGCTCTGGCCATATTAACTTTGGCCTTGATTTCGTGCACTCATATTTTTTGTAAAAATGAATTACCCCAAAACAAAAAAAGAGAACAATACCTTAGAATTTTTCGGTCATAATATTGAAGATCCGTACTTGTGGTTGGAGAATGATACTAGCGATGCCACTGGGGATTGGGTGAAAGAACAAAAATAAAATCACCACTTCTTACCTGGCGCAAATTCCATTTCGGGATGAAATAAAGCGCGCACAAGCAGAGCTCATCGATATTGAAAAACAGGAATGCCAGTTAAAATTGGTAATCGTTTTCTCATTTACAAAAATGAAGGATTAGAACCTCAAGGCAAATATTTCAGTGAAGGTTTAGACGGCAAATGAATTATTCTTGGATGTCAACAGCATGTCAGCAGCGGGAAACGACCAGCGCCACAATGCTTTCCAGCGAGCGATGACGATAGATTTGTTCCTTTCGCCATTTCGGAAGGTGGCAGCGATTGGTCGAAAATTGTAGTCTATGATATGGCTGTACAAACAACTACAGGTAAGACGTTATCGATTGGGTGAAGTTTGAGCAATACGGCTGGAATGATGAAGGCTTTTTTTACAGTCGATATCCCGCTCCAGAGGAAGGTCAAAAGCTCAGCGGCAACAATCTTTACCACATGATTTATTTTCACAAAATGGGCACACATCAGAGTGAAGATATTCTTGTATATCGTGATGAAGAGCGCCCGTACATGTATCACGGACTTTATTTTTCAGAAGATAGAAAATTCTTCAATTCTTAGTTTGCTCGCCTGGTACAGATGGCCTGAAATCTGGTATCGAGATGGGCAATCCGTAAAAGAAGCATTCAAGCTGTTGCTTAAAGATGACAGAGCACAACAATATCATCGACGCAACGATGGATGGAAAATTTCTGCTGCATACAGATGTTGGAGCGCCCACTTACCGGTTGGTAGAAATGGACCCGAGTAAGCCTGAAAAAGAACATTGGAAAGAAATCATTCCCGCACAAGAGATGTTGCTGAGGGAGTGCGCAATGTCGGGTGGAAAATTGGTAGCGAGCTACCTCGACAAAGGCAACACGCGCATTAAAATTTTCGATGCCGATGGGTCCAATGGCAAGAACATAGAATTACCTGATCGCACAGGCAGTGCTGGAGGATTTTCGGCCAAGAAAGAAGATACTTATTGCTTCTATTCTTTCAGCTCTTTTACTTATCCCGGGGTCATTTATAAATATGATTTTACAACTGGAGAAAGCGCTGAATTCAGCCGATTAAAATTGAAGTTTTCACCAGAAGATTTCGAGAGCAAACAGGTGATGTACACCAGTAAGGACGGGACTCAAGTGCCTATGTTTATTGTACATAAAAGGAATCGCCCTCAACGGAAATAATCCAACTTTATTGTATGGTTATGGTGGATTCAACGTGCCTGTTCAGCCAGGTTTTTCAGCCAGTCGAATCATGTTTTTAGAAAGAGGAGGCATTTACTGCATCGCCAATATCCGCGGCGGAAGTGAGCTCGGCGAAGAATGGCACCAAGGAGGGATGAAGGAGAAAAAGCAAAACGTGTTTGACGATTTTATTGCGGCGGCAGAATACCTTATTTCACAAGGATATACTTCTTCTCAAAAGCTGGCCATCCAAGGTGGCTCGAATGGAGGTTTGTTGGTGGGAGCTTGCATGACCCAAAGACCTGAATTGTTCAAAGTGGCTTTTCCCGCAGTGGGAGTTTTAGATATGTTGCGCTACCATAAGTTTACCGTAGGCAAAGGCTGGATTCCTGAGTATGGTTGTGCAGACAACAGCGAGGAAGAGTTCAACCATTCATGCCTATTCCCCCTACCACAATTTGAAGCCTGGAACTTCCTACCCCGCCACTTTGATCACTACTGCCGATCACGACGACCGTGTGGTGCCCGCACATAGCTTCAAGTTTGCCGCACGACTTCAAGAATATCATGATGGACCCAACCCCGTTTTGATCCGGCATTGAGACCAGCGCCGGTCACGGAGCAGGAAAAGCACCCAGCAGGCCATCGAAGTTGCTGACATTTATGCCTTCCCTTTTCTACAATATGCAGGATGAATAGGCGCCACCATTATTTTTACGGAAGAATTACCTACTTTTATGATAGATATAGCTTTAGCTACCATCAATAACCTATCTGTGCACCACGTTGGAAATAAAAACAATGGTGATCAGATTACCCTTCAAAGAATCCTTTTACGATCAATGATCCAGCATTCATGGATCAACCGATTTATTTCTTTACTACCAACATCACTCTGCAAGAGCAGTTCAAGTTTAAAGATGAAGAAGGGAAAGTGTTTGGGATTGCGAAGAACATTTTTAAAGATCAAACCAATTTCCATTTAGCTTCCATTCAACTCACCGAGCATTTGTTTGATGTGTCACTGCACCCGTTGATTAAGAGCGGGGATGTATTTGTAGCGCATCTGAAGAACATTGCTTTTGATGGAAAGAACTGTCAAGCTCTTGGTATTTTTAAAGCAGAAAACAAGCAGAGCTTTCTGCAAGTGTATCGTGAAAATGAAGATGCTCAATTGTACCTCGCGGAAGGTTTGAATCTAGACAAGCTGGATAAAGGAGCGTTGATTTTTAATGAAGAAGAGGAAGATGGATACCGTGTCTGTATTGTTGACAAAAACAATAAGAACACCGAAGCAGAATTTTGGAAAAATCTATTCTTGAACCTCACCACTTCTAAGAACGACTACAGTCAGACAAAGGAATATATGAATTTGGCTCAAACCTATGTTACGACACAGTACACAGAGGATTTTGAAATCGAAAAACCCGAACAAATTGAGATGCTTCAACGCTCCGTAGAGTATTTTCAATCGCATGAAAATTTCAGTAGAGAAGAGTTTGAAGAAGAAGTATTGCAGTATCCAGAAGTCATAAAGTCATTTCATAATTTCAACCAACAATTTCAAGAAGAAAAAGAATTGGTGTTGGAAGACAATTTTGAAATTTCTACTCCGGCTGTTAAAAAGCAACAAAGTATTTTTAAAAGCATCATCAAATTGGATAAAAATTTCCATATTTACGTTCATGGAAATCGCGAACTGATAGAACGCGGCACCGAGCCTGATGGCAGAAAATACTATAAACTGTATTACAAAGAAGAAGAATAATTGGAAGACAACATCTTATATCAGAAAGCTGAAATGCGAAAGCAAATGCTCGCTGTAAGGGTTAGCATACCTTCTGATATTAAAAATGGAATAGACCAATTAATCAATTCAAAACTTCAGGAAATCATTGATGAGCGCGGGGTTCGTGTGCTTCACTGCTACCTGCCAATGGGTGCTGAAATCGACATTAAACCAACGATTCAATTCGCGCTTAACAAAAGCATCAAAGTCATTTCTCCGAAAACACTACCCAATCGAAAATTGGAAAATAGGATTTTAAATTCCTTGGATGAAGTTGAAAAAGGTGCTTGGGGCACTAGTCATCCAACAGGCAAGCCATACAAAGGCTCGTTTGATTTGATCATCGTTCCTGGTCTTGCCTTCGACGATGCTAACTATCGATTGGGATACGGTGGAGGCTACTACGACAATTTCTTAGCTCTACATCCAGAAGCATATAAGTTTGGTATATTTTACTCCAAACAAAAAGTGGCCTCTGTTCCCAGAGAGCCACATGATGTTTGTTTGAATGAAATAATTTCTTTTTAAACTCCTTAGAAACTTATCTTCTAGGTTTCATATTGGTGCGTGGAGCCATTCCGTTGTTATCGTCCTCATCTTCGTATTCATGCTCTTTCATATTCTGCATGTCCACGTTTTGCCCCTTGTCTATTTTCTCTAAAAGCTCGTCCAATTGCTCCGCACTCAATTGCTTTGCAATAATCTTATAATCTTTATCCATCAAGAAAACTTTAGGAGTGCTGCTCACATCCCAAGTGGTGCGATAATTTAAACTCTTCAAAGTGGTAACACCTCCGTAAATCAATTCTGTAGCTTTGTCTTGCTTCATAATTTCTGGAGTATCACTCACATTGTACCAATCTAGGTTTTTCTCTTTCACAAACTTCTTCCATTTATCATTCTCCAATTCATTGCCGATTGCGTAAACAACTAGACCTCTGTCCTTCCATTTGTGGTACAAATCAAGAAGAAGTGGAACTTCTTTTTTACAATGACCACAAGTTGATTCCCAAATTACGAGCAAGGTGTATTTTCCACCCGTTTGCTTCATGCTCACCCAATTGGTTTCTGTGGTGTCAGGTAAAATAATATCTTGAGCGATATCACCGCAAAGACAGAATCGTTTGTTGTCTGCAGCTTCTCTGATCTGCTTCATTTTCGCCTCTTCCATCCAAGTTACTCTTCCAGTGTTGTAGTAGTTGTCTACCATAAATACGAAGAGTCTATCCATACACATCACCTTAGAAGTTTCAGCAGTGTATGTGATAAAGTTGACGAAATACTTGAACAAGTCTTCATTGTTGCCCAACTTATCGATCAACTTCTTAGATTCCGTACATAGCGTATCTGGGATTTGAGGAAGTGTTTGCGTTATATATCGCTCAATCAAACGGTGAATCGCTTGATCTCGGATCATTGCAGGAGAATTAAAATCTACATTATCCCAGTAGTGTTCTCTAAACCAATAGTAGTTGAATCTTGCTTTACCAGCTTCATCCAAGCTGTCTGGTGCTGCAGGAATCTCTGGATCAATGCTCATTTTAAGCATCTTTGTAAATAATAGATTAGGCTTTGAGGAGATCAAATCCTTCTGATATTTCACTACATCTGCATTCAGCTTATCGAGACGTGCTTGAGCCACTTTCTTCTCTTCATCCGTTTTCAAAGAATCGTTTAGAATCTTCTCAATGGGATCGCGCTCTGCTCTCTTTGAGTTGATGTATTTTATATAGGCGAAGAACTCTTTGTTGTTGTCCGACTCTTTTACAACAAGTTTATTGATGTCGTTATCCGCATTTGCATTGATCACCACATTTTCCTGGTCTACGATAATATCGAAATATTTAGGTCCAGGCATGATGATCGCATATTTTCCAATCTGATCTGCAGGCTTTCCTTTGAATTCAAAGTTCCCGTTCATGTCCACACGGGCCGTATCGTTGTAATAAAGACTTTTACCGAAGTAATTTCCTAAATAAACGGCAGTATCTTTCAGTCCGTCGATATGACCTTTGATTTTGAACCCTTGGTTAGCAGATTTATTTCCTTTTTGTGAAAAAGCTTCTGAAGAGCTGAAAATGAAAATGATGGCTAAGGCCAGATAAACAAATACTGATTTTTTCATACAATCGATTAATTGTTTCACAGACACCAAATATGATTCCTATGTTGTCTGGCAAAGTTAAGATTAACTTTTTCTTGTACAGAAATTTGTTAAATTAGCATCACCTGTTTTTATAAAATCAACCTTAACCAAATAATTAGCTTATGAAAAAACTACTACTTTTTTCATCTCTCCTCTCATTTTCAGCGCTTAGCGCGCAAGTAATTGTAGAGGACAATTTTGATTCTTACACCACGGGAAGTGGACCAGCGGCTCAATCGAGCAATTGGACAACTTGGGATGGCAGCTTGACTTACGATGGTCTAGTGACAGATGAGCAAGCTTTCTCAGGAGCAAACAGCGTAAAAATCAGCGGTACAAACAATGACTTGGTGCTTCCACTAGGTCCTTACACTTCTGGTTCTTATGAAGCAACTTTCAAAATGTATGTACCAGATGGTGAGGGTGCTTATTTCAATGCACTTCACAACTGGTCAGAAACAAGCACATCTTACCAATGGGCGATCGATGTTTTCTTTTGGGTAGATGGTACTATCAGCACTGTAGCTGGTGGATCAGACACTGAGTCGACTACTTCATACGCCCACAACACTTGGTTTGATGTGAAGCTTGAAGTGAACTTGGATTCAGACAATGCCAAGTTGAAAATCAATAATGAGACAATTGTTGAATGGCAATGGTCTGTGATTCACAACACTGGTGCTGCTGGAAACAATCAACTTGTAGCATTAGATTTTTACGGTACTGAAGGCTCTTCTACAAGCAACTCAGCGGGTACATATTATATTGATGATATGAAAGTAGAGCAAGTGCCTGTAACAGCAAGTGTTGCCACTCTTGTTTCAGAAACTTCTACTGTTAACTTCTATCCAAACCCTGCAAACAACGAAATCACAATTGAATCACCAGCTTCATTTGAAAATGGTGTTGTTCAAATTTTTGATTTGGCAGGAAGAGTTGTGATGAGTTACAATCTCTCTACTCAAACGCTTATCAATAAAGTAAACATTAGCAACCTTTCACAAGGCATCTACTTGGTGCAATGGAAGAAAGGAAGCAACGTTGCTACTCAGCGATTGGTTAAGAAATAGTCAACGCTTCTTTTAGCATAGAGACAAACTCCATTTCGATATGTGCGTGTTTATCGCGGGCATACCAGAGATGGAGTTTTTCTTTACCACTTCACCGTCTGCACCTTCTTCTTTGAGTTGATCGATCAGGTCTTGTGCGGCGGTTGGTCTTGGTCCAAACTTCCCAACTACATTTCCTTCACTATTAATAAGCAGAATGATTGGAATGGATCTGCTTTTGCCATTCGTCAAATACATATCCATGATTTCCAAGTTCTCATCGCGAAGGATGAATCGTGTTTGAATCAATGGATTTTCTTCGGCCATTTTTTCAATTACAGGAACAATTTGAGCCGCATCGCCGCACCAACCTTCTGTAATTATCAGCCACGTCATTTTTTCATCTATTGATTTAACGGCATTCTTGGAATCCTCCGAAAGCTTAGCATGTTTGTCCCAACGATTCATTCGTTGCACATTCATTTTGCTATAAGCGAGCAAAGCTTCCGATTGAGTAGGACCTGTTACCTTCCCTTGTTCGTGCAATTCATCTATCAAACTTCTGTATTGTTGATAGGTATAAGCTCCTTCATAATTAGAAGCAATCAATTTCTCCAGCGCATTCATAATCTCTTGTATTATTGTACAAAGTTCTACCGAACGTAGAATTTGAAGCAAGTTTAAGTCATTAAAAAATCAAAATTCACTGATGAATATCACCACCAATCTGCGCAAAATGAAGACAAGTTTGGACGGCCAAGCTCAATACTTATTGCCTATTGTAAATATGTTGGAGCACACTGGTTCATACTTTATGAATCCGATTGTTGGTGAAAATATCAGTATCAAATATGATGGTGAAATTCATTGTGTGGCTACAGGTAAAAAAATTAAGAAAGCTTTTGGTGAAGGACTGAGTTATGAGGCATTCATGAAAAGTCCACTTAATAGTCCGAGCATTATTCGCCCAGAGTTGAGTCGCATTCATGAAGGCATTGCCTTGCGCGATGCTGCGTGGGAAGAAGAGCATCATAACAAGCCGCACTATGTTTATTTGTCGCGCACTAGCAATATCAAAGTGGGGGTTACGCGAAACACCAATATTCCGTCCCGATGGATTGATCAAGGAGCTACTGAAGCCATCATTCTAGCTGAAACTCCCTACAGACAGCTTGCAGGATTGATCGAAGTGGCTTTAAAAGACCATTTGGCGGATAAAACCAACTGGCAAGCAATGCTAAAAAACATTACCAATGACAATACGGACCTGGTAGAAAAGAAAAATGAGGTGCTCGATTACCTGCCAGAGGAGTTTCACGACTTCGTTTTTGATGATGATTCCATCACTTATATCGACTATCCGGTGCTATCTTATCCTGATAAAGTGAAGTCCTTGAAACTGGATACAACCCGCATATAACGGGCAAAGTGAAGGGAATTAAAGGGCAATATTTGATCTTTGAGGACAATACCGTACTCAATATTCGGGCACATGCAGGGTATCGGGTACAACTTGAGGTGCTCTAAACTGCCCCTAACCTCCACTAAAAGAATTTTTTACAGAAATTTTGATGGTAACAAATTCCTATTATCTTTGTTACTGCATATTAGTTCACAACACCATTTCTGTTTTATGTGGTAATGTTTGTTGGCGAAATTAGTGTGGAATACAACAAACGTTTTTATTTTTTTATTTATCACATGAACATTTTTGTTTCAGGGCTTAACTACAGCCTAACGAGCGAGGAGCTCAATGAGATTTTCTCAAGATTTGGTGAAGTATCTTCTGCCAAAGTTATTCTAGACAAAGAGACTGGTCGTTCACGCGGCTTCGGTTTCGTTGAAATGTCTTCTGAAGAGGATGGTCGTAATGCAGTTTCTGCACTTGACCAAAGCGAAGTAAAGGGAAGAAAGATCAATGTTAAACAAGCTGAAGAGCGTCCACAAAGAAGCGAGCGTCCACAGAGAAACTTCGGTGGTGGCGGTCGTGACGGCGGTTTCAAGCCACGATTCAACAGAGACAACAATCGCTATTAATAGAATTTGATTCTCAAAAAATGAAGGCTGCCCAATAGGGTGGCCTTTTTTTTATTCATCCTTCGACAAGCTCAGGAACCCTCCTTCAAGAATTCAAGGATTCAAGGAGACGAGGATTCAAGAGGACAAGGAATCAAGAGGACAAGGAATCAAGAAAACAAGGATTCAAGAAGACAAGGATTCAAGAAAACAAGGATTCAAGAGGACAAGGATTCAAGAAGACAAGGATTCTAGTCTGAATTTAATTCGGAGGGATAAACAGGCAACTGAAGTGAGCGTTGCCCGAGTGTCTCGCCGCAGGCGAGATATATCGAGGGCTAAGCGAGCGAGCAGACAAGCATTCATGATTCGAGAATTGAGAATCGAGAATGGTCTTTCGCGGAGCGCTATTTCCAGTAGCTTTCGATGGTCTTTTGGGCGGTGCGGTTTTGTGGAGAATAGTATTCGGAGTCGAGATCTATTTCTTCATTGACTACTTCCCATTTCCAGAGATAGCCTCCGAGTGACCAATCTTGCTTGTACACGTCATTGAAAAACTGCTCTATCTTCTGTGCTTGTACTTTTTCATCCGATTCATTGTAGCCCCAGAATGTGAAAATCACCTCTTTATTCATTTCCTCACTGAACCTTCCGAGTGCCGCGTAGCGCGCAGAGTCTGGCGCTTCATCTAAGGCCATTATTCCAATGTAATTTAAATCTTTCCAAAGTTGCACTCTTTCTTCATTTCTAAATTGACAGGTGTAAATAACATCTCCATGGTACAAATGTCGCACTTCTTGTATTAAATTTTTCCAATACTCCGGACGTAGCATTACCCACTCGTCCAACACCGTTCCGATGGAAAAAACGGGTAAGCGATTTTCTTCGCTCATCTTCGCATATTCCAAAATAAATTGACGATACGCATCTCCATGTTTATCCAGTTTTTCTAGAAACTGTTCGGGAGTTGTTGTGCTGTCCATTCCTTCAAATTTTAGAAATGGCTGAAGCGTTACAAATAATTTTTTCTCCTTAGATAATTCAATGGTGCGCTGAAGTCCTTCATTGGTGTAACACCAATCCATCGCATCTGTATTCCATTTCAACGTATCGTTTTCCATGTCGAAAATGGCTTGCACCCCTAGTCCCACGGCGTTTGCGTGAATGTTGTAAAGCTCGATGATAGAAATGATATCAAGCGGATGATCATTACCAACGAGATTAACACCTTTCACTTTATTTTTAAAAGAAGGTTTTGAAACTGTTTCCTCCTTTGGCTGGTCACCACAGGAAATAAAAAATGCTGTTACAAGTAACAGCATTGCATATTTTGAAATGTAATTCATCAATTCATACTATATGGCACTTCCAGCTTGAACTTAGGAACGCGCACATGAAACGTTTGTTTATCATTCAATTTCGTCATCGAATAGAAACCTTGCATGGTACCGCGAGGGCTTCTTAAATCGCATGCAGAATGATACATGTAAAAATCTCCCGGCTGAATAACAGGCATCTCTCCCACTACTCCTGGTCCTTCTACTTCTCTTTTAATAGCAATGGAATCAAAAATATACCAATGTCTTCTCAACAATTGAATTGGGAAGTCATTCTGATTTTCGATGATGATTTGGTAAGAAAAAACATAGGTATCCGATGCAGCATTGCTGATTCCGGGTTCATATCTCGGAACTACACTAATACGTACGCCTGCGGTTACTTCTGTTAACATTGAAATGGCTTTATCGCTATCAAACTTAGACTACAAAGGTAATTGAGGATTGTTAATAACTTCAATTTTTCTCAAAAAAAAGTGATTTTTTCACAGATACTACTAAATTCGTCGCTCATTATTATAACCAAAGACCAATGAAAATAAGTCGTTTTCTCCTTATCGGAGGTTTCGCGCTGGTAGCTGCATCTTGTTCTAATTCAACAGAGCAAAAAAGCGAACCCGTAGAAACAACACAAGCATGCGTAGACAATGATTCTACGTTTGTGTATGAGGCAGATCGTTTTGCCGACATCAGAATTTTACGTTACCGCATTCCTTGTTGGGACAGATTATCTGAACAACAAAAGGAGCTCGTGTACTATTTGACACAAGCTGGATTGGCTGGTCGTGATATCATGTGGGATCAGAACTACAAGCACAACCTTGAAATCAGAAGCATTTTAGAAAAAATCTACACCACTTATTCTGGTGATAAGACTTCTACTGATTGGTTGGCTTTTGAAACGTATTTGAAGCAAATATGGATGAGTAATGGTATTCACCATCACTACAGCAACTTGAAGCACCAACCTGCTTTCGGTAAAGAGTATTTTAATTCACTTTTGGCTGCAACTACTACTGAGTGTTCAGACGAGATCAAAGAAGTGATTTTCAACCCTGCTATTGCAGCGAGAAAGGTTGAAAAGGATGCTGCTAAAGGTCTCGTGGAAAACTCTGCAGTGAACTTCTACGGCGAAGGCATCACCACTAAAGAAGCGCAAGAATATTACGCTTCACTTGCAAAGCCAGACGACCGTTCTCCAATGAGCTACGGTATCAATGCCAATCTTGTTAAAAAAGACGGCAAATTGGTAGAGGAAGTTTACAAAGTTGGTGGTCTATATGGCTCTGCTCTTGAGCAAGTGATCTATTGGCTCGACAAAGCGGAAAAGGTGGCTGAAAACGACCAACAAGCTGCCGCACTTCGCAAATTGATTCAATTCTATCAAACAGGAGACCTTCGCACATGGGATGATTTCAACATTCAATGGGCTGGTGCTACTCAAGGAGATATCGATTACATCCACGGTTTCGTAGAGGTTTACAACGACCCACTAGGAAACAGAGGTTCTTATGAAGCTATCGTACAAATCAACGATTTTGAAGCTTCAGACAGAATGAAAGTGATGATGGAAAACGCTCAATATTTTGAAGACAATTCTCCTATCGCTCCAGAGCACAAGAAGAAAGAAGTAAAAGGAATTACTTACCGCGTGGTAAACGTGGCCGGTGAATCTGGTGATGCTTCTCCTTCAACTCCAATCGGTGTGAACCTTCCAAATGCACAGTGGATTCGTACCATTCATGGTTCTAAGTCTGTGAGCTTGGGTAACATCGAAGATGCTTACAACAAAGCTGCTGCAGGTGGCGGAATGCTAGAAGAGTTTGCAAACGACCAAGAAGAAATTGATCGTGCTATTAAGTACGGCGAAATCGGTGGTAAAATGCACACTGCAATGCACGAAGTAATTGGTCACGCAAGCGGTCAATTGGAACCTGGTGTTGCTCCTTCTTCTCAAACGTTAAAAGAATTCGCTTCTACCATTGAAGAAGGTCGTGCAGACCTAGTAGCATTGTACTACATCATGGATCCAAAGCTGGTAGAACTTGGCTTGGTTGAAAATCTTGAAGCCGGAAAAGCTGAATACGATGGATACTTGAGAAACGGTATGATGGTTCAATTGCGTCGTTTGAAACTTGGAGAAGACATCGAAGAAGCACACATGAGAAACAGAGCTTGGGTGAGCAACTGGATCTATGAGCACGGAAAGGCAGACGGCGTTATCGTAATTGAAAAACGCGATGGCAAAACTTACATCGATATCAAAGACTATGAGAAGATGAGAGAATTGGTAGGTCAATTGCTGAAAGAAGTTCAACGTATTACTTCTTCTGGTGATTACGCTGCTGCTAAAAACCTAGCTGATGGTTATGGTAAAAAAGTAGATCAAGCAATCCATAAAGAAGTTTTGGATAGAAGTGATAAATTGAACATTCCTCCATACGGTGGATTCATGAATCCTGTTCTAGAACCTGAAATGGATGCTAACGGTAAAATCACCAATGTGAAGGTGACTTACATGGATAAGTTCTCTGATCAAATGTTGATGTACAGCAAGAACTACGGTTTCCTTGCTCCAAAGAAATAATTGAATTTTATTTCAATTCAGACAAAAGCCCCGCTGCATGCAGCGGGGCTTTTGTTTTATTTTTGAAAAATAATGGAAGCTCCAAACGGTAAAAATCTCGATCAATTTTTAGTAAAACGACTCCACAAAGAGCAAGTAGAACTTGTGGCGCAGCACATTCGTGGCAACAAAAAATCGATGGAAAAAATGGTAGATTTTGCCACACAATATGAAGGAACTGTGGGAATGAAAGCTTCATGGATTCTTGGGGCCGCAAGCGTTCAGGAATTTGGTAGTGTCAATGCATTTATCCCAACTATAATTGATCGACTCGCGCATGTCCAAACCGCAGGAATCAAACGTGAGCTGCTCAAGACAATACTTCATTCTCATTTTACTGAAAGTGAAAATTTAGGCAAATTGGTAGACTTACTATTTTACTACATGCGATCTAACTCGGAAGACATTAGTGTTTCTTACAATGGAATAAAAGTGATGCAAAAAGTAATTAAAGTATTTCCCGAATTGGGAGATGAATTCAAAGACACTTTACAACATCAAATGCCCTACAAGTCGCCCACATGGCAAAAGTTAGCGAAGTCGACTATCGCAAAATTATAAGATGACCTTCATGTAATTCGGCAGGCGTTGTAGTGACGTATCGAATACGCGCTTGCCAAAAATAAACACCATCCGGAACAAAGTATCCGCTTCCATTGGCATCACCTAACCAAACATCGCTTGGATCGTAGGAAACAAAAACGACATCGCCCCATTTGTTGAATACGGTGAAATGTGTATTCGTACACCTTATCACCACTGACGCCTTGAACACTAGTTTTGAATACATCGTTTACGCCATCACCATTCGGGGTAAACGTGTTAGCACATAAAAGAAAAACACCTCAGGTAAAGTTACTGTCTGACAATCTGTATCAATGCAACCGATATCATTCGTTGCTTCCAAGCAAACGTAAAAATCATTTCCATTTAAAATAGAAAACTCAAATGTAGGTTCTTCAACATAGCTTTCTCCTTGATTGTCGAAAGTCCAGTGGTAATAATCCGCGTGATCAGAAAAGTTCAAAAATGAAATCTGGTTGTCAATACAGTAGCCTCTCCAATCACTGGTGAAAAGGAGGCCGATGGATTGACCTGAGTACAAATCAATTCACTTCGAGTGCTGATGAATTTTCGCATCCATGTTCTCATCGGTGATATAGTAAGTTATATCCGCACAACCAATAGTATTGATAATCACCAGAAACGTTTCCACATCCCCAGCTATTAGAGTTTCCACTGCCATCCAAATATTCACAATTGGTGCTCCATTCGCATCACCTTCGTAAGAGAAGATGACAGAAAGCGGGGCGCAACCCAAATATTTAATTTACCGAGAAGTCCGCATTCGGCCTTCCATTTACTGTAATTACAATATCATCATCAGAAGGACAATATCCAGAAATAGAATGTGTAATGGTATGCTGCCCCACACCAGCGGTCATCGGATTGAACAGGCCAGAGTATGACACGCCAGGTCCCGTCCAGCTGCCTCCACCATCAATGCTTGTCAATTGCACAGCATCATCGTAGACACATAATGGCGCAACAAAAGATATAGTAGCATCAGGTTGATAGACCACAGAAACTTACATTGAGCCAGAAACCGAACAACCATTCGGTAAGAATGAAACAGAATAATCTCCTGGCAATACACTCGAAGGATTGAACATTCCTGTAGAAGAAACACCTTGCCCCGACCAAACTCCTGCAGCAGGAGTAGCCGTGAGTTGATACGATGGATCTTCAGAGCAGAAAGCATTCACAGGATCCAAAACAGGAATGATGGGTCCCACAAATGGTCCGCCAACTGCAGTTCCAATACAACCGTACAAATCTTCTACAACTACAGTGTAGTTATCTCCATCTTCCAAACCTACAATGCTTCCTTGCGCACCTAGATTGAACGACACATCTCCAATAGTAGCTGAATTCGGAGTGAATGAATTTATACCATAAGGATTGGTACCGTTGGAAGGTCCGCCACCTGTAGCGCTCACAAGCACTGCTCCATTTGGACAATCTTCTTCAAGGGTTACTTGTATGTCAGTAAGCAAAGTAAATTTCACCCACATCCCTTGAGCGTAGCAATCGCCTGCCCAATTGGTAACGAAATTTCGCGAAGCGTTTCATTATACATGGTGATGGGCACCACCCAAAATTCACCATTGGTAAAACTGGCTCCCGCAAATTGATTGAGGAAGTTGCCATCATTCGTTCCTTGCGCACTCATGCCAGATGTCCAATATCCGGCATAGCAAGGATCAGAAGTAGGATCGAAAACGAAAGTAGGTTGACAACTGAAAACGAAATATCCGATAGCAGGTTCGTAGGTTATTGTAGGATCACTCACATCCACAGGAGGAGTATAACCACCAGTGGAAGTCAAAGCAAAATTATCTCCGAAGCATACTTTCGGATGAACATCATTTATGCCATTAGCCGTGGCTTGAAAGGTGCCAATTTCTGCAGGACAATCCAAGGGAAAAGGTTCTTGAATGGTAAAAGAATAAACACAAGCAGCGTCATCCGGAAAAGGCGACATCAACTGTGCAAGGAGCATTGTCTGGATATAATCCCGTAAAGCTATAATTGATCGGAGAAACGAACGGTGCGTTAAAAGTCAATTGCTCGCCGCTGCACGTGGTGATGGTCATCGTTCCACTCGATGGTGGATAATCAAAATTGATTTGACCATCGAAACGAAAGTCACAGTATTCGGATCGCATCCAGAAACGTTGGCGGTATGACCAGTGATAATGCAATCAGGAATGAAGCAACTCATCACCGGTGCTGTAAAATTCGCTGTTGCTGTACAAGATGGATCTACGCTGAATGCTGCGCTCACATTGCATGCTGCTCCATTTGAAATCAAATTGGGAAAAGTAAAATTTATCGTGTTTGAAAAAGGAGCATTAAACGTTTGTGTTGCACCGTGCAGCTTTCAGTTAATGTAAGTGTTCCTGTTGTAGGCGGCACTCCTGATGTAATGGTACCCGTCAAATCAAAAGTATCATCCGCAGGATCGCATGGTCCGGGAACGGCTGTAAAACTATCGATGGCACAAAGGATATCACAATTGGTGACACCACTTCCACTCGTTTGATTGGCGGTAATGTTGGTATTCTGATTGGAATAGTTGGTGATCATCAGCATGTACCACTGACCAGCCTGTGCGTTTGGAATATCCACATATTCAGTGGATGCAGCGGAATAACTACAGTCCACGATGGGCGCTCCAGCAAACACCTGAGCACACATGGAAGCCTGATCGGCAAACGGTCCCCAGATGATGAAGTCGATATCAGCGTTGGAAGAGTTGGTAAGTGTGATTGTAATTGAACCTGTATTGGCAATGTTCAAATAAAACCAAGCTGGGTTTGGGCGAGTAAAAAGACAACCGTAATTCGGTCCGGCCGGCGCTGCACCTGCATTGGTGCTTACGGGATAGGTTACTCCTCCATTAGAGCAAAAAGGCTCGGCATCAGCGCAAGAAGTTTGCGCTGATAACTTGAAACACGCGATGATAAACACCGAAATTAGGAGAAGTCGCTTTGAGAGAAACATGAACGTGTTGGCTTAATACATCTAAAGGTAACACGAAGTTAACTCTATTTTAGCGTTTTAGCTTCTTTTTTTACCTTTTAAAATTCCCGCCTTTTCTCTTAAACTTATTGAAATTCTTTTTGGCCCTTGACTTTTCCTTTGTGTGGGCTCGTAGTTGGGGCTGTTCACCCATTTCTTGGGGATGGTCAACTTGTTGACTTCTTGTCCGATCAACAATTCAATTTTCCCAAATTTCGATTGCTCATTTGGACCTATCAGCGTGAACGCCTCCCTTTTCTTTGAGCGCGTGCCGTACGACCGATTCTGTGCACATAATCCTCCGCATCCACAGGTACATCATAATTGATCACGCAGTCGATGATATCGATGTCTATACCGCGGCTGATCACGTCGGTAGCTACGAGAATATTCACCTTTCTACTTCTAAAATCCAACATCACTTTTTCTCTTTCCGCTTGTTCGAGGTCACTGCTCATCATGGCTACTGAATAGTGCTTTCTTTTCAAGTCGTGATAGATGTTCTGCACGTTTTGGCGGGTGCTTCCAAATACCACAATACAGCCATCCTTTCTATCACGAAGCACCATATCAATCACTGGAAGTTTTTGCTCTTCCTTCAACACATAAGCTCCTTGTGTAACACCATCTGCAGGCTTGCTAAGTGCAATGTTTACCGTAATAGGCGATCGGAGTAGATTTCTCGCAAGCACCATCACGCCATCGGGCATGGTGGCCGAGAAAAGTAAATTTTGACGATTCGGATTGAGCACACGTGTGATGCGATTTAAGTCGGGTGCGAATCCCATATCCAACATGCGGTCAGCTTCATCCAAGACAAAAAACTGAAGTTGGCTAAAATCGACATATCCCACGTTCATGTGAGAAATCAACCTTCCTGGAGTGGCGATAATGATATCGACTCCCGAAGTGATGGCGCGCTTTTCTTGATTGAATGCATCGCCATCTCCACCGCCATAAATGGCCACAGAGCTTACGCCCGTGAAATAAGAGTAAGCTTCTACAGCCTGGTCTATTTGTAGCGCGAGTTCACGCGTGGGAACGATTACCAACGCCGAGGACTTGCCCTCTACTCTATTTTCTAAAATTCTATGAATCATCGGAAGCACGAACGCTGCCGTTTTTCCTGTTCCTGTTTGTGCGATACCTATCACATCTTTTCCAGAAAGTATGTGAGGAATGCTCTCATTCTGGATGGGCGTAGGTGTATGAATGTTCATGGAAGAAAGTCCTTCCAATATCTCCTCCGCGAGTCCTAAATCCTTAAAATTCAATTTCTATGTTTTTATATATAAGGCTCAAAGGTCTGAAAATTTCATCAAAATCAACTCTTTCTCTCATTAATAGATGAATTGACCTCCAATATTGCCATGAGGTGTTAACACATTTATGAGGTGGACTCTCAATTGAAAGAAAATTATACAAATTGTATAATTTTTCGTATCTTTGAATCAAAGAAAATGTATTAATGCATGTAAAAATTTTAGAATTAAAAACTAAATCCGAGATAAAATCCCAAATTTATTTGGTAACCAAGAATAAATCCAAGTTACCTTCAATAAATGACGGTTGGAGATTTAATTTTAGCAAACATTCGAAAGGAAAAGATTTTGAAACTTACATTTTGACAACTGATGAAACACCGGAAATTATTGAGGGCTGCTTGATCATTAATACAAAAAGTCCGTATCATGTTTATATGGCATATATTGAAGTAGCCCCTCATAATAGAGGTGAAAAAAAGAAATATGATAAAGTTGCTGGATGTCTTATCGCGTTTGCTTGCAGACAAAGTTTTATTAATGATCAAGAAGGATTTCTTGCTTTTGATGTACTTGAGGAAAATGAAGAAAATGAGAAGAAATTGATGAATATGTACAGTAAGAAATATAATGCTGTTAGACTAGATGAATCAACGACAATGATTATTATGCCCGAGGGAAGCGAGAAACTCATAAATGAATTTTTAAAATAGAAGTTTATGAACAACACAGAAATCTCACCAAAAGACATTTGGAATGACAATAAACTCAATCGAATCAATGAGTTTATTAAAAAACAGTCAGCTAATCAATCGAAAGAAAGACAGATTAGAAATAAACTTCTTTCTATTCAATATAAACTTGAAGATTACATAGAAAAGGATGAAATACAAGAAAATGAAGTTCTTGATATTTTAGACTTTATAAAAATGTATTTAAAAGCACTTGATATTACTCAAAAAGAGTTAGCTAAATACTTTGGAATGAAGGAAGGCAATCTTCATATGTATTTAACTGGTAAAAGAAAACTAAATCCTAAAATTGTACTTAAAATTAGTTCTTTTTCTCGGACCAATCCTGAATATTGGTATCGGGTGCAAGTCAAAAATGAGATTGCCAAATTAAATAAGGAAGATAAAAAAGAATATAAAAGATATGACTATGAAAGGTTATTGTCTTCTTGATTAGTGGTATGCCCTATTTTTGCACCGCTTTGAAGAGAATCGCCTTATTCATATTTGTACTCTTAAGTTACGGCATCAGCAGTGCTGCACAAGATGGACATTCCAGTCAATGGAGTGATTTTTCTCTTTTTTCTAAAAAATCAAATTACAAAGACACTGTTTGGATCGTCACCGGCCCGAAGGCGCTCGACAACAAATTCAAAAAGTGGAAATTCGATTTTGTATTCGATGCGCGTCAGACCATTATCTCCAACACCGCTGCGCGACTTGGGGGAATTCGAATAGGAATGGAATACCGTCGTGTGCATCGCTTTGGCATTGGTTTTTACGGTCTTGGAGATGGCATCATTGTGAACTCCTTAGAAGAAATAAACCGTTGATTACAAGAGCGAATTTGAATTTGAACTACACCTCCTTGTTTTACGAACGCGTGCTTTACTTCCATCCCAAGTGGGAAGTTTCCGGCTACTGCGCACATCGGAACGGGAAACATCGGGTAGCTACACCACAGAATCGGGTCAAACACTCACATTACCCGAACTCAAGGTAAAACCCTTTGAAATAAGTACAACCTGTTATTACAATTTGACTTGGTGGATGTCCGTGGGTGGCGGAGTTGGCTATCGCTATATGCGTAAAACTCCACCAGAAGTTCGTCCGATTTATAATACTCCAGTTGCTATCTTGCGTGTCAGAATCAAATTTGGTAAACTGACCAAAAGCATCTGGAATCATGACATCAAGTACACCTATTGATATTCAAAATAGAATAAATGAGCTTACCTTCAGCTCAACGAGCACAACCATAAATACTATGTGCTCAACCAACCTTCGATTTCCGATTTTGAATTTGATCAGCTTCTAAAAGAATTAGAAGATTTAGAAAAACAATACCCCGAATTTGCTGACCCCAACTCCCCTACCAAACGCGTGGGTGGAGACTTCACCGATAAATTCGAGAAAGTGGCGCATCAGCGTCCGATGCTCTCGCTTTCCAATTCCTACAGTCGTGAAGAAATTGCCGAATGGGCCGAGCGCATTTATAAAAGTGTGGACACCGAAATTGAGTTTGTAATGGAACTCAAATACGATGGCGTGGCCATTTCGCTGCTTTATGAAAATGGAAAATTTGTGCGAGGCATTACTAGAGGCGACGGCAGTGTGGGCGAAGATGTATCGGCCAACATCCGCACCATTCGCAGCATTCCACTTCATCTAAAAGGAAACTACCCTCCGAGTTTTGAGATTCGTGGTGAAATATTTTTACCTAAAAAAGTATTTGAGCAACTCAACAAAGACCGCGAAGAAGCAGGTGAAGAGCTCTCATGCCAATCCGAGAAATACGGCATCAGGGCACATTGAAACAACAAGATAGTTCGTTGGTGGCCAAGCGTAAACTCGACTGCTACTTGTACTACGTACTTGGAGAACAGCTTCCGTTCAATGATCATTTCAACAGCGTAGAACACGCGGCAGATTGGGGTTTCAAGGTGCCGAGTGCAAAGATCGATTGATAGAAACCACCAACACCATAGATGGAATCATGGATTTCATCGCTATTGGGATCAACATCGCCACGACTTGCCATTTGAAATTGACGGCATCGTGATCAAGGTCAATAAGTTTGCCCTTATGGGATGAGTTGGGCATGACAGCCAAGAGTCCACGCTGGGCGATAGCATATAAGTTCAAAGCCGAAACCGTACAAACCAAACTACTCAAAATCACCTATCAAGTGGGTCGTACAGGAGCTATCACTCCCGTGGCCAATTTGCAACCTGTGCAACTGGCGGGCACGACGGTGAAGCGTGCATCATTGCACAATGCCGATCAAATTGAGAAGTTAGACATTCGTGAAGGCGATATTGTTTTGGTAGAAAAAAAGGAGGCGAGATTATACCCAAAGTGGTGGGAGTAGTCACAGAGCAGCGCGACATGTTTTCGCAACCCCACCAATACATTACACAGTGCCCCGAGTGCGGCACAGCGCTGATACGAAAAGAAGGCGAAGCCCTGCACTATTGTCCCAATGAAGCAGGCTGTCCGCCGCAGATCAAAGGGCGAATGGAACATTTCATCTCGCGACGCGCCATGAACATTGAAGGCATGGGAACAGAGACCATTTCAGGTTTATTTGAAAAAGGATTGATAAGAAACAGTGCCGACATCTACGATTTAAAAACCGAACAATTGCTCGGTTTAGAATTTACCGTTGGCGACGAAATAAGTGGTGATGTAAAGAAGCGCTCGCTTCAAGCCAAGAGCGTGAAAAACATGTTAGAAGGTATTTGGAAGCCAGCAAACAAAATTCCGTCGAGCGCGTGTTGTTTGCTTTGGGCATTCGCTTTGTGGGAGAAACCGTAGCAAAGAAATTAGCCAAGCATTTTAAGAACATCGATGCCATTCAAGCTGCCTCGCGCGAACAATTGTTGGAGGCCGATGAGATTGGAGAAAAGATAGCCGAGAGCATCATCGATTATTTTTCGCAAGAAGAAAACTTGAGTATTGTCAGTCGATTGAAGGCAGCAGGACTGCAGTTCGAAATCATCCAAAGCGAAACCCACAACACCACCGAGCTACTGAAGGGAAAGACCTTAGTCGTAAGTGGAGTGTTCAAGCATTTTTCGAGAGACGGTATTAAAGAAGACATCGAGCGCCACGGCGGCAAGGTCAGCGGCAGTATTAGCAGCAAGACCAGTTATGTAGTAGCCGGCGACGACATGGACCATCAAAGCGCAAAAGCCGAAGACCTCGGGGTGACCATTTTGTCGGAGGAGGAATATGTTGTGATGGTTGGAGGCTAGCCACTCCCGACTCAAACCTCCGGACTCACCACTGGATTCCTTTTCTATCTCATTCACATTCACAAGCTCGCTCTGAAGTCCCACTCGAAATCGAAGAGTCCCCGAAAGCACTAGCGCTAAGCCCGCCCCGAATTTAGATCGAGTGAGAGAATGAGAAGCAAAATGACAATGAATGGAGAAAGAGCGAGAGGAGTGAGAGGAGGAGAGGGATAAACAAATTATTTTTATATTCGGCAACGACAACTTAAAACAAACTTTTTAAAGGAGACCTGCTTTTACAAAAATCCACATTTTTCACTGATTTATTATATTCTCGTCCTTTGGAGGATGCGTATGTGAGTGTTTTTTACGCATAGACCACAAAGATTAGGCAAATGTTTCAATTGCAGGAAAGTGAATTTAAGTTGGGAGAATTGGTAAAGCAAAACATAAGTAATACAATGGATAACAATTTGATAATATTACTAGAAACTATTATTACTCTTTTAGCGGGTATTTAATTTATTACACTAAAAAGAAAGGAGAGAATCAGGCCAACAAAGAGGACTTAGCGGAACTCACTACAATAGTTGAAGATGTAAAACAGGAGATACACATTATCTGATGTCGAGCTTTTGCGTGCAAATTTGAACATCCTAATAAGTAAAGAATTTAATCTTCAACGAAGAAAAACAAGCAATTATTGACTACTTCGGTCAACTAATAAGTGGATATGGGATAGTTTAAATGTTAAAAAATTATCGAGTTCAATCATTCTAATTCAAGACTTAATGGAAAGATTAATAAAAAAAATGAGGGATGATAATAATCAAACAAATTTTTGCTTTGCAAAAATCCAACTTTTGATAAAGGATGTGATAGTCCAATTGGGAAACGAAACAAATATAAAAACACTTGAACTTCATCATTTTATAGAAGGGTTAATCAAAAGATTAAAAAACGCCTGACTTGGGAGAAATTATTAATTGATCAGATTACCTCCAAGGACTTTGACTTAATGAAAATGCCTGACGAAATGAAGTCATACTATCAAAATAAAGCAGAAGAAAAAGAAAATGAACAGAAGGCTATATTTGATGAGTACTTAACAAAGCATGCGGAAATATTCAATCAGGCGCTTGAACTACGAAATAAGTTTATTACAAAAGCACAAGAATATTTAAATAATGAAAAACTAAAAAATGGGTATAAAAAATTGAGGTGAGCTCTAAACTGCAGACAAAGAGCTTTTCGCTTACCTTAATTGTAGTAATTAAAAATAGTATTCGAATAAAACTTTATTTCATAACCAAAAGGTTATATGCGGGCGAAACTCGCTACCATTCAAAAGGCAGACACCAACTTAAACGAAATAGATACAACCTTTGTAATTGGTCACAGCATAAATTTCAACGATTATAAAAATGGATCATATGACTTCGTCTAAACTAACAAACCTATCTTTAGAACTCTGTGCTTACCTGAAATAGCTATTTTCTAACCATAGTTCATCAACTAAACGTACGTCAGTTTGCCTTATCCATTATTGCTGTTATCGAAGTCAGTGCTACCAATCATAAAACTATCAAAAAAATTTCGACCAACACTTGTCAAGAATTTCCTGATATTCACGACATCAAAATTTGACACATTAGATGCTTTTAGATAATAAAACAAAACGGAAGACAGCGACCACTACAAGGTTTTTGACTTCATTAAAAACTATACGGAATGCGGTGAACTTGACCTTGTGACAGGCTTCTTCTCTGTGAATGCTTTGGCGTTGATGAAAGACGAAATCAACCAAGCTGAGAAATTCAGACTGATTCTAGGTAACCTCATGCAAGACGAAGCTCAGTTAAACAAAGTAATTGACTTGCTTAATGGAAATACTGGAATCAATGGAGCATTTTCATTACGTGCAGCGGCACAAAAAGCTGTACAATTTCTTCAACAAGACAAAGTTCAAGTAAAAATCAATCCAACGCAATTTCTGCCACGCAAAGACATATATTTACAACGATAAAGACTCAAGAAAGAACTTTCACATCATCGGAAGCTCAAATTTGACAGATGCCGGACTTGGAATTAAAGAAAGCAGCAACATAGAACTGAACACAGCAGCCACAGGAAATGACAACGACTATAAAGAACTCAAAAAGTGGTTCAAACACCAGTGGGAAAATGTTGCTTTGGAAAAATAGAACTGCCTGACAAAACCAAAGTTGAAGTCAAGCAACACATCATTGAATTGATTAAAACTTTTTCAAAGAATACACACCGCACGACCTTTATTACAAAGTTCTTTACGAACTTTTCAAAGACGACTTACTTGAACTTTCAGGAGATGGAATTCAAACGTGAAATTGCTCACTTAGAAGAAACCATCATTTACAAAAACGCTCTTCTCTTACCAACAAAAAGGGAGCAATCAGGCTTAATTAAAATGCTTCAAAAAAATCAACGGGAGCAATTTTAGCTGATGCCGTTGGATTGGGTAAAACATGGACTGCTTTGGCAGTAATGAAATACTTTGAAATCAAAGGTTATACGGTTGTTTTATTTGCCCTAAAAACTTCGCAACAACTGGGAGCAATACCAATCACACAGAGGTTCACGATTTGAGAGAGATGAAATTGAATACTATGTAAGAAATCATACTGACTTACAAGACGAAAGACTTTCAAACAACTATCCTGACTTTCCACTATCCAAACTGCAAACAAAAATTGCTTTTGGTAATTGATGAAAGCCACAACTTGCGAAATGACAAATCTTCCTTGATACAAATTCTTTTTGTTGACAATGTTTTGTTGCCCAAAACCAATCGTGATGTAAAGGTTTTGCACCTTCAGCAACACTCCATCAATAATAAACTGATGGACATTCGAAATCAGTTTAAGTTAATGACCAAAGGACAAGACAACGGATTTAAAGAAACCGAATTGGAAATTGACAGCCTTGAAAACATTTTCAGAACGGCTCAAAAATGAAGGAATGGTCTGACCTTGACGAAAGAAAAACGGTGGAGACTTCATTGCCAAACTTCCTGCAGAAATTTGAAAAGCTAACTGATGCTCTAATTGTAGCAAGAACAAGAAAACTGATTGAAGGTGAATTCGGAGAAATGAATTTCCCGAAAAAAGATGACCCAATAAACGAATATATCACACCAGAAAATTTAGGCGATCTAAAATCATTTGATGATATTTTAAACGCCTTGCGCGTAAACCTAACAGCCTACCGTCCTTCCGAATACATCAAAGACCTGAAAGTGAAAGTGTTTGGAAAACCCCAAACAACGTGAGAAGTTCTTAGTGAAAATGATGCATATCCTTTGATGAAACGCTTGGAATCAAGTTGGTTCTCATTCAAAAGCACGGTTGAAAATATTCTCAATCACCACACAAACGCATTAGAAAAAGTAAATCTGTTTATCAAAAATCAAACAGACAGTTCTTTAGTAGATAATCACAGACGAAGAACAAGAAGAAATTGATGAAACAGCAGCAGAGATTGTAGCAGAGAACGAACAACCCATAACCCTTGGAAAGAAAAACCAGTTCCACTTTCTTCTATTTCAAACATTGACC
Organism: Flavobacteriales bacterium; assembly: GCA_041391745.1. Taxonomy (GTDB): domain Bacteria; phylum Bacteroidota; class Bacteroidia; order Flavobacteriales_D; family Sanyastnellaceae; genus JAIXWP01. Next base: position 114,531 of record JAWKNK010000012.1, read on the forward strand.
TTTCAAAAAGCATTTGGAGGCAGATGTAACCAAACTACTACAACTGAAAGAAAGTCTTGTAAAGTTTGAAGCTGAGTTCAATGCAGTAAAGCTGAAGATGATAAACTTAATAAACTGATTGAACACATCACCACCAAACAAAAGAAATCGGATAACAAAAAATATTGGTGTTCACTGTTTTCAAAGACACGGCAAAATTTCTTACGATGAATTAAAGAAGAAAGGAATTAAAAATGTGGCTTTTGTTTCAGGTTCTATCAGCGAAACTTTTTGACGGCTATTCGGGTGATAAGTTTATTATTTTGAACGCTTCGCCTTTCACCAAACTTTACAATGAAAAAGACTGGTCGGAACTATATGAAAGCAAACGTCTCAGCACACTACAAAGAAGCAGACAAATGGAAAGTGCCTTATGAAAAGTGGCTTAAACCAATAGCCAAACACGACAATACCACTAAAGAAATTGAAAACTCCAATAATGTATTGATAAAAACTGATCGTTTGAGGAAGGACAAAACTTTGCAGGATTGCGACAAATTTGGCGTTGTAAACTATGATATTCACTGGAATCCTGTTCGACTTTATTCAGCGAATGGGGCGTATTGACCGTATTGGTTCGCCAAACAAAACCATTAAAGGAATCAACTTTGGCCAGTGAAAACTATGAAGATTACTATGATTAAAATCAAGAGTTGAAAACCGAATGGCATTAATGAGTGGTGGGAACAGAACTGGACGATAAAATGACTCCAGAGTTTCAGCGAATGGTTGAAGAAAATCCATTGTTGCCAAAGCAAGCCCAAAAGATGTTGGAGCAATTACAAATCACTTGGGATGATGTGGAAGTCAGTGACGAAACACTTGGATTGAACGACCTATCATTGGAACAGTTCAGACAAGAATTATTTGAGTTCTTTAAAAAGAACGAGGAGCTTTTCAAGAAAATACCAAACGGAGTTTTCACAGGTTTCAAATTCAGATCAAACACAAAATGGAAAACAATGCCCGAAAGTATTGTGGCGGTTTTGGGTTATCCAAAACGACCTGATGAAGCTACCAACCATGTTTATGATGAAATACATTTGCTGCATCAAAGCATTGAAGACGGCAAAAGTGGAAAGTTGGTATTAAACAACAATCAGGAAATTTTGACTTTGCTTCGAAATCACAAACTAGAAGCCCGATATGTTCCAGCGACCATTGACAAAGGTGACCAAGCTGTTTTAGACAAATTGGCTGCTGCCGTTGGTGGATGGGTAAAATCTCAAACCACGACAGTTGCAGTAAATCAAATTCAAGACTTATTTTCAGGCGATGCAACACCAAAGAAAATTTCTCCCGAACAAAAAAAGTTGGAAGAAAAGTTCAAGGCCGAAAATTTCGATTTGATAAATTGGTTTGTAATCTCAAATAAGTAAGCAACAATGAATCTGAATTTATTTAATACAACCAATCTTTTTGAAGCAGCAACCAACCTGTTTCAGCAGTTAAATATTAAACTCAACTCCAACACCGGAGAACCACTTCCCACAAAGGATATTTTAAAACATCATTACAAAGACAACGACACCTTTAAAGCAATTGACACAACATATTTCATTGGCATTATTGACGATTCGGTTTTCAAGGCGACAGGAATGTTTGACATCAACTATTCCTACAAAGAAGCTATTGAACAAGGCGACAAAAACTATGATGGTTTAATGCTGTTTGCTTTAGAACTTAGCAAGCAACCCACACGAACCGAAATATCTGACCTTACAAGAACCTTCAACCGCATTAG
>JAWKNK010000013.1:0-109613 GCA_041391745.1 Flavobacteriales bacterium
GAACAAAAGACTGGAGGTTTTTTCACAGTCTGACGTTAGCAGCCATGGTTCGAGAAATAAGTAACTCAAATAATGCAGAAAAGAAACAAGCACTTATGAAAAAAAAAATCGTTTCGATATGTTATTATATAGCAATCACAAATTTAATATTCGCTTCCACTGTGCTACTATCAGTTATAATAAGCCATGGTAATATTTCACCACCTGCCGCACATTTGCTAGGATTAATACTAATAACTTCATTCGTTTTAGCAATAATTGGTACTCTTCTATTGTTAATTGCTAATAAAACACTAAAGACAAATAAGAACACCGTATCCATCATTATTATTTGTTTAATTACAATCTTGTTTTTCGGTCTATCATGGTTTTTATTAGGCAGGACTTGACAACTATTGTTTATGAATACGGCGAACTCAACATAACAAGACTTTTATAAGCATTGTATAATAAGACCGACAAGCAAGACTTAAAAAATACAGACCATAATGTTACGAAATGTGTGTAACAAGACTTGAAAGCCAAACAGGAAAATTCCACAGCCACTACACAGGTTTTGAGTCAGGCGGGCTGACATTAAAACTTGGAGCTTTGTGCTTCTAATGAACTTAAGTAATAAATTGATCCCGCTTCCAAGCGCGACCGAAACTCACCCATCGCCAATACGTAAACCGTTAGGAGCAAGCAAAAAAAACATAGTGAGAAACATTGACCAATTACTCGAAGAACTAATTCCACCAGCCGACTATAATCATCGGAATGGGTTTAGTAATGAGCATTTGGTCCTGAACTTAAGTGACATAGAAAAACTTGAAGTTGAGAAGAGATTAATCGAAATGCTTGATGTTAAAGACGATGAGTTAATTGGGGAAACACTGACGATTTTAAAGTCGACTGATTCGTTAGAGTGTTTGAGTAAAAGATTGAATTTCGCAAAGAGACCGACTTCAAAGATTATTTGGGCAAGTTACATCAATGAGATTAAGGGTGGAGACGAAGAAATGAAAGAAATAGCCCTCAATGAATTTGACAACGTAAAAGAGAAATATTCTCGAATAATGATATTCCACTATCTCGCTAGATTCCAAGATTCTCGCATTAATGAAAAAATTAAAGGCTACATCGACCACAAGGATTATCAAACCGCATACAATGCAAGGACATCTTTGGGAATTGACACGAAAGAGATTGTGAATAGAGAAAGGTCAAAAAACAAAAATTATTGGTGGAAATTTTGGGGAAAATAAAGCCAGCTCACAACATTGGCTATACCAAATGCGGGCTGACTGCTTAAAAATGAAGATATTGCAACTAAACAACATTCGGTCTGGCGGACAAAGATTCGGTTTCAAAATCCCGCCCGAACGCAAAGCCCGAAACCGCTGTTCTTCATGTAAGACTAAAAAAATGAAAAAGTTTTTAATTATATTATTTCTGACTCTAATCTGGAACCTTGCGAATGCTCAGAAATTTGATCTTGTTTCTAATGAATTTAAGGTTGGAGAGGTTTATTTATCCAATCCTAAGATCTTATTCGATTTCGCCAAATGGACTATAAGAAAAGAAAGTTATTCTCACTTGGATAGCATTGCTGAATTTTTGGCGAGATATGATAGTTTAATAGTTGAGATTGGAATCCATACGGACAGCAGAGGGAGTGACAATTACAGTATGCGTCTTGACAAAAAAAGAGCCGAGAGTATTATGGAATATTTGATTAAACAAGGGGTTGATTCTGATCGTCTTTCAGCCGAAGGCTATGGCAAGACTGAATTGATTATTTCAGATGAGAAAATTGAAAAGATGAAGACTGCGCAAGAAAGGGAAGAGGCTCATGCAGTCAACCGCAGAACAGAATTTAAAATAATTGAAATTAAAAAGTAACATGAAAGCACAACTACACCTTTCCGCAATGCCCTCGGGACACTGCGCATAGCCAAACCGTTGGCGGTAGGTTTAACAAACACTATAGACAAACAATAAATGAGACTATTTAACTTTTTCAAAAAAAAATCTTCTGACAGCAAACAAGTTGACAGACAACAACCAGAACCAATTAACAACAATTCGTACTTACTTGAAAATTTAAGAAATCGACTTGTAGCGCTGGGTTATCAGGTTGACAAACATCCACAATATCTCGCATTAATCGTTAATTCTGAAATTGAGATTGCTACTGTTATCATTGACAATCCAAATAATCATCCGAGCATTATACATTTGATGACTTTGACTATGCATTCCAAGTATTTCCCGAATGGTATAGAAGAGAATATTGTCGGTATTGGAACAACTATTCAAGACAAGGTCAATTCCGTAATAAATAATTACATTAACACGACTTTTCTACCTATAATTGACAGCTTCTCTGACAGTCATAATCCCGACTTGGATTTGTCTATAATTATGAATGGTAAAGAAGTTCTTTGGCATCCAAAATTGGGCAATCTAACACTTCAAGGACAATGGAGTGACCATCCTGAAAATGAACTATTCTTTGAAATCATTAAAGGCAAACTAAAAGACAAACTGACATCAAACAAATTGAATTGGTTGAAACTATATATTTCTAAACGCGCTGACGGAACAATAATAGGCGAATGCCTTTTTAATAACGAGCCGTGGCAAGAAGGTTTGGCAGACATTACAGAGTATGCAAAATCGTGGAAATTAAAAAGTGACTTCCAAGGACTAAAACAATTTATAGTTTTTAGAAAATGTGACGCACATGATGAATAGAAAACCTACCTCCAATACTTAAACCGTTACGTGGCATTTTAAAGACCGACAGTACGAATGAGAACACTATTTAAGATATTAGGACTTGCAGTCATTGACTTTGGACTGATTTGGCTTTGGGTTTACCAAATGGACCCAGACCCAAGTGTTTCTATCGGAATTATTCTTTTGGTTCCGTTTGTTTTCGTGCTGAATTTGATAATTGCAGGAGTTCTATTCTTTGCTAAAAAGAAGGAGTTTTCGAGAATATTCCTCATCAACTCTTTTATTGCTTCGATTGTAATGTTTTATCTATTTGGAGAACGAATTGACAGACATCAGAATAATCGATTGGAAGAGTGGACATTTCAAAAAGCTGATACGACATTTTCACTGATTACATGGAAAGAGACAAACGAGTTTAGTATGACGTATAGCTTAAATCCAGGCTCGTCTTGGGGATTTTTAGATGGAACTTGCAAGAAGGAATACGACAATTGGATTTTAAAAACTGACTCATTAACAATGACTATTGACGATATGGATAACTTAATAGGCTTCAGAAATCCAACTGATACCCTTGAAATGAATAAAATAAAAAGATAAAAACGCCACATAACAAGGGTTTTGCGTCAGGCGGGACCGAAACCCGCCCGAACACAAAGCCCGAAACTTTTATAGGCAACCCGATGACGAGAATATACTATAAACGACATTTTGACGAACCTCGGACAGAACAATCCGAAGTTTGGGGAACTTGTGACTATTATTTTGAAACAAATCAGAACGGAGAAGTACTTCGACAAATTGAAGTTTATGCAAATGGAAAAACATTAAAATACAGCAAACAATTTATGGAAGATGAATTTGGATTTCTTACCGACCAAGCTCTTGACACTTTTGATTTTGAAAACTTTGAAATATCTGTAACTGACTTTGAAGATCAATGGCAAAAGTGAATTACGTAACTGGTGACGCTACAATTCCGCAGACAAATGGAAACAAAATTATTGTTCACGTTTGCAATGACATTGGTGGCTGGGGCAAGGGCTTTGTAATGGCAATTTCTAATTCGTTATGAAGCCATTTTATTAGGACTTGAAAAAGTGGGTCAGTTCGCTATTGACAAAATTGCAACAGTACATATGACGAGAATTGGTTGTGGACTTGCTGGGGGAACTTGTGACAAAATTGAACCATTGATAAATAAATCACTTTTCGAGAAAGAAATTGAGACGTATGTTTATGACTTTAACTGAAAAAAGGGGGAGCCACTGACTTCTAAACTTTTGTGCTAATAATCCGCCACATCGCAAATCTGCATATCGTTCTATGCTATACACTACTTCAATGACAACTTCTAGATTACTCATATTGTTTAATATGGTAATAGCAATTATTGGTTGTACAGATAACCATGTTGACCAAACTGTAGTGGTCGGGAAAAACTGGACAAGTTGAATGACATCAACAAATCCTTAAATTTCCAATATGAAACGCGAACGTAGAAAATTTACTAATGCTTTCAAAACCGAAGTGGTTCTTGAAGCATTGAAAGAGAAACTTTCTGTTGCCCAGCTTGCAGAAAAGTACAAGTTATATCCAACCCAGATTTCAAGTTGGAAGGCTGAGTTTCTAGAAAAGTCAGCTAGTGTCTTTGGTGCTGATCAAGCCGAATCCATTGAAGAGAAGGAGAAAAAGGAGAAACTCGAAGAGGATCTGTATGCCCAAATTGGCCGCCTTAAAATGGAGAATGAATGGCTAAAAAAAAAGCTTCAATGAGAACGATTGACGAAAAGAAAGAATTGATTGACACAATGGACGAAAAGTTCACCATTCAAGAGCAATGTGCAATGATCGATCTCCCACGAAGCACCTTTTATTACTCCAATACTGGAGTTAGTAATGAGGACTTGGAGTTGATGCGTAAAATGGATGAAATGTATTTGGAGGATCCTACAAGAGGAACACGCCGATACAGCGATGAGTTAAGTGCTGAAGGTTATAAACTTGGGCGAGATCGGGCAAGAACTCTCATGATTTTGATGGGAATTAGCGCCATCTATCCTAAGCCAAGAACCACAGTAATTGATAAAACCAAGTATAAGTATCCATACTTACTACGGAACCTCAAAATAGAGCGAGTGAATCAAGTTTGGGAGATTGACATCAGCTACATTCCAATGCGATACGGCTTTATGTTCTTAGTGGCTATTATAGACGTTCAAAGCCGCTTTATTGTCGGCTGGGACATCTCTAACACAATGGAAGCTTCCTGGGTCATTAAAACGATTAAAAAGGCCATTAAAGAGCACGGAGCTCCGGAGATTATAAACTCCGATCAAGGAACTCAGTTTACTAGCGAGGATTATGTCGATTACATCAAATCTTTAAAGACAGTAAAAATCTCTATGGATGGTAAAGGCCGTGCAACAGATAATGCGTTCATCGAACGCTTCTTTCGAACCATCAAACACGATCGTTTGTATCTCAATCCTAGTCGTGATGGTCACGAGTTATACAACGAATGTGAAGACTTTATTAACTATTACAACAATCGAAGAACACATTCTTCCATCGGGAAAATCGCTCCTAGTAAGGTTTACAAAAAAGCTGCATAGAAATGAACAAAAACACTAATTTATTAGTCTCCCCCAGACCCCCTCATTACTACTACATTAACAACTATATTTGTATATAAGACTTTGTCCAAGCATTCCCGACCATCTCAAAGACTTGAGCTATTCAGTAAGGAACAATGCAATCTTGCAAATCCCAGGTGAAGTTAATTTCGCAGTAGGCGTGGAGCTTTTTATGCGTAAAGATTTCAGCGTACTTTTTGTTGAATTTTATCTCGGCAAATAGAGAACTTCGACTTCTTAAAACAACAATTTGTAATTCGTCATTTACAAAAGGGGAGTCCCCTAGAAGCTTCACCCTGCCGTCTTCGTCGATCCTGTATTTTCCAGAGTAGGATTTATCGATTGGGTGGACAGAATCGATGTGGTTAATTTGAACTTTGTACATCGAATCGATTGGGTTGAGATCAATATGCAACATGGAAGATGCACTATCTCCTAATTGCATTTCAAATGGCGCCAGCGTTGATATTGACTACTCCGAGTTGAGGAAGAGAATCAACTCCTCTAGGAGAATTTGTATCGGAGCTACTATGACTGACGTTGGACTACTGCAAAATTATTTATCTTCTAGTTTTCAAGACATTCAAACCTTATTGAGTATATTTATGAATAGTACAGCATAAATTACGGTTTTTACGTCATGCGTGCTGACGTGTCCCGCAAATGCGGGAGAGTTTGATAGCGTAGACTTTGGTGATAAATTGATCCACTTCCGAGTGGAGACGGGACCCGACCGAAGGCAAAGACCGAAACCGTCATGCGGCATTTTAAGACGACACAAAGACAATGAGTAGGCCTACAGTCCGAAATATAGTTGCTGAACCATCCGAGTGGACTTACGGAAACTTGTTTGGAGAAATTAAATCTGAACGAAATGGCGACAAGTTTAAAGTCAGACTAACGCCTTTAAAAATCGGAAAATCATTTTCAAGTAACATTTTAGTATTAACACCTCGAATTAAAGACGAGACATTTAAACCTTTGCAACAATATTATTCAGTTACAATAAACGGGTCTTTAGTTAATGAAGAAACAAATGAGCAAGAATTTATTGTTATTGGCAACGTGACTTATGATTAAAATGATTGAGGTAAATCGACATATAAGCATTTATGAAAAGGATGGTGACAAGTACATTGGAGAAATTCCACTGACGAATGTTGCCTTAAAGGACTTACAATCTTTAGTTTCGATTGAAAAATATAAGGACGACCATTTGCTTTATAATTGTTACCTTCTTGACAAATCAATGCTTGACAAATTAGCCGTCCTTGACAACCAAACATTTAATTTAAATCTTGACAGTCATGAGTATTTCTTGGAAGCAACTACAAAATAATAAACGACCGCATAAAAGCACAGTTGCGATAGGCGGGGTTTCGTACTTCGCATAAACATTTATGGCAAAAATATCGCCCATCACAAATCTGCAAACCTTTATGTGTAACCTTATGACCACAGCACGAAATATATTGACAATTTTAATATTGACTATTTCTAACATAGTCAACGGACAGACTTTTGATAAAACATTTTCCGGACAATGGGCCATGACTTCTTGGATTTATGAGTTTCATAAAGATGGAACATACAAAAGGACTTCTTCTGGACATTTTGGAAGTCCGGTTTATAGCGGCGCATATACAATAAAGTCAGACACAATTCATATAATCACTGGGTTTGAAAATACTAGCGGGACATTGAACGAATACTATCTGTTGGACAAAGATTCAATGCTTATTGACCTCGATAATTTTTATGATTATTCTCCAAATCACAATGATTTGCAATATTTAAGTAAGAAGCGCTACGACATTCTGAAGAAACCAAATATGGACTCAAAGAATGTTTTAACAAAAAATCAATTTGAATTAAAGGTTAATGAGTCAACAACTATTCTCAACAAAAAAAGACTTGCTGAAATAACGGATGAAGAAAATATCCAAATCATTCGACTGATAAACACTATACGAATGAGCCAAGATTCATTACATAAAACAGGAATATATGCAGATTTCATCAAAGCAGTTGAAAAAACTGATTATGAAAAAGAACTGGCATCGTTTTACGACTGGATACCAAATAGGGGAATGGGATTTTATTTTCAAAAACTACAAGTTGAACTTGGCGGAACTCCTCAACTTTACAGCAGATACACGATAGAATGATAAAAAAAGCTACACATACGGTTTTTGCGTCAGGTGGGTTGATGTGTCCCGCAAATGCGGGAGAGATAGTGATTTTAAAGAACTTTATTAATAAATTGAAGCTTTGTGCTGAAAATCCAGCCCATCGCCAATCTGCAAACCGTTAGCATTCGGGCTAAAGCGACATAGCCGACTGACAACAAAACGAAATAATTGATGAAGGAATTAATAATATTTACAGTAATTTCAGGAATTGCGTTTTTGATTTTTCTCGTGACACTCATTTTGGGCTTCATAAGAAAGAACAAGAAACTTAAGCTGACTTCTTTAATTTTACTGTTTGCATTTATCGGATTGACAGCTTGGACAGGCTTTAAGTTGGTAGGGAAGACATACAATAAAGTAACAGAAACATTAAGACCAAGAACAGGTGAAGAAATTTATAATGCTCTGTTTGACAAAAGACAGAAGGACTGCGTTAATATTTTGAATTACCGAGACCAAGTTGTTCCTAAAATTGACTATGCTATTTGGTTGCAATTTGAAACTTGCCCAATTGAATTAAAACGGATTTTGTCAAGACACGAATACACAGCAGAAAAACTTTCGACTACAAAGAGGAACGCAATAATTCCGTATGATGAAACTTTGGAATGGTTCAATCCAACAACTTTGGGCGACACGATAATGGTGTATGAATATTCAACAAACAACAGTAGAAATATTCAAACAATTTGGATGAACATGGACAGCACAAAAGTTTTCGTAAGAGACATATTTGACTAAATATGACTTGGGTAAACAGACGAAATATGAATACAGAAACAGAAGCCCGAAAATGTTGTATATAATGCTGAAAAAACTGATCTATATATCAATTTTCTTTCTGGTTTTAATCAGTATTTCGTGCAAAAACGAAAGAAAAAATGATGGACTGAACTCAAACGGGGAAATGCCTTATATTTTGGATGAAAACGTAATCACTATTTTTTACAATGATTTTGTCCAAAAAGGAATAATTACATCAACAGCAAATGACACATTAAAAATTAAATGGTCTGACTTTGAGGTGGAGACTAAATATGTGAAATTCGAAAATTAAAAGTACTATGTTCAACAACTGCTCATAGTCCAACCGTTATGCGTCACGCTAAAAGGCTGAAAATGAAAAATACACTCTTGTCAATATTGATCTTAGTATCAACTTTGAGCTGTTTTGGACAGTCATTGTTTTTTGACGACTTAAATAGTTCGACCTGGACTTCTTCATTTGACATCTCAAATTTGACTTTTAAATCCAACAAAGAAATTCCATTAACAAAACTATTTTATTCAAGAGATTCAATTAATGAAGATGTTAAAATCTGGACTTTTAGAGACAGCGTTTTGACAATAGTCAATTATTCATTTCTGGAAAGAACAGATAGCATCGTTGGGAAATATAATTACTCAGTAAATGACAAGAGTATTTTGCAAATTACCTTACAAGACGGGACAGTGTTAAGTTATAAAGTTGGAGTTGTATCAACTGGAAATTATGCTGTTTTACATAGGATGAAACAAAAAAGGCAGAAGACTAAAAAGTGAAGCACTTAGAAATCGCTACCTTCGGGTGGCTGCAGACATTAATCTGCAAAACTTAAAAACGAAAAAAATGAGAATAATTACACTCTTGTTTGTTATACTTCTGTTTCGTTCAGACACTTTCGGACAGACAAATATCTATGGAGCTAATCGCGGCCTATATTATTACTCAATGACCGACTTCAACAAAATAGACACATTAGAATATTGGAATTATAAATTTGACCTTAGCTACCAACAATCTGATAATGATACGGTAAAACCAATAGGATTGCTGACATTTTATCGAGTAAAATCAGTTGACGACAGCATCAGTATGAAAATCTACAATAGACATTGGCAACCGACAATTTCATTTGACATTTACAAATTATCGGACACAACTTTTTGTAATCAAAAATCAAATGCTATTCATTATCATTCAAGTTGTACTCCTCCAGACGTTGGTGGTGACTATTTTATTTTTGGAAATTTTATTTTCCTAAATAAAAGTGTATGCATTAGTTGCTCTAATTATTCGACTAAGGTTGACTATTGCAGACCAGTTGTAAATTGTGTATTTGCAAACGTGACTAACAAAAACGTTACGAATTTAAATGACTTAGTGAGGCAATTTATTATTAAACCAGGAGGGTGATGAAGAAATAGCGCAGAAGGTAAAAGCACTTACCCAAAAGTGGTAGTTCAGAGGTTTAATAGGGCATTTTGCTTCTATCATCGTTTGTGATTGTATGATCTAGCACATGCGGGATTTCAAAAGATCACCAACGAAAACCCCGAAACCGAAGGCAGCAATTATAGAAAGACGACAGCGAAACAAATATACGAATAGACTTACAAAAAATGCCATTTACATTTTCACACCCAGCAATAGTTTTACCGTTGACATTTTTACCTCGAAAATGGTTTTCGTTGACTGGACTTGTAATAGGTAGTTTGACACCAGACTTTGAATATTTTTTAAGAATGAAAATCAAGAGCAGTTACAGCCACACAATAGACGGACTTTTTTGGTTCGACTTACCGCTTGGACTGTTGCTTGCGTTCATTTTTCACAATATTGTTCGGGACAGCTTATTCAACAACTTGCCGGCAGTTTTATATTCAAGATTTTCGACATTTAAACAGTTGGGTTGGAATGGATACTTCAAAAAGAATTGGCTTGTAGTGACAATTTCAATTCTTATTGGTGCTGCGTCTCACTTACTTTGGGACAGTTTTACACACGATCACGGCTATTTCGTTCAGACAATTCCGACTTTACAAAATTCAGTTGACTTTATCGGTGGACAAATCCCGATTTTGAAAATTTTACAACACTCATCAACCATAATTGGTGGACTTATAATTGCTTTTGCTATTTACAAACTGCCTACAAGCAAGACTGAAAAAGAAAATGTAAATTTGAGATATTGGGCAATATTAGTAGGGCTAAGTTTGACAATTATTGCAGTAAGACTTTTAACGGGACTTGAATTTAAACAATATGGAAACGTAATTGTGACTGCTATTTCCGCAGTACTAATATCATTAATACTAACGCCGTGGCTGATAAATAAAAATGAAGCAAACTGGTGGAAAAAAAGCATATAGCTTATGGCGGGTGAACGGGTGCCTGCAAGGTTTTCGCTCCATAGCCATCTTTGGTTTCAGTGAACAGGATAGTGTTTCGAATCCGCTACAAGCGGTATGCCAAACGTTTTTTGAGACTTAGACATGATAATGAAGATATAGCTACGGTTTTCCTTGACAGTATAGACTACATTAAATTCAATTTGCAATGTTTACAGACGACAAATAGATTATGGCTACATTTCAAAATAATCCTGAAGAATGGCAACGACTTGACTGGTCAATATTACAGAATGGCTGGACAAGTTTGTATTGGAAAAATGAAGTTTTAGAAGCTGATATAACTTGGTTCAAAAATGAAAACTATTCAATCGTAGATTTTGACTGCAAGCATTGGACAGATGAGGACGAAATGCACAGGCATCTGAAGAATAAATTAAGCTTCCATGACTATTATGGAGAAAATTGGGACGCACTCAATGACTGTTTATCAGACCTGGAAATAATTAGCACGGGGCAAGTTGTAGTATTCCGACACTTGGACAACTTCGACACCGAGAGAGTTCATACGTTATTAAACATTTTTGCAAATAACTCAAGACTGCATATGCTATTCGGGAGTCGTCTTATCGTTTTAGCACAAGTAGACAATCCAAATTATAAAATTGACCAAGTTGGAGCGACACCAGTAAAGTGGAACGGAGCAGAATGGTTGGATAAGAACAGAAAATGAAACAGAGCACTAACCATAACGGCAAATTTCCTAGAGGTGGGGTTTTGTGTTTTAAAGGCAGCTTTGTACTTCTGTCAGAGTTGGTGTTTTGTTCGCAGAGATGAACTCCGAATTCGTGACTTTCGGGAAATGGAAAATCGTTAGCGATAAATTTATGACCATATATACAAATTACATATTGACTTTTTTGACAATCACTATATTTTGTTCATGCCGACAGAATAATAACGAAACGCGCGAAAATGAACAAATTGGAAATCAAAATTCTCAGGCGGCCAAAATAGAGAATACTGTTTCCGTTAAAACAGACGAAGAATTGGCAGAAGAGTTTTTACTTAAACTTAAGAATGATAGAGCGGACACAATAATCTTCTATAAACGAATATGCATCGATTGCTGTGAATTCTACAATATTTTTTGGTCTGTCAAAGGACAAAGATATTTGATGAAGTCCTATTTTAACTTTGACGAAGTGAAAACTCATTCCAAAGCAATCACCTTAACATCGAATAAAATTTTTGAAGTTCTTGGTGATAATTATACGGAACTTAAGAACACATCAATCAAAGAAAATCGTCATAAGCAAAAAGATGGAACGTCAACTGTTACGGTGTTAGACCATTACTGCTATACACAATTAAGTATTTTCACAGGTCAAGACAGTATTATAACCGACGGAATGAAAGACCATGATTTTGATAAATATACAGATTTTGAAATCTCTTTACCTGACAGAAATCAAAAGAGAGAAACAAATGATAACTATGCTTCCAATTTCAATTCTAAATGGAACATCCTATTGACAACTATCGAAAACGAAATTTCAAGTATGACCGAAACATCCAATATAGAGTTAAAAACTTTAAGGACTAGGAATAGTAAAAGGTAAAACTGAAGTTTACACGACTTTTGCTTCAGGCAGTCAGAAGTATCCCGCAAATGCGGGCAAGCTTTGTGGGACTGATGAACTTTAGTCGTATATTGATGCCGCTATCAAGCTGGATCGAATACCGACCGAAGGCAAATCCCGAAAACTTTACACCATTTGATGCGAACAAAAATCCATACAACCAAAAAACTTCAAAAGTTAGTCGAGAAACTGATTTCGACCGAACAAAAGACTGATGATGGAATACTGGGGAAATGGAACGCCACTGTGTTTTACGTTGACAAGAAAAAATGTTGGCTGATTACGAACGGACTGACAAAATATAACGTAATCCTTGCAGACATAAAAGCATCGGATTTGAAAAATATTGAACAAATTTTTAAAAACTCACTTTACGGACAATTATCTTACGACGGAATTATAACGGACTTGGGAAATCTGGAATTGATTATTGGCAAACTTGATTTCTTGCCTACCGACAACGACCGAAGTACGACTGGATTTCAAAATCAAAGACTTTACGAACTGGATTGGTGGAAATGCGATTTTGGTGGTTTGGAAAATATGCCGATTAAGGAATTGACCAATCGGATGAACACCAGTCCGATACACATCGGAATAGGAAGAAAAATGTCGGACTACACAAATTCGATAAAGGAAATGAAAAAAATACTGACCGAATCCTCTCGGAATTGCTAATGCCCGTTCTTATCCAAAAATGAACGCATATTGACCAGAAACTAACGGTTTGATGAAACCGTCCGCTGCAATTACAATGAACCTAAGTGGTTACTACGTGTACCGATGAATTATGAATAAATATTTTATTACCGTAGTACTGATATTTATTGGACTATTCGTTCAAGGGCAGGATTGGATATCCTGGAGTTTCCAATATGATTTTCAAATTAAAAACAATAAGCGGACAGATTATCAATGTGACAGCATTGAAGTATCCATTAGTGAATCTTTGAGTTCGCATGGAACTAGATTGCAAAGTGGTCTTTTAGATTTTAATGATAGTACATCTACTTATTTTGTTCACTTAAACTATGGCTGTGTAAGTTGCGGGTTTGGAGACTTACATCATCCGCCCTCTTTGTTTATAAAAGCCTACATATTTGATCGTTTTTATAGGCAAAATTTCGCCATAATTATTCCAGTCACCTTTGATACGTTAGATAATCCCAGTTTCTTTCAAAGGGAAAATGATTCAACCAATCAAGTTATACCTGACATTCCCATTTATTTTAACTTGAAAACGATAATTTATAATAACTTTATTTTTGTCAACTCGACCAACGGGAGATATGATGGAATCAGGGTTAAATCAAATGGAGAGATTTATATGTACTTGGAAGATGAGCATCCATTCCCGAACCCACAAAAACTCATACTACTAAATAAAGCAGCTAGCAATCTATAAGCAGCATTAAATCGGCCGTACATGCTAGAGCTTTGTGCTTAATTCATAAGGCAGATTTAGCGAAATATTTCTTATATTTGAGTATGACAAAGACACAGATTCAATCAGAAATACAAAAAGTATTAGATACTGTTCCTGAAAGTGTTTTGCAGGACGTCCTAAACTTTTTGAGAGAGCTGCAAGATCAACCAGCAGAAAAGGTTCGTCTTACAAGCGACTTGCGCAAAATTCTATCTGAAGATAAAGATCTCCTAGAAAAACTTGCTCAATGATTGAATTAAGAGATGCTCTTAATATTCATGATATTCTCATCGACAAATTTGGAGGAAGCAAAGGAGTTCGCGACCAAGGTGCTTTAGAATCGGCTTTACATCGCCCTTTTGCCACTTTTGATAACCAAGAACTTTACCCTTCTCCAACTGAAAAGGCCGCCGCTGTTTTTGAGAGCATTCTAATCAATCATCCATTTATCGATGGCAACAAGAGAACGGCTTATGTGCTTATGAGACTAATACTCCTGGAGGCAGGCTTGGACATTAACGCCTCCCAAGATGAAAAGTATCAAGTTGTCATTGCGGCAAGTACTGGTGAAATCAGGTTTGAACAAATAAAGCACTGGATTCAAACGCACGTCACGCAAAAGAAAGGGGCACAACCTTAGCTTCATGTCAGTCGAGACTCACTCTCCGATTGAATTATTTTGTAATATTGAGTTACAGTTTTCTGGATCACGGCCATCGCTAAATAAACCCACCCTCCGCGAAGTTGGGGTGAGTTGACGTGCATTTAAAATGACAAGAATCACAATAATCATATTGACATTATTTTTTTGGTCATGTAACCAGAACCGACATTCCACCGAAGAGGGAACTGAAACAGTCGAGCATGAACTACAAACTCCTGACACTTTCGGTTAAACAAGACTGCATCAACGTTTACCCACCCGAACTTTTAGCCAGAATCATTATAGTGCATTAAAAAAAAGAACGAAAATGAGTTTTTTAAAAGCAGAATGGAGAAAGCTTGCGATAGCTAATTACATTATTGACAAAGATTATTTAACGGAATATGTTCCTGCAGGAACGGAATTAGATCTGTGGAATGAAAAGTGCTTTGTCAGTTTAGTAGGATTTATGTTTAAAAACACCAAACTGTTAGGTTTGAAAATTCCATTTCACACAGATTTCGAGGAAGTCAATTTACGTTTTTATGTGAAAAGACTTGAAAATGGAGAATGGAAAAGAGGAGTTGTTTTCATTAAAAGAAATTGTGCCCAAAAGGGCTTTGACTTTTGTTGCAAATACTGTTTACAACGAAAATTATGAAACTATGCCAATGAGTCATAAATGGATTGAAAATAGCGATTCAAGAGTTGTAGAATATAATTGGACTAAATCTGGGATTGAAAATAGATTTCAGATCACAGCATCTAAGCAAAGTTATGAAATCACTTCAGGTAGCGAAACTGAATTTATTACAGAGCATTATTGGGGCTATGCCAAAGTAGATAATGAAAAATCAAACGAGTATGAAGTAACGCATCCTAAATGGAAAGCATACAAAGTAAGTGATTATCAAATCAATGTTGACTTTGGAATAGTTTACGGCAGTAAATTTAACTTTCTAAATTCTATAAAACCAAATTCTGTGATGCTTGCAGAAGGTTCGGAAATAACAGTTGAAAATAAAAAGACAATAAGAGCGACACACCAACAGTATGTATAAGAAATAGTGGTTTCAGGGCTATCTGATAGATTACGTGTTTGAAGTCAGCTACTGCTTTTGCACTCGTTCGTTTTGCGATATGCTAAACCAACATTCATCGAAAAAATATTAACTGAGAGCAGATGTATAAATGGATATTAATTTTAGTTTCTTTATTCATTTTCCAGTCTTGTGGTATGGGCAGTTTATCTAAAAGAGAGAGCGAAACTTAAGGAATATTCTAAATGACAAAAAAGGCAGCGGGTAATAACACATTTGAAGTCCTACTCAGAAGTGTAAATCTTGATCTAATATTAAGTAAGGTAACTTCTTTGATCAGGATCGCCTTGTTGATTTGCATTTTGATTGCTGTGATCATCCTGTTTTTTACACCTTTTCTAACCGGAGAGTCCAACAATAACATTGTTGCAGGATTTTTTTATTTAGGATTTTACTCAGTTATCTGGGGAACAATTCCATCAATGATCTTATTGATTGCAATAGCTTTGGATAACAAATATCGCTTCAAGCCAAAGCTTCAACCGATACGGACTGAAGTTAGGTTTTTGACAGCAAATGTTATTATCATTTTACTTGTCGCGACACTAATCGGATTAATTAGATGGATGATGGATTAAAGGGACCGAAATACCACTGCCTAAAATAATGAGTATGTTCAATTTAAAAAATCGAGAATGCAAATTGCGTAATATTAGAAACTGAAAGTGAGAGAAACTAGTATGGAGATTATTGAATGGGTTTTTGAAATATTGGATGAGAATCTCATTTACTGTCTGATTCCAATAATCTTGACGTTGTTTATTGTTGAATTGGTATTTAAAAGTCGATTCGAAACAAAAAAGACATTAAATCTCGTTCGCTGGACAATTATCGCATATACGATAATATCGTGGACTGTAACCCTCGTAGGGGTTGCTGCTTACCCTGACGATTCAACAATTGTAAATCGTTTAACAGGAACTCATAAAGTGGCAAATTGGATAACGTTATTATCCACGTTGATTTTACCTGTAACGTTACTTATAAAAAAAGTGGCGACAAAATTCTGGTATGTTTTACTTGTAGCTTTTTGTTTAAAAATTGGAAGCTATTTAGAACGTTTTGTAATTTTTACTACAAATTTACATCGTGACCATCTTCCTGACAGTGGAAATGCAGCATATAGGGATTCGATGTTATACATAATAGGGACGGTATTTTTGCAAGGGATAGCAATTGCAATTCTAACATTAGGAATTTTTGAAATGACTAAGAAGAAAAAGAACTATGCTTAACAGCACATCAATGATAGGCGGGGAGTTTGGCTCAACAAGAATTTCTGTGGTGGCCGAAATTTTGGTGGTACAAATGAGCATTTTTGCTAAATATCTCACCCATCTCAGATCTACAAACCCTTAATTTAGTGCAAACCATGATTGAAAGAACATATAGTTGGGGAAACGAATTGGTCAGCTTTAATAGCACAAGTCCAGATGGCAGGTTTTATTACCAAATTCAGAAACCAAAGGATATGTATTGGGGTTTATTTGTGGCCAAAATTTCATTCCTCAATAACAAGAATGAAGTCATTTATTATGAACATGATGGTGGGTATGCAGATCCGATTCAAATAACTCCAGAATCGAAAATCAAATATGCGAACTACTCAAAATGCGGCGATTTCGTGTATTTCAGGAGAAGAAGAACTCTTAATCAACTCTCACATGTGGTTATTAACCTTGTAACTGAGGAATTGTGTGAAGTGGAATGGAGTCAATCAAATGAGGATCAAAGTTTTGCATTGAAACATCAAGCGTTTAATTTCGAGACTGTGAAAATTTTTGAGGAGGAGTACTGGCAAAAATTCGTTCCTGATAAAAGGAAAGATAAAAATTTTATTGGAATGAAATTATGGCACCCTTAATAAACGAATACTAACAATACCTGCGCATTAATCTGAAAAGGTGGTGAAAAAGTCAAAGAAAAAACCAAAAATGAACTTACAATGCAAATCGTATGCGGCAACGTTAATCAAAGACACAACTAATAGAAAATGATTGAGTTCGAAATAAGAAAAGTAACCCTTATTGATATTGACCAATTGCAAAAAATTGGTAAACAAACTTTCTATGAAACTTTTGCGGCAGGGAACACAGAAGAAAATATGATCAAATATTTGAACGAAGGATTTTCTGCCGAGAAATTAACGAATCAGATTAATGACAACAACGCTGAGTTTTATTTTGCAACACTTAACGACAAGGTAATTGGTTATCTCAAACTAAACCTTGGGCAATCACAAACTGAACTTCAAGATGACAAGGCACTTGAAATAGAACGGATTTATGTTTTGAAGGACTTTCACGGAAAAAAAGTCGGGCAACTACTATATGACAAAGCAATTGAAGTCGCTAAGGATAAGAAATCTGACTACATATGGTTAGGCGTTTGGGAAGAAAATCCCAGAGCAATAAATTTTTACAAGAAAAACGGTTTCATTGAATTTGATAAACATGTTTTCAAATTGGGTAATGACGAGCAGATCGACATAATGATGAAATTAAAACTGAACAATTAGTGTTCGACAATAAGACCAGCCAACAATCATGGTATTTGCGTCAGGAGAGGTGACATACCTCACAAGCTCGGGAGTTTTGTGCTTTTATCGAAATTTAGTTTTAAATTGATCCCACTAATAGGGTGGGCTGAAACCTGACTGAATGCGAAGCCTTAAACCTTTATGCTTAATGTGAAAAAAATGAAATCTGAGATTAGAATAAGAGTCCTCGACATTGATCATGGTGATGAAACAATTCATTTCCAAGTTTTTTTTAGTAACGAAGTCTGTTCAACGACTTTGGATTTTAATGGTTGCTCAGACGAATTTCAAGATTTCGCAACTAACCTTATTGAATTCCCTAAAACGACTAAAGATAAAGTAACGTATGAACTGGGAGATAAAGGTTACAGATGGGCTTACTATCTGCGAATAGCGTATTGCATTCACCCAAATGGACATTCTGCTTTGAAAATTGAAGCGGCTAACAATGGAAAGTGGACCCCAGGCATCATGAATCGAAATTTGAAATCGCATCAGAAGTAGCTTCCGTGAACAGGCTCGGAAATAAATTGAAAATATGGAACCCATTGAAAGAAAAGCACTTTGAATGGAGACCAAAATGAAGTTTAGTGCTAAGACTCGCATCATAGCAACTTTACTACACGCTCGTGATAACCAAAACGAAATCCGGTTAATGAAAAGAATTTTTTTTGGCATTGTGTCTACTTTATAGAATTGATTCATACAATTTTAGACGTTAACAAACATGAAAAAACACCAATATAAAGACTTGACAATTGAAGTGCTTAACGAACCGACATACAAGTATGGTTCGGCAGATAACAATTTCAATTACGCAAATATTTACTTCGGTGAGGATGGAGATAAATATCCGACTTCAAAACATGGCATTAAATTATACCGAGACGACCAAGTTATTGATAGTTGTATAGTCATCAGTTCGGGTGGTGCGACAGGAATTCATCAAAATTCATTCCTTGTAGATAATGATCGATTGGTAATTTGTTGTTGCGGCACAGTATTTAGCCTGTCGCTTCTCACCTTGAATTAAAATGGAAAACTCAGGCAGACCTGGCGACTTGTTTTCAAATTTTCAAACAGCAGGAGGACTACATTGTACATGGAGAATTTCAAGTAACGAAACTTGATAAGGACGGCAATATTATATGGGATTTTGGAGGTTCAGATATATTTGTATCAATAGATGGTGATGAAGAATTTAAAATTGAAAGTGACGGTATTTTATTAACGGATTCTTGGTAAAAGACAAAAATATAAAATAGACTTTGACGGAAAACTTCAATGGCGGACTCATAGGCAGGCAAAAAAAAAGCTGCAGGCAACGGCACCTTTGCTAGAAGCTTTGTTGACTTGGTTGCGAAAACTTTTCCGCTCCGAGTAAATATCAAACGCAGCTTGACCGATGGATCTCGAAAGGGGGGCTTTCTTCGGACTCCTTAGGTTGGTTCGGACTAACGATAGCTTTGCCAAAGCAATCTTAGCCGGACAAATCATTGCTGATAGTCGTGCCGGCTTTTTTAGTCTTTGTCCTCCACCTTTTTCAACTTCAACAATATCCCAGATCGGGGTTGTTTGGAGTGGCACGGCGCGTTACCCATCACGGCTTATATTAGCATAGCAATAACGGATATTAAAAACTTTTTAAAACGAGCTTCGGTTTTCTGACAATAATTGCGGCAGATACAATTCGAGTTCATCAAACGACTGGAATGGATCATCAACTGATAAAAACGCCATTATCGCAAAGTCTGCAGAGATTGCATGACCTTCAATAATACCAACCGTAAGATCACCTGAGAGCCAAGATGATATCGCGTCAAACTAAAGCTACAATTGGCATGGGAAATCATTACTTTGATAAACTACTATTCTTTTCTTAAAATATTGCCCGTAAACCATTTTGCAGGAAGATTCAATCAAATGGCAAACCATGCTGAGGTCGGCAGGATGTCTGGGTTTTTCTGCTGAATTCGGGATTGACCCTAATTGTTTTTTATTGAGTTATTGGCAATGGAAATCCCCAGACATACAAATCTTGAGATTATAGCATTTTCTTTCCTTACCTAACCTTCTTCGAACACTTTTTCTGACATGTTTAGTTGCAGTAGGATTCTGGAATGATAAGAGAATGCCAACTGGAGGATGCGCTATGCTTTCAATGAGCTTTATTTTTGTGGACTTCATTGAAAACCATAAACTTTCAATTAAAATCAGTGGTTCTGAGTTGGCCCTTATCGATATTCTTTCTATAGCCTTGGGTCAACCGCCGTTAATTTTTTCAACATCTAGACTGAAAACAGGGTATAACGAAACAATATAAGAAATCAGCTGTTTGAGTAAGAGAACTTTGACATGAAGCGTCAGCATTTACGTACTCAGCAAGTAACTGAAATATTAAAGCTTCAGCCGAATTGAAGAAAAGACACTATTATGGTGGGAATCCACCATATTTGGGCCTGAATGCATTCAAGTTGCTAACGATACAATTCAACCGAAATTGAGTGAAGCTGGTTGGGTCTTTGCCACGAGATCGACCGCGTCACTCTAAATCTATATGGGGATCTGATATTTTAGGCTTCGGATTCAAACACAGGTCAATGTTTCGAGACTTAGGCGATAGATGCTGAAACTGTAAAAGAACACTTTTTTTGCCTCTTTATGTGCTGCTAAATCAAGATAAATGTAAAGCTTCAACTTCTGCCCGCTGGAGTTTGATTTCTTGATGTCGCCATTCAGCCGAGATATCAAGTCGACAAGAACCTAAACCTGTGGCTGGTCGGGTAAGTCTATTGTGCCACAAACTAGCTTTACTATATTGTTTATTGGATATATCGTGAGTAAAAGTTCAAAGGAGCTCAGAACAGGCTTATCTTGCATTTCGTCGCATGATAGAATCCATACTAACGCTGAAGAATGTAAGAAGATTGGTCTTAATCAAATGCCGGAAGAAGGTATAAGCTGCAAAGAATGATCAACTAATATCATGTAACCATTTTCAATCTTCAAGTTAAAGACTTCATCGCTATGATTGGGCAAGATGTATCGCCAGCGGAAAAACACTTTATATCCGATGTGAAATTATATTGAAATTATCATTCGTGAAAGGTATGAACAAGGTAAAGTGGACGGTCGAAGAACAGGAAGAAAAGCCAAAATTGCTATAAAGTCGCTGGGTATTGACCTGATAAACCTGTATCTATCCGACGCAAATGCTGATTATATTAAAGTACGTTGGCAGAAAAAGGACGTGATGACAAAAAGATTACACCCTAAGGTTTCAATGCTACTTCAGTTGGTCAGGTTTTACAAAACTTGAGAAGCTTGAAATTTCAGACGCATTTATTTCAAGGGTTAGCCATTCACAAATCGACAGTTTAAGAAAAGAAGTTGGAATTATGGCAATCAAAGCGGCAAAAGACAAAGCCGATCATTTATTGATGCAATTGGAGAACAAACGGGAAAGCCATTAATTATTAAGAAAAATGAAATATTACCTCTTTCAAATGTAGCAGGTGTTGATATGTTGACAGGTTCAATTGGCTCATATTATCAGATGTATGAAAATAGAGATCGTGACAAAGGAAGATGATGAAATACACCCAAAAGATAAAGCTTGAAGCAATCTATTTATATTAAATTTTTTAATTAAGTAACAGCAGGTGATTGCGTCTACAGAATCGAAGATTTTTCAAAGCATATTGACTACGGGAATGATGTCTGTTTATTCTGACGGTGTTCCGAAAGAAATGATGCAATCAGTAATTGATAAAGAGGGGTTGGTATGAATGGAAACTTATACCAGGACTTTGACTATGGAACATTATAAAGATTAGAAGCGTCTGCAGACTTTTCCTGACAATTTTAAAAGAATGGCATAAACGATATTTTTTGCGGACTGTGACTGTTCTATAGTAAGCCTTCCGCGTTCTTTGCCTACAAAGCCACTAGAGAAATTAATTGACAATCTTAACTGGGACATCCCTGAACAACTGATTCCGCTTGGACTCATTCCATTTGCAGACGAGGAATATCTGACCATTGGTATTCGACACGAGAAACTCAATTGACAAAAAGGATTTTCCGATCAGAGTATATGACCATGAATATGGTGGCGACATGGACGGGCGAAGTTATATTTTCATCCTTCGATAAATTTAGCAGAATGTTTGACCCATTTCTTAAATGAGACGAAGACAAGGAAACGATTGAAAGTAACATCCGAGTTCTTCATGGAATCGACCCGGGAATGGTGCAGGTTCGACTGGTAAGTTATATTGGGAATGTTGGACGCAAATGGAAAAGGCAAACTTTGAAGAATTTGGCGAGTAATAAAGTAATCGCCACCTTGGCGAACTAAAATGATTAAAAAATTGAAAATATCAGGGCAAGGTTGCTTTTAAACAATTCGAAAATTCAGCGTTTACCAAACGCATAATCATTTTCCTGTTAATACTCATAACTTGGTTTTCGCTTCAAAAAAAATCTGGGCAACAAGAGTGATATTAGAACTGTATATAAAGGAAACTTCCTTCTAGGGCTAACTGTGATTTTTTTTTATTCAAATTCTTGCTCAACAGAGTACTTGTAAATAATTTTTTGAAGCTTATTTGTGTGGCCCTGATGGCGTACTTTACGGTATCTCCATCCCTACTTTTGATAAGGACGACTGGTATAAGCATAGATTCGGGAACAAAGCAATAATAATTAAGACCACCAATTGCTTATAAAACTGCCATAGCTATTATTTCTGATGCTCGTTCTACATGTGATTAGTCCCACGCAAAAAACGAATATGAAAACTCTCTACTCTTAAAATCAACTACATAATATGTCACAACTGGAAAAGAAATACGACTGCAATGTTAGTATTCGGGAATAGTTAAAACGTTAAACAATTTCCATCATTTTCATATGTTAAAACATTAAAGAAATGATTTTCACTGACTTTAATATGAAATAATTTTCAAAATAACAACAATAAATAAGAGTAAAAGTACACTCAAATGATTTCGATCATATTAGGTCTTTTCGCAACATGATAAATAAATGTCTGATTTTTCACGCGTGAAGAAACCTGTATCAAATTTTGTTCAATGTCCAAAGACAAGATAAATGGACCTGACAAGCTTTATTATGACAAAATTAAGACTTTGGGTATTTAAAAAAGTTAATCCAAGACCTGGGAAAATTGATCATCCAACAGGGACTTAAATCAATTAAGCTAAAAGAGCATGAAAAGAAAATTGAATGTTTGGGAAATGATTCGAAAACCTGAAAGGGCAAAACCAATATATTCTTTTCGCCACTGTAAAGTTTTAATATGGAAATAAAGCTGCACTTTTCGTTCAGCGTGGCACTTCTTTTTGAGCGATTTTGGTCCGTGAAGTTCGATGTAACCAAACAACAATTTAATTTATGAGGCCAGCAGTTAAAGTAATGATCAATGTAACTGAAAGGCAAGAAAATATAAAGATATTTCCGATTTGAACCCGCGATGGTATATAAAGATGTTCACACAAAACTGACTCTCAACTCTAAACGATATAAGAGAAAGAATAATCGTCCTTCAGTCCTTATGTACAAGATACAGTTTGTGCAAGGTTTAAAACAATGAAAGTGCCTACATTTGAAACGGCAAAATTTTTAGCTTGGGGTGGAATAGAAAATGAACTTTCGGGGCGTTTGAGTTAACTCCACTGAAGCAAGACTCAAAAATTAAATGTCCTACACTTTTCACTTTATAAAAAAGATTTTTTAAAGTATGGTAGATAAAGAAAACCGAACTGTTGATTTTTTTAAAGTTAAATTTAGGTGAACCGTAAAACTTTGATATATATAAAGATGCTGTATATTAAAACTATTTATTTATAAAATGATAAAAGAAGACGTCCATACATTTCAAAATAAATTGAATCACCAGAAAATTTATATGACAAAAATACAGTGTTTTATTTCCTACATCTGAATTGGGTATCTAAGAGTAATAACTTTTTACACTTTAGCGTCTAATTGTTGCGTCCTTTTAGTCGGTGTAAATGTATCCACGTAAAGAAAATTTTATCCGATTATACACACTGAAAACAGACTTCCAAAGAAACAGGGTGAATCAGTTTGGTGCTTTGTACGTCTTTGAGGTCACGCCAAGATTTGAACCCATTTCTTAGGTACGATAGAACTAAATAGAAATTCGCCTACTAATCCATGGCTTACAGTTCAATTCGTTCCACTTGGAAGTAACAAAACATAATTCTATGAATCAAAAGTACTATGTAGGTGTAGATGTTTCCAAAGGAAAATTGGACAGGATTATTGGACTCCAGTAATTTCAATTTGAAAATGGAGAAGCTAATATTGAATAATCCTTTAAAGATTAAATCTTTTTTTTACTTCCCTAAAACATCAGTTGAAGGTGTTGAAAGCGAGTTTCTTGTGTGTGAACAGGTATTTACAACACTCCACTTGCTAAAACATTGATTTGGATATTCCCTATTGGGAGAAAATGCATTGAAAATCAGGCAAAGAGCAAGCACGGATTTTAGGTAAATAGATCAGAAAGATGCTCTTTATGTATTAGTGTGGTAATATATGCTTTCTATGATATAGTGACAAAGTAGTGTTTGATAATAGTTGGATCCTATTACAGAGGAACTAAAAGCTTTGACACATATCAGAGAAACTTTAGTCAACCAAATAGTAAGATTAGAGAATCAAATCAGAGAAGCAAAAACACATGACAAGGAGCTGTGGACCATTGAAAAACAACTTTCACCTGTCCTTAAGGTTGCGAAAAACGTCAAAGTGAAATTGGAAACTAATAGTTGAAAAGGTAAAAGTGAATCACCCGATTTGGCGGCGTCAATATGGGGCTTTTAAAGACCATCCCAGGTATTAAAATCAAATTTCGTTGATGTTCATTTTATCCACCAACAACTTCAAACTTTTCAATCTGCAAAACAAATGGCCTGCTATGCAGGGGTAGTTCCATTCCCCAACTCAGAGTAGCCAATAAAAAAAGATAGAGTGTCTAGACATGCAAATAAATCTCAGCATTATTACACCTGGCGGCTATGGCTGCTGTAAAGTCACCGGGTGATTTAAAAGCGTATTACATAAGAAAGGTTATGAAGGGAAAAATAAGATGTCTGTTTTAAATGCTATCAGGAATAAACTGGTGCATCGAATATTCAGCGTCATCAAAAGACAAACTCCTTACCAGGCAATGATGAAAGAATCTATTAACCAAGATTCTTTAATTTTTACTTGACTTTTAACATAGAAATCTTGGCGTCTAGTGGAAACTGCGCAATAATATGTGCCGCTATTCTAAAAGGCCTATAAAACGCTATGATGCTGTAAAGGAGAGTTGCTATTTTAGGTTAATCTGTTTTATGTAAAGAAATGATTGAGCAGCGCAACAAACCCCTTTGCTCGGAAATAGCGTACATTTCACCCTTGAGATCCAGTAGCAATAATATTTAAAAAGACCTTCAAAATGAGTTTAAGCTATATTACAAAAAAGGAAATTCCTTTAGGTGAAGATGTTAAAGGGCAAGGTATCAGAGAAGGAGTTTTTAATTCATTCAATCTGATTTTCCAGGTTTCAATGCTGACTGCTATATTTCATTAGCGGAATTGAATCAGTACAGAAGGCTTTATTTGACTTCTTTAATTGTTCAAGAAAAGGTGAATTGGCAATTATTGATCAAGATGTGATGAATGCCATTAAAAACAATTCAATACTTTCTGAGAATATCCAGGATGAAATTGAAGCCACATTAACCATCGGGCAAAGAATAGCAGATAGAGTGGCCTTCGGCGGTAGTTGGACATTTATAATTACTTTTTTCTCATTTATTTTAATCTTAGATGTCCATTAATATTTGGTTCTTAGCAGCCAAACCATTCGACCCTTATCCTTTTATTTTGCTCAATTTAATCCTGTCTTGCTTAGCTGCCATACAAGCACCTATCATAATGATGAGTCAAAACAGACAACAAAAGGATAGACAGCGTGTGAGCACGACTACAAAATCAATCTGAAAGCAGAACTTGAGATCAAGTTGCTAGGAGAGAAAAATTGACCACTTACTTGTACATCAAAATAAAAAATTATTGGAAATTCAAGAAGTACAAATTGATTACTTGGAAGATCTGATGAAAGAAATTAAAAAGTCTCAATCCTAATGAAAGGCTTTACAACATTTCTAGCATTTTCAATTGCAGCAATGCATTGTCACGCTGAACAATTTCGGGGCGAATTATTGACTCGTCTAATGAACAGGCCATATCGTCTTGTTTGATAGAAATTTATAATTTGCCTGTTCACAGAGTAATTCCATTTATTCGATGCTAGCGGGCACTTTGAATTTGAAGCGATACGATCCTTGGACAATACATCCTGATTTCGATTTCCAATAAGGGCTATTTTGAAAAAATATCATAAGCTCAAAACTGAAATAAATGGTGAATGGGATATTAGATTGAGGTCAATATCTACTTCGATAAGTAATATATCCAGAATTGACAGCACTTTGATCAACCAAAGTTTAAAGCATGCGTGTCAAGAATTTGAGCTAGACGAGGGAGATTTTTCATTCATTCATGAACCCCCCTCATATAGTCCGAGTGAATTTGCTTTTTATCTAACTGATAGAACGTTGGTTAATTTATATATTGAAAGATGTGTTGATCACGGAAATAAAAGAGTTCTCCTGAAAAGTAAAATAATTAACTGCCTTTGAAGATGAGAATGGTGTGAGAATGAAATATATCGGCGCTGGCATGCCTTGATTGGCATGGTTGGATTTTAATGCAATGGTCACATTGATATGAAAGATAGTTTCAGAAAAGCTTGGAAAATTTACATGATTCTGCTTAGTAGTGAGCGTGATTTTTTGGGTGTACATGATTCATGACGATTGGGTCTTGGTGGAGAAAAATGGAATAAGTTTGAAAGGTATCCGGATGTGGTTTCTGTGGTATATATAGTATATTGCTTTATGACCTTTAGTTTATATTATTGGACTTTGTCGACTATTGGGATTTATATATATCATAAAGTAAAGCGTATAGAATGTTCCCTTTGTGTAACTTAGTGAAACCTTTGTGTTCTTGTGGTTAAAAAAAACGATTAATTGGAAAAGAAAAAAACTTTAACGAAATAAAATCGACAAATAAATTTCGTATAAAATGAGAAGACTGAATTTTAATATGATCCTACTTGTGATGTTTTTTGTACAGCAAAGTATTCAAAGGCATCAAAATTTGATGGTTTTCAGATTCATTCGAATGATACGATCAACATTTCTTATGACTTTAATGCATCCATATAAGAAATTGGACCTAGATACGAATATGGACTCAATTTATGTTCTCGTAGAGTCGAGATGGGTTGGCTTGATACCACAATTATGCTAAATTTTGCGAGTAATGGGTTGTCAGAAGTAATCGATTCTAATTTGATACTTTTGAATAAATACTATCAGAAATTTGTTCAATCCCCAAAGCATGTAGGAGACCCCAATAATAGCGCTAAGTTGTCTTTCTTAGTGGACAAACAAGGGAGAGTGATAGCAATCTATGTTTTGAGAATTAAAAACGCTTGTTCAAATGATTGGACTATAAATTTGAATGATGATTTCAGGTTAACGCCATTATTGTCAGGTGAGAAGGTTCTGATAACGGAGTATATCGTTACGTTTGATGATATTTGTTATTGTGTATGTGATCCACATATTGAACATTAGAACAAACTCCTTTGTGTAACTTCGTGAAACCTTTGTGTTCTTGGTAGTTAAAAAAACGATTAATTGGAAAGAAAAACTGAATGGGGGATTCACTTGCCCTTTGAACAATACCAAACACTATCATTATTGTAATGCCAAGAATAGAACTTAGAACAGAAATTAATGCGACCTTGAGATTTGTTTTGACCTTTCAAGAAGTATTGACCTCCATAAATTTCTACAGCTCAAACGAATGAACAAGCTATTGGCGGAAGAACTAGCGGGCTAATACAATTAAATGATACCGTAACTTGGCAGGCAGTACACTTTGGTTTCAAAATGTAAAGCTAACTTCAAAAATTACGGCATTTCAAAGACCAATTTTTTATTGACGAACAAGTAAAAGGCGCATTTAAGTCGATGGCACACGAACACAAATTTGAAAAAGTTGGGGAGATGGTAGTGATGACGGATATTTTTGAGTTTCATTCGCCTTATGGTCTCCTAGGTAGAATATTTAATAAACTTGTTCTGACAAATTATTTGAAAAGATTTCTGATGAATCGAAACCTAATAATTAAAGAGTTTGCTGAATCTGGAAAATGGAAAGAGGTGCTTGATAAAAAGTAGTATTATTTAAGGATCATTCGCATTCATTTGCGCATTGAAAAACAATATTCCTTATTTTGATTTTACGAAATTAAAACATAAGAAACAAACCTCTTCGCGCACCTTAGCGTCCATAGCGTCTTGGCGTCTAGTAGAAAAAATACGATGAAAAGCTCCACAAATCTGCAAACTTTTAAACGCAAAGGCGCCAAGAACGCCAAGTTTCGCAAAGAAGAATTACTTTTCGTATTGCACTAGCTTACGAAATGAAAAGGTTGATTTAAAAGGATAAATAAATCGTTATAAGAACAATCCTCTTTGCGCACCTTGGCGTCTAGTAGATATATGGCAAAGACATTGCCGCTTTGTTTTCTTGGTGGTTAAAAAACGAAGACAGGAAAAGTAATGTACTTTTAAACCCTCAATCAATGGCATTTGAAAATACTGAAGATCTGAAAAGATTAATCTTGGGTAAAACACTAACGAGCATTCGCCTATTTAATGTTAATGATAATTACTTCGCTTTCAATCCTGATAATTTGGCGGTAATTGATGGGGCTGTCGAATTGATATTTGATGATCAGAAACTAATTATTGGTTGGAATTTCGACGCAGAGTTTTTTGACGTCAGCACCGATACAGTCGAGTCATTATTAGGTGAGGCGGATTATTATCAAATTGATCCGTCAGACCTGCCAATTGGCCTTGATTTAATGGGATTAAACGTGATTTCTTTAGAAGCGCAATGGAGCTGGTACTATAATTTGGATGATGAATTGGAACCTATTGGTCCTAAACAGTTTGTACCTCTTGAGGTTATTGTTACATTGGATAATAATAGTAAGATACAACTGGCTACCACAACTTTGAAATTGAAAATAAATCAATTCAAAATGCTCGTTTTGATGGTGAAGGGATGATACTCATAGCAACAAAGGAACTCTTAGAAATTGATCGTGTCGATGAATGATACCATCAAACAAATGAGGTGATAAGTTTAATTATTCAAACTTTATAAAGATGCTGAAAATACAAACTATATTGTGGTCTCTAGTATTTGTGTCTTTCTTTCATGTGGGGACAGTCAGACACCGTTTTTGTAAGGTACAACCAGGACAAGTTTGAAGATAAGTTGAACTATGCAATCGATACAATTGTCTTTGACACTCCAAATGCAAGAGAAATTTTATATGGTACTACCGTTCTGCCTTGGACAAGCAGTCAGCAAATAGCAAAGAACTTGGTATCGTACTCTGCAATCTTAGCAATCTCAGAGTGCAAACAATCGGACAAACCGACCTAGACGAAGTTGTATCTATTGCAGAGACTGATTCGACCTTGAGCATTGAATTCAAAGGTTTGGGGTAATTGCTGCCATTCGTTTCTTTAGACATTGAAATAATAGACGATTCTATTATTAATCTGAAATATTACGTTATGGGGCGACTTATTGCCTTTGCGATTGTTGCTATGGGTTGACTTATTATTTCGAAAAGTGAATTTCTTGACGGACTATGATTTGCTCAAAAGCATTATCGTCAATGATGATAGGCGAACTCTTAAAGAAATTAAAATAGCAATGACAATTTATTTCAAATGTCTCATTCCCTAGGAAACAATGCTTGATAAATTGAAGACATATTTTAAGCCGAGAATAAAAATTTTCATCTATGATTTGCCGAAGGGAGACATCATTGCTAAAATGGAAGAGGTTTTTCATAGGAAATATAAATTCATGGATGAAAATGATAGTTATGGGCGTTTCACGGGTGAAGCATTATTTGAAATGAAAACTATGCCTAGTGTCAATCGGTTTAGTAAGTTTAGAACGAAACTCAAAGGAGTGATTGGCGAATTGCAGGATGGCAGTTCGCAGGTGACTTTGATGGTGTATAGAGGCTTTGGCTTTTATTTTTGGTTTGTAATTTGTATTATTTATGGTATCGTAAATCTGATTGTTCCTCCAGAATGATCATGTTATATTTCTGTTTATGTCTATTGGAGTTATTACACTAGGCCCCTTTGCTATGTGTAGGGTTTTCAAATATTGCTATCGCAGGAATTTAGAGAGATATGAATTGTATATTCATAAAAGACTAAAAACAAGCGCCCCTTTCCTATTTTCACACAAAGAAATTTATCAAATGACGAAATGGAAAAACATATGGAGTAGTTCCTGTGGACGATATTTTAACCCATCAATGGAACAGTCAGTTGGCTTGACAACGCAATTGATGCAAATCATCATGCTCATTGTAGTTTCAGCAATGGTTTCTTGCAGTGGTCGGCTTAAAGAACGAAGAGAAGAGTTCATTCCGTAAATAAACAGTGATAGAGGAGAGTATTATAAAAATCATACTCCCCAAGAACGGATTCTATTGCGGATTAAAGGATAGAACTGGAAACTTATGGTTTGGTAGTAGGGGTAATGGTGTTTTTAAATTTAACGGTAAAGAATCGTAAACTTTACAACTGAAAGTGGCTCTGCTCCAATGATATTTCTTGTATTGCTGAGGACAAAGAAGGAAATCTTTGGTTTGGCACACCTCACGGAGTTTGTGTTACATGGTCGAACATTTTCACAATTTAGTATTCCTAATATTAGCACAAAGAGCAAATGGCTTGATTCCGTATATCCTGTGGTAAATCCATACCAAGTATCACTGGGCTTAATTTTAGAGGATTCGAAAGGCAATTTTTGGTTTGAAACAAATGGTCAAGGAGTTATTGGGTATGATGGAGATTCTTTCACACATCATCTGTCAGATATTGGTAAAGT
The DNA here is from genome assembly GCA_041391745.1 of Flavobacteriales bacterium. Taxonomy (GTDB): domain Bacteria; phylum Bacteroidota; class Bacteroidia; order Flavobacteriales_D; family Sanyastnellaceae; genus JAIXWP01. Next base: position 31,131 of record JAWKNK010000013.1, read on the forward strand.
GTATGAAGATGGAATGCAGCATAATATTGTTTTGAGTATAGTTGAAGATTTACAAGGAAATATTTGGGTTTTCGTCGTTAAGTCATGGTGGAGTGAGTGTCTTTGATGGGGAGAATTTTACCCATTACATTAAAGAATTAAGCGATGATTTTGTGAGAGTAGTTTTTTGTGATAAAAAAGGAAATATTTGGATTGGTACACACGGTAATCGAGAGGGAGGACTTGATCGGTTTGCCCAAATGAATTTGTATCATACCATAAAAACGGATGATGGATTCGAGAATAACAATGTCCGTAGTATATATGAGGATAAATTGGGAAACTATGGCTGGCAAGCGGAAATAACAGAACTATCAACTTTTGACGGCAGTCATTTCAAAGTGTTTACCGACGAAAAAGGGAGAACGTTCGAAAAATTATCTTTGTCTTAGCAGATGCCAAGGGAAATATTTGGTTCGGAAATCGAGACGGACTTTGGAAATTTGATGGTAAAAAGCAGTTGAGATGACTACCCTAACTAGAAAATACTGGCCTAATAAAGATTGAATGCTTAAAATGAAATAATGAAATTATTTGGGTTTTTTAAGAAAAAGAAGATGATTTGCTCATAATATCTGAGACCGACCAACAGTGGGTTGAGGATAATTTTATATGGTTAATTAAAGTATTCGGCTACCCAAGTCCAGAAAGTGATCAAATCCTTCTTCAGAATACTATTTTCCGAATTCCTTTAAAACTGAAGAAATTTCAATTGAAAATGTCATTACAGACTTGTGTGCACTTTTTAAAATGCAACGGAGCTGATATTTTTGAAGTAGTGAGCGACATTAGAGATACTTATGGTATTCCGTACGAAATCCAAGGAAAACCATTTGAAACTGTTTTGGAAAAGTAGAAGGTAAGTATAGAATTTTATAGCGAACAGTCTTCAAAAACACCCCAATAAATTAATAAGTAGTTTGACTTATGAATTCATAAGAATCAAACTCACAGACAGAAAACCTAAGCAATTCGATGATGGTGGATGACACGGACTTGTTTATCTACTTGGCAGGAATATATTTTGGTTTTGAGCAATACTTTCTCAAAGCTTAAGGGAAATGGGTAGAGTTGATGATGGATTTTGGGAGACCAATTGGAATTACATATCAGAAATGCCTTATGAAATAATGGCATATGCTCTGGCTCTATATTCAATGCTAATTGATAATAACTCGCCCAGCTGGAAGGAAAGTTTGCCTGGTGAATTGAAAATTCAATTTGAAAAATCTATTAATTATCTAAATAAAAACTAAGGAATTATATAGCAATAGGGAAATGGAGTCTTATGAATTGTTTATTTCAGCGGAAAGTCTATATGAACAGAACAAATTTGAAGAGGCCATTTCTGAACTTCAAAGCACTTTGCTCAGCAGTGACGATGCTTCGTTGGCAGAAATGAACAATAATTTAGGATAGTACCATCTTTAGAATTAAACAATATGAAAAGGCAGTGGAGATTTCAATAATGCCTTGGATATTTACGGTGACTTTGGATATGCAATGACAATTTAGGATACGCTCTTATCCAGCTAGGCAGATTAGACGAGGGGAAGGACATATTTGGAATTAGAAGTAACGTAATCACTCAACAACGACATGGCATACACTTACAGGAATTTTGCTATTTTCTATCAGGCAAAAGGTGAAATGAAAATGGCCCAGGAATATTTTGAAAAGTCTTTTGATTCGGCGCAATCACCTGGATTTATTAGAGTATCATTATGCTGACTTTTTAATGATGAATCGAGAGGTAGAAAAGGGTTGGAATATTTGAGAATAGCTGTTGAGAAAGGAGAGCCGGAAGCAGTCGAAAGAATGAATGAAATCAAAAAACTAATTCGTCACAACTTTGCTTGCTTAGCGTCCATTGCGCCTTAGCGTCGAGTAGAAACATTACGATGAAGAGCTCTACAAATCTGCAAGGCTTTTTAAACGCAAAAGGCGCCAAGAACGCCAAGTTTCGCAAAGAAGTCGGATATTAGAGATTGTGCACTATTCTCTTTATGCCATCCCTTGATAAGAGGTACATTGAAATTGATAAGAAGGCTGACAGTTTTTAGGTTGCTCAGTTTTAAGTAAGTTAATGTTTGAGCAATATGTAGATTATTGATGGAGTCTACACTTTTTAATTCTACAATTACTTTTTGTCTACAAGAAGATCAATTCTGAAATTGCCATTCAATTTTGCTTCTTTTATAATGAATAGAAATGCTTTTTTCCTTTGCCACAGCGAAACCACGAAGAGAAAGTTCATAGTACAAGCATTCTTGATAAACACTTTCCAGCAGCCCAGGTCCCAGTGTTTTATGGATTTCAAATGAGGCGTTTAGAACAGCCCTTGCAATATCGTTTTCAGTCATTTTTAATGCAAAACTGATTGGAATTAATGTTATAAAAAAAATACTTTATTTAATTTTATATGAATATTGCAGCTAAAAGATACAACCTCTTCGCGCACCTTAGCGTCCATAATGTCTTAGCGTCTAGTAGAAACAAGACGATAAGAAGTTCTGCTAATTTGCAAGCTTATTGAAACGCAAAGGCGCCAAGTACGCAAAGTTTCGCAAAGAATATTACTTTTCGTATTGCATTAGCTTACGAAATGAAAAGGTTGATTTAAAAGGATAAATAAATCGTTATGCAAGAACAAACCTCTTTGCGCACCTTGGCGTCCATAGCGTCTTGGCGTCTAGTAGAAACAATACGATGAAAAGCTCCACAAATCTGCAAACTTCTTTAAACGCAAAGGCGCCAAGATTTCTATGTTAAAAGTCAAGTAAAAATTAAAGAATCTTGGTTAATAGATTCTTTCATCATTGCCTGCAAGGAGTTTGTCTTTTGATGACGCTGAATATTCGATGCACCAGTTTATTCCTGATAGCATTTAAAACAGACATCTTATTTTTCCCTTCACTAACCTTTCTTATGTAATACGCTTTTAAATCACCCGGTGACTTTACAGCAGCCATAGCCGCCAGGTGTAATAATGCTTTCAGAGATTTATTTGCATGTCTAGACACTTCTATCTTTTTATTGACTACTCCTGATTGATTGGGGAATGGAACTACCCCTGCATAGCAGGCCATTTGTTTTGCAGATTCGAAAGTTTGAAGTTGTTGCGGGATAAAATGAACATCAACGAAATTTGGATTTCCAATACCTGGGATGGTCTTTTAAAAGCCCCATATTGACCCGCCAAATCGGGTGATTCACTTACCTTTTCAACTATTAGTTTTTCAATTTCACTTTGACGTTTTTTCATAACCTTAAGGACAGGTGAAAGTTGTTTTTTCAATATGGTCCACAGCTCCTTTGTCATGTGTTTTTGCTTCTCTGATTTGATTCTCTAATCTTACTATTTGGTTGACTAAAGTTTCTCTGATATGTGTCAAAGCTTTGTCCCTCTGTAATAGATCCAACTTATAAAGCACTACTTTGTCACTATATCGCAAAGTATATTCCGCAATACGCAAGGCATCTTTCTGATCTGATTTACCCCTAAAATCCGTGCTTTCTGCTCTTTAATTTTTAATGCATTTTCTCCCAATAGGAATATCCAATCCAGCGCATGTTTTAGCAAGTGGAGTGTTGTAAATACCTGTATTCTCTGCACACACAAGAAACTCGCTTTCGCTTACCTTCAACTGATGTTTTAGGAAGTAAAAGATTTAATCTTTAAAGGATTATTCAATATTAGCTTCTCCATTTTCGAAATTGGAGTCAATAATCGCAATGTCCAATTTTCCTTGGAAACATCTACACTCACATAGTACTTTTGATTCATAAATTATGTTTTATTTACTCTGGGGCGGAACGATTAGACTAAGCCCTTAACAATGGGTCGAGCCCGAATTTCTATTTAGTTCTATCGTACCTAAGAAACAGGTTCAAAATCTTGGCATAGGCCTAAAACCTTCAGACGCAAAACTGATTCACCCTGTTTTTGGAAGTCTATTTTTGACAATAATCGGATAAAATTCTTCGTGGGTACAAACTAAAGGAACGCCAAGTTTCGCAAAGAAGAATTACTTTCGTAGTGCATTAGCTTACGAAGTGAAAAGGTTGATTTAAAAAGATAAATATATCGTTATAAGAACAAACCTTCTTGCGTTCCTTTGCGTCCATAGCGTCTTAGCGTCTAGTAGAAACAATACGATAAGAAACTTTGCTAATCCGCGAGCTTATTGAAACGCAAAGCCGCTAAGAGCGCCAAGTTTCGCAAAGAAGTCGGATATTAGAGATTGTGCACTATTCTCTTTTATGCCATCCTTGATAAGAGGTACATTGAAATTGATAAGAAGGGCTGGTTTTAGGTTGCTCAGTTTTAAGTAAGTTAATGTTTGAGCAATATGTAGATTATTGATGGAGTCTACACTTTTTAATTCTACAATTACTTTTTCATTCACAAGAAGGTCAATTCTGAAATTGGCGCATTCATTTTTGCTTCTTTATAATGAATAGAAATACTTTTTTCCTTTGCCACGGCGAAACCACGAAGAGAAAGTTCATAGTACAAGGCATTCTTGATAAACACTTTCCAACAGCCCAGGACCAAGTGTTTTATGGATTTCAAATGAGGCGTTTAATACGGCCCGTGCGATATCGTTTTCAGTCATTTTTATTGCAAAACTGATTGGAATTAATGTTATAAAAAAAAATACTTCTTATTTAATTTTATATGAATATTGCATAAAAGAAACAAACCTCTTGCGCTCCTTGGCGTCCATAGCGTCTTTACGTCTAGTAGAAACAATACGATAAGAAGTTCCGCTAATCTGCGAGCCTATTGAAACGCAAAAAGCCGCTAAGGAACGCCAAGTTTCGCAAAGAAGGATTACTCTTCGTAATGTGTTCACTTTCGAAATGAGAAGTTGATTAAAAAAAAAATAAATAGAATTTTATAAGAAACAAGCCCCTTTTAGCACCTTGGCATCCAGTAGAAACAATACAATAAAAAGATACACTAATCTGTAGAGCTATTGAAACGCCAACCATTTTCTCGCCTTGCTATAAAATTAAGTTTCACAATAAGTGGAACTTTACTATTTTCGAGGAGTTAGACGTTTCGACCACCATTGATTATCATGAAATATAGCCTTTTCTTTTTATTGATTGTTCTTGCCGCGGCTTGTTCTTCAGGGCCAGCAAGCAAAGATATTTCCTCCGGAGATTCAACAAATCTGGAAGCAGATACATCAATTGACAACTACAAGGATGAGGAGACTCTGATTCTGATTTTGCAACATATTTTGTGGTCGTTGCCGACACAAGTGTCGATTATTACACCCTAAATCGTGAAATGTATCATCTTGAAGGTCAACTCAATTTACCAATTGATACAATGACGTTATTTTAATACATCAAAAGACCTCATTGCGCTGCCAGATAACGATGAGGATGAGATCTACGCAGGAGACTATTTTCCAAGACGATTTCCATCCGAGTTTTTGAGCTTAGAATATCTGAACTTCTATCAAAGAAATGCAGGTGAAAAAACGATAGCATTGGTAGTTGGAATTTACGAGAAAGAAACTAGCGCAGACAGCGCTTTGATTTACACTCGAGATTTAGCAAACAATTCCTTCAAAATAAAGGCAGACATATATGTGGGATGCATGCATTGATGAAAATGTATAATATAAAAAGACTGATCATTATTATTTTCCTTTTTCTACTATCGTTTGTCTCGATTGCTCAATCTGAAACTAGAAGTCCGCGCTTTTTAACTATGGAGCCAATGTTCACTTGGACTAAATCAAGTGAGCTTTCTGTAAATTTGGGATACGTGAAGCATAAATTTTTAGATGAACATCCAACAGCTTCATATGGACCTTTCATTGGCTTGGGTTCAACTATCGGTGCGAATAATAATGCATTGGTATCAAAATTAGGTTATGCCCATTACGAGGGTTTTATTGCGGGCCGAGTACAAGTGTTGAACTATACCGATTTTAAGCAGTCACAATTTGTACTTCGACCTGAATTAGGATTAAGCATGCTCAGCTGGATAAATCTAACATACGGATACAGCATAAATCTAAAATCAGATAAAAACCTCATACCAACAGGTCATTCAATTTCAATTAGTGTGAATCTTTCTTCGTATTTGTTGAAGTGAAGCTAACTCTGCAGTTCATTTAATATATTTACGTCAAATCAAAAACTAGTCAATATTTTTATGCTAGCTGGTGGGCGAAGAACATAATGAATGATATTCAGAACAATATCTTGCAAGTAGAAAAATACAGATCAGAAAATGAATAGACTATTCCTTTTCCTGTTCAGCTTGGTGCTCTCATTTCCAAGTTGTGTTTCATCAAGTGACGATACAAAAGCACTTCGGGCTGAAATAGAAAACATCATTTCCAATAAAAAAGCTGTTGTTGGAGTTTCAATCATTGCTAATAATGGGAAGGATACCCTATCTGTCAACGGAGATAGCAGATTTCCTATGCAAAGCGTTTTCAAATTTCATATTGCCCTAGCAGTTTTATCTGAAATAGAAAAAGGGCATCTCGCGCTGGATCAGAAAATGGTGTTGAATAAAGAAGATTTATTGCCAGAAGACTTTTGGAGTCCGCTAAGGGACGATTATCCAAATGGTGGAACATTCACAATTGAAAGACTCATTCAATATGCAGTTTCACAAAGTGACAATACCGCTTGCGATGTGCTCATTGGATTGATTGGAACTCCTAAGTCTGTTGAGACATTCACAAAAAGTATCGGAGTGTCGGATATACAAATAGTCTATAATGAGCGCGATATGCAGTCGGAGTGGGACAACATGTAAAAACTGGACAACACCAAAGGCAGCTAGCAAGACACTTCAACTAGCATATGAAAATAGAAGTCAGCTCCTTTCCAAAAATACATTCGATTTTTTCTGGAAAACCAATTTAGAAACCTCAACCGGAAAAGGCAGGATTAAAGGTCAATTACCGGAAGGCACACCTGTGGCTCACAAGACGGGTTGGTCGGGGACCAATAAAGAGACAGGCATCACTGGAGCTATAAATGACATAGGAATTGTGTTTTTGCCAAATGGCGAATATTTTATAATCAGCGTTTTTGTGAGCGATTCAAAGGAGGATTTAGACACCAACGAAAAGATAATCGCCGATATCGCCAAGACGACATTTGACTTCTATAGCAAGCCGGATAATATTAAAAATTAAAAAATCCCTTCAGGAAAGAAAAGGCGTTAATTGAAATTGGAAATAATTTGAATTTTGATTATTTGTACATATTTTTGTACAAAATATTGTACATGTTAAAACGCCAAGATTATGCTAACAACATCCATTTCAGATTTTAGAAAGGACATAAAAAGCTATTTTGATAAAGTTACTCAAAACTTTGAAACCTTGATTATTAATCGAGGTAAAGATAACGGAGTCGTGATCATGTCATTAGCCGAGTACAACTCCCTTCGTGCTACACAACATGAACTTTCATCAAAAGAAAATGAAAAAAGACTTGATACTGCTATAGAAAAATTAAAATCAGGAAAATCAAGTCGAAAAAAACTCATTGAAGAATGAAATTCATTTTTGTCGATGAATCATGGGATGACTATTTGTACTGGCAAAAAACAGACAAGTCAAAGATGAGACGAATCAATGAGTTGCTAAAAGATATATCTAGAACTCCATTTCATGGTCTCGGAAAGCCTGAGCCTCTTAAATTTAAGTATTCAGGTTTTTGGTCAAGACGAATTGATGAGGAGCATCGACTTATATATCAAGTTAAAGATGATGAAATTCTCATCGCTAAATGTAGATTTCACTATGACTGATTTTCCATTTTTCAATAAAACTCCAATCTCACCGTTCACAGGCGACCAACAAAAAAAAGTATCTATGATTAAAATTTGGAGTCCTATCATTTCAGCCTGTGTTGTGTGTACTTGTCTATACGCTTGCGGACCGAGTAGAATGGAAAGAAACAATCTGGCACGTGAAAATGCCGACTTTATCATCGAAAATCTAAATAACCCCGAAGTCATCGAAGAATTCCCCGAAAAGTACTTTCCCCGCGATGAAACGAAGCAACTATTAAAAGATATTGTCGCTACATGCGATTGGTCCACTCTCGAAACGGAAAGTATGTAGATTTTTTCGAATTCGACTATGAGGGAGATAATGAGACGGCTTTCATCTATGAATATTTTCTAAATTGCGACAGCCTGCGTTTTGTTCTAACCTACGATATGGATCTCGAGCGTCCGGAATTGCATCGACTTATTGTAGAACCTTTAGAGCAAATCCATCGCAATTAATCAATGACAGAAGAAGCAATTGATGAATCAACATTAACCCTATGAATCGCTATTTTTTACTTCTTATTCTAGTGTCATTTTCTGCTATGTTGAATGCTCAAACTCATAATGAATGTAAATGTGCTGAATTGGGAATCGATGAAAATTGGGCTAGCTCAAATAATGTCTGTTATAAAATTCTGATGAACTCTATATTTAATGATCCAACGTTTGGCAGAAGGAAATCGCGGTTATAAGAGCGAAAAGTAAGATTGAATCCAGTTTACCACCAATCCCCATTTACATGGTGGACCAGGTTTGGCAACTCTTGAAAATGCTCGAGCGTTACCTAAGTAATGCACATTGGAAGAAGTTTAATGCCTGCCATGATATTGTAATGATGGATTATTCTGGAACTGGTTTCTCTGGACCTTACATGTGCCAAGACCTTCTCGATTCATTATCCATGATTAATAGAGCTGAAATTTTGGAAAACAGTAAGAAGAAAAAAACGATTGAGCTATATGCCAGTTGTAGGGATTCATTAAATTCTAAGAATATACCCATTGAGGCATTTACAACTTTTCAAGCAGTAGCAGATGCTGAGGAAATTCGCAAGTCTTTGAGTATTGATCAATGGGATATTTATAGCGTTTCATACGGAACTTTTGCCGCTATGATGTACATGCGCTATTTTGAATCTAGTTTGGGAAATGTTGTTCTGGATTCTCCTTGTTCCTCCAAATGCCAAAAGTTTCAGTTTTGTACACACGATGAATGAAACTTTGAACCATTTGCAGGATGTAATAGATCAAGACACTATTTTGGCTAGTTTATTTCCTAATATAATTGGTGATTTTTCAATCACTGCAGATCGATTGAATAAGTCTCCTATCAAAATGCATAACGCAGCATATTGACAGGTGATAAATTTGCTGATAATGTGTTACCTTATAGCGCTGATTTAGTTAAATATATACCGTTAGCTCTTAAAGAATTTGCAGACGGTAATGACGATTTATTGCTGACATGGGTAAACTTATTTTATTCAGAAGATAAATACGGTACTGTGAATGATTTTTATAATTCGGCCATATTTTGTTATGATTTCAAACCTACATCTTATGAACAAAGCCTTTGGGAATGGCAAGAAAATATCCATATTTAGCGGCTTTGCTGATGTGGATTACTGGGATGTCGGAAACAACTTTCGGCCAGAACAGATGCAAATTATTATGATCCAATAAGGAGCGATATACGTACATTGCTGTTATCAGGAGAGTTTGATCCTGGAACTCCACCATCTCATGCATATACAGCGGCAAAGGAAATGACCAATTCTCTTGTTGTTGTTGCCCCTTCTGCCTCTCATGCCGTATTTTATTTTAGTGACTGTACATCTAATCTGGTTAGAGATTTTTATAATAATACTGATGAAGTTGTCAATCTAGATTGCATACAAAATTCGAATGATATTAGTTTCATTGTCTCCGATTTAAAAGATGAATTAATGAAATTACAATCCTCTAAATAGTTTAAATTACCTTCCTATGAAATTATTTATTAGCCTCGTTCTTTCAGCTATTTCACTTACAATCGTTGCTCAAAATAATATCCCAGTTATTAAAGCGAAATCGAAAAAAGTAGATATTAAGGTTAATGGTGTGTCCATATATGAAGACTTCTCGAACTCTTGGTGGCAGATTGAACCAAAAGTAGCCTGATACTTACAACTCGGAAATGCTAGGAGACGATATCTTTTTCACATTTAGATTCCATCAGTGTAAAATGGAAGAGAATACGGTATTCGATTTTGGGTATCTACTCAAAAAAGGATTCCGCCTTTAATTACAAATAAACATGTGGAACTTTATTTGGTAATCCTCAAACGTTTGATTTATTAATATCATCCGGCGCGCATATCCAATCAATACTGATGAAAGTATTTCCGAAGAAACCGTTTCCAAAACAATGCTTTATAATCTTGATTCATCGTGTAATCCAAGTGATATATCAACACAGAAATGTAATGCATTGGGTGCATTGTTTGCAAGACATGATGGCCCGGCGAAAATCCTACACTAAAGAATGCAATCGATTTGATCAACATCTGCAATTCAGAAAAAATCGAGGAGTGAATTGTGAATGATGGCGACAATTCTCAACGAATGCTACCTTTCGATGGGGTACAAGTCTCGAATGGTAACCTGTATGCCCAAACCAATAGTATTCGATGATTGTCATGTAATCAATACAGTATATCTGGAAAGTGAAAAGAGGTGGATATGGCTAGATCCAACATTTGATGCTTATGTAATGGATGAAAACGGACAGCTCCTCGGTATTCAGGAAGTGCGAGAAAGACTAATTAATGGGAAACCTCTAATACTAAATCCAACCGCAAATTGGAATTTTCAAAACAGTCAGACTAAGGAATACTATCTGTACACTTATATGGCTAAGAATCTATATCGACTTGAATGTCCCATTAACTCTACATCCGATCTTGAAACCCCTATTAAGGGAAAGACACTGGAATATGTCCAATTGCTTCCTTTAGACGGATTAAATCAAATCCCTGAAGTTGATGTCATCAAAATTGAAAACAGTGGAATGACCTACAAGACGTATATCACAAACAACCCGAATACGTTTTGGGAGGACTTTTAAACAATGCAAAATAGAGGTATGATAAGAATTTACTCCTCACTTTTCGTAGTATTTCTAGTTTTTACTTCAATGGCTTGCGTCGAAAAAAAATCAACGGAAAACGAAGTAGATAAGACGGAGTTCACCTCGACAAGAAAATCAAATCAATTCGACTTCACCTCAGGTGTTCATTCAATGCTGCAAGACAGTAAAGGCAACTATTGGTTTGGGAATAGGCAAGAAGGGCTCTGCCGTTACAATGGAAAGGAATACGAGTACTTCACTGCTTCGGACGGACTCCTCGATAATTTTGTTTTTACCATTCAAGAGGATGTGAATGGAACGGTTTGGGTGCAAACAAGTTTGGGTATAAACGGCATTGCAAATGGTCAAATAAAGAAGCATACCTTTGAAAGTGCTCATAGTGGTTGGAACAGGAAAAACGAAAACTCATCTGCATCTACCTGGGAAAAAACAAGCAATGATTTATGGTTTTCAGCGGATGTGCTTAAAGGAGTATATAGATTCGATGGTCAGCATTTGAGTTACATTGCTTTTCCTAGTCTTGAAACGAATGATCCTCTCACTTATGCAGTTTCGTGTATCGCTTATGGTAATAACAATAATGTTTGGATCGGCGCCTATTCTCATGTATTTGGATTCGATGGAAGTCAACTCACCATCATCAATGATCAAAAATTAGGCTACTCAAAAGAGCTTGATTTAATTCATGTAAGGAGTATTCTCGAAGACTCGAAGGGCAGATTATGGCTTGGAAATAATGGTATCGGTGTGCTTTTGAAAGAAGACAGCACATTCATCAATTTTTCAAAACAACAAGGTCATTTTATTCCATCTGAAGAGTTTCATCAAAACACGCTTTCTAAACATTTTGAAAAAAACACAGGACTGCAATCTGTCTTCGCTATCCAAGAAGACCATGAAGGAAATATTTGGTTTGGCGACCGCGATTCAGGCACTTGGAAATACGACGGCAAACAACTGACGAATTATAAAATCGACACCACGCTAAAGTCGCAAATGATTAAATTCATTTATAGGGACAACGGCAACAAACTATGGTTTGGAATGGATGGCGGCGAGGTCTATCAACTATTAGATGGCTCGTTTAAGAAATGGAACTAATGCTCAACCCTTGATACAGATCAAGGGTTTTTCGTTTTAACCCAGCGTACCTTTGAATCATGAAAACGAAATCAGTTCAACAAGTACTAGCTCCACCAGCACCACACATGGTAGGAGATGGGTTTAGAGTTCATAATTTCTTCCCTGGAGGGTACAACATGGATCAGCACAGAATGAGTCCTTTTTTCTTGCTTGATTACAATTCTAAAATTGATTTTTCACCACGCGAAAATCCTCGCGGAGTCGACGTGCATCCTCACCGCGGATTTGAAACAGTTACTATTGCTTTTCATGGAAAAGTAGCGCACCACGACAGTGCTGGAAACAGCGGTGTAATCGAACAAGGTGGTGTACAGTGGATGACCGCTGGCTCTGGAGTCTTACACAAAGAATATCACGAAAAGGAATACAGTAAAGCTGGAGGACCATTTCAAATGACTCAGTTATGGGTCAACCTTCCTGCAAAAGATAAAATGACTACTCCTAAATATCAAGGTCTCAACAACGACCAAATGGGGAAATACCATATCCCAAATAATGGAGGTGTGGTGGATGTAATTGCAGGGAATCTAAATGATGTGAAAGGGCCTGCTTCAACATTCACTCCGATTGAGATGTATGTGATCCACATCAACAAAGGAACAAAGTGGTCGTTTGACTTACCGGAAAACTTCAACACTGGACTGCTTGTAGTAGAAGGTAGTGCCGTGTTCAATAATGATGCAACGGCAGAAACAGATCAGTTCGTATTGTTTCAAAACGACGGAACAAACATAGAAATGGAAGCATTATCCGATGCAAAGATTCTTGTGCTCAGTGGTGAACCAATCAACGAACCGATAGCAGCGCACGGTCCCTTCCTAATGAATACCTACGAAGAAGTACACCAAGCCATCCTAGATTTCGGCGCCGGCAAATTCGGCAAACTAGAATAACCCTCCACCATTCTGGTGTGGGTTGTTTTCAAATCTCCCCTCCCCACAAGACGCTTCTCGAGTGTCCCGCCAACGGCGGGATGTATCGAGAGAAGCAGGCATCAGCCATTCGCCAAATACCGCTTCACCACCCCATGTCCCACATAAATGAGCGGTGTGAGCGCCACAGCAATAATCAATTTCAAAACATAATTCGTGGGCGCGATGACAAAAAAATCGGCCATCGACATTTTGCCAGGAAGCACAAAACCGATATACAACACAATAAAGCTGTCTATCAATTGAGAAATAACCGTACTCCCAGTGCTTCTCAACCAAATGTACCTGTTGCCTGTAATATTTTTTATGCGATGAAATAGAGTAGCATCCAATAATTGAGAAACTAAGAATGCCGTGATGCTACCAACAATAATCCATGGCGCTTGTCCAAAAACTTTGTTGAATTCATAATCGTTCACCAAGTCTGCACCTTCAATTTGATGCGCCGGTATGTTCAATGCCATTACGACAATTAAAAAGCAATATCCAATGAGAATCGCAGTAATCCACGACAATCGACGAATGGCTTTTGCACCATAAAATTCGTTCATCAAATCGGTAAGCAAAAACACTACAGGCCACGGCAATATGCCGATGATAGTAACGAACGGTCCAAACTCCTTTCCGAACAAATCAAATGAAATAGGAATCTGAACCAATTTGTTGCTAATCAACTCCGCAGTGATGGCGTTGGTAATGAATAAGCCCGCTAAAAAAATGAATAACCACTCTCTGCGAGAGTTTTTCTGACTGGTGTTTTCCATCAATGAACCGAAATGTGAAATGATTTATTCTCTTCTTTAGAACTGAATACCACCAAATATGTTCCAGCACTCATGGAATTTACATCGATAATGTTTCTACCAGACGTTAAATTGTAATTTCCTACCAACTCACCGCTCATCGCATAAAGTTGTACATATCCATTTTTATAAGGATTCTCAACTACAATTCGCTTCCCCGGTTGACTAAATACTGCAACGGATCCAGCTTTCAATTCGCTTTCTAACACACTTACATTGCCTGTCTGAACACCCCAACAATATTGACCTTTCTGAATGTTATTGGCACGGATGCGTCCGGCATAATTGGTTGGACTTCCCTGAGTGGAAACACTAAAATCTTCCCACAAGGTCCACTCACTCAGTCCATCGGGTCTGTAAAATATTTTCAAATCATTTTCTGTAAAACCAAGTTGCTCAAGCTCCGAGAAAAACTCGATATCAAAATAATTCGTTGAGCTGCTGCTTCCGTAATAAGGAAAGAAGATATCCAAATCGGCATTTCCGATTTCCCCATCTATAAGCCACCATCTATCATTTGAAAGAAAATAATCTGTAAAGGGCACAAAGGCGGGCTCATTGGCGGTGGCATAATGATTTTCACAATGAAAAGTGATTTGATCTTGACCTGCCATATCATTGATAAAAAGCTGAATGTTCGGATAGTTCAATGATGTTTGTCCTGTACCGGTTATCACTCTGGTCTCACTTAGCGTTGCTAAAGAAAGTTTGTGATGATAGTTGAGCAAAACAGAAACGGCTTCAAAATTTTCAGGCAAATCAAACTCATGAAATGTAATGTTTCCAGTCATCACAAAGGTGGTGTCAAACCAGTTGTCTGCCCAGTCGGTCACTGAAATCTCAATCGGAACATTGCTGTATAATTCAGGATTGTAATGTTGAAATTGCTCTACTGACAAAGTGATATGATTATCGTTTTGATTCCAATGTCTGATTCTAAATTCTGCATCGCCCTCTGTGAATACCCAATCTTCAAAAAATGAAGTAAGGTCTGCCTCGGTATATCCTTGAAAGAAGTCGCGCATGTCTTCACTTGAAATGGCGGTGAATGCATTAGCGGCTAAAAAGTCTCGGCACGCTTCAAAGAAAGCCTCATCGCCCATGTATCCCCGCAGCGAATGTGCCACAAGTGCTCCTTTGTTGTACACATGACTTCCGTATGTCAATTCATGAGGTACTCCGCTCACGGGATATCGGCCGCCATCGTATTCGTGTGCGTGCAGCAACACATCTTTGTGGTTGGCATTTACATAGTCAATATAGGCTTGATAGTCATATTGTGTTTCCATATACAGCGCTTCGCTAAAAGATGCCCAACCTTCATTGAGCCACATGTCTTCTGCTGTGCTGCACGTTACCAAATCTCCCCACCAATGATGCGAGAGTTCATGCGCCATGAGCGTTTCATAATCTAAATTTCCATTGATGGCAAAAAGCGGATATGCAATATTTGTAGCATGTTCCATGGCACCTCCGCTGAATGGTACGGCTACATATCCCACGCGTGGCCACACATAATCGCCGTAATGTTCTTCTTGTGAATGCAACCAAGGGATCAAAGTGGACATGCTAAGTTTGAAAGCTGTAGTGTCCGTCGCGCGAGAAGCGAGGTAAATAGGAATCAAATCTCCTTGTTGATTCTCGAATTCCCATTCTACATGGGTGTAGGTACTTGCTGCCACTGAAGCGAGATAACTCGGAATGGATAAATTGAGCTCCCATCGCGTAAGCAAGCTATCCATTCCCACTTCTTGTTCTGATGTTTTCATCCCACCGCAATAGGCAGTTTTTCCGTTATTGGTGAGCACATCAACTGTGTAAGTGCTGCGCTCTACGAAATTATCAAAGCATGGAAACCACACACGTCCATAATTGTGCGGATCCGCATTGAAACCAACGCCTAGATTGTATGCATAATTTGAATTGGTGTAGAATCCACCAAAAGATGGGTCAACCTCTGGCTGACCATGATAATATATAACAGGAGCAATTAAATCGCCCAACATCAATGGGGTTTCTAATTGGATATAGAGGTGATCGCCGTCTTGATAATACGTAGCTTGGACATCATCAATTATAATAGAATCAACCTGCAATGCAGCCAAGTCAAAATGAATCACTGAAACATCATTCATTTTACTTTCCATTTCTTGAGTGCATGCCCCCGCAATTTGTGTTGCATTGGTCTGCGTCAGATCAAGGTAAATGTAGGTGTGGAGGATGTCCAGGGTATCGCTTCTGGCATTGCCTGGGTCATCAAAAAGCAAGTTTTTATGGTGCGGGTGATTGCAAACGGTATGTTGTGCACTGGCTGAAAATGCCAACAAAATCAATATCAATAAGGGTAAATTCTTCATAAAAATCAATGATTGGGCAATTTAAGCGATTTTTTTGGGGTGAAAGTAGGGGATTAGCTTTCCCATTTGTAATTTTATAGTTGGATTCCTAAATCGATGTTGCCATGAAACCAAGCAATGAATTATTCGACCTGATAAAGACCCTTTCAAAAAGCGAAAAGCGATTTTTCAAATTGCAAAGCGCCTTGCAAAGCGGAGACAAAAACTATGTTCGACTTTTTGATTGCATTGATAAAATGGATGCATACGATGAAGAAGAAATCAAAGAGGTATTCAAAGGTGAGAAATTCATCAAGCACCTTCCGAGCGAAAAAAATCACTTGTATAAGCTGATTTTAAAATCCCTAAGAAGCTACTACAGCGACACAAGTGTCTCAAGCATTCTAAAACAAGAGATCAAGAACATCGAAATCCTCTACCATAAATCGTTGTTTGACGAGTGCAATAAATTCCTCGCAAGAGCAAAGAAACTGGCAGTCAAATACGAGAAGTTCTACTATCATTTTGAATTGATCTCCTGGGAAAAAATGCTTTTGGAAGAAGCATTTGAAGACGGACAATTCACCATTGATATCGATGCACTCATTCAAGAAGAAAAAGATGTAATCGATAAATTGAGAAACTTGGCAGAATACCAAGTGCTTTATTCTAAAATCAATTATGTATTTAGAAGTGGAGGATATGCGCGCACAGAAGAGAATAGAGCAATTGTTGATGAGATTGTCAATCACCCGTTAATCAAAGGAAAGAACACTGCTCTTTCAAAAAGAGCGGCCACCATCTGCTACTACACGCAAGGTTTCTGCAACTTGGCAAATGGCGACTACGAAACGGCATTGGAGAAATTTCGTCGTGTGAAGTTTATTCTCGATGAAGCCAAACATTTACGTGGTGATTTGTCGAAGCGTTACTTACGCACTCTTTCAAACATGATCCCGTGTTTGCTGCATAAAGGCGAGTTTACTGAAGCCAACAATCTCATTCAAACCATGCGCGATTTGAAGGATGAAGAAGGCTTTACCACTCGCGATTTGCAAGCAAGTATCTTCAAAAATGCAGGTTTAGCAGAACTTGAAGTTTACCATTATAAAGATGCTTTCAATGATGGAATAGTGGCTGCAGAGGATTTGATGAAAGGCTTAGCAGATTTTGAAGGTAAGCTGCACAAGGAACACGAACTCACATTCTTCTACCAGTTTGCATTTATTTATTTCGGTGCTGGTCAATACAACAAGGCGCTTTCATGGATCAATAAGGTGCTCAACGACAACGAAAACACGCTACGACAAGACTTATACAGCTATGCCCGATTGTTCAACTTGGCCATCCATTTTGAATTGGGCAACTATGATTTGTTGGAATACACGATCAAATCGACCTTCAGATATCTGCAAAAGCGCGAGCGTGATTTCCCTATGGAAAAAGTAATCATTGATAATTTTAAAAAATTAATCAAGAATCAATCAGAAGCAGAAAGGAAGAAGCTTTTTGCAAGCTTCCACGAATCCTTAGTGGAGTTGAAAAAAGAATCTGAAAATGAAATTGTATTCAAGTTTTTCGACTTTGAAAAGTGGGTGGCCACGAAGTGTTAGAGTTCACCGGAATCAATCTTGTCTCGCCACCTTTTCATAGCGGAAGTGTTGTTTCCTCTTTCTACTTCTTTGAAAAATAACTTAGAGGTTTTCTCAAAGGTGGAATGTACTTTTTCATAATTAAGATACATTTCACTTGCAGTTTGTGCTGCACGATTCACTCGTTCCAACTTTCTTCTATACTGCTCAGCTAAGTCGAAGTACAGATTGAAAAATTGATTAGATTCTGCCGTTATTGGAAAGTAGAAGTAGCTTTTGTAAGGATCAAAAATCGTCGCAGTTGTGCATTCTAATGTTCCTTCATAATCATTGACGTCCATGTACAATTGCACTTCCAAATGATAGCGCTCTGCAGGAGGACGCAACTGATATTTGCTGTAGTTGACACTATCATCCACCAATTCTCGAAATCGAATGGAAGTAGTATCATTCCAAATCACATATGGTCGCTCGAGCAAACTGTGTCTCAAAGTAGAATCATTGAAGAAGTGCTGCTGATTCGTGATGGTCGAATCATTTGCAATGAAGGCTTCATTCACTTTTTTTATTTCTTCTATTTCAAAACGTCTATAGTTACTCCAAAAGTTGGCATTGTAAGGTGTTGCATTAATTTTTACATAGTCTTCATATGATGCTGGAGAGAATTGAAAAACGGGCAACGTGAATAATTCATTATAATCGAAAGCAACAAGCAGTGCTTGTGTATTCAAAGTAAAATCTTGCAGGTCTGACGTCTGATAATGCAAGTCATAGTTGAAATGAACAGATTCTAAAGTCATCCTTCCACTATGGCGACCATAATTCTTAGTAAGATGCAGATTCACATTTTTCA
The DNA here is from genome assembly GCA_041391745.1 of Flavobacteriales bacterium. Lineage (GTDB taxonomy): Bacteria > Bacteroidota > Bacteroidia > Flavobacteriales_D > Sanyastnellaceae > JAIXWP01. The sequence continues at coordinate 49,786 of JAWKNK010000013.1, forward strand.
ACCGATCGGAGTAACCAATAGGGACGAAAGGGTAGGACTGAGCATCCAAGAGATTTAAATCTATCCGCACGATTTCCGATGATTTTTCATCGATCCAAAGTTCACCATTGAAAAAATGACCATCTGCAGATTTAGGTTTAAACTTTACTATTTGAACAACAACCCCATCATCTGTAGTCACCCTGCCGCCATCCGAAAGCCAATATTTTTTTCGATTTTGTTTCATTGAAAATTCAAGTGGAGAATGAGGAAAGTAATCTGAAGATTCAAAAGCATTGTGCAAACAAATGGACTTCGAAATTTCTGTAGATAGAAATGTCCTATTCGCAAAGGGTTTAAGAGCGATTCTACCTTGCTTTAGCTGTAGTTCCTGAACGGCATAGTCATTATAAATTCCGTTATAATAACATTCAATCAATTCAATTTGATTGGTGCCATCAAAAGTTTGAAGGTTAAAATAGGAGGATGCGGAAAGCGAACTTTGAGTTCTAGCTTTGCGAACAGCTTCTATCTTTTCATATAAATAAGTATCGTCTGCATGTATCGTGAGCGTAGCAAGGTCGTGGGTCAATACGGTGAGACGAATAATATCAAGCTTTACGTTGGGCTCTAAAACAATGAGTTGTTTTGAATATCCAACGGAAGAGATATAAATGGAATCACCGACATGGTTGTTTAGCAATTCAGCTTTTCCATTTATGGTGCTATAGGTCCCTCTGTTAGCGTTGAAATTATGAATGGATGCATAAGGAATAGGCTCACTCGAATCAGCGTCTATTATGGTAACTGAAATAGAAACAGTTTCATCCTTTTCATTTTGACCGTGCAGAAGTGTGCAGGCAAACAACAGCAGTATGGCGACGAGGTATTTCAGATGCAGTTACTTTTTATAAATGTATAAAGCTATTATGTGAAAGCATTGTAAAATTGGGAAAAGCGAAGGATTCCAAACGAATTTATTCAAAAAAAAACCACCCTGAAGGGTGGTTTTTAAATAGTATTTTATTTCAAATTATGCTTTGCCTAATTCCTTAGCCAACAACGCATCAATTTTTGCAGCTTCTTCAGTTGCCAATTCAGCATCAACCAAAATTCTTCCGCTGTGCTCATCAACGATTACTTTTGCGAGCAGCTACGTCCATTTTGCTTTTGTGGTGGAATTTGAATGAATGAACCAACAGATGCTTCACGGCCTCAATTGGCACAACAGCCAAACCATTTGGTGAACCACCGCGGATACGCTCGTAAGCATCAATTCAAAGCGTTGCTCAATCAATTGCTTAGCTTCTTCACTTTTCTTCAAAAGGAATTGCTCTTCTTTCTCCGTGTCCTTCACGATTTCGTCCAACTCAGCCTTCTTGATCTTAAGGTCATTGCGACGCTCGTCCAATTTCTTTTGAGCAGCATCAAACAATTCAGACTTAGTAGTGTGCTGTGCCTTGTGCTCACGAATACGCTTTTCAAAAAGTTGAATTTCCAATTCCTGGAATTCAATCTCTTTGTTCAACGATTCGAACTCACGGTTGTTCTTCACCTTTTCAAGTTGCTCTTTGTACTTCTTAATCATTGCTTCTGAATCCTTGATACCTTGCTTCTTCGCTGCAATTTCGTTATCAAGTTCAGTCACTTCATTAGAAAGATTTCCAATGCGTGTCTCCAATCCTGCTACCTCATCCTCTAGATCTTCTACTTCTAGAGGTAGTTCTCCACGCATAGCGTGAATTTTATCGATACGTGAATCGATAAGTTGAATGTCATAAAGCGCGCGCAACTTGTCTTCTACAGTTACGCCTTTCTTAGCATCATCGCCTTCCATAAAAGCGAGACGCGGTGAAGTTTTACTTGCCATGTCGTCTATTACTTCCTTATTTATTGGTTTCTCTTTTTCAACCGGTCTCTCAATGTTTGCAATAGGAGCAAACTTGATTCCGGGCTTTCCATCAGGTCCTGGAGGACTGTAGATGGGGTTAGCAGTAGGCTTAGGTTCTGCAGGCAATATCTCCTTAGGTGGAAACATTTTCTTTGCAGGTTTTGCAGGTTCCTCTGCCTTTTTAGGTGCTTCCGCTTTTTTTGGAACCGGTGCTGCCTTTGTAACTTTCACTTCTTCTGGCCTTTTTCAGATTAACCCTTTTATCAGCCTTTTTGGCTGGGCCTTTTGGTGCTGGGGCGGCCTTTTTTGCTGGTGTAGCTTTTTTGGCTGGTTCAGCTTTCTTCTACTTCCTTTACGCGCTGCTTTCTTAGCAGGCTCTGCTTTTTGCAACAGCTTTTTCGCCGGAGCTGCTTTTTAGCTGGTTTAGCCGGTGTAGCTTTTTAACTACTGCTTTTTTAGCTGGTGCAGCCTTCAACTTTTACCGTTGCGCTTTTTCTTCTAGCTTTTTTCGCTGGCGCAATAACTTTTTTGCCTAGACTGCTTTCTTAGCAACGCTTTTTAGCAGGTGCAGCTTTTTCCTGGAGCTGACTTCTTCACTGGAGCTGCTTTTTAGCAACTACTTTTTAGCAGAGCCGCCTTTTTAACCACTACTTTTTCGCTGGAGCTGCTGCTTTCTTTGGAGCAACTTTCTTTGCTTTTTGTAAAAAGGTGCCTTCTTGGCTGGAGCAGACTTCTTCTAACAGCTTTCTTCACTGGTTTAGCCGCTTTTTTAGCAACTTTAGCTACTGGCTTTGGGGCTGGCTTCGACTTCGAAGCAGCCTTGCTCCTTCACAGCTTTTAACTGGTTTTTTCGCCATAGTTTCAGAGATAGTTAATGGGATTAGTCACCACCCCCGGTTTTGTGGACCGCGAAAAGTACGAAATTTTTCTGCGTTCAATCGCAGGGTCGATTGTGAATTGTTCGTTTCATAATGTCCAATATCAACGTCTATCGATCATCGGCATCAAAAAACTGATGGTATTTGTAGTCGCTAGTTATAAAATATCTGCTCCGCAAGGGATATGGCTTTCTAAACAAAACTTCCGGGGCCCCCGCAGATAGCGACTTTTTTGATGGGTTTGTCTAATGGTTTAGTTGTAGCGAATGCTGCCAGCATGCATCACTTTTTTACATGTTGTAAAAAGGATTCCAATGGCATTTCTTGAAAAGTTCTCGCAGTCATTCCAAGGGTCTGCTACCCATTTCGTTTGATAAGTGGGTAAACATCATAAGCCACTTCCTCATAAGGGTGTGCCGACTTCAAAGCATCTAGAGCATGATTGAGCTTCATAGGAGAGAACAATTTCCGTTTTTATTTCATTTCAAAATGGTCCTCACCAACATTTCCTACAATGGCTCTGCACCTTCATTGCCTCTGAAGGTTCCTGTGCCTGCAATATTGAAGCTGCAATGATCATATTTGCCAATCTCACCGCATCCAACATTCCATAAGGCCTCGCGCACATGTGCGGCGTGATCTTGAGGGACATAGTAAATTAACTTGAGCAATTGTTCTTTTTTCGGATCGAGGATTTTGATGTTACTAAGCTCAAGCTTTTCTGCAAACTTGGCATTGACCATTCGCAAACGTTGTCCAAATTGGTGTGGTAAGAGATGAGATTCAAGCCATTTTTAATGGCTTTCATCACCACACGTTCAATATAATTTTTCCCTGTAAGCCTCTTTAATCCCACTAAATACGATAGGGTGGTATCAATGACATTGCAATTTTTTCAATAGCCTCGTCAACACTGCTTCTATGCAGTCCGAGACTTACCATTATGCCAGTGATTTCTTCGTCTGGATTTCCAACTAATAATCCACTATTGTCATAACTTTCCTGCAGCGCTCCGGGTGCTTTCATTTCAAGAAATGAAAGTAGTTCGCGGATTTTCATACTTTACTGTTTTTCTTTGCTGCCGCCTAAATTAGTAACATGAAGTTCATCCGCCTAATATTATGGCCTTTTTCTTTTGTGTACTCCATCATTTTATGGTTGAAATACACTCTATACAAAAGGCATCTTCCAATCGGAGGGAGGCGTCATTCCTACTATTGTGGTGGGCAATTTGAACCTGGGCGGTACTGGCAAAACACCTCATACGCTTGCTATTCTTGAGCATCTTTCAAAGAATGGAGTAGAAGTAGCCCTACTCAGTCGTGGTTATGGTAGAAAAACAAAAGGCTTCCGCTTAGTTGAGCCGAACAAGCTCCGCTGCCGAAGTGGGTGATGAGCCGCTTTTAATGAAGCAAAGACTTCGGGACATACCTATGGCTGGTGTTTGTGAAAATCGACTTTTGGGAATCAAAGAATTAAAGCAGCGTTTTCCCAATCTGAAGTGGGTGGTTTTGGATGATGCGCTCCAGCACCGTCGTCTCAAAGGGAATGTCAATATTCTACTCACCGAGTTCTATAGACCATTTTTTAAGGACTTCTTGGTGCCAGCAGGTAATTTACGTGACCACCAGGTTCGTGCTAAAGATGCTGATCTCATCATTTCAACAAAGTGCCCAGCCGAGCTGAATGTAGAACAAATGGACTTGTGGGAATCCAAAATTTCATTAGATAATAGTATTCCTGTAGTATTTTCTAAGTTAAAGTATGATGTTCCCAAGCATGTTTATACGGGTTTGAACTTGGATTTTCAACCTGATGAAAGCATGGTGGTGACGGGAATAGCCAAGCCTAAAGCGTTCATTCACTTCGTTGAGAATCAATATAATCTTAAAAAAATCAAAACTTACCCCGATCACCACCCATTTACTGTTAACGACATGGCCGTGATTCAGCGGGATTTTGATACCTTTACGCGCCCTTCAAAGGCCATCTTTACCACAGAAAAAGATGCCGTAAAAATGGCGGACTTAAGCGGTTTTGAACAACTACCCATCTACTACATTCCTATAAGTGTAGAGGTATTTTCACCAGATGGTTCAAATTGGTTGGAAACGCTCGAGCGATTGATGAAGGAAAAGATTAATTGATAATTTGTGAGTACAGTTTACGACAAATACGAACTTGTAGTGGGCCTTGAGGTGCACATGCAGCTATTGACCAAAAGCAAGGCATACTCTGGTGATGCCAACCTTTATGGCTCACTTCCCAATACCAACGTGAATGCCATTTCACTTGGTCACCCTGGTACTTTGCCTCGTGTAAATAAAAAGTCTGTAGAGTATGCGATCAAGCTTGGACTTGCTTGCAACATGGATATTGCCCGCAACATGTTTTTTGCTCGCAAAAACTATTTCTACGCCGACCTTCCAAAAGGATATCAGATTACTCAAGATAAAACTCCCATTTGTACAGGTGGATACATCGATATCAAAAATGAAGATGGCTCTGATTTTCGAGTGAATATTACACGCGCTCACCTTGAAGAGGATGCTGGTAAAAGCATGCACGATCAAGATCCATTTGATACACTGATTGACCTCAATCGCGCGGGCGTTCCACTTATCGAAGTGGTGAGCGAACCAGATATTCGTTCGTCAAAGCAAGCATACAATTACCTAACGGAGTTGAGAAAACTCGTGAGATACTTGGGAATCTGCGATGGAAACATGGAAGAAGGTTCTATGCGTTGCGATGCCAATATCAGTGTGCGGCTGAAAGGGGAAACTGCTTTTGGAACGCGATGCGAAGTGAAAAACATGAACTCTATTCGCAATGTGCAACGCGCGATAGAACATGAAATGATTCGTCAAATCGATATCATTGAAAATGGCGGTACCATTCATCAAGAAACAAGAAGTTTCGATGCTGCTAATGGAACTACATTCAGCTTAGAAGCAAAGAGCTCGCTCACGATTACCGCTATTTCCCTGAGCCAGACATTCAGCCACTTACGGTGTCGCAAGCGCAAATTGATGCGGTGAAAGTGGACATGCCGGCTTTACCTCAAGAACTTTTTAATAAGTACACAAAAGAATTCAATCTTTCGGAATACGATGCAATGGTACTTACCAATGATAAGGAAATTGCGATGTGGTATGAAGAGTTGATCAATCATACGTCAAATTACAAGGCTGCTTGCAACTGGATGATTGGACCTATCAAAGCATATCTCAATGAGAATGCGATTGAAATCGATCAATTCACTGCAAGCCCAAGTCAAATTGCAAGTGCAATTGAATTGGTAGATTCAGGAAAAGTAAGTGCATCGATTGCGGCGGAAAAAATTCTTCCAGTATTGGCAGCCAACGGTGGTAAGATGGCTCAGCAAGTGGCCGAAGAATTGAACTTGATTCAAGATGCGGATGAGGATTTTGTGAAGAATGTGGCGAAAGAAATTCTTGCCGCTTACCCAGACAAAGTAGAAAATTATAAAAAAGGAAATAAAGGAATGCTTGGCCTGTTTATGGGTGAACTCATGAAGAAGACACAAGGCAAAGCAAACCCTAAATCAGCCTCGGCAATTATTCAAGAATTACTTCAAGATTAAATGATAATGAGAAGAGTTTTTATTTTTTCAATTCTCGCTTCTGTGCTATCAATGTCATGCACAAGCGGCGACGGTGAAACAATCAAAGGAAGCATCAAAGGTGCAGAAGGAGAAACCATTTACTTAGAAAAACTGGTAAATAACAGATGGGGTGTTTCCGACTCTACAGTTATCGGTTCTGACGGGTCATTTCTAATTGTTCCTGTTCAACCTCTTGAATTGGATTTTTACAGATTAGCACTGAGCGATGAGGATTATGTTATTCTTATCACAGACAGCACCGAGCACATTTCCATTAAGGGTGAAGCAGGTGATTTGAATATGAAAGCTGAAGTGAAAGGTTCTGAAAACACCACCTTGCTACGAGAGTTTGAACAGTCTTGTATGCCTTTGTTCGAACAAGAAGACAAAGCATTGATGGCATTGCAGACAGAAACGTCCCCTGAAGGTCAGTCGCAATTGAAGTCTCAGGTTATCGACGCTAGAAAATCCCGCTCTGACATGGTGAAAAAATGGTTAGAGTCGAACAGCTCTACACCAGCAGCGTTGGCAGTAGTTCAAATGTTGGATCCACGCGCAGAGCGAAGTTCTTTCAATAAAGTAATTCAAGATGTGTCGGGTCAAATTGGACACAGCATGCACTACAAAATGTTGAAGCAGCAAATCGAAAGAATGGAAGCGATGGAGAAAATGCCTGCACAACAAGAAACACCTCCAGGTGCGAAGATTGCAGTTGGTCAACCCGCTCCAGAAATTGCACTTCCAGACCCTTCAGGCAAAGTGAGAAAACTTTCTAGCCTAAAAGGAAAAGTTGTATTAATTGATTTTTGGGCTTCATGGTGCGGTCCATGTCGTAGAGAAAATCCAAACGTTGTTGAAGCTTATAATGAATACAACAAAGATGGATTTGAAGTATTCTCTGTAAGTCTAGACAAAGCAGCGGATCCATGGAAAGAAGCAATCGCAAAGGATGGTTTGATTTGGAAAAATCACGTGAGCGATTTGCAGTTTTGGAACAGTAAAGCGGCAGCCGATTATGGAGTACACAGTATTCCTTTCCCTGTGCTTATAGATAAAGATGGTAATGTAGTAGCCTACGGAAATAACATCCGTGGTGAATTACTTGAAGCTAATCTTAAACAGATTTTTGGTCGCTAAGCCGACCATTTTAGTAACAGTTGAGAACCGCATTTTCCGAAAGGAAATGCGGTTTTTTATTACATTGGCAAAAAGAATTACAAACTATGAAAAGACTATTGTTTTTTTCGATTTTGACGAGTGTTTTTAGTGGGGTTTTTGCACAAGAAAACTACTTTCAACAAGAAGTCAATTATAAGATTGATGTAACCCTTGATGATAAGAAAGATGAATTGAGCGGGCACATTGAATTCGAGTACACAAACAATAGCAGTGACACGCTTCGTGAAATGTATATTCACTTATGGCCTAATGCATATAAGAACGATAAGACTGCGCTAGCAAAACAACAAGCCCGTGAAGGGAATTATTATTTGTCTTTCGCCATCAATAAAGCCAAAGGTCGTATCGACTCACTTGAATTTAAAGTAGACGGTCAGCTGGTCAACTTTGAATACTTTGAAAAGCAAGAAGACATTGCCCATCTAACATTACCTCAGGCCTTAGCACCAGGAGCAAAAATTAAAATTGCGACACCTTTTCATGTAGTTATTCCGATAGGAACAATTAGTCGATTAGGTCACATTGGTCAGAGCTATCAAATCACGCAATGGTACCCTAAACCTGCGGTGTACGATAAAGATGGATGGCATCCCATTCCATATTTAAACCAAGGAGAATTTTACAGTGAATTTGGAACTTTTGATGTATCCATCACTTTACCTGAAAATTATATTGTTGGTTCTACCGGAGAACTACAAACACAAAATGAAATTGATCGACTGAATACCTTGTCGAGCACACCCGCCCCTGTGCAGCCTAGCAACGAGTTTCCTAAGTCTTCCGAATCGATGAAAACATTGAGATATACTGCATCGAAAGTGCATGATTTCGGATGGTTTGCTGACAAAAGATGGATTGTAAGAAAAGGTGAAGTGACTTTGCCACAATCTGGAAGAAAAGTAACGACGTGGGCGATGTACACTCCTGGAAATGCAGAAGAATGGGAAAAGGGTGTAAGCTACATTAATGAGGCTATCACATCCTATTCCGAATGGGTAGGCGATTATCCATATTCTCAATGCACCGCTGTGGATGGAACAATAAGCGCCGGTGGAGGAATGGAGTATCCAATGGTAACTGTAATAGGAAGTACACACAGCGATTTCGAGTTGGAAACAGTTATAGTGCACGAAGTGGGACACAACTGGTTCTATGGAATACTCGGTACTAATGAACGTATTAATGGCTGGATGGATGAAGGCATCAATTCATTTATGGAAACGTTGACCATGGAAGCTGCACACCCAGAAGCAAGAATATATGATGGTATTTTGGGTAGAAAAATGGGAGAGGTGCTTGGTATTGAAGATATGCCTTACAATTACCAGAATGAAATCATGTACCAACTATTTGCTCGTGTAGGCGGTGACCAGCCCATTCAAACCAATAGCATTGATTTTACTTCAGGAAACTATGGATCCGTGATGTATAAAAAGACGGGGTTAGCATTCAACTATTTGAAAAATTACCTGGGTGATGACCTGTTTAAACAGTGCATGCACAGCTACTTTGATACTTGGAAATTCAAACATCCAACTCCAGCGGACATTAAAAAAACTTTTGAGTCAACATCCAATAAAAATTTAGATTGGTTTTTCGAAGATGTTATCAAAACAGACAAAGTCATCGATTACAAAATTGCCAAAGTAAAAGAATCGAATGAAGGTTATTCGGTGGTAGTATTCAATGCAGGATTAATCGACGCACCATTTTCAATTTCTGTAGAGAGAGAAGGGAAAATAGTAAGCACCAAATGGGTGGAAGGCATCGAGGAAGGAAATTGGTCTTCTTACATTGTCGAGGACATCAAGAAAGGTGATGTGATATTACTCAACAATCAACCAGGTTCTCTGGACGTTGAAAGATCAAACAACAGAACGCGCACTACAGGAGCATTCCGAAAAATTGAACCGATTACATTGAAGTTTTTTGCAGGGGTTGAAGATCCTGAAAAGACACAACTTTTTTGGTTGCCAGCTGTCGGATGGAACAACTACGATAAATGGATGCTAGGAGCCACCTTGCACAACCAAACTGTTCCATTGCGAAAGTTCAATTTCTCAATTACCCCAATGTACTCTATTAGCGAGAATAGACTAGTTGGGGTCGCGAAAATTGAGGGCATTTCCAGAAATATTACTCAAGGAATTCGTGCGAAGCGATTCACTCAGTATACTGGGAATTACAGAAACACCTCATACCTGCTTTTAAATCCATACCTGCAATGGAATTCAAAGAAAGGCTCAAGTGTGAGCAACTGGTCCTCGTTTATTCGCGGTGACTTGTTTTTTAATCGTATCACTGCTATTACAGATTTTGAAAATATCTATTACAAAACTTCACAGAATTATTCTGGCGTTAAAATTTCTGGTGAAATTAAAAAAGGATTTATCGGAGGCGAATGGTCACTAAACCCTTCCTACATCGGAATGGTTTACGATGAATTCGTCATGGGGCACACTGTGCGAGCTCAGACTTCAGCTACCTTTACTTATTGGAAAAGAAAGAAAAGAAAGGTCATTGCTAAGGCATTTGGCGGCTTGACAGCCGGAGATATTCCATATCCATTGCAATGGAGTGGTACAGCAGGTTCCGGTGATGTATTCAATCAATATCTATTCTTCGGAAGATCAGAATTTGAAGGATTGCTTAGCAACCAAATCATATCCAATCAGGGAGGAGTGTTGATGCCTATTTCGCAGTATTCATTTGGCGCACCGCAAAAAATGGGTACCATATATCTAGAAGCAGATATTCCTGTCAAATTACCACTAAGCATATTTGCTGGTGCAGGATTCGCTCCAAATCAAGATATGATATGGAGCGCAGGAGCTTCTATTCCTATCGTTAGAGGCTTCGCCCAAATTTATGTACCTCTGATGTATAGCTCGAATATTCAATCAATAGTAGACCGAAGTAACTTCGGTTGGCAAGATTATATTATGTTTGAACTCAATTTAGATTTAGTAAATCCATTTGAGTTTTTAAAGGGTTTGTAATTCAATTTCATTGTGGGGAAAATTTATTTTGCTTCTGACTTTCATTTAGGTGTCCCTTCGTTTGAAGAGAGCTTAGCACGAGAAAAGAAAATTGTGTTGTGGCTTGATGAGGTAAAACGAGATGCGGATGAGATTTTCCTTGTGGGTGATATTTTCGACTTCTGGTTTGAATATAAAAGAGCCGTTCCTCGAGGATTTACGAGACTCCTCGGTAAGATTTCAGAAATAACGGACAGTGGAATCCCGGTTCATGTTTTCACAGGAAATCATGATATGTGGATCTTCGATTACTTGCCAAAAGAATGTGGCGTTATTCTTCATCGTGAACCGATCGAACGTTCATTCGGTGGTAAATCGTTCCTCATTGGACATGGTGATGGACTTGGTCCTGGCGACCATGGCTATAAATTTTTAAAGAAAATCTTTGCTTCAAAAGTGTGTCAATGGCTGTTCGCGCGACTGCATCCAAATTTTGGTATTTGGCTAGCCAATCGTTCAAGCGGTTATAGCCGAAGCACAACTGGTGATAAAGACAGAGTTTTTTTGGGGGAAGAAAATGAATGGCTCATTATCTACTGCAAAGAATATCTGAAAACGGTTAAACATCAGGACTTTTTTGTCTTTGGTCACAGGCACCTGCCGTTGGAAGTAGATTTGGGAGAAAACTCGAAATATGTGAATCTGGGAGAATGGCTTCATCACTGCACGTATGCAGTATTTGATGGTGAGGATGTGAAATTGAAAACTTATACGTCTTGAGTGAACTTGGCACCTTCAGCTAAGGTGTGTTCAAATACTTCTCTCCAACCTTTCCATTCATTGATATCTGCTAGTGTTTCGTTGTGCCACAACGATACAAACTCACCATTGTGTTGCTTTACTAAAGCTATCAATTCTGAAACTTTTTCTTTTGCTTCCTTAATACTCAATTTCATATACCTATTGAGCGTAGTATCCATTGCGATCAAAGGGTGAATGGTCAATATGGAAGCAGCGTTTTTCTTTAAATCAAACCAATAATAAGGACGACATGTACCCGCTCTGAATCCCGCAGAATGTGCGTAACCCATGGAGTAGTCGTGTTTAATTCCAGTTGATTTAAGCAAACGATACGTAGTCCTGAAGCGAAGCATTAAATAGTGTTGTCTGCTGTGTATGACTTGCCGAGCCGTAATACCTTCCAATCGCGACTTCTCTCGCAGCATCGTATTGTATCGCTTATGACTCTGCACACCTGGATGAATTCCTACAGTGTACTTTTTAGAGAATCGCAATATCAATTTTCTAAATTGCTTTTGAGTGTATGGCAAGCCTTTATCGTACTCACTAAAATCGGCCAAAAGGAAGAAAAATATAGAATCAACACCGTAGTGATTATGTTTCCCTTCGATATAATCGTACGTGTCATAAGGGTCTGGAATACTTCCAGACAAGCATTTTAGACGTGTAATAAGATTTTTAAAATTGAACCGACTGAGGTCTTTAAGAATGCCACCAACAGTGCGGTACATACCTTTATGCAAGTAGGCATAAGCACTGTCTACATCTATAGTTGAGATAAATTTGCTTTGTGGCGCTTCAAATTCTATCTCGGGAAATTTGTTTTTGATATAGGTTTCAAATGCGCGAATCCACTCATCTACCAGCGGTCGCTCCGTGCTTTTAATCTCATGTGTAATAGAATTCTCAGGCTTAAATCTGCCCATTTGATCACCTTCAAATCTCCAATATTCTTCATATCGAGTGAGCATGAAAAATACTGCTGAGAATACATCAAATGGTAATTCCCCCTGTTTAACGCATAGAATAGTAGGAATTCCGACCCATGAGCCCGGCTCCATTTTAATCCTCGTGTAGTCTGAATGCTCGAGTATGCCATATGAACCAAGATATAATTCTTGGCGGTTCTCTTTAGGCTTTTTAGCATAAATAATTTTCGGACCTAAAGCTTCGTCGAACTCGCTTTCTTGATTAGTAAAAACCAATTCTCCACGATAATCCCTAAACACTTGCTCGAAAGCGTATTGGATTCTTGGGGTTATTTGGTCTACTAATATTATCATGCCTTTAGAAAATCAGAAATAGTGCTACAAATAAACTCAGCAGCTTTGCCATCTCCAAAAATAGTTGGCCAAGTCATCTGGTTTTCCGATTGAAGTAAAGTATGTAATGATTGGACGATTTTATCGCTATCGGATCCAGTTAGCACTGCATTTCCGTTTTCTACAATTTCTACCCATTCGGTTTGTTCGCGCAAGATAATACATGGCTTTTGAAAGAAAAAAGCTTCTTTTTGAACGCCACCACTATCGGTTACCACAAAAGCACAAGCGCTTTCTGCACGCACCATATCTAAAAAGGAAAGAGGTTCCGTAATGATGAGCCTTTCATTATTGGAAATAATTTGATTCATCTGTTCCGTGAGCTTTCCTTTTGTTCGAGGGTGAAGTGGTAGTAATATGGCAACCTCTTTATCAGTAGCAATTGTATCTAAAGCTCTAATGATTCCCAATAGCTTTTCCTCCTGATCTGTATTGGTGTCGCGGTGAATGGTGCATAAACCGAATGAACGTTCGGTCAATCCGAGGTGAGCTAATATTTCTGATTTGGCTTGTGCTTCTTTGGCAAAGAACATAGAATTGTCGAACATGATATCTCCACATTCAAAAACACCTGGATGGTCCATGCTCCATGGTGTTTCGTGATGATGGATACCTTCACTTGCAAGGTTAGTGATTCCCGTCTTAGTAGGCGAAAAAAGCAATGTACTCATGTGGTCGCATCCAATCCTGTTGAGCTCTTCAGGCATTGCCTTGCTGAAAGACCTTAATCCTGCTTCCACATGAATCACAGGAATATGAATTTTGGAAGCGGCAAGCGCTCCTGCAATGGTCGAATTGGTATCACCATATACCAACACTGCGTCATATTTTTCTTGAAGTAAAATATTCTCGATTCCAGCTATCATCGATGCTGTTTGAGCACCGTGACTGCCAGAGCCTACATTTAGATTGTATTTTGGTCTGGGAATGCCTAATTCATCAAAAAACACCTCTGACATATTGGTGTCGTAGTGTTGGCCAGTGTGCAGCAAATCTTCTTGCAACTCATCCTTAAAGTGATTTCCAATTGCCCTAGAAATTGCTGCCGCCTTAATAATCTGAGGCCTTGCACCGATGATGGTCAAAATTCTTTTCATTCGACTCCAAATATACCCTCATCAGCGAAACTAAAATAGCCATGCGACGCAATTATCAAATGATCGAGTATAGGCATCTCTAAATCAATGCCGCTGCGTCGGAGTTTATTGGTGATTTTTTTGTCTTCAATGCTCGGCGACACGTTGCCGCTGGGATGATTGTGCGCGAGGATCAATGAGCTTGCTTTTTCTTCCAGTGCCCTGGAAAATACCTTTTTCGGGTCTACAACGGTGCTGTGCCAGCCGCCTTCACTGATTTTACGTGTTGAAAGCACTTGGTTGGATCGGTTGAGGTTCATAATCCAAAATTCTTCATGAGGTAAATCGCCAAGAATGGCCTGAAAGTGCTCAAATACATCTTTACTCGAGGAAATCTTGCGTTTCATTTGGGGAGGTGTATTCCTTTTGCGCCTTCCGAGTTCCAACGCCGCTTGAATGGTAATCGCTTTGGCCGGTCCGATTCCACTGATTTTAGTGAGTTCGGATATCGGAAGTCGAGAAAGCTCATTTAGGTCGTTAGCTGCTGCCAAGAGAATGTTTCGAGCCAAATCTATGGCCGATTTTTTACCGCTGCCTGTTCCAAGCAGAATGGCCAGTATTTCAGCGTCGGTGAGATGTGAGGCGCCTTTGTCTGCGAGCTTTTCGCGAGGGCGCTCTTCTTTTACCCATTGATTGATGGGAGTAGTAGAATATTTCATTTTGTCCAGTTTAAGTAGGGCAAAAGTAAAAAAGCCCATCAAAAGATGGGCTTTTAATATATTCTAGGAATATTCTATGCGAATTATAGACCGTTAACGAAAACAGTCAAGCTGCTCTTAAGGTTGTTAGCCTTGTTCTTGTGAATCACGTTGTTCTTAGCCAACTTGTCCAACATTCCTACAACTTTAGGAAGTAGAGCAGAAGCCTCTGTCTTAGCTGTCATAGCGCGAAGCTTACGAACTGCGTTACGAGTCGTCTTGTGATAATATTTGTTACGAAGTCTTTTAGCGTCGTTAGAACGAATTCTCTTGATTGCTGACTTGTGATTTGCCATTGTCTTAAAAAATTGGGTTGCAAATATACATAGAAATTTAAAATTTCCAACGAATTGCAAGATTTTAAATAAAATATGAACTTTTTCGCAAAATTGCCGTACAAAAGTAGGATAATTGAAGTTATAAAGTGCTGAAAACCACCCTAAAATATTTCTTAATAATTTGTGCTGTATTCTCTAGTTCGTTGATATACAGCCAGAATACTGCCCTTGTAGAAGGGTATCAAAAGATTTTGAAGCGTGGTGTATCAGATTCATTGTTTATCAAACTGAACATCGACATTGCCGATGAATTTATCTTCAACAATCCCGACACTTCTGCTTTTTTTACAAAAAATGCACTAGATCGTGCCTATGCCATCAAGGATTCGGCAAGCATTGCCAAGGCGGAGAATTTCTTAGGAATCATTCATTACTCGAAAGGAAATCTACTCACATCTCTCGAGCACTACCAAAAATCTCAACGAGTTTATAAGGAAATAGGTGATAACAGCGGCGCTGTAAAAGCAGCAAATAATATTGCCATTGTTTACACCGCCCTCGGGGAACATCAGCAAGCCATCAAAATATACGAAGAGGCTTTTCAGACCAATATTGACCTCAATCTGATTGACGAGGCCGCTTCGAATATTTTCAATATTGCTGCTTCGTATTTGGAATTAAAAAACTACGAAAAGGTGCGGGCATCGGTGAAAGAACTAGAAAAGTTCAGCAAGTTGTCTTCCACCAGCATCGATCCTTGTTTTATTAAATCGGAATTGTACATCGTAGACAATAAATTAGATTCTGCTATCATATGTCTCGAAAGATCTGCGAATATATCCATTAAAGAAGGTGATGAGTTTTTCTTGGCGAGCGTTACCATGAGAATGGCGGATGTGCGTATCAAACAACGAGATTTCATTGCGGCGAAAATTGAATTGGAAAGTGCAGAAAGAATTATTATCAAAAACGACTTCAGTGAGCTGATGTTAAACTTGCTTGAACTGAAAGGTGAACTGTACAGCGAACTCGGACAGTACCAAAAAGCTTACGAGTTTATGCAAGAATATACTCAAGTAAAGGACTCACTAAACACCTTGAACAACTTCAATCGTATTTCAGAATTGAATATGAAATACGAAACAGAGAAACGTGAGGCGGATAAAGCAAAGCTGGAGCAAATCGTGAGTCAAAAAAACTCGTTGTTTAAAATCATATTCATTGTGTTGGCTGCAGTGATTATTATCCTTGGAGTTTACGTCTACAACTATACTCGAAAGAAAAAGTTGAGTTCTCTTTTGAAATTGCAGAACAATGAAATCAAGATTCAGCGTCACAAAATCATCAGCTCAATCAACTATGCGAAGCGAATTCAAAATAGTATTCTGCCGTCTAAAGATTTACTAAAAGATAAAGTTCCCAACTCATTTGTTTATTTCAAACCAAAAGATATTGTTAGCGGTGATTTTTATTGGTACCGTTTTATTGATGGCAAGCTCTACATAGCTGCGATCGACTGCACAGGGCATGGCGTGCCTGGAGCATTCATGTCGCTGATTGCCAATTCCAAATTGAACCGAACAGTTGACGAATATAAATTGCGTGACCCAGGCGAAATTTTGAAGAAACTACACTTCGAAATCATATCGATTCTAAATCAGGAAAAGGAACCACAGAATGCCCAAGATGGATTGGATATAGGACTTTGCGCAATTGATCTTGGTTCTGGAGAAATTCAATTTGCTGGAGCCAATCATGGACTCTTCCTTATAAAAGATGATGAGTTGGTAGAGATTAAATCCAAACCGATCAGTATTGGCGGGTTGATGTTTGAAAGACAATTTGATAAAACAGATAATCTTTTTACCACTGAAGTACTACATATCGAGCCAGGAGATAGCTTGTTTATGTGTAGCGATGGTATCGTGGATCAGCTAGGCGGAAGCCACTATAAGAAGTTTAATAAGTCCAATTTTAAAAACTTCTTGAGTCAATTGAACGCACTTCCAGGCTTCGATTTAGCCAACGAGTACTGCGAAGAAGTGCTCGGTCAATGGAGAGGTCAATATGATCAAACCGATGACATGTTGCTCATCGGATTAAAATTCTAAAGTAATTTTTTGGTAAAAAAAATAGAATCAGATGGATTCTATTTCAAAGTTCAAGTTCAACATACTTTGGAGCTCTTCTCCTTTTTCCATCATCAATTCATCATCAGATTCTACCACCCATTTTACGGTTAGTGCTTCTTTTGAATATTCTGAATTTTCTAGAATGGTGAAAAGCTCAAATAGGAATCTTCCAGACGAAGAATTAAAGTAATCCAATTGAACAGTGAAAATGTTGCGAATGCCCTTAGTAAGACGATTTGTTTTGATGAAATCTAGTATTGGGCAATAGAAATTGTAAGCATTCTCCGGTAATGATTTCCCTTTAATAAGGAATTCACCCGATTCAATGTTGAACGATACTTCAGGAGTATCGTCGGTAGATTGAATATGAAGAATCTTAATTTCTGACATAAAACTGTAGCTCGTAGCCTTTAGAATTTTACACTAATGGCGTATAAATACTTTCCGTTTTCTCTTGGTTCAAAATTATACAAAACACCTTTCTTAGCCGCCTTAATAATTTCAATTAGTCCAAGTCCAGATTTGTTTTTGTTTTCAAATTTAATACTTGCACGAATAGCATTTTTATGAAGTTCAGCTATTTCTTGAGTAGAAAGCGAAGTTAGGTAGTTAAGATTTTGTTCTAGAACCTTTTTCTCATCTTCAGAAACTTCATTTCCACATTGTATATACATATAATCTTTTCCTTTCCCTATTATGAAAATACCTTCTTTGCGGTCTTTTTCATCTGGCTGACCATGTTTTGAAATGTTTTGCAACAGCTCAATCAAGATGTGCGCCACTTTGCGTGTTGCGCTAGTTAGTGTGCTTCCGCCACTTACATTTTGCTGCACGATATCAAGAAGAGGGAGGATGGATTTTTGAGAAAAATCACCTTTATAAAAAAGGAATGCTTCTGTAGCAGTCAATGCTTTGTGCAACTCCTTTGTTTCATCAATTTTATTTTGAATCAACTCAGCTTGCTCAATTGATTCGTTTTGCTTCAAGGTCACTTGTTGGTGGAACTTGGCTAGAGGCGGCTTAAATTCTTCGAATTCATATATCAACTTTTGACCGCTTCTTCGCGCTAATTCTATTAATCCCAAACCAGCGCCACCTTTGTCAGAAATGGTGTTGTTGTTGAGTTGTTCGAGATAAAGCTTTTTTAGTTCTTTAGAGTCAAGCGAATTCACTTGATCCACCAACGTTTTTAGTTGATCAATCTCGTTGTGCAGGATATGATTGATAGAGTTTATAGTAAACCCTTCATAATTCATTTGAAAAGTAAAAATGCCATCGTCAAGGTGAGCATCTAAATCGGTGAGATTTTCGCCATGCTTGATGATGTTTTGGAAACACTCTACCAATAGAAAGGATACTTTTCTATTCACGTTCGATTCAGATCGGAAAGTAGCACCTTCCGAAATATCGATAATGGTTCCAGTAAATTGTTCTGAAAATGCCCCTCTGTAGCAGAATGCGCTGTCATGCGACTTGTATCGCATGAAGAGCTGAGAGAGAGTATGTAGCTGCTGCGAGCCTTCGGTATTAGCGGGCATGTAGGGTAATAGTGGTGGGGTGGATTGCATTTTTCTTCATTTCGCAAATTCTTTTAACGAAACAAATAACCCAAGGTTACATAGGGAAAGCAATCACCAAAACGAAAGTAAAAGAACTCCCAATGTTTGGGAGTTCTTTTTTCAAGACTTTCTTTACAATCAATTGTTTATGACACCATTGCGATAGGCGCAAGCAGTGCATGTGCTTCAGAAACTACATCTTTAATCCAGTGACTGTCAATGTAATGGATGATTTTCTCTCCTAGTTTTGCTTTCGATTCGGTTTCCCTGAGCTGGAGTAGGACCCAGTCCTGATCGCCATCTCGGGTAAATTTAATTTTCAAGGTTAGGTCGGCATTATTTCTCACAATAATGTCGTCTTCGAAAAGATGATGAGTTAGCTCGCGCTGTAACTCCGCTAGAGGATGCTTCAAACCCTCTTCGACGATTTTGAGTTGGACGTTAACCATTGGAGTAAATTTTTTAAAGGGTGAATAATGAAAGAACTTTGACGAAAGAAATGTAGCCTTTTTTTTATTCAATTTCAAGACTTTAGTGGTAAAAAATCAATTTAACAATTAGTTTTGCGCTAGTATGAGAGGTGTTTTGTTGGGCGCATTGCTGATTTTAGCTCCCGTAATTATTTATTCACAAGTAGTTAACATTGAGCAGTCTAGGGTCAACTTGGACTCTGCGGGCTGGGCAGGCACAGTGACAGCGAATTTTACTTCACAGAAATATCAAAGCCTTTTCTTATCTGCCGCATCCAGGGCTGCCATTTATAAAAAGGATAGTATCGATACGTGGTTGTTCTTGGCTGAATCGGGGTTCTCGGTAGCTCAAAAGGCGCAATTCAATAACATGAGTCTTTTTCACGCCCGCTTCAATCGCGAGTTACTACCATGGGTTAAGGGCGAGGCATTCACACAGATGCAATATAATAAGCTACTTGGCCTGGACAGGCGCAATTTGCTCGGAGTAGGATTGAGATATAAACTCGCAGAAAGAGAAAATCAATGGTACTACCTCGGGTCAGCTGTAATGTTGGAATACGAAAAAGTGAATCACGGGGATCGTTCAGTATTATACGGTCGATCAAGTTTTTATTTTTCATGGACATATAAAGTTCCCGAAAAATGGGCAATCACGAGTACGAGCTATTTTCAACCACTGCTCAATCGACTCAACGATTATCGGTTGGCGGGTCAGCATGCTTTTTCAATGTTGGTCAACAAGCATTGGGCATTTCGAGTGGAGCTCACACATTTCTACGATTCTAGGCCACCGGTGGGCATAATAAAGTCTACATTTACAAACACGCTTGGTTTGGTTTGGAATGTATAGCCCGCTGAGCGCTTCATTTCCACTATGCAACACACTTTATTTGATTCGGAAAGATTAATGTTCCGTCCTTTTGAACTGAAGGATGCGCAGGATTTTTTTGAATTAAATCAAGATTTAGAAGTCCTGAAGTACACTGGTGATCAACCTTTCGCTTCGGTAGATGCGGCGCGAGTTTTTATCGAAAATTACAATCAATATGAGTTGCATGGAATGGGCAGATGGGCGGTAATTCGAAAAACGGATCACGCTTTTCTAGGATGGTGCGGACTCAAGTATCGACCGGAGCAAGAAACTGTGGACTTGGGGTATCGCTTGAAGAAAGCATATTGGGGTGAAGGATACGCCACAGAAGCGGCTCAAGCGTGTCTCAAATATGGGTTTGAAACATTGCAATTGAAACGGATTATAGCTCGTGCAATGAAAGAGAATAAAGCTTCGATTAGAGTGATAGAAAAAGTAGGGATGAGCTTTGTGGGGGAGACCATCTGCGACTTACATGATGCACTAGAATTTGAAATTTTCTCTAAATAGCACTTCCATGATTCAAAAAACACTCCTCCTAAATCTGTTCTTTTTCATTTTAATTTCTAACACTTTTAGTCAAGAAATACCAGACTACGTTTCACAAGATCAACTCATAGGATATTGGCCTTTGGATGGAAATGCCAACGACTTCAGTGAAAATCAAAATCACGGATCAATAGTTGGCGCCGAGGCTTGCAACGATAGATTTGGAAACGTAAATCATGCCTATAGTTTTGATGGAGTGAGTCAACATATTTCGTGTGAATATACGGGCCCCTCAGGAGCTGCCGAGAGAACAGTGTCCTTTTGGTTGCGCATTGATTCGATTAAAACAAGTCTAGAAACCCAAGTATTAGAGTATATATTTTCATACGGTTCCGATTTTGAAGGAGCGGGAGGTACTGAATTTTCAATTTTCATTGATCAAATTCAGTGCACTTCTTTGACATTTAATAGTGGTGCTGATTATATCATGTATCCGTTTTCAGAAGATGATTTTGAAAATTGGGTGCATTTCGCCTTCGTTTTAAACGGTAATTCGATTGGAGATGTTAGCTTTTATAGGAACGGTGTTTTAGTTAATCAGTCATGTTTTGCGACCCCGTCTGTATCGAACATTGGAACGAATGCTTCAAGGCCCATTCATATTGGGACGAATCATAAAACTGCGCAGGTAGCCAATTCCAATTACCATCTCGCAGGATATCTAGATGAAGTTGCTTTTTGGTCGCGAGCGCTTTCCGATCAAGAAATAGCAGATTTTTATGCAGGATCAACAATCACCAACGTTGATGTTGTTCAATCTAATATTGACTTTGACATTTATCCCAATCCCACATCGGGAAAATTATTGCTTGATTCGCCAAACATGTTGATTAACGTTCCTATTGCTATTTACAACCTAACAGGTCAACTCGTAAAACAGACGCTTTCTAGCGGTGAGAAAACGATCATTGATATTTCCGATCTACCTGCTGGTATTTACTTTTTGAAAGTAGAAGGCCAAACGAAGAGGTTAGTGGTGATTTGAAAAGTATAGAAAGCAAAAAAGGTCTCCAATGGAGACCTTTCGAAGTAGCCCGTAGGGGAATCGAACCCCTGTTCCAAGAATGAAAATCTTGTGTCCTAACCCCTAGACGAACGGGCCGTGCTGTAAAGCGGGTGCAAATATACTCAGGATTTAATTCAAGTCAACTTTTTTTTAAAAAAAAAATTAATCTGCCTTCTCGTCCAAACCAAACTGAAATCCCAAACGCTTGCCCGTAGCCAAGGTTTGGCTATTGCTAATGGTCTGGATTTGATCTACAGTAACCGCCTGAGTGTGCTCATACGGTGGAATTAATAAATCAAAATTCAACGTGTAAATAATCGTAGTTTGAATCAGCTTTTTAAGGTTTTCCTTATCCAATTTTGAATTGATAAAGTCATTAAACATAATGCCGAGCTGATTTTTACCTTGGAGCATGAAATGGCGGTCTTTGTTTACAAAGATTCTCCCAATCATATACCCGATGTCCATTTGACGCTGATACCTAAAACTATCCGCAAGGAAATTGTAGATGCTTATCATCCCGATATATGAATTTTCTGGATGATCTTTCAAGTATCCACTTTTCCAAAGCGGGTGCTCATTGTCGAACTGAAATACGTTGGAGTGCATTTGAAAGATGATAATATCTCCAGCAATCTTGATTTCAGCCTGAAAGTCGCCCCTGTCGCGATAGTATATCTCAATACGACCATCGGCATCACCAAAGCGCTGATTGGTCTCATCAATCACTTCTTTCAAAACTTCCTTTAAGTCTTGAAATGTTTCCACTGTACTCGAAAATACATCTTGTTTTAAGATGCTCTTTTCTTTGATAAGACGATCAATCAGTTCTTGTGGTTCTTGCATATTTTCAATGTTAATAAGCTCTTGCAAATACGACTCTTTCCTTACTTGGCTTGCCAGTTACCATACAAACACCCTCCTCTGCAGGGTTGTCTAAAGGAATACACCTGATGGTCGCTTTTGTTTCATTCTTGATGCGTTCTTCGGTTTCAGGAGTTCCATCCCAATGTGCTAAAACGAATCCACCTTTTTCATCCAAAATCTTTTTGAATTCATCGTATGAATCCACTTTTGTGGTGTGAGTGGCTCGGTGATTGAAAGCCTCATTGAACAGGTTGTCTTGAATTTCATCGAGCAAGCGCTGAATGGTTGATGCAGCACCATCCATTGCGATTACAGATTTTTCACCTGTATCGCGACGAGCAGCTTCTAGCGTTCCATTTTCCATGTCTTTTGGACCAATGGCCAATCTCACTGGAACACCTTTCAATTCATATTCTGCGAATTTCCAACCTGATCGTTTCGTATCATCGTCATCAAATTTCACTGTAATACCCATGGCTTTTAAATCTGTCATCAATGGTTTTACTTTCTCATGAATTTGTGCTAATTGATCTTCACCCTTATAAATTGGTACAATCACTACGTGGATTGGAGCAAGACGAGGAGGAAGACGTAGACCTTTATCATCGCTATGGGTCATGATAAGGGCGCCCATCAAACGCGTTGAAACACCCCAAGAAGTTGCCCAAACATAATCGTTTACTCCTTCTTTGCTTGCAAACTTCACGTCGAATGCCTTCGCGAAATTTTGACCTAGGAAGTGAGATGTACCTGCTTGAAGTGCTTTTCCATCCTGCATCATAGCCTCAATACAAAGAGTATCAACTGCTCCAGCAAAACGTTCATTCACGGTTTTTCGACCTTTTATAACTGGCATTGCCATCCACTTTTCAGCGAAGTCGGCATATACGTCGAGCATTTGCTCGGTTTCTTGAATGGCTTCTTGTGATGTAGCATGTGCAGTGTGTCCTTCTTGCCAAAGGAACTCGGCAGTACGCAAGAATAGTCTGGTTCTCATTTCCCAACGCACTACGTTTGCCCACTGATTGATGAGGATAGGAAGATCGCGATAGCTTTGAATCCATCCTTTATATGTATTCCAAATAATGGTTTCAGAAGTAGGACGCACGATCAATTCTTCATCCAGTTTTGCTTCAGGGTCAACTACTACTGCGCCATTTTCCGTTTTCAAACGGTAATGTGTTACTACGGCACACTCTTTGGCAAAACCTTCAACGTGTGCAGCTTCTTTACTTAGGTATGATTTCGGGATGAATAGTGGGAAGTAGGCATTCTGGTGACCGGTTTCCTTGAACTTAGCATCAAGGACGTCCTTCATTTTTTCCCAGATTGCATAGCCATATGGTTTGATTACCATACAGCCTTTGACCTCGCTATGCTGCGCCAGGTCGGCCATTACGACCAATTCGTTGTACCACTTCGAATAATCCGAAGCGCGTGGTGTAAGCTTTTCCGCCATTTTTTCGGTATGATTATTGAACTAAATCAGGCGCAAAAGTAGGATAAAAATTTTTGCTTACTTTTGATATAATCGCTTTCATCCACTAAAAAATATCATGCCATGACACGTTTCCGTTTATTCTACCTAGGGGTAATCACTGTTGCACTCACAGTGGGATGTAATACATCTCAAAACATGACTGGAAGTACCAAGTATGAAGATGATGAGGTCTATTATCGAAAGGGCGAGCACTTCATAACTGAAGCATCGAACTCTTCTTCTGCGCAAGCGGATTCGCAAAATAGTGTTAACAATAATACATCAGAAGAGGATTATTACTCTGGTGGAAATAGCGATGGTGGAACGGTTAACAATTATTATGGCGATGTAATTCAAAATAACGATTCATACGGAAATGGAATAAGCAATCGATATGCTCGATTTGTATTTGATCCATATATCGGTGGTTGGAGAATTGGATATGGATACTCTTCTGCTTGGACCACTTGGAATAGTCCTTATTATAATAGTTGGTATTTTGGATATATGGATCCGTGGATTTCAAACAATTATGGTTATTGGGGTTGTGGATGGGGTTCTTGGAGACCAAACTTCTATTACAACAATTACTATATGGGGGCGGGAATGTATTACGCGAATTATGGCTTCAGTCCTTACAGTCCATATAATGTGATTTGGAATCAACCTGGATGGGGGGGATATGGAAATTACTACTATACAGGGCATGATTCAGGATCATCTATAGTTTTTGGACATCGACCTTCCTTCGGTGTCAATTCAAATTTCAATAGCAGCTATACGAACGGAACCCTTAACACACATCGCAAAACTGATGCAGTTCCTGCAACAAACCCAACACGTCCAGGTGACAATACTTCGTCTGTGAATGGAGCTCCGAGCGGAGGGAAGACTGGAGGAAATGGAACTGCTGGCGGATCAGATCATAATTCAGGTAACAATTCAACGAAACCGAATAGAGATTCGGGTAATAATCGACCTTCTGAAAATCCAAATGTGGACAGAGGAAGTAGAGGCGGTAATTCCTCACCAAATGTGAATCCTTCTCGTGGAGGTGGAAATATCAATAGAGGTAACGGCGGTTCTTCTCCGAGTAGAAACGGTGGGACTTCTCCAAGTAGAGGAAGCGGTGGTTCTTCACCAAGCAGAGGCAGTGGTGGAGGATCTGCACCAAGTAGAAGCGGTGGTGGAGGAAGACGTTAATTTAATACCTATCAACAATGAAAAATATTAGTAAAACAATCATTGGAGCCTTTGCTCTGACAGGTATTGCCTTGACCTCTTTCGGGCAAAATGAAGTGGATGCTTTACGCTATTCATTTATGGGTACTCCGGGCACTACGAGATCACTTGGAATGGGGGGAGCCTTCGGAGCTCTAGGAGCAGATGTAAGTTCTTTTTGGAATAACCCTGCAGGATTAGGAGTATACAGAAGAAGTTCTTTAGAATTCGGCCTGAATTTCAACGATCGAATGAGCAACACATCATTTCAAGGAAATTCCAATAGTGATGAGGCTTTCAAAACTTATCTATCCCATTTGGGATTTGTGAGTTCGAAGGAAAGTGAGACCAATTCAAAAATCAGGAGTTCAATAGGAATTGGTGTTGGTCTGCTCAATAACTACAATCAATCCTTTAGCGCAAACGGTACTTCCAACACTTATACGTTGATGGATGTTTTTGCGTCGCAAGCTAATGGTGTTCCGCAAGCTGATTTATACGATACATACCCTTTTGGTGCAGGTTTAGCATACAACGCGTATTTGATTGATCCTTACGACACGATTCAGCACACCTACATTCCCGCTGATTTTGCCGATCAAACTATTCAGAGAAAGATCATTGATCGATTAGGTAGGAGCATAGAAACCACATTTGGTGGAGCTGTTACTTATGATGACTTGTTTAGTATCGGAATGACTATTGGCATTCAATCCATTTATTTTAAGGAAACCGGCGCGTATTCTGAGAAATTTCCAAACAGCACCTATATTTCAAATTATACATTTAGTGAAAATCTTGTTACCTATGGTAATGGTGTAAACATCAGATTGGGAGGAATTTATAATGTGGGCAAATGGCTGAAAGTGGGAGCTTCTTATCAATCTCGCACAAATCTTTCACTTGAGGATTCATACAGTACTCAAATTCGTTCACTCTTTAAAGATGGAAGTTCATATAATGAAAGTTCGCCTGAGCTGAAAAGTAATTACAATGTGCGTGTTCCCGCGAAAACTACATTGAGTGTTGCGTTTATTTTGGGCAAATCAGGAGTAGTATCTGCCGATTATGAATACACTGATTTTAGTAAGATAAGAATGAATAGTAAAGGTTTGAGTTCAGATTATTCCTACGACAGGGAAAATGCGACCATTGATGCTATTTATCGTGGAGCGCACAAAGTGAAGATGGGAATGGAATTAAGATTTTTAGATGTTTGGAGAGCAAGAATGGGAGCGGTTTATCAAACCAGTCCATTTGTGAAAGGCACCTCGAATGATGATCCTGTAATTACATATACCGGTGGATTCGGATATAGAAAGGGAAGTTTTTTTGCTGATTTAGCTGTTATGGTGCAAACGATGAATGAGACGTATTGGTTTTATAATCCACAATTGGTTGACCCTGTTAGAATTCAAAATAACATGATTGCTACGAATGTTGGAATTGGTTTTAAATTCTAACTTTAAAAATATTACTTCAAAAAAAAGCGTCCCGAGGAAATCTCGGGACGCTTTTTTTATAGCTATCTAAATTATTTCTTTTTATCAGTAACGATAAATTCAGTTCTTCTGTTTTCCTGGTGCTTTTCTTCGGTGCAAGGCACGTCGTCAGCACATTCGTTTAGAAGTTGTCTTTCACCATATCCTTTGCTAATCATGTTAGCTCTTGGAACACCTCTTGAGATCAAATAATCAACAACTGCTTTTGCTCTTTTTTGAGATAAGTCGTCGTTGTATTCGAAGCTGCCTCGGCTATCGCAGTGACTCTGAATTTCGAACTTCAAATTTTGGTTGTCGCGGAATAATTTTACAAGTGATTCCAAATATGGTTTTGCATCTTCTCTGATGTTCCACTTGTTGTAATCCCAATAGATATTTGGAACGGTGTATACTCCTTCACGTCCATTTGTTCCATTATTTCCATTGCTGCCGTTATTACCATTGTTACCACCGTTGTTAGCTGTAGGATCTGTTACAACAACTTCAGGCATTTCTACAATCTTCTTGATTGTTTTATTAGAAGTAATGCCTTTCGTTGAGATGTCTTCAGAGTCGGAGAAGTAGCCATCTTTTTCCACCGTCATTTTATAATCTTTACCAGGCTCTAGGTCGATATTGAATTTACCTTCAGCGTCAGCAAAGTAGGTTTGCTCTGTTCCATCTGTTAGATTTTTCAATACGATTTTGGCACCAGTAAGCGGCAACATTGATTCTTTGTTCGTCACAAGTCCTTCAATAGTGATTTTCGGGTCAAGTATTTCAAATGCGTACACCTTATCCATTCCTGATCTGTCGCTAGATAGGTATCCGCTTTTACCATCTTCATTGTAAACAATGCTAAAGTCGTCGCCACCTGTGTTGATAGGATAAGATAAGTGTTGAGGAATACTCCAAGCACCATTGATGAAGCTTGTTTTCAAAATATCAAGTCCACCTAAACTATTGTGTGCATCGCTGCTGAAGTATAGTGTGTTTGCATCTCTAACAGAAGGGAATAGTTCATCGCCTTTTGTGTTGATGTCGCTTCCTAAGTTAGTAGGCAAGCCCCATGAACCCTCAGCGAATTTTGATTGGTACAAGTCCATTCCTCCTTTTCCACCAGGCATATCGCTTGAGAAATAGATGGTCGAACCATCTGCAGAAAACGTTGGGTGAGCATACATATACTTCACGTCACAGAAAGGAATGATTTCAGGTTTGGTCCATTCGCCATCTACCAATCTGCTTTGATAAAGTTGAGTAGGACTTTCATTTTTGTCATTTCCGCTCAACGCATTTTTCAATTGGAAGCTTCTTGTAAAGAGCATCAATTGACCGTTTGGAGATATAGCAGCTACCGCATCGTGGTGCTTGCTATTTACATTGGCAACTTCAACAGGAGTAGACCAATTTCCATTTTCTTTCTTCGTAAAATAAAGATCAGTGAAGGCCTTGTTGGTGTACGGATCTTTATCTCCTTTTGTCGCAGCTGAAGTGAAAATGAGTCCATCCTTGAATTTCACAGCCGAGTAAACTGGATCATTGCTCGGAATGTTGACCAATGAAATTTGATACATCAAAGAGTCTTCTCTCATTTCATCTAGCTTTTTACAGCTTTGAAGTAGTGCTTGAGCTTCTGTGTTTGAAGCGTCGCGACTGATGATTCCTTCGAAAATACTGCGGGCATCGCTGTATTGTCCTACTGACATCAACGCCATTCCTTGGTGTAATCTATCTTCATCATTGAATGCTGGAGAAAGAGCGGCCTTAGAATAATTGTTGCTCGCATTCTGATAGTCATTTACTTTCAAATAACTCTCAGCTAGCATGATTCTACCTTCGTTGTCTTCTTTTTTAGAAAGTCCTTTTTCGAGGTATTTAATAGCTTCCTGATATTTTAGTTCTTCATAGGCAGTTTTACCACTCTTCATGTATAAGCCAGCACAACTGCTTAGAAGAATGCTTCCTGTGAGAGCTACTATGGATAATCTGAATAATTTCATAATTGTAGTCTTTTCGTTGTTGCTTAGCATTAGAAGTATCGTGGTGATCTTACTTTGAGTTTTACGTCTTTACCGAAGTCTAGGCCGAGCATGATTTCATGAGAACCATTGCTGTAGTTTCCGATATCAGTTGTTGTCCAATCGTAAGCATATCCTAAGCGCAACATGTCTGTAATGTTGTACTCCGCCATAAAGATGACTGCATCTCCAGTTCTATAACCTGCACCAAGCCAAAACTTGCGGAAGAACATAACATTACAGTTGATGTCCACTTCTGTTGGAGCTTGACCTTGGTATTTCACAAGCACACTAGGTTTAACTGCAATGATGCTTGATGGTTCGAAAACGTATCCCACGTTGAAGTAGGTGTGCGTTTTGAAGAACTGATCATTTATAGTTACTTCTGGTTTGATGGCATTATCAGCAGCATACAAAACAGGCATTGAAATTCCAGCGAACCAATTTCTTTCATAGTAATAAATACCAGCACCCACTTTAGGGATGAATTTGCTGCTGATGTTATTATTATAGACTGGATCGTTGGCATCGAACACTGTCAAGTCGCTAAGCGTTGCAGAGTAGAAGGCTCCACCAAGGCGAAGGCCGAAGGCGAGTCTACCTCTTCCAGTGCTCACTTTCGCTGCGAGGTTAAGTGCAATTTCTTGCTGCTTAGTAACACCGATTGCATCGTTAGCAAAGGTGAGACCGATACCCATTCTGCGGTTTGCAAAAGGTGCATCGATAGCGAATGTTTGTGTTGTTGGAGCACCATCAAATTTCAACCATTGGCTTCTGTGCAAAATGCTTGAGCTCACGTAAGGATGAGAACCAGCATAAGCAGGATTAAGCACCAACCCATTGAACATGTATTGGCTAATCATGATTTCCTGCTGTGCATTGGCAACACCTAAGGTGGCTAGTGCTATGAGGAGGGCAAATATCTTTTTCATGTTATTGCGTGTTGTAAGAGAAATCGTTTTCATTCTATTATCTTCTTAAGTCTACGTAAGTATTGAATGAAACTTTTCCACTTGTGAATATCACGAAGTAAGTTCCGTTTGGTAATTCTTCACCATCGGAGTTTTGTCCGTGCCAGTCTTGGTCATAGTTTGATTTCTCGTAAACGAGGTTACCCCATCTATTGAATACTTTGAATTCATTTTTACGATACTTCTCAATTCCTTGAATGACATACACATCATTGAAGTTGTCATTGTTTGGAGTGATACCTGTTGGCCATTTAAGTTCATCAGGTTCGGTAAGCGTAATCAAAGTATCTAAAGAACATCCGTTAGCATCAGTGATGGTCAATAGGTAATCGCCACCAGGAAGATTAGCTACATCCTCAGGTTCTGGTGTTGTTTCAATATGACTCCAATCAAAAATGTAATCTGGAGTTCCACCTGATACCGTGATGTCGATAGCACCATCTGAAGCACCAAAGTCGCTCACATTAAATCCTTCTTCGTAAAGTGACAAGTCAACTTCAACCGAGATAGCTTCTGGTTCGGTAATGGTAAATTGTTCTGCACCGAAACAACCAGCTCCATCTGTCCAAGCAAATGTGTATGTGCCCGGTCCGATATCGCTAAGTGAAAGATCAGTTGAAATTACTTCACCTCCGAATTCCCAACCTGATGTAATGTTACCTGTTGCATTTGTGATATCAACGATGATGCTACCGTTAGCAGAACCATTACATGATACATTTGAAACCGCAGCATTAACTGTTGGTTGAACACTATCTTCAATGATGATTTCAACTGTTTCTGTACAGTTAGAAGCATCGGTTACTTGAGCTACATATAATCCTGCACATAGATCGGTTTGAGTAGCAGCTCCTTGAACAACACCAACTCCGGTCCACACGATAGTGTATCCACCAGAACCACCTGTGATGCCTAATGAAATGGTTCCATTACAAAGTCCACAAGTAGTGTTTGAAGATGCAGGAGTAATTTCGATTGGATCTGGAGTAGTAGGTGTGATACATACAATAGCTTCACATCCATTAGAATCCGTGATAGTAACGCAGTACTCGTTGCTGTCTGAAACTTCGATGCAATCTGTGATTTCACCAGTATTCCAGCTATAGCTATATGTGCCAGAACCACCATTCGCAGTAACACAAAGTGTGTTTGTTCCTGCCAAACAGTCAAAGGTCGCATCAATAGTTCCTGTAAGTTCAACAGGTGCTACAATTGTGACAGAACCTTCGTAAGTACAACCGATAGCATCAGTTACTACATAAGGGTAGTCTCCAGGACAAAGATCAGTAAGGCTCGTGCCTGTTGTGCCTAGAGTCGTCCAATCAACTGTATATCCTGGTTCGCCACCAAGAATTTCAAGATCAATTGTGCCATCGCATGCATCATGACAAGAAACATTAGCACCACCATCAAAAGTCGATACTGTTTCATTCACCACAATTGGAGAAGGTTCAGTAAGATCGAAAGAAAGTAGTTGTTCACAGCCATTCGCGTCAGTTACAAGAACGTTGTAGAACATCGCACATAGGTCAACTTGATCTTCATTTGGATCAAGCAAGTTTCCATCATTCCAAAGGAAAGTGTAATCTGGAACACCACCTGTTACCGTTAGGTCAATGGCACCATCGCAAGCACCGAAGCAAGAGATGTTATATCCCATTTGATAAACTGAAACTTGAGATGTAATGATCAACTCCTCTGAAGGTTCTGTTACATCGTAGAATGCAGTTACGATACAACCTGTACCATCCACAACTTGAACGCTGTAAAGACCAGCACAAAGGTTGGTAGCTTGGATTTCGTTGCCTACTACGTTATTCAATTCATCATACCAAGTATATGTGAAAGGTTCTTGGCCTCCAGTTACAACAGCTTGTAAAACTCCATCGCAATCGTTCAAACAGTTCAAAGTATAAATTTGACTAGGATTGATTTGAGGAGCTACAACTTCAACATCGTATGTGTCTGGACTCTCAAGGGTAACTTCTGTATTATAGACACAACCGTTGTCATCTATAATAGAAATAGAATAAGTACCATCGCATAAGATCAGTAAGGAAGGCACTGTTGTATGTAGTGATTCCGTCTGTAATTGTCACGTTGTATGGTGCAGTTCCACCAATTGGAGAAACATTAATTGATCCGTCGCAAACACCAGCACAAGGCGTAGGTGAAATAGCTTGAACATCTGCTGTAAGTTCATCTGGTTCATTGATGCAGAAAGTGAATGTAGCAACGCAATCATAACTGTCTGTCACTGTTAAATCGTAGCAGCCTGGATCCAAGTTGATAGCATTTCCATTTTCATCAAGTTCAACTTCTGGTTCCCATAAGTAGTTTACATAAACCCCTGAACCTCCAGTTACATTAATTTCAATCATACCATCTGTATTTCCATTGCAAGAAATATCGGTGATGATTTCGTTTGCAGTGATTGGATCTGGCTCGGTAAGGTCAATCGTTGTTGTTGCCAAACATCCGTTTGCATCCGTTACGTTTACTGCGTATGAACCAGCAGGTAGGTTAGTAATGAATGAGGCATTAGCGGGGTTTCCGTATTGAGTAACATCTTGTGCCCAATCGAAGAAGTAACATTCAGGAGCAAAACCGATACAATCTGGTGTGCCACCATTAACGGTTACACTGATTGAACCGTCATTTTCGCCATTACATGTTATATCAAATCCACCGGTAGCATCGCTAGGAGTGCTTACAAATAATTGCATTACTTGTGGTGCCTCTAAACAGATTTCTTGAGATACAGAACATCCAGTTGCATCTGTAACAGTTACAGTGTAGCAACAATCGAATAGGTTCGAAATATCTTCAGATGAAGTAGGAGTGAAAACACATCCTGCCGCAGTCCATGAATAGATATATGGACCAGTTCCGCCTGAAACTTCAATATCTATACTTCCGTTGTTTACGCCGAAACATGATGGATCAACAACGTTTACCACATCGATTACGATTGGTTCAGGTTGAAGAATGGTGTAACTAAAAAATCCTTGACAACCGTTTGAAACAATTTCTGCTTCATAGATGCCACCACAAAGTCCAGTTAAATCTTCGTCGTTTGAAATAACAACGCCGTTTTCGTCTCTCCAAACTACTGTGAATGGATCTATAGTGTTAACTGTAATATTAATGCTGCCATCACACTCGGTTCCACATGATGCGTCAGTAACGATAGCATCAACAGTGAAGGCGGTTTCTGTTCCAACATTGATGTTGAAGTCTCGCGTACATCCAAGAGCATCAGTAACAGTTAAAACATATAACCCGGAGTTCAAGCCTGTTAAATCCATTCCTGTGCATGGAGCACAGCTTGGACCGTTGAATGAATACGAGTATGGTCCACCATGACCACCAGTGGTAGTCAAAATATGAATTTCACCTAAACCTGCTAGTTCGTTTCCGCAAGGATTTGGAACTGTTGAGCTAGTGATTTGAATTACTGGAGGACAATCAATATCAAAGGTTTGAGAAACTTCACAGCCATTCGCATCGGTTGCAGTGAATGTATATGTACCACAACCAAGACCAGAAATATCTTCAGTATTTCCTACAACTTGACCAGCACTATTCACCCATTCAAAAGTGTAAGGTGTAGTACCTAGCGATGCTGTTACGTTGATGTATCCATCATTTGATGTTGGACAACTCGTGTTGTACCCTCCAGGATAGATAGAAACCTCATCCACATCCACTTGAAGTGGGTTGATAGGATCGTTAACCGTAATGCTCAGTGAGTTTGCGCTCGCACAACCATTGTTGTCTGTAACACTTACGCCGTAATCTCCGCTAGGGATATTTGAAAGTACAGGAGATGTATTGCCAGGGAAGCCTGCCCATACATAGAAGTATGGTGCACATCCGCCAGAAGCATCTACTGTGATTGAACCAGTTGAAGTTCCATCACAAAGTACATCTACTGTTCCGATTAGGTTTACAAAAATTTCTTGTGGCTGTTCAATAACCACAGTGTTTTGAACTTCGCAACCTGCAGCATCTTGCAATACGAATACATAGGTTCCAGCGCAAAGTCCAGTAACATTTTGAGAGCTTGATACAACGTTGTTGCTTTCATCTAACCATGCGAAGGTGTATGGAGCGACGCCGCCAGTGAACTGCACGTTCACCGCACCATCACATGCACCAAAACAAGTGATAGGGTAGCAGCCATTCAAAAGAATATCTACATCTGTAATGGCTAGTACGTTGAATTCAAAAACGGTAACACAACCCGAAGCCACACAACCTGAAGCATCAGTAACTGTTACACAAAACTCACCGTCTGGTAAGTCTTGTGGATCCTCAATGTCGCTTGTGTAGCCGTTTGGACCAGTCCACGCATAAGTATATGGCGGGTTTGCGTTCAATACTGTAAGGTCTATTGAACCTGTTGACGCATTAGCACAGTTGATTGGTTGTGAGTCAAAACCAAGGCTGATATAAGAAACGTTTACCGTTACTTGATCAGAGGCGATACAATCTGAAACTTGGTTGGTGAATGTATACGTTGTAGTGTTTGTTGGACAAGCTGTTACGTTAACACCATTGGGATCAGAGAGATCATCCGTTGGATCCCATGATTGAGTTGAACCTGAAGGTGTAACTGTATTTACGATTAAGTCTACACATTGACCGGCACAAATATTTGCAACATCAGGTTGAATATCTACCGTCAGAGCATCTTCAATATAGAAGTTGATACTGTCCACAAATTCGGGCGCAGTACAAAGTGGGTTTTCTAGATAGATTGTTATGTATTCGGAGCCTTCAGTGACCTCGTCTGCGAAGGCTTCGATATTAATAGATGTAGAAGTTTGATTGGCAGGAATCACTACTTGAATTGGCTCACCAGGGATTCCATTTCCAAGTTGTGTATAGTCAACACCGTTAGTTGCTGTTCCACCGATATAATAAGTTACGGTTTGCGGAGTAGCGCCCGCTTCTGGTCTGCTAAAAGTGATAGTACCATCATTACATCCTTCAATCATATAATCAAGTCCGCCTGCAGTAGCTGCAGCTACAATGATTGGGTTAGATTCGATAGTGTTGATCATTACCGCAGAGTCGTAAATACGGTCGCTAGCATCGGCAATTACTAGCGTCATGTGATATGATTCGCAAGGGATCAAATCACCAACAGCTGCTACAAGGTCAATTGTAAATCCATCAAACTGGAAACCTTGACCTGGAGGGGTCATATTGTTTACCCAATACTGAGAATTGGTATTCGCATTCACTGTGTTGATGGCAACTACAGTGCTGGTGTTTGGAATCAATGCGATGTTTACATCAGTTCCAACGTTAGGTCCAGTAATGAAGAAACCGAATACGTCGTTGAAAGGAGATCCTACCCACTCGTTGTATTCTTCAGAAGCGAATGTGTATTTGAATCTAAGCGAGTCACCTGATGGGATAACATCAAATTCGATTTGACATGCATCGAAAGTATTTCTGTCTTGAGCAGCGTTCAACAATGCGCTTCCTGGCGCTTGGTTGTCGTACTGTCCGCAGTTTAGACATGTGAAAGTAGGAGGCGGACCAAGTTGAGGTAACCCAGTCTCATCGTTTGGACCAATAGCATTAACTGCACGACCCGTAGAAAGTAGGATACCTTCGGAATCACCGATTTCTGTTCCGTTGATGTAGTAATAACCGTATGATCCATCAGCAGCAGTAACTACTACGTTGCTGATTTGAACACCCGGACCTACAAGGTTTTGAACCATTTGCGTAACGGGCATACCAGTATCAACTGTGAGTGTCCCCGGAACTTGCTGCGCAAATGAAAAAGTAGAAACTAACAAAAGCGTGAATAAGCTGAGTAGTTTCCTGATGGGTAATTGAATATTCATATTTATTCTTCTAGAAAGAAATTGTTAGTCGGTAGATTATCTGCCCAATCTGGCTGATGAGCAACGATTCATGAATTTTTCATCATTGAAATCACTTAGAAGACTCATTTGAGTAA
The DNA here is from genome assembly GCA_041391745.1 of Flavobacteriales bacterium. Lineage (GTDB taxonomy): Bacteria > Bacteroidota > Bacteroidia > Flavobacteriales_D > Sanyastnellaceae > JAIXWP01. The sequence goes on from JAWKNK010000013.1 coordinate 85,168, forward strand.
GTGATGTGTTGCTTACTTTAGACTTGAATGCATTAAAAAGTGAATTGATATCACCAGTTGCACCGTCTTTGATCTTTACTGTAAATACATGAGCAGGCACACATGCTTCACCAACTTCGAACGTATTGTCCGTTTGAAATTGCTTGACAAGTTGACCATAAATTTCTGGTGTCAATTGTTGACTCTCGATGTAAATAATGTCAATAGAATGGCTTGTTTGGGCTAAAGATGGTGTGCTGACAAATAGGGACATAAGGGTGGCACACACCATCGCTAAGGCCAATTTTAGTTGCATAGCGTTTATAATAAAATTTGTTTAGGTAGAAAGTACTAGCGCACTTTCCTTGCAAATATCGACAAAACGTGGCAATTTCCAAGAGGATTCGTGCAAACTGTGAAATAATGTATAAGTGACTTCTTCGAGGTGATAAAACTCACTTTTCAAGACATATACGCTGTCTGTTTAATTCATACATAATGATGCCAGCAGCAACAGAAACATTGAGTGAAGATGTGCGTCCATCCATGGGGATTTTTGCTAGTATTTCGCTTCTTCTCAAAAACTCATTTGAAATACCCACATCTTCTGAACCCATAATGATACAGGTCGGTTTGGTCATGTCAACTTCGAACAACAAGGTCTCCGTTTTTTCGGTGCATGAAACGAGCTGAATACCACTTTGCTGTAAGAGTTCAATAGTTTCGTCGATGCTCTTTGTGCGAGCGACAGGGATGTGAAATAAGGCTCCTGCAGAGGTTTTAACAGCATCTTCATTGATTTGAGCAGCGCCTTTTTCTGGAACGATTACTCCATGAAACCCATTACATTCGGCAGATCTACAGATAGCTCCAAAGTTTCTTACATCTGAAACTTGATCGAGATATATAAATTTGGGAGTAGTGCCCGTTTCAAATGTTTGTTGGATCAAATTTCCTAGGTCATGAAATGAAATAGGAGTTGTAAATCCGATAATTCCTTGGTGGTTGGCTTTGGTGAGTCTATCAAGCTTTTCAGGAGGAACGAGTTGAAAAGGAACATTGTATTCTTTGAGAATGCGGCGTGTTTCATTTTGAAGCTCACCTTTCAACCCTTTTTGAAGCATTACTTTATCGAACTCTTTGCCCGACTCTAGCGCTTCTACAATTGCTCGAAAACCTACAATCATATTGGTAGGTTTTTTCCTTTCTGAAAATTTATTGTTTTGATACAAGGTCTCTTCTTTTAGTAGGTGTACACTCTCCCGCTTCTCCATGCCGATACCATTCTTTCCCAATAAGCTTTAAACATGGGGTCGCGTTGAAGCACGTAAATGTTGTCAAACCAAGGTGATTTGGTCTTTTTGAAAACAAACCGCAAAGATGAGCTAGAATCTTCATCGCCGTATATCCAAGTTTCGCTATTTGTTTGGGCATTGATTTTTGTGGGATGACCGAAGATCAAATGTATCATACCTCTGTCGGTTCGCCAACCTTCTGTATATGAACTGAAATACTTGTTGGCTTCTTCCACACGTTCGTAATATGATTCAATGAGCTCCCGCGCCCTTTCCTTGTCTCCACCGCATTCTAACCAAAAATTATCCACCTTTTCTTTGGGGTAGCTCCCTTTTGAAATCATTTCAAATTCAGCCTTTGTAGTTAGGTAGCGCAGCGGAGGGTAAAGCTGATTCATATCTCTTACTACTGGAAATTTCTGGAATGAGGTAAAACTCATTTTACCGGCATCGGTATTGGAATTGAATGTAAGATTATAAATTCCAGCAGTTGACACCAATAAAGTATCTCCCGAGTATAGATGTCCTACATTGGTGAAGTCCTTTAGCAATGGGAATTCAGGGCTGGATCCTGAGAATGGGGCAGGAGGGAGTTTCGCCTCATCCGGCTGAATCAAAATATCGATTTTTTTATTCGAATTACGTTCGCTGACTACGACTAAAGAATCGCCAAGGGCCCAATTATCGTTTAGAACAATTAGTTGCGCATGAACATTATATACCTTGAAGTCTTGATGTCCAATTGTGGTAGATTTATCAATGTCAATAATTCTGTAAGATGAAAATCCTCTGAGCAAATCCTTTATTGTCACTTCAATAGTTCCCTTAGATTCAGGGAATTTGAATTTGAATTCTCTTTGAAATTCACTTTTGGGAAAATAATTCAAGACATCATGAAAAACCAAAGTGCTGCTGTCAATGATCGCGTTATTTCCGACTTCTTTCACTTTGAAATTGACTTCAACCTTAGACTGAAATGGGCCTTGTCCTTTTGGTCTGCTATATAATAGATCTTTGGTTGAGATAGAAAAAATTAAACTGCTGCTGTCGTTAGAATGATGGTAAACTCCCATTTGCGGGTAGAAGAGCGAAAGATCATCGTTGTAATAAACTGATTCAGCAGAACTTTTGGTTTGTTTGCTTCCTCCGCAGCTCATTAAAACTATAGCGAACAGAACGAATAAGCTCAGAAATGAACCAGGAAGGTTTTTGGAGTTTTTAGCACCTAATTCTCTCATTTTTTCTGCTTTCGAAATCAAATTTCCATTTCCATTTTGAAGTTTATTTATAGCATCATTAGTAGCGTCTTGGGCTTGATTAAGTCGTTTAGAGATGTCTATGATGTCCTGCACAAACGATACAAATTTATCATATAATTTCCCTGCCTCGTTAGCTATTTCTTCAGCGTTTTTCATTCGCTTCTCTTGTTGCCATATTGAAGCAATGGTGCGAAGTGTAGCCAACAGTGTAGTGGGAGTGACCATCACAATTTTGCGTTCCCAAGCATAGTTATAGAGTTGAGGATCCTGACTCATGGCTTCACTAAATGCCGATTCAATTGGGATAAACAATAGCACAAATTCAGGAGTGTCCAGCCCTTTTATGCTTTGATAATTTTTTTCTGAAAGGGATTTGATATGAGCTTTTATGCTTGAAATATGTTTAGCAATTGCCTCTTGACGTTCGCTTTTTTCCGTTGCGTTTGTGAAGTCGACGTAGTTCGAAATACTGACTTTAGAATCTACAATGATATGTTTGTTGTCAGGTAAATTTACTATTACATCTGGCCTGCTTCGTTTTCCTTCATCATTCGAAAAGCTGGATTGAGTGAGGTAATCGACGCCATTTGTCAAACCGCTTTTTTCAAGTATAGTTTCTAGGAGCATTTCACCCCAATCACCTTGTGTTTTATTGTTTCCTTTCAATGCCGCGCTCAACTGGTTCGCCTCGTCGCCAAGTCTTGTGTTTAGTGTATTGAGTCGTTGAATTTCGGTAAGTAAACTGGATCTGTTTTTGGTTTCCTCAATGAAGTTTCTGTCTATTTTTTGCTCGAACAAAGTAATTTTTTCTTTCAACGGATTGATGATTGCGTCCATCGCCTCTTTGTTGGTGGAAAGTACTTTAGCTGATTTTTCCTCAAGAATTTTTGAAGCGAGTAATTCAAATTCTTGTTGATGCTTTAACCTTAATGTCGCCAACTCTTCTTCGATGAGTTTGGAGCGATTAGCTTGCGTCTCCGCATTGATTTTTTCAATTTCCGTGGCTTGTTTCCATTTCAAAATTTCTCCATTGAAATAGAGTTTCATAAAAATGAAAGTGAGCAAGGCTCCTATGCAAATACCAATGATTAATTCTAAACTAAACATTAAAAAAGGTTTTGAAAGCCGAAACTGATTTTGGCATTTCGAATAAGAATAGGGTTGTCAAATTGTTGCCCCAGTGCATAATTGAATGTGAAAATACCATTTTTTGTATTGAAATTCAAACCAACTCCAAACGCGGAAGGATTGTCATAATTGTAAGTTGGAACATAAGCGCTATACCATGCTTGATCAAAAAAAGCATAGATAGCAGTGTTTTTTTCTGGTAAAAATCGGTACTCGATGCTTGTCATAGCCCATTTCTGAGCGAAGATGGATTCCTCGTCTATTCCTCGAATGGTGCGGAGCCCGCCAATTCGGTAAAGCTCATTTAGAAAGAGTCCGGACGCATCGATAACCGCACTTTGAGCGCCTATGCGAACAGCCTGTTTCTTAAAGGTTGGGATGAACACTTGGGCGTCTGTGGCCAATCGGAAAATCTTTTTATTTTGAAAATCAGCTTCAGGATCGATTTGAAATGACCGCGTTCCGGTAGTACCATCTATGGTGAAGGACGCTCCTTTGCGAGGATTGTACAAATAATCAAAAGATGCGCTATTCCATTTTAATCCATAGAATGTGGAGCGCGAGACTCCAATTCCAAGTGCCGCGTTTAAAGCAGAAAGTGCACCCAAATTGCTTGTTGATTTGTTTTCGATGTAAGCAGTGACTTTGCTCTTAGAGGTGGGAAAAACAAACAATCCAGCATCAACTGCATTCGTTGAAAAGGTGCTGTCTCGACGATAAATAGAGAGGTCTCCCTCAATTCCGATTGGAGTATTGAAAATGTATGGAATAGACGCTTTAAGGTCTAGACTTTGAGTTTCAGCCTGAAGTCTTTTCCAATTTAAAAAAATGTCTTCGCCGCGATTGAGCACATTTTTTAATTTGATCTCTACGTCTCCGGTAATATTGACTTTACCAGTCAAGTCGTTCGGTCTAATTCCGACTACGGCATTGAAGTAGTTCGCTTTTTTCTTTTTTAATGGAATGTAGATTCGGGCTCCTTCCTTTCTAAAAACAATTTCAATATTTCCGTTTTTGTCTACAAATGGTATTTCTTGAATTCGAGAACTTATTTTTTGAATCAAACTTTCATTGTAAGCATCGCCTTTCCTCAAGCCGAGGTAATTCTTTAAATATCTTTCTGGGAGTTGCTGCTCACTGATAAAAACGATGGAATCAATTTTTATAAAAGGTCCTGTTGCCATTGACCAATAACTGTCGAAAGCAGTGTCTTTCTGCTTGAGTGAGTCTAAAGTAAATGAGACGAAAGGATATCCAGAATTCTCATATTCACTGATGTAACTATTGATGTTTTTCTGGAGAATGCTGATTTGAAATGGTATTTTCCGCAGTTTGTTTTCTTCTGAAATATCGTTGGAAGTATTGTAGACGTTAATAGAATTCAACTGGTACAACGTTCCTGAGACGATATTTGCTTGAATAGTTTGTTGTGTGATCTGAGTATCCACCTTCGCTTCGAAGTATCCTTCCATTATTTTTGTTTGAAGAATTGAATAGATGGCAGAATCAGCAGCAGCTTTTGAACTAAATGTTAAAGTGGATTGATTGTTGTGGCTCCATACAACTTGCCATGGCTTTCCAAGGTCTTGGGAGTAGGAATCTACACCTTTGCACAAGAAAATGATGATTATCAATAATTTGGATATGCCTTTAAAACCAAGCAAAGAGGATGAGATTTTTTTAGAACTTGTTAATAAGTGAACCTTAAAATACGAAACTACGGAATATTCAACTTCGTATATTTGTAAAATCCAATATTTCTATATGAAAAAGCGCGCCCTATTATTACTATTCGTAGCTGTACTTGCTCTTGGAATGGCTTCTTGCAGAAAACACAAAGAATCTTGCGCAGCGTACGATCGCGTTGAGCAAGTAGAAGAGTAAACTTAGCTCCACACAATACTAAAGTCTACATGAATGTCTGGGTGAATGCTTTTCGCCACGGGACAAGTATTAGCAGCATTTTCCAAAATAGTTTTCTCTTTCTCTGAATAGCTTTTATTTTCAGCGATCATTTCAATTTTTATTTCAGAAACCCTTCTTGGATTTGACGCCATAGTTTTGGTGATTTTGGCATCGATTTTACCCAACTGAATATTGTGAGATGCCGCGGCAATTCCCATAAGCGTAATCATACAAGAAGCCAGAGCATTACAAAGCAAATCCGTGGGAGAGTATGCCGATCCCTTTCCATTATTATCCACCGGAGCATCTGTAATTACTTTATTGCCACTTTTGAGGTGCGTACTTTCTGTCTGAAGATCACCCAAATAGCTAATTTCCATTGAATGCATAATTCTATTTTTTAGCGAAAATAGCCTCCATATGGCTTGGGTCTTGATTTTTAGGAAACATTAGTAGGTTAAAGTGTGTTTTTCTTGTAGTTTTGATATCTAATTGCAATTTCATTGAAGAGAGTTCTCCTGTCATCTGTATTTGTGCTAGCGACCTTGTCTATGGTGGCCCAGAGCGCATTTCCAGATCAGCCTACCATTCTTTATTCCAATCAATATTATGGTGGGTTGAATGTCAATACACAGGGCTGGGGTGGCTTTTTTACCTACGGAAAATATGAAAACGTCTCAAAAATCACCCTTTTTCATGCTGATTTACAATTTGTAAAGCACGAAAAAGAAGTGAAACGTTTCAGTGCAGATCCAAATGCTCGGGGTTACTTCTATGGTAAATTGAATTCTTTTTTTGTGGTGCATGCGGGATATGGAAAGAAGAAAATTCTTACCGAAAAACTCAGAAGAAATGGCGTTCAATTGAGCACCAATTGGATGGGGGGGCCTAGTTTTGGCTTCACTAAGCCTGTTTATCTTGAGATTTTTTATACTCCAACGAGTATCAACGACAACTATATCATCAAGGTAGAGAAGTATGATCCTGAGAAGCATTTCATCGATAATATTTATGGAAGGGCTTCAAGTCTGAGAGGACTAGGTCAAATGAAGTTTTACCCTGGTGTTTTTTTGAAGTGGGGATTTTTGGTGGAGTACAGCAATTATCGTGATGGACTTAAAGGAATCGAGGTGGGGGCACAATTAGATGCTTTCTCTCGAAAAATTCCAATAATGGCGGAACGAATTTTAGAAGAACAAACGGAAAGGGCAAAAAATCATCAAGTATTTTTGTCGGCATATATCAATTTCTTCTTTGGAAAGAAATATAACAAAGTGTGATGGACGTGGAAACAACTGCGACGGGAAGAATCCCAAAACCAAAGTGGCTTAGAGTAAAATTACCAACAGGCGAAAATTTCAAGAAAGTTCGCTCTCTGGTTGACGAATACAAATTACATACGATTTGCGAAAGCGGTAGTTGCCCAAACATGGGCGAGTGTTGGGGAGAAGGAACTGCGACGTTTATGATCTTGGGTAATATCTGCACGAGAAGCTGCGGCTTTTGTGCTGTAGCTACCGGAAGACCAGACGCGGCAGACCCAATGGAGCCAATGAAAGTGGCACGTTCGATCCAACTCATGCAAGTGAAGCATGCGGTAATTACTTCTGTAGATAGAGATGATTTGATGGATGGCGGTGCTGAAATTTGGTATGAAACAGTAGCTGCTGTTCGCCGTATTTCTCCGGGCACAACTATGGAAACCCTCATTCCAGACTTTGCAGGAAAATGGCAAAATTTACAGCGCATTATAGATGCGGCTCCAGAAATTGTTTCTCACAATCTGGAAACTGTTAGAAGACTCACTAAAGAAGTGCGCATTCAGGCAAAGTATGACAGAAGCTTGGAAGTATTGCTTCGCTTGAAACAAGGCGGTATGCGCACTAAGAGCGGCGTAATGCTTGGTTTGGGAGAATCGGAAGCCGAAGTGATAGAGACGATGGATGACCTAAGATCTGTAGGCGTAGATATTTTAACTTTAGGACAATACCTTCAACCCACATTAAAGCACCTTCCTGTAAAAGAATTTATTACTCCAGAGAAATTTGCAGAGTACAAAGAATTGGGATTAGCAAAGGGCTTCCGATATGTTGAAAGCGGACCATTAGTTAGATCGTCCTATCATGCTGAAAAGCACATTTTCGAATTGTAATTTTATTCGAGGTTCTCATTGAAAATGAAGAAAGTCAAAGTAGCGATCAACGGTTTCGGTCGTATTGGTCGAACATTTCTAAGAGTAGCATTACTGCGCAACGATATTGAGGTAGTTGCAATTCACGACCTTGCCGATATTCATACGATGGCACATTTGTTTAAATACGACAGCGTACATGGCAAATGGAAAGAGAATGTAAGCGTAGAAGGAAATAGCATTCGAATTGGAGAAAATTCTATTCCCTTTTTTCAAAATATAAAAGATGCTTTCCCATGGGGAGAATTAGGGGTTGAGGTTTTGGTAGAATCTACTGGAACTTGCAAGAACTATAATCAATGCAAGAAGCATCTTGAAAGTGGCGCCAAGCGCGTTATTCTTAGTGCTCCACCCGAAGACGATTCGATAAAAACAATTGTCTTAGGAATCAACGAGCAGTTAATTGAAAAATCGGATTTAGTTTTATCAAATGCAAGTTGCACTACCAATAGTGCTGCTCACATGATTCAGCTTGTGGATGAGCTGTGTGAAATAGAAAGTTGTTATATCACCACTGTCCATTCCTACACAGGTGATCAGCGCCTGCAAGATGCGCCGCATAAGGATTTGAGAAGAGGTCGTGCAGCTGTAGAATCGATTGTGCCGACAACGACTGGTGCTGCTAAAGCTTTAACTAGAATTTTTCCTCACCTCAACGATAAGATGGGAGGCTGCGGAATTCGCGTGCCGGTGCCTGACGGCTCACTTACCGATATTACGTGTAATGTAAAACGACCATTGGCAATTGAAGAAGTGAATGAAGCTTTCAGAAAAGCGGCTTCATCGCGATGGCAGAATCTTGTGGAATACACTGAAGACCCAATTGTATCGAAGGATGTGATTCAAAATCCTCACAGTTGTTTATTCGACTCGAAGTTGACTTCCGTGATTGGTGATATGGTAAAAGTGGTCGGTTGGTATGATAATGAGTTCGGTTATTCCAATCGTCTTGCAGACTTGGTTAAATATTGCGGAGAATTGTAGTCGTTAATTTTTCCTATTAACTAAAGTATGTAATTTCGTTTCCTCTATTTTTAAGGCAACATTTACATCATGGTCCACGAACTATCCTTACAATCTTCAATTTTTAGTGAATTCATCAGTGAAATTCGCGATGAGGTCATTCAAAAAGATCGCATGCGCTTTCGCAGAAACCTAGAGCGAATAGGCGAGGTGATGGCCTATGAACTCTCGAAAAAATTGACTTTTGATAATGTGGAAGTTGTAACTCCTTTGGGAGTATCGGATGAAAGAAGATTGAAAGAACAACCTGTACTTTGTGCCATTATGCGTGCTGCATTGCCGATGCATAATGGGTTTTTGAATTATTTCGATAAAGCAGATAATGCATTTGTGAGTGCTTATCGCAGACATCACAAGGGCGGAGATTTTGAAATTGAGGTGGATTACATTTCTGCACCAACGTTGGACGACAGACTTGTAATTATTGTAGATCCTATGTTGGCTACAGGTTCAAGTATTGAAAAAGTTTATCGTGCTCTTCTTCAAAAAGGAGAACCGAAAAAAATTATAATCGCTTCCGCCATTGCTTCAACGGCTGGAGTGGCTCATGTAAAAGCTAAGTTGCCAGAGAATACAGAAATTTGGGTAGGTGCAATCGACAGTGAATTGACTGCTCATTCTTATATCGTACCAGGACTGGGCGATGCAGGCGATTTGGCTTTTGGATCAAAAGACTAAGATGGCGTATCTTTTTAAAGTATTGTGGTGGTGGTTTCTTAGCATTGTTAAGTTCCTTTTTGTTCCCTTTGTAATGATGTCTAATCCTGGTGATAAGTATTGGACATTTGTAGAAATCATTCTCATTACATCATCTGGCGCGGCTCTTGGAGCTTTTTTGTTTTTCCATTTTGGAGAATTTCTCATGCAGAAAAGCAAAAGTGTGCAAGGACAAAGTGCCCAGAAGAAGCGTGTATTTACTCCCATGAGGCGAACAATCATTCGGTTGAAAACACGACTGGGAATAAAGGGACTGATGCTTATTTCTGGACTCATCTCCGTTCCTGTAGCGAGTTTGCTCTGCGCGAGATACTTCAAGCATGATAAGTCCGCTTTGCCCAAACTGATTCTTGGTTTCTTCTTGTGGTCAATTTTTCTAACTTCGCTGGCCTATATTTTTCGCTTAATAAATTTCTAGTTTTGATAAAAAAATACAAGCATTTTTTCTTTGATCTCGATGGTACACTTTGGGATTTGTACAAGAATACTGAAATAGCTCTTCGTCAGATTTGCAGTGAGTTTGGTATGTTGGAAGATGATGATTCGTTCAAAGCTTTTTATAAAAGCTATCATTATCATAACGAACAAGTTTGGAGTTTGTATCGGGTGGGTAAGATTGAGAAAAGTGTTTTGCGTACTATCCGTTTCCAAAAAGCATTTGACGAAGTGGGAATAGAAATGAGCGCAGAGCAAACGGAAAATTTCGCGACACGATTTTTAGATGTATGTCCTAAATTACCTCATCTCATTGAAGGAACACATGAACTTTTAAGCTTTCTGTATCCCCATGTAAAGATTCATATCATCACGAATGGATTCAAAGAAGTGCAAGGGTTCAAGATGGATGCTGGAAATTTGAACCAATACATCACTGAAATGATAAACAGTGAAGATGTTGGAAAGAGAAAACCTAATCCAGAAATTTTTGAATATGCTTTAAAAGTGACAGGAGCAAAAGTGGAGGAATCACTAATGATTGGCGACGACTGGGACGCTGACATTGTGGGTGCGCGAACCTTTGGAATGGATCAAGTTTTTCTTACAAATACTGAAATTCAACAGGCTACTATTTTATCTAAGGATGGAGAAATAAGGTTGCCAAGACATAACAATTCGGCTACCTTTACCGTAGATAAACTCAGCGATTTAATTAATATACTCAACAAATAATGGAAGAAAATAAAAACCAAAATCAGCAACTCAATATTGAGTTGAATGATGAAGTGGCGCAAGGTATATATTCAAACTTGGCGATAATCACGCACTCTCCTGCGGAATTCGTAGTAGATTTTATTCGTGTGATGCCAGGAGTGCCGAAGGCGCGAGTACAGTCGCGTGTAATTCTTACACCTCAGCATGCAAAACGTTTGATGAGAGCTTTGATGGAAAATGTTTCCAAGTACGAATCACAGCATGGTAAGATTGCTGAGATGTCGGGACCAGACGTTGCCATACCTATGGGATTTGGCGGACCTCAAGGTCAAGCTTAAGAGATTTGAACGATACGACCTTTTAATTTTTTGCCAAGGAATGGGGAGTTGAATGATTGAGACTCCCATCCTTCTTTGGTTACTTCTATTTCACTATTAATGTCGATAAGCGTCAAGCCATGGTCTGAGCCTTGGTAAATTCCGTACTCTTCGAGATTCAATACCTTAGCAGGACTTGAAGTGAATTTATCAATAATAGTTTCAATTGATAAAGTATCGTGCACTTGAGTATAGAATGTGCTAAAAGCATATTGAATGCTGCTGATTCCGTAATCAGCATACTCAAACTCTAATTGTTTTTGTTCTATGGTAAGTGGTTGGTGATCGCTGCAGATTGCGTCGATGGTTCCATCTTTTATTCCTGCAATTAGTTCTCTTCTATCAGAAGGAGTTCTGAATGGAGGAAGTACTTTCAGTAATGAATCAAAATCCATTAAATCTTTGTCTGTAAAGGAAAGTTGGTGAGCAGCAATACTGCATGTCACATTTAATCCTTCTTTCTTGGCTTGTCTTATCAATTTTACAGCGCCGGCAGTAGAGATCAAAGAAAAATGTATACGACCGCCCGTATATCTAACCAGGTCGAGGTCTCTTTTAATTCTTATTTCTTCGCTGATATTTGATAGTCCTTTTACACCCATCTGCACACTGGCATTCCCTTCATGCATCATTCCCTTCGGGTTGACTTCACGGTCGAGCGGGTATGTTATAATCATTCCGTTGAAGTTTCTTGAATATTCAAGACTTCTCACCATAAGCTCGGTCGGAACATGTTGCATATCATCAGAAAAAGCTATAGCTCCATTTTTCCACATGTCGAACATTTCACTCATCTGCTTGCCTTGTGCGCCCTTGCTCAAACAAGCCACGGGGAAGATTTTGACATCACTGTCAGTAGTCTTGGAAAGTATGTAATTCACTTGCGATTTCGAATCAACAACTGGACTTGTCATCGGAGAGGTCATCACATAACGGTAACCACCTTTGCGAGCCGCGTTAATTCCTGTCTCTAATGTTTCCCTGTCCTCATGTCCAGGATCGCAGAAGTTGGCCTTCATGTCAACAAAACCTGGACATGCAATCACGTTTTTGATTGAAATGATTTTGGCTTTCGGATCTTCTATAGAAAAAGCAATTTTATCAATCCTTCCTTTATCGACTAGAATATCCCTTTTCTTTTTGTGATACAGGCCATTCTTATCTATGATAGTTGCTGCTTTAATCAGGATTTTCATGCGGTTTGCTTTTTAGCACCAAAATATTTAATGAGTAAAATTTCAATGGCTAGAAATATGAGTGCCCATACTATCATGGTTACCCATAGTTTTTTTCCGCCTTCGATTTCTTCGGCAAATTTACCAATACTCTCCGAAGATGATTCTAAAATATCTATTGTAGTTATTCCCAAGTCATTCACTTTATCCTGCATCTCGAAAATATCGAAAGCTTTGGTGTCTGATTCGGTTCGCGAATAGTTAAATGAAAGAATGGTAATCAGGGAATCTCCCAAAGAAAGATTGTAGGTTCCTGCCTGAGTCAATTCATCGCGTAGGTAGATATTCGTGGATCCTCCATTGTTGCGGTGCTCAGGAATAATTTCGTTTTCACTGTTTTGAGCCTTTAGTCTGAAAGTTTGATCTCCCGAAACAGTTACGTTTCTCAATGCTATCGCTTGTTCTTTTTCTAAGAAATGGGCAATGTCCAAGCTGTTGACGCTCATTTCAGCCGCACGAATAAGCAGAGTAGGGAAGAAGCTATGGCTTGTAAAGTTACCCGCGCTTTTCTCAAGGGGTTGAGCGCAGAAGTACAATTTGCCTCCTTCATAATCTGTTGAAGTCAGAAAAGGATCTCCATTTTGAAGGGTCAGCACATTTGCAGATCCCGATGTTGTACTATTTAATAGCTTGAAATAATTGAATGTTTGTGGGTATTCGATTTTTTCGTTTGACTTTTTGTTGTTGCGAAGCACACCATTAAACAATGGGTGATCGTAATTCACTTGGCTCACTTCTATAGCACTTCCACCAGTAAAGTCCATTTTGCCTTGTAGAATAGAGGCGTTGAAGCTGCCAAGAAAATTATTATAGTTCTCGATTTCTGATTTTGAAGAAGGGAATATCATTACACTTCCACCAGATGAAATGAATTTTTGCAATTCCGTTTTCAGACCAGAGCTCAGTGTTTGCAACCCATTCAACACGATCAAATTGATTTGTGAGAACTTGCTATAATCGATGCTGCGCTCGGTCATTTCACTCAATTGAAAATACGCATCTCCAGCAAATAGCGTCTCAATAGGAGAGGAGTTCACATCATTCCCCTTTATTTCCAAAACTTTAATCGAGAGTTACATCAAAGGAGAAATAGTAGTCATCATCAAATGAAATGGGAAAATCGTCCACATGCACCTTAGCGCTGTTGTTTCCTATTTGATCGGACTGAACGAAATTTCGAACTCAAAGCTAGCATTTGCGGGAATCTCCACAGATGTTACTCCTTTTTGCAAGCCATTTACCTCAACGGATACAGGAACATTACTTCTTTCTTCTGCACTATAGTTCTTTACTTTAATATGCAGTGTTTCCGCTAAGCCAATTTGATGAAGTTGGGCATCAAACCAAACCGAATCCAATCGAAATGTTTTTGTTCAGTGTTGCAAAAGCAGGCACCAATTTCCATCTATTAAATGAAGAATCTATTTTTACATCTTCTACATTACTTACATTAGATTGAAAGTCGGATAGGCAATAGGCCAACTTTGCATCTTGCGTGGCATTTTGTAGAGCGTCTTGCTGACGACTATATACTTCAGACCACTTCCTTATAATAGGTGTATGTTGAATCTTTTGAACGGCTTCAATGGCTTCATCTTGGGAAAGAAAGCGCTGCTGTGCACCATCGAACTCATTTGAAAATACTTGAAACTTGTCTGTAGAAGAATGCGCTGAAATAATAGCAATAACTTTGTTTTAGAAACCTCCAATACCTCCCCACGTCCGCTTTCGAATCCATGCTGAACGAATTGTCGATATAAAGACTAATGGCTTTATCACCTTGAACCATTTCAGACTCGTTGGTAGGAAAATAAGGCTGTGCAAAAGCAAAAACGAGGCAGATGATAGCTAATATCCTAGAAGCGAGTATGAGGTAAATGCTTGAGTTTGGACTTGCTGCAGTTTCTTCTTTGAATTTCTTGAAGGAAAGCCACATTGGAGAATAGGACTTTCTTGGAATTTTCGGAAATTGAAGAGGTGAACAATAATTGGGATGGCAATTGCTGATAGCGCCCACCAATAACTCGGATGCACAAATTTCATACATTTACCAAAACTTAAAGTTTGTGGTTTCTATAATTGAACTTTCCCGTCTTTCATTACTAACATGCGGTCTGCCATTTTTGCAAGTTCCTCGTTGTGGGTCACGATCACAAAGTTGACCGAAATCGTCGCAGTTTGAAGAACAAATCATGAAGATCTCGTGCATTCTTAGAATCGAGGTTGCCAGTAGGCTCATCGGCAAAAATGACGTTGGGCTCATTCATAAGCGCGCGAGCAATGGCCACTCTTTGCTGTTCCCCGCCCGACATTTGATTCGGTTTGTGCTGTGCACGTTCTTTCAAACCAAGTCTTTCGAGCAATACGAGTGCTCTTTCTTGAGCCTTATCCTGAGGAACACCTTTAATAAAAGCAGGAATAGAAACATTTTCCAAAGCTGTAAATTCGGGTAAAAGATTATGAAATTGGAAAATGAAGCCCAAATGCTCATTGCGGAATTGCGCCAATTGTCTGTCGCTCATTTTATGCAATGCTTGGTTATCTATGAAAATTTCACCGTTTGAAGGCTTGTCGAGTGTGCCAAGTAAGTGAAGTAAGGTTGACTTCCCAGCTCCAGATGCACCAACTATCGATACAATTTCACCTTTAGTTATCTCTAAATCAACACCCTTTAGAACTTCGAGATTTTCGTAGCTCTTTTTTAGTCCTACTGCTTTTATCATATCACAAAGAAAATCAAAAAAAATGGCAATATGTGGATGGAAAGTTCAAATGTTCTTCGAGATTTATCAATTGTTGGTTTACATTCGCGACAAAATTTTTAGGATGAATATTCACGAGTATCAAGGTAAATCTATTCTAAGCAGCTTCGGAGTTGCTGTACAGAGAGGTTATGTTGCTGAAACCCCTGAAGAAGCTGTTGAAGTTGCTAAAAAACTTCAAGAGGAAACTAGCACGGGTTGGTTCGTTGTTAAAGCTCAAATCCATGCAGGTGGTAGAGGAAAAGGAACGGTTACTGAAACCGGTTCTAGAGGAGTTGTTTTAGCAAAAGGAATTGATGAAGTTGCTGATAAAGCAAAAGGTATTCTTGGTGGACACCTTGTTACCCTTCAGACAAAGGCTGATGGTAAATTCGTTTCGAAAGTATTCATCGCAGAAGACGTTTATGCTCCTGGAGCAAGCGAGCCTCGCGAATTCTATATGTCGGTTCTTCTTGACAGAGGTCAAGGTAGAAATGTAATTGTTTATTCTCCAGAAGGAGGAATGAACATTGAAGATGTAGCTCACAACACTCCTGAGAAAATTTTCACTGAAACAATTGATCCTTTGACAGGTGTCACTGATTTTCAGTGTAGAAAGATTGCTTTCAACTTAGGTCTTTCAGGAAATGCCTTCAAAGAAATGGGCAAATTTGTGAAGGCGCTTTATGCAGCTTACGTTTGGTAGCGATTCTTCTATGTTTGAAATCAACCCTGTGTTAAAGACATCTGACGATAAAATCATTGCAGTTGATGCTAAAGTGACATTGGATGGCAACAGCCTTTTCCGTCACCCAGACTACGCTGCTATGCGCGATACAACTGAAGAAGATCCATTGGAAGTAGAAGCAGGTGCAGCTGGTTTGAACTACGTGAAGCTCGACGGTAACGTTGGCTGTATGGTAAACGGTGCTGGTCTTGCAATGGCTACTATGGATATCATCAAACTTTCAGGTGGTGATCCAGCAAACTTCCTAGATGTTGGAGGTACAGCAGATGCTAAGCGTGTTGAAATTGCGTTCCGTATGATTCTTCGCGATCCAAACGTTAAGGCAATTTTGGTAAACATTTTCGGCGGAATCGTACGTTGCGACCGTGTGGCTCAAGGTATTGTTGATGCATACAAGAACATCGAGAATATTTCTGTTCCAATCATCGTTCGTCTTCAAGGTACAAATGCTGAAGAAGCAAAAGCACTTATCGATGGAAGTGGATTAGCAGTACATTCTGCAATTACTCTTCAAGAAGCTGCAGATAAAGTGAAAGAAGTATTGGCTTAATTATTAGCTT
This sequence comes from Flavobacteriales bacterium, assembly GCA_041391745.1. Taxonomy (GTDB): domain Bacteria; phylum Bacteroidota; class Bacteroidia; order Flavobacteriales_D; family Sanyastnellaceae; genus JAIXWP01. The sequence goes on from JAWKNK010000013.1 coordinate 101,478, forward strand.
TTAAATAGAATGAAAATCCCCTCGCTGATGGTGAGGGGATTTTTTTGTGCCTATTTTTTTCTCAAAATCATAACACCATCACGAATCGGCAGCAACACATTTTCTACTCTTTCATCTGAAGTCACCATTTTGTTGAGTTGATCCAAAACCTGAGTTTCAATATCGTTTTCTTTGATTTCCTCTACCACTTTTCCGCTCCAAAGCACATTATCGATTAAAATCCAGCCTCCACTCGGCATTTTTTCAATCAACATCTTGTAGTACTGGATATAATTTTCCTTATCGGCATCAATAAATACCAAGTCAAACGGACCTTCAAGTGTTGGAATGACTTGCACGGCATTACCATAGATAAACTGAACTTTATCTCCATTTATAGCTTGAGGTCTATATTTTTCATGAATCCAGCCGAGCTCATCGTTTACATCTATAGAAGTCAACTTGCCTTTTTCGGTAAGCCCCTCTGCCAAACACCAAGTGCTATAAGCGGTGTAAGTGCCTATTTCTAAAATAGAAGATGGACGAATCATTTTTGAAATGGCTGAAAGGACCCTCCCTTGAAAATGTCCGCTGCTCATACGTGGCATCACCATTTTTTGCCAAGTTTCTCTTGTCAATGCCTGAAGCATAGGACTTTCCGTTGATGTATGACTTGCTGCGTAGTCATCGATTTCTTGTGGTAAAAAATTCATAGTACAAAGGTCGTTAAATCATACCGATTGCAAGGAAATACTCTCTTAACTTTGCCACATGAATCTTGGAGAAATTTCTGACTACCTAAGACACCTTATTCAATCAGCTTCTTTGACGGGAAAGGAAGCAGCTTATGCTTATTTTATCATTTCGCTGCTTAGTCTTGCGATAATTTGCTTTTTGATTTGGGCTTTTTCAAGATTTTTATTGGTGAGAGTCATCAAACAAATCGTTCGACGTAGCAAATCGAAGTGGGACGATCACTTTTATAGATTCAAAGTTTTTAAAAGTGTTTCATTTATAATTATCGCCTTAATTATAGTAAGAGCGGTTCCATTTGTCTTCCAAGATTTGCCAAATTGGATTCATTTCGTTGAAATTGCCAGTCGCATTTACTTGGTTTTATCTATTATGTTTACTGTAAATGCTACTTTAAACGCTTTGCTCGGAATCCTGGAGTCTTACGATAATCTCAAAGACAAACCATTGAGAAGCTACAAGCAAGTAGCTAAGATTATTTTCTACTTAATAGGATTCATTTTCATCTTATCTATCATTATCGGCCAAAGTCCAGTTTATATATTGACAGGATTTGGTGCTGTAACTGCTGTCTTCCTTCTCATATTTAGAGATCCTATTCTTGGTTTTGTGGCGAGTATACAAATGAGCGCTATCGACCTTGTGCGAATAGGTGATTGGATTGAAGTTTCAAAATATGGCGCAGACGGTGAAGTGGTGGAAATTAATTTGACTACGATTAAAGTTCAAAACTGGGATATGACGATAACCATCGTTCCTAGTTATGCCATCGTGAGCGAATCGTTCAAGAATTGGCGGGGAATGCAGGAAAGTGATGGTCGAAGAATAAAACGACACATCAATATTAAAATTTCCAGTATCAAATTTTGCAATGAGCAATTGTTTCAAAAACTCCTCAGTGTAGAGCGCATAAATGAATATTTGATAGAGCGTGGAAGAGAAATTGATGCTTACAATGTGATGAATGAGGTGAATAAAGAGGTGCTCATCAACGGAAGACACATGACCAACATCGGTATTTTTAGAGTTTACGCTGAAAAATATTTGGCTCAAAATCCAAATGTGAATACCAACATGACCTTCATGGTGCGTCAATTGCAGCCCACCGAAAATGGAATTCCACTTGAAGTATATTGTTTTTCTAAAATAAAATCGTGGGAAGGTTACGAGCGAATTGCAGCCGACATCTTCGATCACTTACTAGCAAGTGTAGAATATTTTGAACTCGAAGTCTTCCAAAGCCCAAGTGGCAGCGACTGGAGTGGTTTTAATCAGCAAAAGCATGATTAATGCAGAAGTGATGCAGCGTATGGCTTGCTTACGCTGCTGGGAATGGAGGTTTGGCACTTATTGCTGGATTTTACAACTGAAAAAGTCGACTTAGCAGCAGCTTATCGTTGGCCATGGGCCGTTCTGGAATCAAATTATTTTTGGAATAATCACAGGGTTAATTGCCGGGAAAATGGCCACTTGGATTGTCGGAGCTAAATTCATGACTCCCGTTCGATTGAAATATGCCAGAATTTTTAAAGGCCTTACACTTTCTACATCACAAATATGGTTCGTGAGTTATTGCGCGGGGGTAGGAGAGGAGCTCCTTTTTCGCGGCGCCATCCAACCATTTATCGGAATTCCTATCACATCCGTCTTGTTTGTAGCTATTCATGGATACCTCGACCCGCGCAATTGGCGATTGATGGTTTACGGAATTTGGATGTCACTCGTTATCGCATGGGTAGGATGGATGAGCGATTCTTATGGACTTGTCTCGGCGATGATCGCTCATATGCTAATCGACGTAGTTATTTTATCCTCAGACAGCGAAGATAGCAGCACTTCCGCGGCCTAGCTGTATATTTGCAGCATGGCAAAGTCATTTGAAGAATTAGGCGGATTAATTTATTCTACCAATAAAAATTTGGATTTGTCTTCCAATGAAGATGAAATCGAAACACTGTCACCTGAAAAACAGGACTTGAGGATTTGGTTAGAAAAAAATCATCGCGGAGGTAAAACAGCGAGTGTAATTAAAGGATTTGTGGGAAAGACGGAGGATTTAGAAGCATTAGCGAAAACATTGAAGTCAAAATGTGGCACCGGCGGTTCAGCTAAGGAAGGTGAAATCATTATTCAAGGTGATCACAGAGAGAAAATTCTTCAAATTCTCACTCAAATGAAGTACAAAGCCAAAAAAGCAGGAGCATAATGAAACGCCTTTCAAACGGTGAATTTGATATTTCTATCAAAACCCTACAATATTTAGAGCCAATTCTCGAGCAAGAACTTCGAGATTTAGGCGCGACCGACATTACTATTGGAAAAAGAATAGTACACACAAAGGGCGATTTGCAGTTTTTATATAAATGTAATTTGCACTTGAGAACAGCACTTCGCGTGTTGGTTCCGCTTATTGATTTCACTTCAGATTCTCCTGATCATCTATACAATCAGTTCAAGAAATTTCCGTGGGACACCGTTTTGAATTTAGATCAAACCTTTGCAATTGACGCTGCGGTTCATTCCTCAGTGTACAATTTGCCGCATTTTGCAGCTTTGCGCGCGAAAGATGCGTTGGTAGATTACTTTAAAGACAGGTACAACGAAAGACCAAACGTAGATAAGGATGATCCAGACGTTCGATTCTTACTTCATATTGATGAAAATAAAGTGACCCTTTCTCTTGATAGTTCAGGTGAATCATTGAACAGAAGAGGGTACCGCACAAGTGGAGCTGGCGCACCGCTCAATGAAGTATTGGCCGCCGCTATGATTTTAATGACGGGTTGGAAAGGAGAAACTCCATTTGTAAATCCTATGTGTGGAAGCGCTACACTAGCTATTGAGGCAGCATTTATTGCAACCAATAAACCATCGTGCTGGAATCGTGAGAGATTTGGTTTTATGACCTGGAAAGATTTTGAAGTGGAAAGCTGGAAGGAGATTCTTCGAGATGCCATTCAAGAATTTAAACCATTGAAGCACCTAATTCACGCATCAGACGTAGATCATAAAGCACTGCGCGCCGCTAAAGCGAATATTATAGAAGCCGAACTTCGTGATGAGATCGTGCTTGAGCAAGCAGATTTTTTTGATATGAATAAGATGAGTGAAGGAGGGGTGATTGTAGTAAATCCGCCGTACGGTGAACGCATGGACGATCAACAAACTGAATTTTTATATAAAAGAATAGGAGATCAATTCAAACATCAGTGGTCGGGATATACCGCATGGCTTATCAGTAGCAATATGCGCGCCTTGAAAAATGTAGGTTTGCGACCATTTAAAAAATTCAATGTAATGAATGGCCAGTTGGAATGTAAGTTTCAGGGTTATGAATTATTCAGAGGCGATCGCGCTGAATTCGTCAGAACAAGAAAAGAAGGTCAAGATCAATAGAGATTTTATATCCTTAAGTAAATATTGTCTTAACCTAAATAGAGCGCTTTCCTATTACTTTTGCCTATACTTTTTAAAAAATGAATATTTCTCTCAACGCTATATTTCAAGCTCTTGTCCCTAAGGACAAAAAGTTTATTCCATTGTTTGTGCAAGCTTCAGCTAATACTTTAGAAGCTGCGGAAGTGCTTAAAAATGCAATGACTAGCGATAGTGTGAGCAGAATCAATGCGTTGAAGAAAATTGAAATGCTTGAAACGCAGGGCGATGAGTACACTCATGGAATTTTGCAAGAAGCAGCTTCAACTTTCATCACACCATTCGATCGTGAGGATATTCAGAGTTTAGCAGTAACACTGGATGATGTATATGACTTTATTCATGGAACATCAAAGCGTATTGAGTTGTATAAAATTCATCACATTCATCCTGCAATGCAAGAAATTGCTGGATATATCTATGAAAGTGCGATTGAACTCAATCAAATTATCGCAAATCTTCACAACCTGAGATATACCGCTGAAATGCGTAAGAGCCTTTCTATCATAAAAAATTATGAGAAAAAATCTCAAGATACTTATGATGATGTGATTGGACAATTATTCAAAAATGATTCCAATGCCTTAGAGGTATTGAAGTTGAAAGAGGTGCTTTCATTTATGTTGGGCGCTTCAAATAGCTTGGTTTCTACGGCCAGTGTTATTGAAAATGTCTTGGTTAAATTCTCATAAGTCTTAACTTCACGGCAAAAATTAATTTGTCGTGAAAGAAGTTGCCGTAGTTAGTGGAGCCACAGCAGGGTTTGGAAAGGCCATTGCATATAAATTGGCTCAAAATGGATTTGACCTCATAATTACAGGAAGAAGAAAGGATCGCCTAGATGCCATTGCTTCCGATATCCAATCAAAATTTCAAGTCGATGTTTTGCCGCTTTGCTTTGATGTACGAAGCGAAGCAGACTTGCATGCTGCCTTTGAAACGATTCCTGCTTCTTGGAAACGCTGGACAGTACTTATCAATAATGCAGGTTTAGCAGTGGGAAGAGATGCGCTAGATCAAGGAGTTGTTGATGACTGGGAACGCATGATTGACACCAATATCAAGGGATTGCTATATATGACCCGAACGTTCGTTCGGTTGATGATTGATAATAGAAAAGGCACAATAGTCAATATTGGTTCGATTGCAGGAAAAGAAGTCTATCCAGGAGGAAATGTATACAGTGCCACAAAATTTGCAGTAGATTCTTTGACAAGAAGCATGCGAATTGATTTTAATGCTCACGGCATTCGCGTGGGGCAGGTTGCTCCAGGAGCCGCTGAAACCGAATTCAGTATTGTTCGATTCAAAGGAGATCAAGAAAAAGCTGATAAAGTTTATGAAGGCTTTGTCCCACTGAGTGCCGAAGACATTGCCGAAGCAGTGGAGTTTATAGTAAAAAGGCCAGCACATGTGAGCATAAGCGATATCGTGATTATGCCCACAGCTCAAGCCAATTCTACTTTAATTAATAGAGAATGATTTTTTCATTAAAGAAAATAGGAAGTGTTGTATTGACAGCATTTGCGCTTAGTTCATGTCATTTTGGAAATGTTCAAGCAGATATGATTATTCATAATGCGACCATTTACACGATGAATGAAGACAATGATATAAAAGATGCAATGGCCATCAAAGATGGAATTATAGTAGCCATCGGGCCGGAGCGTGAAATCATGAATGAGTATGACGCACCTATTATATATGATGCGCGAAAAAGAGCTATTTATCCTGGATTCATTGATGGGCATTGTCACTTTCTCGCTTACGGATTGATGTTGCATGATGCCAACCTAGTCGGGGCGGAAAGTTTTGAAGAAGTGGTAAATCGAGTGGTGGAATACGCACCGACTCGTCAATCTGAGTGGATAATTGGTAGAGGATGGGATCAAAACGATTGGCAGGCGCAGCAATTTCCTTCGAAAGACACCTTAGATATTCTGTTTCCTGATACTCCAGTTTATCTAAGTAGAATAGATGGACACGCTATCCTGGTAAATCAAAAAGCATTAGAGTTGGCAGGCATTACTGGCAGCACAACAATATCAGGTGGTATTATTGAGAAGAATGATAAAGGACAATTGACAGGAGTTCTCGTTGATAATGCGATGAATCCGGTGATGAGCGTTATGCCCGAGCGCAGCCGCGAAGAAAAAATCAAAGCATTAATAGAAGCACAGCAAAAATGCTTTGAAGTTGGCTTAACCACTTTAGATGAGGCAGGATTGGATTGGCGCGATATTGATTTAATCGATTCCTTGCAGCAAACAGGAGAATTAAAGATGCGCATTTATGCGATGCTCAGCGACAATCAAGAGAACTACGATGTTTATTTTGAAAGAGGAATAGATACTTTGAATCTAATGCTGAATGTTAGGAGCTTCAAGTTTTATGCTGACGGAGCCTTGGGGTCTCGAGGTGCATGCTTACTTAATCCTTATGAAGACTTGCTCCAAAAGGGTAATCGAGAATATGGAATGATGCTCAAGGATGAAAGTTATTATTTGAATAGGGCTCAGATGCTATACGAAATGGGCTTTCAAATGAATACGCACGCGATAGGTGATAGTGCCAATAGAGTAATGCTACATATATATAAGGAAGTATTGGAGAAAGATAACAATAGAAGATGGAGAATAGAGCACGCACAGGTGGTAGATAAAAATGACCTTTACATATTTAAAGAAAGAAATATAATTCCATCCGTTCAGCCTACGCATGCTACGAGTGATATGCCCTGGGCTTGGCTCAGACTGGGAAAGGCTAGGATGGGAAGGGCGTATGCTTACAAGGAATTGGAGGCGCAGAATGGAATGTTGGCACTGGGCACAGACTTCCCCGTGGAGGGAATAAGTCCGATAAATACATTTTATGCAGCGGTGGTGAGAAAGGATAAATCAGGAAATCCGAGTGATGGGTTTCAGGTGGAGAATGCTTTATCGCGAGAAAGTGCACTACGAGGAATGACTATTTGGAATGCAATTGCCAACTTTGAGGAGCAGTATAAAGGCAGTTTGGAAGTAGGCAAGGTTGCAGATATCGTAATATTGGATAGAGATTTAATGAAAGTTGGAGAGGATAATATTTTAGGAAGTAACGTCGATTTAGTGGTTATAGGAGGTGTTGCGGTATATGAGCGAAAAAATTATTGAAAATTTTAGAGGTCATTATCAATGTGTTAATAGAAAGTTTCGAAAAAAGTTCACATAGACACTTGCACGAGTGAAAAAGCTGATTACTTTTGCACCCGCTTTTCAAAACAACAACGACGTTCTTTGATCAAACGAAAAGCAGAGTGAAAAAAAAATCTGAAAAAAGATTTGGTTTGAGAAAGAGACTTACACTACTTTTGCCGCCCCTTTCGACGGAGAGGTGAAAGAAGGAAAGTTGAAATATCAAAAAAAAATCTGAAAAAAGATTTGGATTGAGAGAAACACTTTTAGTACTTTTGCCGCCCCATTAAAAAAGGGAGAGCAAGCTTACCTAAAGAGGTTTGAAGCCAGAGAAAAAAATCTTGAAAAAAGATTTGGATTGAAAGAAAAAGTTTTAATACTTTTGCCGCCCCAAACAAAAAGGGAAAGCAAACAAGGTTAAAAGATATCTTGAAAAAAAAATCGAAAAAAGATTTGGATTGAAGGAAACTCTGATAGTATGTTTGCCGCCCGTTTCGAAAGTAGTTTTGAACGGGAGGAAGTGAAAAAGTTCTTTGAAATAATGCAGCAGTAAAACAGGAAAAAGGTTAAGCCAAGAGATTAAACTTTTTACAATGGAGAGTTTGATCCTGGCTCAGGATGAACGCTAGCGGCAGGCCTAACACATGCAAGTCGAGGGGTAACTTGATTGATAGCGATATTAATTAAGCTAGACCGGCGCACGGGTGCGTAACACGTGTGCAATCTACCTTATACTGGGGCATAACTCCGAGAAATCGGTGCTAATTCCCCATAACATTATGAAGTGGCATCGCTT
>JAWKNK010000014.1:0-102655 GCA_041391745.1 Flavobacteriales bacterium
ACTTCGTGTACATCACAGACGCCAATTACATCTCACCTGAAGAAAAAGAAAAAATAAAAGGATGTAAAACACTCGTTTTAAACGCGTTAAGAAAAGAACCACATCCTTCCCATTACACGCTCGACGAGGCGATTGCCCTTGTAAACGAATTGCAGCCTCAACAGGCGTATTTCACCCATTTGAGCCACCAGATGGGACTTCATGCAGAAATCTCCAAGGATCTGCCTGAAAATATAAAAATTGCCTACGACGGACTAAAAGTTCCTTTCTCCGTAGGCTAAGTCGTACATTTGCCGCCATGTTTGGAAGCGCCCTACTCTATTATTTGCTGCTCAAGCCTTTGAGCCTGTTGCCGTACCCTATTCTATACGGTATTTCCAACTTCTTTTATTATGTGATTTTCTATATCGTAGGATATCGTAAAAAAGTGGTTTTCAAGAATTTGAAAAATAGTTTTCCTGAAAAATCCGACGAGGAATTGATGGTGATTATGAAGAAGTTTTACCGTCACTTCTGCGACCTTGTAGTAGAAAGTGTAAAGAACTTCTCCATTTCCGATGCCGCAGCCCGCAAGCGTTTCAAGAGCATTCACAGCGAAGTGATGAACGACTATGCAGCCAAAGGTCAGAGCGTGATCCTGGCCGGAGGTCACTATGCCAATTGGGAATTTTGGGCCGTGGCAGGTCCGCAGCACCTCGATCACAATGTGGTAGCGATATATAAGAAGTTGCGCAACGACTATTTTGATCAGAAGATGAGAGAAAGTCGCGGGAAGTTTGGGCTTCAATTGGTGCGCACGCTCGACACGGGAGAATTCTTCAAATCGAACGTGGAAAACAACATTGCAATGGTTTTTGGCTTCGATCAGTCGCCTTCGAATCCGAAAAAATGTGTTTGGGTGGACTTTTTGGGTCAGGAGACCGGAGCATTATATGGCGCCGAGAAATATGCGAAGGATTACAACCTACCTATTATATATGGGGAACAGCGCAAAGTGAAGCGCGGTTATTACGAGATTGAATACGAACTACTTACAGATAATCCAAACGCGTTTGCAAACGGTGAAATCACCCAATTATTGCATACTCGCTTGGAAAAAGACATCCGAAAAGCCCCTGAATTTTGGCTCTGGTCGCACAAAAGATGGAAGCACAAAAGGCCACAATAAAAAATATTTGGGGAATGCTTTGTGATTGAAATAAAAGTTGTATGTTTGCACCCCCAATTCCGTACCGTTTATATAATAAATACACTGCGTCATGAATCGCATTAAGGAACTAGAAAAGAAATTGAACCCGGTGAAAGAATGGCCGGCATTCCAAGCTGGAGATACTATCTCGGTTAGCTATAAAATTAAAGAAGGAAACAAAGAGCGTATCCAGACTTTCCAAGGTGTTGTGATCCAACGCAGAGGTGCTGGTACTACAGAAACTTTCACTATCCGTAAAATGAGCGGTGGTGTTGGTGTAGAGCGTATCTTCCCTGTTTCTTCTCCATTCCTTGAGACGATCACAGTGACTAAGCGCGGTCGTGTACGTCGTGCTCGTATCTTCTACCTACGCAAGCGTACTGGTAAAGCGAGCCGTATCCAAGAGAGAAAATACTTCGGAGCTGCAGCAACTGCTGAAGCATAAAATACTAACGGTTGATTTGCCGTACCAAACCCCGCCCATTCGGCGGGGTTTTTTATTTTGCGCTATGGGATTTTCAATTCTCGATTTTCGACTCTCAGCAAAATATTCAGTTGAGGCCAGGCACTCCAAAAATTTCAAACTTTGACCCTAACTTTGAATGAACCTCTTGCAAAACACAGGACTAGTTCTCAATCTGGTTGAGAATTGTGAATCGAGAATTGTAAATCGAGAATTGTAAATCGAGAATTGTAAATCGAGAATCGAGAATAAGCGAAGCTAGAATCGATACCTTTGCGGTATGTCGAATTTGAAAATAGAAATTGTTGCATCTACGCTGCATTCGTGCATCGAAGCAGAGAAAGGCGGTGCGGCGCGAATTGAGTTGTGCGCTGCCCTCGGAACGGCAGGTGTATCGCCGAATACCAGTTTATTGAAGCTGGTAAAAAAGCATATCAAAATCCCTGTATTCGTGATGGTACGCCCGAGAGAAGGCGACTTTGTTTATTCCAAATTGGAAGTAGAACAAATGAAGCAAGAAATCGCCGACTTCAAAGCCGCCGGTGCGGACGGCATCGTTCTCGGATGTTTGAAGAAGGATGGTACTGTTGACATTCTACTGACATCGGAACTCGTGGAGCTCGCTGCTCCCCTACCTGTTACTTTTCACAGAGCATTTGATATCACCCCCGATTTGTTTGATGCTATGGAAGACATCATTGAAACAGGATGCGACCGCATCCTCACCAGTGGTGGCATGGATGGCATCAACCCCGCAAGCGCTGCGATGATTCATGAATTGGTAGAGGCTTCCGAAGGACGCATTATCATTATGCCTGGTGGTGGTGTGCGAAAAGAAAAAATGGAATACCTCATGCACCCGATGATCGAAGAGTTTCACCACAGCGCCCGCACACTCATCGAAAGTCCTCTCTTTCCTCTATTTTTGAAATGAACTATTTTGAAACGAAAGCGGAGAACGTTCGGTTGGGAGACGGGGGTTAGGAGAAGGGGTTGGGAGATGGGAGATGGGGGTTGGGAGATGGGGGTTGGGAGTAACTAACTTTAGTCTACACAGCGGTGCCTGAGTGGCTCGCCGAAGGCGAGTTGTATCGAAGGCAAAGCGAGGAGCCCTTCGACTTGCCAGCGCTCCGCTCAGGGACCAACCTGTTCGGGGGGAGTGAATTGAGCAAACCTCATTCTACGAAGCGGTGCCTGAGTGGCTCGCCGAAGGCGAGATGTATCGAAGGCAAAGCGGGTTCGAAAGACATCACCTTTTTACAACTTTATCAAAAACATCAAAGCGATCCGAAATTTAAAGAGCTAGTTGTAACTGCTACAAGCTTGAATCATCAAGACGCACTCATTTTCTCTTACCACAATTATCCAAACATGCGTATCGTAGATGCGGTGCGCGCTTCGATGGCTATACCCTACTATTTCGAACCCATGATTATCGACTCGGTCGGACATCCCATTGAATTGGATCAACTCACAGCATCCGGAGATGTGTGTGTAGATGGAGGTTTTACAACCAACTTCCCTATTTACATTTTTGATGAAGCTCCATATTTTGATAAGCAAACACTGGGCTTTCGAATCGACAACGATGAGCAAATTGAATCGGACAAAAGCTCGAAAGAAATCGTGGATCAACAGGTGGCTTCGCTGCAAGATTTTTCTGTTGCTTTTTACTATCTGATTAAAGAAACGATGAATCGCTATATGCTCACCGAAGAGGATTGGGCAAGAACAGTCTCTGTTTCGGATGCCGACATTGGTCCGAAGGTGAAAAAATTAAGCGAAGAAGAAAAACAAAAATTGATTCAATCGGGAGCGAACGCCTACTTGAATTACAAATAGCTTATTTGCCAGGGTTGGCAAATTTGATGGCGTCTTCAGACCATTGCGGAGCATTAGCAATCGCTGGTAACACTTCTTCTGGTTCATTCACCACTGTCCACATCTGCGCGTGCAGCTCTCCCATGAAACCCTCGTCAATCGCGTTCTGCAGCATTTGGACCAATGGATCGTAGTAACCTCCCGTGTTGAGAATAACAATTGGCTTTAAAAACAAACCCAATTTTTTCAAAGTAATAGCTTCAAAGAGTTCTTCGAATGTTCCTGTTCCTCCCGCCAGCGCAATGAGTGCGTCGGTATTTTCAAGAAACATCTTCTTGCGTTCGTGCATATCGGCTACAAAATGAAACTCTTTTACTTCTTTGTGCGCCCATTCTACTTCGCGCATAAAGTGAGGCATGATGCCTTTGATGTTGCCGCCATGGCGCACCATTGTAGTAGCTAGACAGCCCATCAAACCAGAACCGCCACCACCATACACCACGTTGATGTTTGCATCTACCAAAGCCTTTGCAAGCTTCTCTGTAGCTTCAAAAAAAACGGGTCTAATTTGATCGCTTGACGCGCAGTAAACGCAGACTTGCATAATGATTATCGGATTCGTTCCATATCGCGCTTGATGTCCTTTTCCTTCAGATCCGCGCGCTTGTCACCATGATTTTTCCCTTTAGCAATCGCTATTTTCATCTTCGCCCAGCCCTTTTCATTGATAAAAACAAGAAGAGGAACAATGGTAATACCTGTATCACGAAGCTTGCGATTGATCTTGTTCAACTCCAATCTTGAAAGCAAAAGTTTACGCTCGCGCTTTTCTTTGTGTTGCACATATCCCGCATTCGGATAAGGTGAAATGTTCATGTTGATTACAAACAGTTCACCTCCTTTCATCTTGCAATAGGCTTCGGCAATATTCGCCTTGCCCGCACGGATGCTCTTAATCTCCGAGCCTGTCAACGACATGCCCGCAGTAAATTCATCCAGCAAGAAATACTGAAAATTGGCTTTTCTATTTTTAATCTCCACTGCCATAAGGACTGCAAAAGTACGATGAAACCTTTGTTTTCATTTGCAAACTATTTTGAATTAAATTCGTTTCACACTTAAAATGTCTGTATGTCGAGTTTAAAATCGGGAAAAAACCACAAAGAGCGCATCAAATTGCGATACTTCTTCCCCATTCAATTGCTCGTATTACATGTAAAAAAGAATCACTTTCTCCTCATCTTGTGGGCGTTACTCTTTGGATTCGCCACTCAGTTTTTAGCCAATAAATTTGGTGTTCCCCAACAATTTTTGGTGCCCGAATACCACGGAGACAATAGCTTTCTTTCTTTTGGAATTGTAGGTTTCGCTCTTGGTGGATTCATCACGGGTTTCAATCTGTACACTTACATTATGCATGGGTATCGCTTTCCGTTTATTGCGACACTCAATCGTCCCTTTCAAAAATTCTCGCTCAACAATTTTTTAATTCCTGGCATTTTCATTTTGGTTTATTGTTATCAAAGTTTTCAGTTTCAAGTAGAAAGTGAACTCATCAATGAAACCAAAGCATTTTTAAATATTCTCGCATTGATTTTTGGCGTGTTCATGTTTCAGTCTTTGAGCTACACCTATTTTATGATTACCAACAAGGATGCATCGGCATTCGGCAAGGGAACGGCGAAAAATGATAGGGAACGTGCGCCAGTGGACGCTCCACTACATGCCCGCATGCGTTGGTCAAAACTTAGAGGTAGAGGTGAAAAATGGCGGGTGGATTCTTATATGAGTTCAATGCGCAAACTGTCGCGAGCACGTGATAGTCAGCACTACGACAAAACCATTTTAGAAAAAGTATTTAGTCAAAATCATATCAATGCATCGCGCTTTGAAATTGTTTTGGTCATCTCGTTCATACTTATCGGAAGCATGCGCGCGAACAGTTATTTCATCATTCCTGCAGCTGCGAGTGGATTGCTTTTGTTTACCATGATTTTGATGATTCTGAGTGCCCTTCATTCATGGATCAAAGGTTGGACACTTTCTTTATTCATCGTTCTTTTCATTACGCTCAATTTCTTTTACACCGATTTCAAATGGATTACCATTGAGAGTCGTGCCATTGGGATGAACTATGAGTTGGAGCCTGCCTCCTATCAACCTCATTCTATCAAAATCCCGAATGATACCATTGAAGCTGATATCGCCAATACCATTTCTATTTTAGAAAAATGGAAAAAGAATACCGGCGAAGAAAAACCTAAACTGGTCATCATTGATTGCAGCGGTGGTGGTTCGCGCAGCGCTTATTGGACCATGCGCAGCTTGACTTTTGCCGATAGCATTTGTAACAATCAATTGCTCAATCACACTGTAATGTTCACTGGAGCTTCAGGAGGAATGTTTGGTGCGGCCTACTTGCGTGAGTTGATGCTTCAAGAAAAATTGGGCAATGCCAATATTCAGGATACTGTTTATAGTGAAAAAATGGGCAAGGACTTATTGAATCCTGTCATCCTTTCTTTGGCCACCAACGATTGGTTTATTCGTTTCAAGAAAATTAAAGTAGATGATCAAGAATACTCGAGTGATCGTGCTACAACCTTTGAGCAACAGTTTAATGTAAACACGGATTACATCCTCGACAAGCGATTGCAAGACTACACGCAACCCGAGAGAGATGCTTTGATACCTATGATGGTGCTTTCACCTACGATTGTAAACGACGGACGACGATTGATGATCAGTGCGCAACCGGTGAGTTATCTAACCGGCAAAAGCACCATACACAGCATTCCAGAGGACATTGAGTACATGCGATTGTTTGCTGGAAAGCATCCGGGTAGGCTTCAATGGATAACAGCATTGAGAATGAATGCTACTTTCCCGTATATCTTCCCGATGACTACATTGCCAACGGAGCCATCCATAGAAATTATGGATGCAGGTATTCGCGACAATTTTGGTGTAAAGACTGCAACACAATTCCTACACATTTTTGAAGATTGGATTCAAGAAAACACTTCGGGTGTGGTGGTATTGCAAGTGCGCGACTTGCCTAAGTATTTGGATTTGGGAAACAAAGAAAACTCCTTGTTTGGCAAATTCACCGCGCCATTGGGAACCATTTATGGTAATATGACTAAGACCCAAGATTACAACAACGATCAAATCATGGAGTATTTGAAAGCGGGATATTCTAGCAATATTACGTTGATCAATTTTGAATTGCAGCAGACGGCTAAGAGTAAAATCTCTTTGAGTTGGCACCTTACACAAAGCGAAAAGCGCCACATTCGCGGCGCTTTAAAAGACAATTATTTTCTTTATGAGTTGGAAAAACTTCGCAGCTTATTGAATTAAGCCGCGTTTTGATTTACCACCTTGTATTTTTCGTTGAATGCTTCCCAATCCCAAAGGAAGTTGCGCATCACGTCATCCATATTTTTACAGAAAATAGGATTCGGTGTTTTCATTGATTTGAAGTACTCGTCTTGACATTCAATCAAATCGTATTTGTAGAATATCGCTTTTGTCATCGCATACAAAGTATTCTTTGATGGCGTATTGACTCTGCACATGAAGCTTTGATATTCTTTCACTTTCACGCTGAATTCAGAAGGAGTCATTTCAAAAACAGGAGCGAATTTTTCGATACAGTATTGAATGATTTCTTTGTCTTGACCTTCAGTAAAGTGTTGTGGGATATAATTGAAATTTCCAGCAATTACAATCATAAGAAAACGGCCGATGTCCTCAGGATCAACTTGAGGAGGAGTCACGAATTCTGGGCTATCATTGATAAACCCAGCCACATCAGGGAAACCATTCTCGACAGTCTCGATAATGGTGTGCGTGAATATGTGTGCCGTTCTTTCGGGAGTTAATTTCTTTCTTCCAAAAATCGTTAGCATGTCTTCAATATTAGGTTTACGATTTCTGCCATTCAAAAGTAAGTTTATCACTGTGGGGTTAACGGTGAGTGAATTCCATTCTATCAACAGAGTTATTCACTATTTTTGCATTTGAAAACATTCACCAACTTCATCGCTCTTTGAAAAACAAGAGAGGAAAGTCCGGGCAGCGCAGAGTGCCGTACCCTGTGAAAAGCGGGGGCGTGGATGAAGAAATTCATTCACGACAGATAGTGCTACAGAAAAGAAAACCGTCCTAATTCATTTTGGGATAAGGGTGAAAAAGTGAGGTAAGAGCTCACTACTTTTTTCAGTAATGAAGAAAGTTAGTAAACCTTGCGGGCTGTAAGACCATGTAGACCGGGGGTATTGTCGCAAGACAGTCGAAGAGCTGCTCGTTCGGTCTCGGAGGGTAGGTCGCATAGATAAATGATGAAGACTTCAAAGAAATTTGTTGGACAGAACTCGGCTTATCGGTGAATGTTTTCTTTCTTTTTGGTTATTTTTGAGTCATGAAGCCAAAACAACCTGCCAAGTACCTCGTCATCTCTTCTCTCATAATAGCATCCGGTGTCATTTCAATGCAAATGACTTCCACCAAATCGGCACAGCACGCCTACTTCAATCATGGAGTGATTGGCGATCGCGTATTGGATTCTTTGTGGCAAGGCACCAACGATCATTTCGCCTCTGCAGGAGTTTGTGATCATTGCCATGGCTATGATCCAAACGGTGAAGCTTCGGTGGATATTTTTGGAAACGATATCAACGTGGTAGACGAATGGTCTGCATCAATGATGGCCAATGCTGCAAGAGA
This sequence comes from Flavobacteriales bacterium, assembly GCA_041391745.1. Classification (GTDB taxonomy): domain Bacteria; phylum Bacteroidota; class Bacteroidia; order Flavobacteriales_D; family Sanyastnellaceae; genus JAIXWP01. The sequence goes on from JAWKNK010000014.1 coordinate 8,205, forward strand.
TCCTTATTGGCGTGCGAAGGTGAGTCATGAAGTCCTTACCAATCCGCAGCATCAAGAAGAAATCGAAAGTCTTTGTACAAAATGTCACGCTCCATTGGGCAACTACAATGCTCAAGCTAATGGTGACATCCACTACTCCATTTTTCAAATGACACAAGATACTGTGGCACTTGATGGAGTATCATGTTTAGCATGTCACCAACAGTTGCCACAACCTGAGGTGGCGTTGCACACAGGACAATTGTTTTTTGATTCAGACCCAATGGTATACGGCCCTTACCTAGGTCCGCTGGTGACTCCTATGGCATTGCTTTCTGGATATACTCCAGAGCTAGGCGCCCACATCAACGATGCTAAACTTTGTGCAGGTTGCCATTCATTGGTAACTCAAACGGTAGATTTAGCCGGTACTCCTACAGGCGGAGAATTTGTAGAACAAGCTACTTGGCACGAATGGTTGAACAGTCAATATCCATCACAAGGAACAACTTGTCAAACATGTCACCTTCCTGCAGTACCTAAGACTCCAGTGGTGCTCGCGGCAGGATATAACACGCCTCCAAGAGAACCATTTGGACTTCATGAACTTGTCGGTGGAAATGCTTTTATGCAAAAGTTGATGAAGGAAAATAAAGAAGTGCTAGGTATTGCTGCAAAGGATGCAGCTTATGATAAGAGCATTCAAAAAACAATCACTCAGCTTCAACAACACAGTGTGCTATTGGAAGTGGCCAACGAAAATCGTGATGAGGATTCCATTTACTTTAATGTAAAACTCACCAACCTTGGAGGTCACAAACTTCCAAGTGGATATCCTTCAAGAAGAATGAGTGTGCATGTGAAAGTATTCAATGACTTGAATGAACTCATTTTCCAGAGTGGTGGCTTCGATGAAAACTTCGCTATTTATGGAGAAGACGATACTTGGGAACCTCACCACCAATTCATTCGCGAAGAAGAAGATGTGCAGATTTATGAAATGGTAATGGGTGACGTGAATGGCGACCGAACGTTCGTTCTAGAACAAGGAAGCACTCAAATTAAAGACAATAGACTTGCTCCAAAAGGATTTTCAATTGCCCACCCTGTGTACGATACCACTCAAATTGTTCTTGAAATCCCTGATCCTGACTTCAACCACGACCCGAGTGAGGGAAGCGGAACAGATATTACCTACTACCGAATTCCTACGAATGAATACCAAGGGCCAGTGAGTGTTCAAGTGGAAGTGTATTATCAAAGCGTGCCACCAAATTGGGTGAACCCTATTTTCCAATTATCCTCTGATGAAATCGATGCTTTCGAAGAAATGTACAATAGTGCAGACAAATCACCGATCCTGATGAAGTCAGCTACAACAGCTTTTGAAGAATTTATTGGAATAAAAGAAACCGAACAATCATTCGGCAGTATTACTTATTTGCCTCTGAGCAAGCAACTCAAAGTGAACTCGAAAGTGTCAGGACAGTTAAGTGTGTATAGCACAAACGGCAAATTGATTAAAACCATGAATTGTAATCCAGGTATCAACCAATTTGCCGTAAGCTTTGCTTCTGGTACTTATATCGCTGTGCTTCGCAATGAAAACGGCAGCGCCATCACCAAAAAGTTTGTGTTGAATTAGCTTCTAACGCTTCTTTAATCAACTGACGGATGTGATCTCTGTGTGCCTTGGTAAAGTTATCTGGGCTCACAGCGGTCGACATCATTTTATCAATTTTCTTCAATTCAAAAAGCACGACACTCTTCGCGGGATTTGTAAAGCCAGATTTTTCATCCAGTCTTTTTACAAGTTCTTCCACATACATGATTTGTAATCCTTGACGAATAGTATTAACTGAAGTCTTTGCATCTGCATCAAAAATTGATTTTGTAAGATCGCCCATAAACTCATCGTAAGAATAAGTATTTCCGTAAAGCTGGCTATCAATCACGCGCTCGGCCACATTAGGGTGCAACAAGTGATTCAATGCTTCTTTTTGAAATGCTTCAATTCTGCTGTGAATTTTCGGGTCATCTGAATTTACAAAATGACTGAATCCTCTACGCTGTGACAAAAGGTAATTGTACAATGGAACAGCTTCATTCAAAATGTCTGGAGCGAACGCATATTTATCCAAAGCTTTCATTGCTGCACGCTGCTTGTCTTCTGAAACCGGCTCTAGAGGCTTCTTATCCGTTGGTTGTCCGAAATAACTTCTGTCATAATGCACACCACCAATTTGGCGCGTCATCACACGAAGTTGATTGCCATATTCTCCTGTAACAATCATGTATGCCTGACGCAGTTCTTCATACGATTGATTGTTTGCTGTGAATTTATCTTGAAGCTTTGGAAGAATTTGTTTTACCAATTCGCAACGTTCTACAGCGTATTGAACAGGATCATTGCTCAAGTCGTAGATGTTTACGTCAGGGTCAATACCTTTTCCGCTGCTACGCATGTCATCTGCATCGTTACCGTAAGCCAAGCGTGGATCAACGCTTCTATCCGTAATTTTCTTCAAACGAAGTTTTTCCATCAATGGATCTTCATTCGTCGGACTGTAGCCATATTCAATCACCCACATATCATAAGGACCTGGCTTCACGTCACAGTATAACGCTTGCTCAGCAGGATTCGCTTGATAGTTGAAAGCTGGGTATTCCATTACTGAATTACACAATCCTTCTTGCTTAATCTTCGTTGGATTTTTAATATCTGCAATAGATTGCATAGTACTCGCGCGCATATTGTGCGTCAGACCAAGAGTATGACCTACTTCGTGAAGCACCAAGCGATAAAGCATTTGATGAACGATTTCCATCTCCGCTGCCTTGTCAATCGTCATGGTATTCGCCGCTGCTAATCCAAAGGCAGTTTGTGCCGCTGCAAATTCTGAAGCTGCACAAAACATAGGATTGCGGATTCCATTGCTTCTCATGAATTCCAATTTCTCATCTGTCATGAATCCATCTGTGGTGAATACGCCATCAAACTTCACACGATTTGAAATTGCTACCCATTCCAACATGATATCGGCACCAAGAATCTGACCGGTGCGTGGATTTACAAAGCTCGGTCCGTAGCCACCAAAAGGAGGTTGAGAAGAACTTGTCCAACGAATCACGTTGTAACGAATATCACCTGCATCCCACGTAGCTGTATCCGGTTGAATTTTACAAACCACTGCATTGGTGAATCCCGCCATTTCAAATGCTTCATTCCAACGCTCGCAAGCATCTTTGATGATTTCACGATACTCGACTGGAGTCGTGTTTTCAATCCAGTAAACTATTGGCTCCACAGGATCAGAAAGTTTTGACGAAGGATCTTTCTTTACCAAATTCCAACGATGAATAACATCACGATATGGCGTCGCTTCAAAAGAAGTTAAGTCCGTTACCTGTGTGCTGAAATATCCAATTCTAGGATCATCAAAACGTGGTTGATAGTTGTTGTCTGGAACTTCAATCAAACTGTGTTGAAGGCTAATTGTAACATATCGAGGATCTGTCATCGCCTCATTCGAAAACATCGGTGATGAATTTTCAAAAACATAATCCACTAGAATTTCTGTATTCTCTGTGTAATTATTCACCTTACTTACGCGCGACTTCGATCCGCTTAGATTGCCTAAACGTGGAGGCATTCCCGGAGGCATCGGCATTTTAATTAAACGCAATTTTTCAGAAAGAAAAATTCCATCAGCATCCACCAAGTATTTTGTCTTGTCGTTGCTTACCACCTCAATCTTTTCAGAAACCATAATTGGTTTATTGATATTGGCGTCCTTTGATTTGCTAATTGCGTTTTCAGGATCGAAATAAAAACTGGTATTTTCCTGAACAACTTCAATTTTCTCAAAGTTCTTTTCGAAATGAATGATATCGCTTCCTCCAAAAGAACCTTTGAAATATCCTGTTCCCGGAGGCGCATTTTCAACATGCGTAAAATAAATGAACTCCTTTCCGAATTGATCCTCTCTGATTTCCAAATAAGACTTGCCCGTAGTGGTGTCTTGATACATCACAAATAGGCCGTCAAATTTTTTACATTTCTTGATGAGGTCGGCATACTTGTCCTCCTCTTTCTTTTGTTCCGTCTCCCCTCCTTTCTTCTTCTTCTTTTTATCCACTTCTACCGAGCTGAAAGCAGGTGAAACAATGAATGTAGAAAAAGCGAGTGCGAATAATGCTGTTTTCTTCATGATTTATATGGGTTTTGTACGAATCTATTAAATAATCAATGATTCGCTTTTTGTATTCGATGAATGTCGTTATTCTTGTATAAACGGTGTGAAAATAAGGATATGCAACCTATATTCGCGTCTTTGTGTCATATTCACACTAAGCTCATCACATGAAGCGCCTGCAAGCAATAACCACATTGATAGCCATAGGACTTAGCTATATTACCTTCGGGCAAGGCTATACCTTAAATGGCAATGCCGTAGCGCTCGGTGGTGATTGCTATGCCGTTACTCCTGCTGTCAATTTTCAAAACGGAACGATTTGGTACAATGACGTATTGAACCTCACCCAACCTTTTGATATTCAATTCTATATGAATTTCGGAACAGTTGACGCTGAAGGTGCGGATGGAATGGTGTTCGTACTCCAGCAAATTGGTGTGAACGCAATTGGTATTAATGGTTCTGGTATGGGATATCAAGGATTCAATAATTCCTTTGGAGTTGAATTTGACACCTACAGCAATAATGCGGATCCATTTACCGGTCAAAACATGAATGACCCGCTTTATGATCACGTTGCCTTTTTAAGAAATGGAGATGTGAATCATGCTTCAGCGAATAATCTCGCAGGTCCTGTGCAAGCTTCTCCTACTTCAATCAATATCGAAGATGGACAAGATCATATTATTCGACTCACTTGGGCGCCTTCGACCCAAACTGTAACGCTCTATTTTGACTGTGTAGAAAGATTGTCTGCTAACATCAATTTACTTGCTACAATTTTCAACTCCGGACCACTTGTTTATTTCGGGTTTACCGGTTCTACTGGAGGATTCAATAATCTTCAGCAAGTTTGCCTTCAACCTAACATCATCCCCTCCGATGACAATTTAGAAACTTGCCAGGGCCAAGCCATCGAACTCAATGCTGGAGGTGATCCTACTTCAACTTTTAGTTGGACTCCCACAGATTATCTCGATGATCCAACTACACAAAATCCAATTTGTACGCCTGATGAATCTATCATTTATACAGTAACATATTTCGATTTGTGTGGCAATCCACTTCAAAACAATGTTCAAGTAGATGTTACTCCCTCACCCACGATTGATGCAGGATTCGATGCCAGTTTGTGCGAAGGTTTGCAAATGCAACTAAATGGTTCGAGCAGTGTTGCGAATGGCATCACATGGACCACTTCTGACGGAAACATTGTTTCAGGAAGCAACACTTTAACTCCAACTATAAATACTGGAGGAACATACACCTTGAGTGTTTCCACTTCCGATGGATGCACGTCTTCAGATGATGTTGTGATTCAAAATCTACAAAACCCTGTGGTTGACCTCGGAGAAAACTTTAATGTTTGCGAGGGAGAAACAGCCACGCTCACAATTCCTAATACCTATGCTAGTATCGAGTGGAGTACAAATGAATCAAGCGCATCCATTACTGTTGATCCTGGTTCATACAGCGTTACAGTTCAAAGTACGGATGGATGTGAAGCTTCCGACAATATTACAATTGGACAATTGCCTCTTCCTGTATTCGATCTAGGTGCCGACATCATTGCATGCGAAACGGAACCCATTTTTCTTTCTACACCTCAAGTGGCGATATGGAGCACGGGAGAACAAGCAAGTCAAATAGAAGCGACACAAAGTGGAACATACACTGCAACAATAGATCAAAACGGCTGTGTGTATTCTGATGACATTACCGTCACCTTCTTTACAAATCCCGTAATTGAATTAGGAAGTGATGTGACGTTATGTGAAGGAAGTTCTGTGACATTAAATGCTGGTCAGCCTGGCGACTGGTCTACTGGAGTAAATGCTCCAAGTATTGAGGTTTTCTCTGAGGGAATTTACAGCATCATCATTATTAACGGTCCTTGTAGTACATCAGATTTTGTGGAAGTATTTCTTACTCCATTGCCTACTGTGGATTTAGGAAACGACATCACCATTTGTAACGATGCAGACTTTACACTTTCTGCCGGCGAATATTTTATAGACGAATATTTGTGGAGTACTGGAGATGAAACAGCTTTCATCCGTCCAACGGAATCTGGCGAATATTATGTAGATGTATTCAATGAATGTGGAAGTGCTTCAGACACTGTGAATGTTGAATTGCAAGAATGCAATTACTTCATTTATGTTCCAAACGCATTTACACCCGACAATGATGGTTTGAATGACTATTGGCAAATCAGCGCTTATAAAGTTCCTCAAATAGAAATCTTCATTTTCAATCGTTGGGGACAACAAGTCTTTTACACCAACGATCCATCTGTGCCATGGCTAGGTGATTTTAATGGCAATGGCTATTATCTCGAAGACGGAATTTATACTTATTACATCAAGTATATTGCTTTCAATGCAGAGGCAGATACTATGACGGGGCACATTACTTTATTGAGGTAATAATTCTTGCTCTATAGTCGTAAATGAATACCCCGCAAAAATCCCCAAGCCTCCATTTATGTTTGAATAGATAAGTGTTGGCTCACTGAAAGGATCATTGTCATACTGATTGTAAGCCGTAAAATGAAATCGGTAATACTCCTCACTTGCCAGGACTACAACAGTTTTAAGTTTGGTCTCACTTCCAAACATATAGTAATCTGCCATGTACTCCGTATAGATTTTACCTGAATTCAAATTATCATCGGTGAGATATGTTTCACCTCTGTACGAATCAAAAGTTCCATTACCGTAATTTTGATTTTCGTAGTAGATAATTCGGTAACGCTCAAAACCTTCTGTTAGATCATTCAATGTAGTTTTCGCTCTGTAGTACGCACTCCCTTCGAATCCAAATCCATCGTAAACTCCATATTCTATTTCTTGACTAAAACACTTGGAACAATTTCGGGAATGGCTGTTGATGCATAAACCTCGGTGCCATCACTTGCTCTGACTCTTAAATAGTATTGAGTACTTGGAACTAAAGAAAAATCGGTTGCAGGAATTTCGTACTGCTGTGTTATTGAATTGTACTGCAAGCTTGCAGTGGTGTTGCCATCTGAAATGGTAACCAACGCATCTTCTGGTTTTTCTGGTCTTTCCACATTACTAAAAATTGGTTTAGACCAAAAAACAGCAACTTTGATGGTATCCGTTTCCGAAGAAATAAAACATGAAACCGAAAGCTTTGGATTGACCTCGGGCAAATCGACATTTACTGCATCCATACTGCAACTTGCAAGAAGGACAACCGAACATATGTATATTAAATTCTTCATCTCATTAAAATTTATAAGTCCATGAAATACTAGGAATAATTGGGAATAGCGAATACTGCTTTAACACAGATTTTCCTTCCTCATTTTGCTCGATATTGTAGAAAAATGGATTATACCTGTTGTACAAATTGTACACTCCCAATTCGAACGTACGTTCTGAACGTTTTAGTTTTTTACTCCATTGAGCTGCGATATCCAAACGATGATATGGAGCCATTCTAAAGTCATTTTTAGTTCCATAATCCGTCAAAGAAGTTAATCCTGGATAACCTCCTAAAGTTCCATTTCCGGTATTGAGTGGATCATTCACAACAACGCTGTAGTTGGCTTGTGGCAACGTAATAGCTTGTCCTGTGCCGTAAACCCATGTAGCTGAAATTGTAAAGTTTTCATTGAACTCATAAATCCCCACCACACTTATATCGTGTCTTCGATCGTAGCGCGCGTAAAACTTTTCTCCATTATTCAAATCATCAAATGAAGCACCGTCCATGAAAGGGTATAACCAATCCATCCTGTGAGCTTGCCTAATTTTTTCTGCACCAATAATTCAGCACCGTAGCTCTCCTACTCCTTGTGTCACATTGTCTTCCCATGAAATTTGTTCTGCATCGCCAAAGGCATTCACCAGTAGGAAACTCGCTCCTTCTTTGTAAGACACCACATTGTTCATCTTCTTATAATAGCCTTCAAGAGTGATGGTCAATTTTGGTTTAGATAAATCTTTAGCCAAACCGACTGCCACTTGATTCGATCGCTGTGGTCGTACCTTCGAAGTGGCGGGCACCCACAAGTCAGTCGGCAGTCCCACTCCCGTGTTGCTAAGTAGATGTAAATATTGATTCATCATCGCATAACTTGCTTTTACACTCAAATCATCTTTGAGTAAGTATCGCGCACTTATGCGTGGCTCAAAGGCCATTATAATATTGATCCTTCGTTATAAAATTGCTATAACGCAAACCCATATTCGCTTTCAACTTTGAAGAAATACTCCAATCGTCTTCCACATAAACTCCCCCTTCTAAATTGTCAATATTCTGTTGCTTGGCAGTATTCTCAAACACATCTGAACTTTTAATGGTAATGGCACTTGGACTAAAGCGATGATAAATTAATGACGCACCTGTTCTGATATAATGTTTTGAATTGGGACGATAGTCAATGTCGTGTTTCACCGTCCAGTCGCGAATGCCGCTTCTATAACGCAACTCAAAACTATCATTCGTCGATTTGTTGATCGAGTTGATTCCTAATTGGTATTTTGAAAAAATGAAAGAAGTATTGGAGAACGTTTTATCATTGATGATGTGATTCAATCGTGCGGTCGCGCTTGCATTTCCCCAAAGCAAATTCCCTTCATCAGAACTATTAGAATACTTAGATTTAAAATAGAACTTATCCTTGCCGAAATATCCACTGATATAGAGTCGATTTCTATCATCTAAAATAAAATTGAGTTTCGCATTTAAATCATAGAAATAATACCCTGCTTTTCCATCCTGAGGCAAAAAAGGATAGATGAGTGCATCGATATACGTTCTTCTAGCTGAAACTAAAAAGGATGATTTTTTCTTTTTTATCGGTCCTTCCAATGTCAATCTACTAGCCACTAATCCTATACCCGCTTCTCCATGAATTTCTTCTTTGTTTCCATCCTTCATTTGCATTTCCAAAACAGATGAAAGTCGACCACCGTATCGTGCAGGGAAACCTCCTTTGATGAGCTCCACACTCTTTAATGCATCACCATTAAAAATGGAAAAGAATCCAAACAAGTGACTTGCATTGTAAACTGTGGCATCATCGAGAATGATAAGGTTTTGATCTGGACCACCGCCGCGAACATAAAATCCGCTGCTTCCTTCACTTCCTTTTTGAACACCGGGTAAAAGCTGAATGACCTTTAGTACATCCTTTTCTCCTAGCAGCGCTGGAATCTTTTTTATTTGATCAATAGGAATTTCAATTTTACTCATCTGCGTTTCTTCAGAAATTCTCTCTGTTTCTTCGGCAGAAATTACCACTTCCTGAAGTGTGTTGGACTCGGGCACCAATGCAATATCATAGCGATTGGAATTATTTGAAGATGCAGAAACTTCCACTTTTTGAATCTCATAGCCTAAGTACTTGAAATAAACAACGGCAGATTCTCCATTCAAAGTCAATGAATAGAAACCATAGTTATTGGAAGATGTAGCAGCCTCTTGTTCGAGACAAACGATGACAACGCCAGGTAGTGTTTCTCCGCTACCTTCTTCTGTGATGGTGCCGCTAATGGTAAATCCGCCCTGTGCAAATGAAGAGATGGTCGTTCCAAGAACGATCAGTTGTAACAATAATGTTTTCATAGTGTTGGTTCGCGTGTACGACGAATCAGGTAAAATATTGTTACAAAGTAAAAAGAAAAAGGCCTACTGAAGGTAGGCCTGATTCTTTAGGTAATTTAGCTGGAAAATTTCAAACGAGTCCGCTCTGTTTGAGCCAATCTCTTAATCTCATTCGATCATCTCCTCCGAGATGCCTCATGGCTTTTCTTAGCTCCTTTCTGAAAAGTATCGCATCAAACGTTACGTTTCCTAGAACTGATTTATAATACTCCAACATATGTGTTTAAAGTTAGGTTAGGTACACTTTTGTTGTAAGCTATAGACAGGTTGTTGTTTCATGGTGTTTAACGGCAGCAGAAATGAAATGGTTTCATTTTCAAAAAAAATTAAATAAAAAAAGGCCGCACAATGTACGGCCTCTCTTATTATCAAGTCTTTATCATTTGCTTATCTAAATACCATAATGGTACCGGTCTTCTTCACATATTGCTCTGCATGCACCCACTTCACTTCTAATTGGAACATGTAAACATTATCTGATACAAAATACTCTCCTCCTCTGTATTCACCTGTCCAATATTCTTTTGGATCTGATGATTCAAATACTTTATCGCCCCATCTGTTGAATACAATTAAATGATAATATTCAGGATCACCTGCGTGTGTTACAGGTCGGAATACATCATTGATTCCATCACCATTTGGGCTGAATGAATTAGGAACATAATACAACAACGGATCTTTATCAAAGTGTGCAACGATGGTATCAGGTGCGTTGAAAGTAAAGTTCACGATTGGTGTTTCCACATCGCCTTGAATAGTAGAATAACGGTATTCCCAATTTTTAAATGTGAAGTTTTCTTCAGCAGAAGCAATAAATGGTGCAGGCACCGCTCCTTCCATTACTACTGTCATTTCATCTGAAGTGACATATCCATTTTCAAACTGAACAGTTCCAGAATAAGCCGGCTCCACCATCACTGTAATTGGATAGTGAGGTACTACGATATAAACTGCCACCAATGTATCTTCTTCCTGAAGATTCATTGTTACATCTGACTCAATTGATCTGGAGTAAGCGTGTTGTGATTCAATTCCCAATGATCAAATGTGCTCCATTGATCGATTGGTGTTGTGTTGAATACATAATCCACATCCGTCAATAAATGTTCTGTCTGAGGATAAGTGGTGAGGGCAACGCCGTCTTTAGTGATGGTACCCGCACCAGCAGGACTCACATCCATCGTCAAATCCACACGATTCAAAATAATGAAGTGAGCAATCAAAACGTCGTCGTTCTCCAATGTCAAAATAATGCTAGGATCAAATTCATCAGGAGAAATCACATTGTTGTTCAATTCCCAATGATCAAATACTGTAACATCAGTAATTTCAATTGCATCAAGAGAATAGTTGTCGGCCAACAACACTTCCGTATAAGGGTAAGATGCCAATGGTGTTCCGTTCATATTGATAGTTCCTGCGCCGGCTGGAAATACATCAATTGTAATTTCAGCGTGAGGAATTTCATTAAAAACCGCGGTCATCGTCTCTGTCAAACAAGAAGTAAATGTAACTTCCAACGATTCTTCATTTGGTGAGAGGTCGCTGCCAGATTCCCAATGGTCGAATTCAAACCATTCATTTTCTGTAACAGAAACAGTTTGCGCCTCACCCAAATTGAAATCAAAATCAACTGGAACTGTTGCCTGCTCTGCACCATTTACTGTCAATACACCTGCTCCAGCAGGAGTCATATCAAAGCTAACAGAAGCTACTCCTGTTCCTGCAACAAAGTGAGCAACGAGCGTTACGTCCGTTGTCATGGTTAAGAAAGTTTCCGGTGCGCTCGCATTATCTAAAACACCATCTCCAGAGATAATTTCCCAACCGGCAAAAGTTCCGCAAGGCTCTCCAGGAATATTTATATCAATAGGTAGATCTGCGAAATAAGTTCCGCTCCAAGGCACAATGCCTTCATTCAAATCTATGTCTTCAATTTCAATGGTTCCAACGCCGTCAATTTGCACCGTAAGGGTAAGTGCCGTTACGTCGTAGCAATCTTCCAAACCTCCGATAATTTCACTGTTACATCTCGCATCAATGAAGTCACGAATTGCTTGAACATTGTTTTGCCAAGTCGCATAAGTGCCTCCCCATCTCTGACAATGTCTTGTCATCTCAGGTTCGATTACGTTGATCATACTATCCAACACGTGATTCATCATTTCACATGAGAAAATGCTATTCGATAGTGTTGCATAACGCTGGATGTAATCGGCAAAGAACTGTTCGTTGTCAAAAAGCGCATTTAGAACAGGAATGTGACCTTGTCCTCCAATATCTCCTTCATCATCAATCTGACATGGATCAGCATCTGGAGTGGTATTATCTACTCCAGTGTAGTTGATATAGTGACCAAAAGTGGCATCATTGTCCCAAAGGGCATATCTCCAGCGCTTTGCATCTCCATCAGGATGGCGACCACGCCACCAAGCCGTGTTCCAATTCAACCAGTCGGTACAAACTACATAACCATTCAATACAAAATAGTCGATCAAGCTGATGGTATTGTATTGAGTCAAGACATAATCGTAGTTTGCCTGATTGGTCATGTCATTGGTAGTCACGAAATCCACTAAGTCATACCAGTCCGTTCCACTTCCATATTCAGCCCATGTTCCCCCCCCAGGTCTTCATAAAATCTACAAAACCTTCTGGTTGATCGTAGTAGTGATCTGTAAAGTCGATGTCGTCAACTTTCTCTCTAATTTCATATACACCCCAAAATTGACCATTGATGTAAACCACACAAGACTCAGTGCTACGTTCGTCTAATTTCAATCCACCACGAATTGAAAGTTCACACACATAGGCATCACGAATGTGCGCACCGCCATTGCTGAATGGGTAGTTATCGTTTGCTGCCGCTTTAAAAATTAAGCGTTCGTAGCCGTTTCTATCTCTTGAATTGATGATGGGGTATTCCACCTCGTTGTCATATCCCATTGCGTCGCGCGTCACATAGTCAAAACCACGTTGAGCATAAGCATTACTGTCATTTCCATGTTCGTTAGAATCACCTGAAGCTTCTACGATAAAGTTTCCACTTGCATTAAATAATTCCAAGTGCATCGCTTCATCACCCCACCATGAACCATCGCTCAAAGTTGGACCACTCACCGAAGCGATTACCACGGTGTGTTGATCTGCACCTGTGAAAAATGTATTTGTTTCGATGAAACTTGGAAGAATAGAAACGTCTGGAGAATAGGCAATAGCGCGAATTACTTTAGTTACGTCAATTGTGACTGGACCAGTGTAAAGTGTACTAGCATTTGTTGGGAAAGAACCGTCAGTCGTGTAATAAATTGTGGCTCCCGGTTCGCTAGTAGTGATGCTCACTGTAGTTCCAGTAGCGTAGTACCCAGCTTCCAACGAAAACTGTGGACGTGCGGCATAGGCTATTCCCGTTGTTCCCACATTCGAAGCGTTTGGCGTTGGATCTAAGAAAATCACAAAATCATTCGCTCCATCAGAACTTCTACCGTAACTGTGGTTGGCTTGGTTGGGTGAAAGTGTAGAAAAATCAAAAGACTCCAAAACAACGCCAGCAGGATTTGAGAATACAATTTGCTCACCCGCTGTTTGAGTCACCTTAAAATTGGTATTGATTTGCCCCAAGTAACCAGGATTAAACTCAAATGTTCCAGACATGAGGATCAATCGGTAACCATTTGCTGGCACACTCGTTCCCGCTGGAATAGCAAATTTTTGTGGATTTGTGATGTTATCACTCAACCAATACCCACCGATATCAATCGGTGCTCCTGTAGGGTTGTAAAACTCAATCCAGTCCTCATTTTCACCTGAAATAGCATAGTCAGTGTAGTTGGCAACGCAAAACTCGTTTACAACTACCTGAGAATAAGCTGATTCAATGAAAAATAGGGCGGAAATGAAAAATAAAAGTCTTCTCATCGGTTATTTGGTTTCTAAAATCCTGTACTAAAGGTCTTTAATAAGACAACTTTGGCGTCGAATAGTTGCACGCCCAAGGTCTATTTTCTTGCGGTTGGTCAAATATAATACGGAATACTGAAACTCAAGGAGATACCCTACCAAAAACAAAAATCCCGCTGGAATTAACCGCGGGATTTCTGAAACACTTAAAACTAATTGATTAAACGAGCTAATCACCCTCGAATGAACTACCATTCGAAAGACAACGCAAACTTAATGTAAAAAACACACTTTTAAAAGTCGTACCCCCAATTTTTAGACTAAAGCACCATTTTTGGTGCCTAAGTGGTAAAATTTGAGGTAGTTTTTTACATTTGCGGAGAATTAAAACAACAACAATATGTCACACGATCATCACGACGGCCATCACGCTCATCAAGAAGCTGAACAAAATGAAATTGGAGGACCAGTAACGTTTGCAGTTTTCTGCTTGGCGGTTGCTGTGGTTATCATCTACTTCTGGGCGAAGTAAGAGACACTCTAAGAAATAAAAAAGCCTCTTCGAATGAAGAGGCTTTTTGTTTTATTAAGCTAATTTCTTATTTCACGAGTTTCATTTCATCTACCAAATAACCCGCACCGGCATATTCGTCAATTACCCATAGTACATATCGAATATCAACCATGATATTTCTACAAATCTCTGGACTATAGTACAAATCACTCATCGTGCTTTCCCATGAGCGGTCGAAGTTGATCCCAACCAAATGTCCGTCTGCATTCAACGCCGGACTACCACTATTTCCACCGGTAGTATGATTGCTTCCCGTGTAACACACATGGAGCACACCGTTTTCTGCATACTGTCCGTATTGCTTTTTCTGTAAAAGTGATTTCAATTTTTCTCCTACATAAAAATCTGGATTGCCCGTTGCATTTTTATCTAAAATCCCCTCAGCAGTTGTAAAAGGTGTATAAGCCATGCCGTCTCGAGGCGAGCTGCCCTCCACTTTACCAAAGGAAATTCTCAAAGTACTATTCGCATCGTTCCAATAATTTTTACTTGGCATTAACTTTTGTTTCGCAGCTACATACTTGCTCATTTCTTGATTCAATTGTGCAGCAAACTCACTGGTTTGAGGATTTAATTGGGTAATAATAACATCAAATAAATCTCTTGAAACTTTCAATACAGGATCTTTCATCAACTTGGAGGCACTCTTCGAAGTCAACTTTTTGATGGCAGCTATCACCAAACTAGAATCACGCATGATGGACTTGTCATACATCTTTTTTGAAGCTTCCTTGCCAGCACTTTCTCCTACTACTTTCTTTATGCAGTGAGGTCCCAAATCGTTTGAAACATACTCAGAATAAAGGGGAGTCAAGGCTTCAAAAATTTCTTTCTCTGTTTGTAAATCAAAATCTTTGTAGAACAATCGCAGATCTTCAATTACTTCATTCTTTTTGTTTTCAAGTTCCGTTTTGCTTTCTGTTTTAGTTGCAAAATCAATCAAGCTGTTTACATTGCGTGCAGCCTCAAAAACCTCTGGTCCATAGAATACATATTCAATAAAACCATCACGAGCGATGTTGTACTTTTCAAACTTAGAATAGGTAGACTTCAAATTTGGGATGATCGATTCATACTCTTCCTTTCCTTTTGCTTTCGAAGTAAAATCAGCCTCCTCCTGCTTTTTCACACCAATCGCATCGAATCGAGTAAGCCCCATTTCTTGTCCAATCCACTTCTTGTATGCATTGCTAATTCCACTTTGTTTAGCTGCATATTGAATGCGAAGCTTGTCGCTGCTTCTCATTTTCGCATCAATAATATTCAAAGAAGTTTCTCTCATCTTGATGCGCATTTTGTTGGATTTATTTACTGCATAGTCCACACCATCGCTGATTAGAAAATGTTCTGTTCTTCCAGGAAATCCGTATACCATTGAGAAGTCTCCTTCGTGAACACCTTTCATTGAAATAGGAAAGAAATGTGCAGGATGAAAAGGAACATTTTCCTTGCTGTATTCCGCAGGATTATTGTCTTTGTCGGCATACACTCTGAAAACAGAAAAGTCACCTGTGTGTCTTGGCCAAACCCAATTGTCTGTGTCACCACCAAACTTTCCAATTTCACTTGGTGGCGCACCAACAAATCTCACATCATTGAATTTCTTTGAAATGATCAAGAAAAATTGATTGCCATAATTGTATGTGCTCACCGATGCAGAAACAAAAGGCTGCTTTTCCACTCCTTCTGTTATTTTTTTAATGTTCGCGCGTTTTGCCTTTTCGAATTCCTCTGCGCTTAGCACATAAGTAACACCATCCATTACTTGCGCTGTCACATCTTCCATACTTACCACAAATGAAACGGATAGTCCCTTACACACGAGTTCCTCTCCTCTGTTCATGGCCCAGAATCCGTCTTTCAAATAATCATGTTCCAATGAAGAATGAAATTGGATATAGTCGAATCCGCAATGGTGATTCGTGAATAAAAGGCCATCTGGTGAAACCATTTCCCCTGTGCAACCACCACCAAAAAGTGCAACGGCATCTTTCAAACTAGAGTGGTTTACGGAGTATAAATCTTCGGCGCTCAACTTGAGTCCCATAGCTTTCATTTCATCGTGTACCGAGCCCAGCACAGCTGGAATCCACATTCCTTCATGAGCGAATACTCGGGTAGAAATGGTAACAATAAATGACACTAAAAAAAGTAGACGGGTAGATCTATTTTTCATCTGTTTTTAAAATAAATAAGTAGTAATAACTGTATGATAAAAAGCCAACTCCCAAAAGAGAAGGCATTAAAAAAGTCAAGAAATTCTGCTGTTGATTTTCGGGTAAATTATCCTGATCAAAATACTTGTAAATAGGGATAATGATAACCGCCAATGCTACTATCAGAAATATGAAATTGTAAACCAAATTGATGCCGTGCATCATTCTGTAGGCGAAGGTCTTCTTAAATTCCTCTTCTTCCAATTCCTTTTGACGCATGCGCATGCGCACATAAGCCATGTGCTGCTCTCTGGCCACCCAAGCCTCGTATTCATCCTGCTTTCTTCTTTTTGAGGCCTCAGACATTGAAGTGCGCGGTTGAGAAATATATGCCGCATGTCTTCTTCTATTCTCGGAATTAAGCAGGTAATCGTAAGCCTCTGTAATTAAAATAAATCTCTCCTCATTGGCCTCAGAGGTACCCGCATCCGGATGGTAAATTTTAACCAATCTTCTGTAGGCCCTTCTCACTTCATGCTCAGAAGCATTGACGGGGATATCGAGTATGGAGAAATAATTTTTCAAATAAATCTTGCAGGTTGAATACAAAAAAAAGAAAAAACACCGAGGTATTAATACATCAAGCCACTAATTATTGTGTAAACTCGTGCCAAAATACAAAAGCCATGATTCAGATTGATTTGAGAAGCGACACGGTAACACGCCCTACACCAGCAATGAAGGAAGCTATGATGAATGCCCCTTTAGGAGACGATGTGTTTAGCGAAGACCCCACAATCAATGAATTGCAGCGCTACGCAGCCGAGCTTTTCGGAATGGAAGATGCACTCTACTGCTCAAGCGGAACACAAACGAATCAAATTGCTATCAACGTACACACTACGCCTGGTGATGAAGTGATATGCAGCAATATGGCTCATGTTTCTGTTTATGAAGGTGGCGGTATTGCTCTAAATAGTGGATGTTCGGTGGCTTTGCTCGAAGGCGACAGAGGACGAATCACTGCGGATCAAGTAAAAAACCACATCAACCCGGACGATATTCATCGCCCCATAACGCGATTGGTTTGCGTAGAAGACACCATGAACAAAGGCGGTGGTGCCATTTATGCTTTTGATGAAATTAAGAAAATCGCAAAAGTCTGTAAGGAAAATAACTTGGCATTTCATTGCGACGGTGCGCGATTATTCAACGCATTAGTTGCTACTGGAATATCGCCAAAAGAATACGGTGCTCAATTCGATTCAATCAGCATTTGTCTCAGCAAGGGACTCGGAGCTCCCGTAGGAAGCCTACTTTTAGGAACTAAATCCTTCATTCAAAAAGCAAGAAGAAGAAGAAAAAGCATGGGCGGCGGAATGCGTCAAGCAGGGATTATCGCTGCTGCAGGCTTGTACGCTCTGAAACACCATGTCGACCGACTTAAAATCGATCATGACTACGCAGCTCAACTCGGAGGTGTACTTGAAAAATGTGCATCAGTGGAAAGCGTATTGCCCGTTGAAACCAACATTGTTATTTTCCAACTTAAAGCAGGATTGACTTCTGAGTCCGTGGTGGCCAAACTTGCCGAAAATGGTATTTTGTGTTTTCCTTTCGGACCAGATAAAATAAGAATGGTCACCCATCTTGATTTGACGAGTGACCATTACAAAATTCTTTTCGAAAAATTACCTAGCGTTCTATAACGAGCGGAGCTACAAAATATTGTGCTCCATCTGTTACTTGAACAGTATATCTTCCAGCAGCTAAATCAAGGTTTGCTTGGTAGATATTCGACTGGATATCATACACTTCATACACTACACGACCAATTGCGTCGAAAACTCTTAATGTTCCAAAACTCAATCGTTGTTTGAAGTTGAAATTCAACACTCCTGTAGAAGGTTGTGGGTACATATTCGTTACCAAAGGCGCTCCCACTTCCTCCACACTGATACAGCCATCAACTGTAAACTCAAATGTATCCACATCACTACAACCATCTTGGGTGGTAGCAGTTGCGAAAATGGTGTGGTCTCCCAATCCCCATTCCGTTGCATCAATTTGAATGCTTGGTGCAATTGTTCCATCATACCATTCATAGGTATATCCATTGCCGGGTTCGAGGGTGTACACTTGGTTTGAACACAATACTACTGGTCCACCTAAATCAAGCGTGAACTCATTAGAAGAAGGCAAGTTATACGAAGTGTTGTAAGTACATCCGTTATCATCAGTGATCACCAATTGATAAGAACCAGCATCTAAGTTGGCTACAGCAGAACCTCCTGAATTAAAATTGCTTGGTCCTGTCCAAGAGTATTCATATGGAGAAGTTGCTCCTGAAACATTCACGATCATTTCACCATTTCCACTTTCAGGACAAGTAGGTTGTGTTGCCGTAAAGAATACATTCCAATAAGCAGGTTCTGTGATGTCGTAAGTATTAGTCAAATACTTCACCACAGCTTGAAGTTAAAGTCAAATTGTACATTCCCGGCACAATATCTTGAAGTGAATTTGCATCACTTACAAAGCCATTTGGACCTGTCCACTCACAAATAAAGTTCACACCAGCTCCCATTAAGTAAGGGTAAATAGAACCGAATCCTTCTTCTCCTTTGTTTACCGGACAATTTACATCTTGCTCAATACCTTGAAGCGTAACATCACCTTCGTATGCATTGACAGAAAGCGCGGCTGTTCCAGTAGCTCCTGCCCAGCCATCCACTTGAATGTAATATGCGTCGCCAGGAATCAAACAACCAGCATACATCAACGAAGAATATCCATTAGATGTTGAACAACCACCAAACATATCGTCATTAGAAGAAATCAATTCGAAAGTGGAGAAGTTAGAACATTCGCCAGCATGCCACAAAGCAATTTGCGTGTCAAAACCAGGTAAATCGCCACAAGTAGTGATTTCATAAGTCATGTCTGCTTCCGCGATGAAATATGCCCACACGGTGTTGGTCAAGTTATTTTCACACCAAAGTCCATAAGCTGAACAACTGCCATCATCTGGTGAAACCTCACCTACGCCTACGATGGCACCTTCATTTGTAATTTCAACAGAAGCACCGTTTGGAATAACTTCAATGGCATTGCAAGGCATATCATAGATTGGAATACCACTTACACCGATTTGGAATGTCCATGTGTTGCCATTTCCACTTCCTGAATAAACGATGAGTAAGCACGCCATCTTCATATACTTCGATGGTTAATCCACCGTCGCCGTAACTATCTACGAAAATCAAATCAATAGCCATTGTTGTTTAAACAAAATGGACCTTCGGTAATGGTAGCATCGTTATCATATCCTTCAGGACTATTGTCTGATGCGGTTCCAGCACATCCAACATTGAGATTGGCTCCTTCTGCGATTACATCATTCCCACAAGAAGCTCCAGAGGCACTAGTTGCCAGTAATTTCATAGGCCCACGCATCTGTGTACATTACAAACGATACCGCCACTTCTCCTTCCGCACATTGCGCCTACCCACGATGAGGCCAATAGACTAAACAGACTTAAAAGTAAAATTTTCTTCATTTTGGTTTCAGGTTTGGACAAATATAGACTTCTAACAAAGAAAAGTTGAGATTTGAATGGATTATTCTTGTATTCTCACCCAAGACTGATGCACCTTTGCTAAAAATTTGAATATGCGAATTCTGGCAGGAAGAAAACAGGAATTACCAGTATACGACTCCAATGAGAAATTGTATTTCTTGGGAGACGAGAGAAGATTTATTCCGCTTCCAAAACGTGATGTGAGAGGGAGTTTAGAAGAGGGCGACATGGTAGAAGTCTTTACTTTTTACAATGAAAATAGAGAACTAGAAGCTACCACGAAGATGCCAGATATTCAAGTAGGAGAAGTTGGATCTTTCAAAATCGCGGGTGTAAACGATCTTGGAGCATTTGTGCATATTGGTACCAAGCGTGATATGCTTATTCCCAAAAGAGAAATGAGAGAACCTCTAGAAGAAGGCAGGTATGCACTTATCATTCTACAGGAAGATGCTAGAAATGCTCGCCTTTTCGCTTCTACAAGAATTCATCATTACTTAAAAGATAATCCCATCACTTGCGAACGTGGAGATGAAGTGGAATTGACCATTGCCGAAAAAATTGAAATCGGTCGTCGCGTGATTGTAAACGGAATTAATACTGGAGTACTGTTTCGTCAAGAAATGATGCGCCAAGTGCGCGAAGGAGAAAAGATCAAGGGATATGTGAGAAAGGTTGAGGGAAATGAAATCACGGTTAGCATGACCAAAGAAGGTATGGCCTTGATTGAAGACGCGAAAGCGAAAATCATGGAATTCCTTCACGGCAACAACGGCTATATTCGACTCAATGACGATAGTGATCCGGAAGAAATTAAATTGCGTTTGAGAATGTCGAAAAAGACTTTTAAGAAAGCAGTTGGAGTACTCTACAAAGAACAAAAAGTGGTGTTAACAAAATTCGGAGTGAAGCTCAATCGCCAAGAATAATTTGTTTATTCTTACAAAAATAAAATACGCAACTGCTGGATGAGCCTTCAAGATCTGCAAGAAACCGTCGTTAATTTTTTTATTTTTGATAAGAATAACCCCTTTCTTTTCACAGCCCCAGTATTCTGGGTATTCTTTGCTCTAGTCTTATCCGTAGATGCATTTATATACAAAAAGCGTGTTGTTCGACATGCTTTTCTATTTGTGGCGAGTTTGTTTTTTTACTACAAAACAACAGATACCTATTTCGCTCTCCTCCTATTTACAGCTATATCCGACTACGTTTTAGGTCGAGCTATTCATACTTCGCAATCTAATTTTTACAGAAAACTATTTGTAACAAGCAGCGTTGTGATCAACTTGTTTGTGCTTTGCTATTTTAAATATGCTTACTTTTTCACCGATGCATTCAATTCTATGTTCGGTTCGCATCACGAAGTGTTTAACGTGGCAGCACATTGGAGCAATAGTTTTTTCGGCACCCACTTCACAGTAGATAAAATTATTTTACCAATAGGAATCTCCTTTTTTACTTTTCAATCTATCAGCTACACCGTTGAGATTTACAGAAAAAAATTAGAACCCCTCACCCACTTCACCGATTACGCATTTTTTGTTTCCTTCTTCCCTCAACTCGTGGCGGGCCCAATTGTGCGTTCTACGGATTTCATTCCCCAGCTTTACAAAGAATATAAACTTTCGAAACAAGAATTCGGTCTCGCTATTTTCTGGATTCTAAATGGTTTGGTAAAAAAACTTTTCCTTTCGGATTACATCGCTGTCAATTTTATCGATCGCGTTTTTTCTAAACCCGATTCTTACACAGGGTTTGAAAACCTTATGGCAGTATATGGCTACAGCCTGCAAGTTTATGCCGACTTCAGTGGCTACACAGACATGGCCATAGGTATCGCCATGCTGATGGGCTTTTATTTGACGAAAAATTTCAACTCACCATACAAAGCAGCAAGTATTTCTGATTTCTGGAGACGTTGGCACATGTCGCTTTCCAATTGGCTTAGAGATTATTTGTACATCCCACTAGGAGGAAACAAAAAGGGTTCGATGGGCTCATACATCATTCTTGGAGTAATGCTTTCTATCGTTTCATTATTGGCTCAATCCATCTTTGTTTTGACTACTGGAATCGGCATCATAGTAGCACTTGGAATGGTGGGCTATTTCTACAAACCATTTGAAAGTTGGCTCAACACCAATCTCAATTTGATGATCACGATGCTTCTCGGAGGCTTGTGGCATGGGGCGAGTTGGAACTTTATTATTTGGGGCGGACTCAACGGATTTGGATTGATGTTTTCTAAAGCTTGGAAAAAAATCAGTCCCTGGAAAGACATGTCGAAATGGTATTTCAGAGCGTGGGCAATTTTTCTCACCTTCTCGTTTATCACTTTTACACGCGTTTGGTTCAGAGCTGGCAGTTCCAACTCGTGGTCGGCAATGGAAGAAGTGCATGATGTAAAAGCCGAGTTTTTATCTGCCACCACCATGCTCGATCGCATTTTTGCACACATGGATTGGAGCGTTGCCCCTGCCGTTCTCGCTGGATATTGGAAAGTGTTTTTACTCATTCTCATTGGAATGATCATTCACTGGCTCCCAGAAAGTTTTAAAGAAAAATACAGAACTTCATTCTCCAATTTGCCCATTCCTGCTATTGCCGGAATCGTAGTAGTGGCAATGATTATCTGTTACCAAATAGTGACTTCAGATTTGCAGCCGTTCATTTACTTCCAGTTCTAATTGAACCTAACAAAATCAAACGTAATCCGTGCAGTGCTGCTGTTTCGAGGACCTTCGATGTACACTTGCATCTGATCTTCATCGATCAGACGATATACAATTTTCTTAGGAAAATCGTGTGTAGGATTAGAAAATTCTATCTCCTCTTTTGTCTCTTTCGTTCTATAAAAGGGAACGCTGTGATTGTGATTCTGATGACGAACCTGTGCATAATAAACGGGCACGCTGTCTTGCAAATCAATCTTCAAAAACTCGATAAATGTGGTATCGCCTTCAGTAAGTACGAACCCCTTCCCTTCGAGCCCATTGTTGTTTGACTTTTGCCATTCCTCGATTTGGTGCGACTTTTCATCTACCGATTCCCATCGGCCCACAAGGTGGTCAAAATCAAAATTATTGGAAGTATTCGAATTGTCTTTAACATCGCATTGCCAAAGGGCGAGCGATATAAATACAGCGATTATTTTTAATCTTTTAGACATTCCGTAGGGCGAATATACTAAATCAGAGCCATCCAAGAATAAGAGCTGCAGAGAAGAGTAATAGTGATACTAGGATAAAATTGTTTATCCACTCCATTGGCTTGATTTTCATAAAGTGATTTCCGGCATATGCGCCCGAGAAAGCTGCCAATGTCGCTACGAGGATCAATTTGTATTCATCTAAGATAATTCCAGTAAAAGCAAAACTGCTGTAAACCGCTATCCTCGTAATATCGACCATGCACGCTAGCACAACTCTGGTTCCCATAAAGGCTTCTTTGCTCAAGCCCGCTTTCATCAAAAACATGCTTCTTAAAGCACCTTGATGTCCTGAAAGTCCTCCGAAGAATCCGCTTACGAGTCCACCAACGGGCATCAAAATCTTAGGCATTCTCCAATTTTGAAATTGCTTTTGGGTTTCAAGCAAAGCAAAAATGGAAATGAGTATTCCGATTACGAGATTGAGCGTGGTGATATCCTTTCTCGCGCCGAAAATATAGTAGCTCCCCACCTGATGGGCATCTATATTTTTCAATAAATAACTACCGAGAAATGCTCCAACTACCGACAAGAGTCCG
This sequence comes from Flavobacteriales bacterium, assembly GCA_041391745.1. Lineage (GTDB taxonomy): Bacteria > Bacteroidota > Bacteroidia > Flavobacteriales_D > Sanyastnellaceae > JAIXWP01. The sequence goes on from JAWKNK010000014.1 coordinate 31,984, forward strand.
AAGTATTTGATAACGCTCCAGTTTGCAAACTTCCCAAGCAAGTAAAGTTTAAAAAGATTGTTGAGCATGTGCACCATGGCTTGTGCCGTAATTGCAATTTCTATTGGAAATACAAGCAAGAATGCAGGTAATAACAAAGTGCCAAGGCCGAATCCAGAAAAGAAGCTCAGGAAAGAACCAAAGAGTGCCAATGCAATTACTACCACATATTCCATAGCACAAAGAAACACGCTTCGTTTCAAACATGCCTAATTTTCCCGTTATTTGATGACGATTATGGAAAATTCGAAGAACAAAGCCTTGCAAAAAGCGATAGACCAATTGAAAGGAAAGACGAAACTCTTCCCTGCTCAATACTATGTCGATGGCATTTTGAAAGGAGATATTTCCATATTGTCTCAAGCCATTACACTGCTTGAAAGCAAGTCAAATGATCATAGAGAACTTGCCGATCAATTGATCAGAGAATGTTTACCTCATTCGGGAAAGGCCATCCGCGTTGGGATTACAGGCGTGCCGGGTGTAGGAAAAAGCACATTTATAGAAGCCATTGGAACTTACATTTTAGAAAATACGGATAGCAAATTAGCAGTCTTGGCTATCGATCCGTCTAGTCCGATTTCTGGAGGAAGCATACTGGGTGATAAAACTAGAATGGAGAAGCTATCGATGGACAACCGAGCGTTCATTCGCCCCTCACCATCTAGCGAATCGCTTGGTGGCGTGGCGAGAAAAACCAGAGAAACGATGATTCTCTGTGAGGCGGCCGGATACAATGTCATCTTTATTGAGACTGTAGGAGTAGGTCAAAGCGAAACCGCAGTACACCAAATGACTGACTTCTTTTTATTGCTGATGCTCGCAGGAGCAGGAGATCAACTGCAAGGAATAAAACGTGGCATCATGGAAATGTGCGACGCCTTATTCATCACCAAAGCAGATGGCGACAATAAAATGAACGCTACAAGAGCTAAAGCCGAATACACATCTGCGCTACATTTTTATCCTCCAAAACCATCGGGATGGGTACCCGTAGTTGACATCTGTTCATCGTTGGATGAAACCGGAATAGATAATGTTTGGAATCAAATCATGAAGCACCACAACTGGCTGAGCGAACGCGGTCAGCTCGAAGTATTGCGAAATCAGCAAGATTTGGATTGGATGAATGACACGCTTAAAGAGCGCGTACTCAACGCGTTTTTTAATTCTCCTGAATACTTACAAAAGGTAGTAAAAATTAAAGATGATTTGCTGCAAAAAAAGATGACTCCCTTTCAAGCTGCGGATCTATTATTTCAAGCAAAAAAAAATTAGCGCACTCCTCCTTCCATGTACATGTCAATCATTCCCAATAGGAATCGAGCTATAAATGCGCATGTAAAAAGAAACGTTGCAATCAATTTCCAATTTGACTTTTCTCTATACTCATCAAACTTAGATATTGCATCTACGAAAAGAGAAGCTATGCCCAGGAATTCCAAGAGCATCATCAAGCCCCAATGGGACTTTACAGAGATATAAAATGTCAAAACGAATCGCGGAGACTCAGTTGGGAAGAACTTCCCCGGCCAATAAAATACATTATAAACCAATACTACAATCATCAAAATAACGATGATATTGATGCCGCCTGACTTTTCCGATTTCATGGCACAAAGATATCGTGATTAGATGTAATCAGGACAAATTTTCTTGACATCTCCAATCGTTGGACTGTGGGGTATAATGTAGATAACTCCAATCTCGAATCCTCCCCTTCCGCTGCTTGCAGGCTTCAGGCTGCTCAAGTTGACATCATAACTCAAGCCGACATCCCACTGATGGTATTTCATGCCTGCAATGATATTTCCAGCATCCCGTGTTCTTCCCAAAAAACCAAAGTAAAGGGCTTCATAATTCCAAGAACGATTGTCCAATACATAATACCCTCGTCCACCAATATTGAACTCGATGAACTTAGCTTGAGACATAAAGAGAAGCATCGGTTCGATTTGCCATTGGTCATTCAACTTTTGGAGATAATTCCCATGTACAACTACGCGAGGATCGAGTCGCACAAAAGCTTGATCAAAAAAACTTTGTTTTGGGTTTGAAAGATTGAAAAGCGCCACACCGCCTTTGAGTGATCTCGTATCATCAATGAAGTACGAATATGAAGCTCCGATATTCAAGTTGAGATAAGAACGGCTATCGCGCGTATATTGCTCTCCCGCATTTATACTCGGGTCGTATGAAAAGCCGTTCCATTGATTATCATATCTCAATGCGCTGTAATCAATACTCATAAATGTGAGTCCGAACATAGCGCCAACGTTCAGCTGATCTTTTTCTTTATTCGTAGGGGTAAAGCTTCTACCGAAAACCAAATTGAGCATTGTAGTCTTCAGCTGGGAGTCACCTGCTTTATCCGTAAAAAGACTGACCCCTGCCGAATAATTCGAGTTCAATATTTTATTGGCATCTCCGGAAAATCCCCAAGTGGTATAGGGAACGGTTACACTCCTCCATTGCGAGCGTTGGTTTCCAATCAAACGATACGCTCCATCAAAATCACCCACCAAAGCGGGATTCAATGAAAATGGACTTTGATAAAATTGTGAAAAGTGAATGTCCTGAGAATAACCACTCAGACCTGCCACAAGCAGCATGAACAGCAATTGATATTTCAGAAATAATTTCACTTAGCGTATTACGGTGATGTTGCCTTTATCAAAAAAAGTTTGTCCTCCTGCACAAGTTACTTCGAGGTAATAAACAAACACTGCGGGATCTACCAATTTGTCTTTGTAATAGCCGTCCCATCCCTCACTCAAGCTATTGCCTTCAAATACTAACTCTCCCCATCTATCATAGATTTTGAAATTCACTTTATTCACATTATTGGCATGAACAAAGAGCTTCTCATTTCTATTGTCTTCGTTTGGCGTGAAGGCATTTGGTACATAAATACTGGGAGGACCACACACAAAATCTACAACCGTTACCCGCACAGTATCACTAACAGAACATTCTCCGTCATGAACAATCACAATGTAATCTGTAGTAGAAGAAGGACTTGAAACAGGGTTGTAAATGGTGGCATTTGACACCATTGAAGCGGGACTCCATGAATACGTATATCCGCTTGGCTGAGCCAGCAATTGTACGGTCTGACCTTCGATGATAATATTCGGTTCTGCAAAAGCTTGCACTCCCACTTGTTCTAGATTGCTCACAGAAACCACAACTTCATCAGTGGCCTCGCATCCTTCAGGAGTTTCTGAGGTAACCCCAAAAGTGGTCGTTGATTCTACTAACACCATCACCTCTGATGTTCCTTGACCATCCAAAATGAGATCTGCGGGATACCATACATAATCGAAATTCGGATTTGGTGATACGATATTCAAACTGACCACATCGCCTGCACAAGCAGTAAAATCGCCCTCAATGGCCGTTTGTGCTGCAACGAGGTTTATATCTACACTTGTTTGTGCCTCGCAACCATTTACCTCTGCCAAGACATAAACTGTAACAGGATTGATAATATTAATATCAACCGAATAATCATTCGGTGAGGTATTGATAAGTGAACTGAAGTTGGGCATAAATGACCATTGCATCGCTGCATCTATAGGCAATACAACTGCATCAAGCGTTACCCCTCCCTCTTCACAAAGCAACAAATCTGCAATAGGTTCTATGGAGACATTGGTAACTTCAACGCTTTGGAATAGTGTGTCAACACAAGCTCCATGATGAATAAGCAAAATATAATCTGTATTGACCCCGGGAGTAAAAGTTGGATTTACATCATTGGGATCACTCAAGTACAGTGAAGGTGTCCATTGGTATGAATCACCATTTGGATTTTGCGATGGTCCTAACTCAACTAAGTCGCCATTGCACGAAACAACGCTCTCTATTGACGAAACCGAAGGAGAAACGACTTCAATATATTTGGCAATACTATCTTGACCATTACAAGTATTAGGACTAGAAACTAGCAAAGTGATCTCATACTCACCAGGTTCGTTGAAAGTGTAATTAGGTTCAAAAGCATTTGAAGAAAATTCTCCTGCAAAATCCCACTCAAAAGACTGTCCGAACTGACTCAAATTTTGAACGGGAAAAGTTTGTCCAACGCAAACAACAGGAGGAACTATAAAATCAGCAATGGTAAGTGGTTCTTGGAAGTCAAATTTGAAAACTCCGTTATTGCAGTTGAAAGAATTATTCGTGGCACTCACCACTGCTCCCGGTGGAAAGATTGGAAAATCATCATTGCTTCCGCACCCTGCGCAAACACTTTGATAGATAATGCCTCTCCGATCAAACCTACTTGTTCCACCATCCACGTGTTCTTGGCTAGTGAGCCCACCGAAGAATGACGCATAAACCAGAGAACTCGCATCATCCGTTATTACAAGCAAATAAAAATCTCCACCATTGGTTGCAGTCTGAATTGCATCTGGAGTAGTTGTCATCCCAAGCGTATTATCCGTATTTGGATTGGTAGAAGTATTGGTGCTTCCTCCCCATCCACTCAAGTACACCTTTCCACAAACATCCACAGTAAAAGCTGCGGGACTCAAGTTGCATTTCCCTTCTCCAGTTCCAAACACTGTCGACCAAATAAAGTTTTGCAAATTCGCATCAATCTTTGAAACGAGCATACCACTATTAGGCTCACTCCAGCCAGCGTTAATAACGAAATAGTCATCATCCGCCAGGGTTTGTCCATACACATGCACCAAATCCTCGCTATCTACTTCCACAAAATAAAGTTGATCATATTCGTTGGCTCCGAGGTAAGTTGCTTTCAATAAACTACCCCCATTCGCAGGCCACTTTACGATCCATCCATCACTTACTCCTCCTTGATTTGTATTGTACAATGCAGCTCCATTCATTGGAAGGTTAGAACTTGTCGTTCCGCCGCACATATACACATCTCCATCTGTATCTATGGAAACTGAATTGCCTGTGTCATCGCCAGAACCACCATAAAAAGTACTCCATACTATCGAACTTAAGTTGGGAGCCAACTTCACGAAGCACGCATCTAAGTTTCCGCCTATAATGTTTTGTGCGCCATTTACTATTGGAAAGTTGGCAGAATAAGTGCTACTCGCGATCAATATATTCCCTTCTTGATCCAAGTCGATTTCACCTCTAAACTCATCCGCATAATTGAACTTTAAGACTGAAGAAGTATTCACACCGTCATTCGAGGTACCACCAAGGAATGTAGACGCTACCAAATCCGATCCATCTTGACTAATGATTGTGACAACGATATCACTTCCATTCACATAATCCGTTCCCACTCCTTGAGGAGCGAATGCATTTCCTCCATTGAAGCTTGTGTCTAAAGCTCCAATAGTGACTGGAAATGCTGGACTACTTGTGGTACCGTAAACTAAGACTTCATCATTCGCGTTGCAAATCAAGCTATGAGGAAGTTCATCGTTTGCACCTCCAAGAAACGTACTCCAGTGCATGAATGATCCCGAAGCGTCATATTTAGAAATGGCCATGTCCGTCCCGGGAAGATTTCCGCCATCACCACCTCCCCACATGGTTTGATACGCGCCTGTAGTTGTGGGGTAACCCTGTCCAAATGCCGAGGAACCGCTGATCAAATTGCCTTCACTGTCGTAGGTGGCGGTATAACCAAAATTGTCGCTAAAGCTTCCACTATAGGTTGAAAATATCAGTATCGGATCAATAATCAATTCTAAAGAAGTATCGTACCCATTTGGAAACTCAAAACCGAACGTTCGTTCGGTTTTCACAAATCGACATTCGACATATCGCCTTTCTCCATTTACAAATTGATAAGCGATGGGTTTAGATTCGTAGAAATTAAAAACGCTAGTTTGAATCAGAATTCTACTGTCTTCAATGCGCGCATTTTCTGCACCCTCATAAGACCATTGTATGGCAGAAGCATCTGCTCCTGGCTTTACTATCCAATCATACTTTAAGGTTAAATCTTGATTGTAATAATGCAAATCAATGCCATTGTAATAATCGCTCATTACAATATCGCCATAAGATCTACACCCCCCGGCATGTTTGGAAGCGTCATTACCTAAATAAAAACTATACTTGGCATGTTGGATCTTCTTACCATAATGGTTTGAAGTGTTGTTTGACGAAATAAAGTTTTGTTTAAAAACATGTCCTTTGATTCTTGGAGTGCCTACTTCAGGAAACCTGTTGGTACCGTGAATTTCAGAAATCGCAGATAAATCAAAAAAGTGGTAGGTAAATGCCGAACGCTCAATGAACACCTTACCGTTTTCTACATCAAGTCCATATGCAACCTGTGATGGCCATTGGCCTTTGTTTTCTACCAAATCATAGTACGAATCTTCCTGAGCGATTGCAACAGTAGCATTCGCTAGAAGCACGATCAATATGGTCAATAACTTAAGTCGCATATTTCTTTCCAACCATGTAAAATAGTACGATACCCGTTATGACAATTAGGAAATTGGCAAAACCTAAGAACCCGCCTTCGTCAAAAATGAGCATCCATTTTCTACCTACAATATCTGGTGAATTTACCACAAATGGAATAAAAATCAGTGTCATCAATATAGACCACCAAATGCGGGCAGAAGTTGTAATCTGCTGCAACAATAGAAAAATCATCACTAGTAATGGCCAAGACCACATGAAATGCTCCGTATCGGTATGAATAAGATTCGGAATAAGTGCCAACACCACAGAAATTTCAAAAAATTCTGACCATGGACTTCTATTGAACCTTTTATTCCATCTATCGATAACAAAAATGGCCAGCGCTACCAATACTTGAAATGAAATGACCAAGGACCAACTGGAATGGAAACCCATTGGACTCAGTACCCACATATTGTAAATTCCGTAAAGTGTATTCGGACTGTCAGCGAGCAGATAATTAGGATGAAAATAAAAGTCCATCCATGCTTGAAGCAACTCCGTGTTCTTTTCAACTCCCAGGAATACAATGGGTAATATCAATCCGACGGCAAAGAAAAGAATGCTCAATAGTACGTGCTTGATTTTCCCCTTAATCAAAAAATAAATACTGATAAGAGCATACCAAGGTTGAAACAGTAATAGCACGCCATTAAGAATTGATGCCGTTACATTTCTTCCTTTTTGCAACAAAACGAAGACACTGAAAAATCCAATATGTAGAAATACATTCAGATTCCCCAGGTGCAATTCTCTTTCGAAATGGTCCACTAAAAACAAATTGACTAAAAGGATGAGCCAACCGAGACTTTTTGGGATCACTCCGAGGGTAATTTCTAACCAATAAATAATAAAAAGCGTGAAAACAATGAAGGAGGCTAATACTAAAAAATAATACACAGCATCAGCAAAACCATATGGAATAAATGTAAACGGAATAAATGCAACAGTGCAAATAGGAGCATACTTATAATACCCCTCACCACCGTCCAGAGAAACTCCATAAAAATCTTGCCCATCCATGAGCATTTCTGAAGCTTTATAGTAAACTTCAAAATTTGCAACACCACTGCGGTGATGCATTTTTTGGAGGATAAAATATCCCATGCATAACAATGAAGATATCATGATGTATCTCATTGCTATAGGTGATTGGTATATCCACTTAAAAAAAAGTCTCATCCGCTGCTAATTTAACAGAGGATGAGACTTAAATCTCTAATTTCCTGAATTCTATTTCTTTTCTTTCAACAAAGCCTCGAATTTCTTCTTGAATTTGTCAATTTTAGGGGTGATCACCATCGCGCAGTAAGGTTGTGTGCCGTTCAGGTTATAATAATCCTGATGATAATCTTCTGCTTTGTAAAAATTGGAGAATGCGGTAATTTCTGTTACAACTGGGTTCGACCAGTTTTTACTTTCATCGGCAGCTTTTTTAGCAATCTCAGCAACTTCCTTTTGCGCCTCCGAATGATAGAATATAGCAGAGCGATACTGTGTTCCCACATCTGCACCTTGCTGGTTTAAAGTGGTGGGATCATGCGTTGCAAAAAAGACCTCCAGAAGTGTTGCAAAACTTACTTCTTTGGGATCAAAAGTGATTTGAACCACCTCTGCATGCCCTGTATTTCCGTTACAAACCTCTTTGTAGGAAGGGTTTTTAATTGTACCTCCACTGTATCCACTTTCCACTTTTTTCACTCCTTTGATATCTTGAAATACAGCTTCAACACACCAAAAACATCCCGCGCCAAGAGTGGCTACTTCTAAACTGTCCATTGAATTAATTTTTTCGTCATTTGCTACTGGTTGAAACGTTCCTTGCTGAGCACTACCGCAACTCGAGGCTAGAACCAGCAAGCCCGTCATCAAACCTAAAATTTTTGTGTACATGGTTAATTGTTTTTAATGAAACAAAAAACTTCAACCCATGTTTTTTTGCTCTCCTGAATCTTTTCTAAATATTTGTTGAATCAGATAAATCGCAACCGCACTTATAAGCAGAATAATCAAAGATTGAACACTCTTCCAAAAGTACTGGCGGAGATAATTCCAATCAATTATATCCCAAATTCCGAGCAACGCTAATATCGTAACAGCCAAAACTAGAACTGAAAGCAATACAGCAAAAACATTTCTTGAAGTACCCATAGTTTATAAATTATGGATACAATATACGACGTTAGCTGTCATTGCGTCCTTACAATAAGTCTCAAAAAATCTGTTAAAGAATTAGAAGCGGAATCTTAGGAAGCCTCCTGCTGCCGAAACGGTTGGTTGTTTTTCAGTAAAAAATGTAATGATGTCCCTAGAAGCAATACCGCATTCATATGCGCCTTGACCTATCGTGAAGGTCACTCCTGCTGGGATTTTCATATCATAGTTTCCACCTGTCAAATAACCCATAGATAAATGTACCCATCTCACCGGGCTAAATTGAGCACCAACTGCAATTGAAGCTTTTTCAAATGAACCCGGAGATTCATTAAATGAGTTTACGACGTCCACCCCTGCTTTGAATTTATCATTCAATTTAAACCCTCCACCTAATCGAATAACAGAAGGCAGCTTTGTAGTCAGGCTTTGCTCTCCTTTCCAACTAACCAAGCCTTGCCCACCCGAAAGTGCTGCAATTTGCTCATAGAAATTTAAGTTATTCAATCCAGCGTTTGCGTAGTCTGTGATTGTTATATCATTTAGCCCATAAACATTGCCATCCCACCTCATTTGGCCAATATCCGTCACTGCAGCGCTCAAAAATATTTTATCCTTAATAATGACAGTCGTTCCAATATCAACACCAAATCCACGTCCCACAGGTGTCAAATTCTTTGCATCACTCGATAAGGATGAGGGATTATTTTCAACCAAATCACCATAGTCAATATTAAAAACCGGTGATAAAGCACTGAAAGCCGAAACTTGACCGTTGTTGGCATAGAGTTCCAATAGTCCTTGACCTATCAAATATTTCAAGCCAATACCACCAAACACTTTAAGGTTGTCTGTATTGATAATTTGCTTTCCATAAGCAAAGTTGAATTCTCTAACCCAGCTAAAACGAAAGTTTGTTCCTTGAACCAAATCGGTAATAGAACTAGGATTGATGTTGTTTATTCCTTGTATGATCAAAGCCAAACTGTCATCAGAAATATTGGGATATGCATCAATAGTATCACCCGAACTCAAAACATATTGATTAAAATAATCCGCTGTATAACCCAACCAGAGAAGGTCTGACACTTTCGGACCAAGTTGAGAATAGTAATCTACCTTATCTCGAATACTGAAAGCGAATGACCCCAATTTTTCTGTTTGAAGAGAAAATCCGGTAACCATTACATCAATATCAGCAGCGTTTGGCTCTTGACTGAACTGTATAGCATAGTCCAACTTCTCTTGCCTTGAAAGGTCCTTAAAATCACCACCAAATAGATTTTTTCTGACTTCATCCTTGGTAAGCATCCCTGAATAAACAGAAGCTCCAAATTCCGCCAAACCCATTGCCATTCGCTTTCCTTCAAAAGGCGAAGCTATATCCAAGTTTGCCGGATTCAGCCCAATTGATTGATAGTCGGTAGAAAACGTGGTGGCAAGCCCGTGTCCAGTGAGCGTGAAAGCAGTTTGTTCTGTTTGACCAAACAACGTTGAAACAACGATGAGTAAACAAGATATGACGGTAATTTTTTTCATGGTCTTTTGGTTAAGGAAGCTGCAAGATAAACTTTTTCATTTCTTCAAAATGCACATCTATAGAAGATCGGGTCATCTTAGTGCGAGGATTTCCATGAACACACTCATACTCCAAATTCAGTAATACATCATCTACCACTTCTTGGTATGCTTCCAATTCCTTCCCCATTCCAACGGCATAGGAGAGTTTTTTCACTCCACCCATTGCTTTGTACATCAAATTCGCATCAGACCGATTGAATTTTGGTAAAGTGTAATACCCATCCAACATCATTCCGCCCATTACTGTAACGAACCCTTTTCCACGACTATCTTCATTTATAAGGATGCTTGGAATAGACATCGATGATGCGTGAATGTGCGCATGGACGCGATACCCAATATGTACGTCACAATTTTGATATACTTCAACGAGTCTTTTTTCACTGCCAGAAATATCTTCAATGGAAATTTGATTCTTCTCAAAAAAATCGACCATTGCTTTTTGTCCTTCTTGATCTAACTTAATACTGTGATGGAAATAAACTACTATAGCTTCTTTTCCATATTTCGATGCTAGTGCCAATATCAATCGCTGCATCTGAGATTTCATACTAGAACTTGTCAAATATGAAACACCTAAAGAGAAGGCAATTTTGCTAATTGACTTAATACTGGAAACGTTCGAACCTATTTTATCCAACTCGTAAAGCGCTGGACATCCGGACATCACAAAGTTCTTATAGCCTTTGTGCAATAGGACATTCAACGTATGATAATCTCTCACACTACTCTTAAAAGGTGCTTTTTCAATACGATCCAGAAGTTTTTTGGTCGCATTTGAAAAAAGGTAGGAAGATGTATTCTGCCAATGTCCCGATTCTTCCTTATATCCCACTCCCATAGTGAGAACAGGAACTTTTAATTCATCAAGATTTTTAACTAACGGAAAGACATTGGGATACATGCTGCCTTGAAGGGCTGGACCTCCCAATAAAATGAGGGCCTTGGAATGATTCACAACCTCAACTTGTTCTGAGGTCAACTCTTTCCAACCATCAAAATCAATAATCTCAACATCAGGTCGCAAAGCTGCAAACAACTTTTTCGCTTTGTACTTTATAAGAAAATCACCAGCATTGTTTTTTCCGCCAGTAAGTATTACGTATTGAGATTTTTGCATAAGCTCTTATTAAGGCTTAGCAAAGATACTTTCTTTATATAAATATCTCTTCTGAGAGCTTTCAAAAGGTCGATAGATATAATATACCTCACCATTAAAGACTTTTATTTTCTCCACATACTTGAAATACAACCGAATCACATGGGTCATTTCTCCAGTATTTGTGGCTATTTCGAACAATTCTACATTGCCATTATGATTCGTAGTTGTGTAGAAGGTCTGATTAGAATTATCCTTTAGTATTTCTTCCGACCATTTCCCTCTCTTTTTATTCAAATGATAATCGATATTACTCGAACTCAATTCTTTCCCCACAAACGAATATCGGATTATAGCATTCGCATTATGATTGAAAACCACCCATTGGTTTCCTTGGGTAAATGCCGGATTATTTAATTCTTCAAAGTAGTATTTATCCTGAAATCCAGACATAAACGCAGCAACCACTTCCTTTTGAACGCCCGTACTCAACTCGTAATTCATGGCGACCACCTTATCCTTCGGGTGTAAATATTTGTATTCACTCATGAATAAATCTCGCCCCACTTTATCTTCAATATGAATGAGCTTTGTGTTGGAATTGGCTGCTGAGCAATGCAGGTATAAATCCATATAAGGCAGGTCTGCCGAAAACGTTGATATCATCGAATATCCAAGAATCTCTCCTATAACTGGGGCAATTTCTAAGTCAAAATCGTCTTTACTCGTCACCTCATCAAATCGATTCGCGGCAATATCCAAATGTAAAAAAGCATGATGCGTTTCCACAAAAACACCAAAAACGGGATGATCCACCAATCCCATTACTAAATCAGGAATCATCAGGCGTGCCGTGTCTTGATCTGCTCTGACAAGCAAAAGAGAAGCACCGTTAAATAGGGTGATCTTTGAATCTTCTTGACGCTTCCATCGTTCCTCTTTCTGGTAAGTAAGTAGAATTAAAATGGAATCTGAAACAATGAAATCTGCAACATTTAACGCTTTACTTCCCCACACCGAGTCGGGTTCGTATGGCTTAATGGTCACGGGCAGTAAATCACCTGACCAAATATTATCCGTTCCAGTGGTATCTTTTTGAGCATGCAAAACAACCGCATTGAAAATCAAAACGGCAAACAAGAAAGTATTTGTGAGTTTTGTTTTCATATCGTAGGCATTTCAGGAAGGATGCAGCCAAAAACTCGGATTCCATAAATGAACAAAAAAAAATCCCCTTTTCAATGAAAAGGGGATTTATATATCAATATTTAAATTGATTATTTTCCTTCTACTTCTACGAATGCTTTGATCGTAAGAATCGTTTGAAGTGGCTCTGTATTAGCAGTCAACGTTACTGTCTTTTGTTGCTTGTTACTCTTACCAGCACTATTGAATTTCACATGAATTTCAGCAGTTGCTCCTGGCAATACTGGATCCTTTGGATATTCAGGAACGGTGCAACCACATGAACCTTTAGCATTTTCGATGATTAATGGCTCAGAACCAGTGTTCTTGAACTTGAAAGAATGGTCTTTAACATCACCTTGTTTAATGTTTCCGAAATCAAATTCAGTTTCTTCGAAAGAAATTGTTGTTTTCGCGCGTCCTTCAGATGCAGCACCAACAGTAGATTGCTGTGGGTTGCTTCCTTTAGGAGCTACCTCTGCTTGGGTAGGAGTAGCTTCACGTGATTCGATTTTTTCTGTGCTACCTGTCATTCTAAATGCGATTAGACCTAGCACTCCAGCAATTACTACTAGTAATCCGACTTTAACACCGTTGCTCATTTTGTATTCTTTTTTGTTTTGGTTTATTTCTTTTTAACCTTTGACTTAGACTTCTCAGAGCCCAAATTAAGGTCTTCAAATGTCTTACTTTTTATTGCTTCAACTGCTTTTTTTAACGCTGGGTTAAGATGATTTATCACTCGATAAAAGCCCTCATTTCCGTACAAATCCCTAGCAACCAATGCCTTAGTTCTAATTTTAATAGAATTTTCACTGATTTTAAATCCTGCTTCGTCAAAGGGAATCTCCTCTTTTTCCCCTGCCGCAATCATATCTTTCATTTCCGCCTCACTCAAGTTCCATTCATTCACAAATTGATCTAGTGTGGGATACTTTTTCAAAAGCTCATCTCTATTTTTATCAGTGAAGGTCAAAGCCCACTCGTTATTAATTCCAGAGCGAATCAAAGCTGAAAAATAATCGCTGTTCTCAGTGGTATCTAATGGTACGAAAATATCAGGAATGATACCGCCTCCACCATAAACCTCACGATGATTTATGTAAGTGTAATACTTCAAAGAATCAGGCATTTGTATGCTGTCCATTGAGAAATATTCACCGTGCTTAAATCGTGTTTCTTTATCTCTTAAATATGCGTCTAGTCCATCCTCATATGGCTTTTGAATGCATCTGCCTGTTGGGGTGTAGTATCGTTGAACAGTTAATCTCATGCTCGAACCATCTCCAAAATTCATCTGACGCTGCACCAATCCTTTACCGAAAGAACGGCGTCCCACAATCAAACCACGATCCCAGTCTTGAATGGCACCAGATACAATTTCACTTGCACTCGCCGTAGATTCATCTATCAAAATCGCCAACTTGCCATTCTCAAATAGGCCGGCCAAGTTAGGATTAGTCGTTTCGTCGTGTCGTGGAAATGACTTACCCTCTGTGTATACAATCAATTTGTCGCCAGAAAGAAACTCATCGGCCATTTCCACTGCTGTATTGAGGTAGCCTCCGCCATTCCCTTGAAGGTCTAGCACAAGGCTTGTCATGCCCTTCGCCTTCAGATCAACCAAAGCGGCACGAAGTTCCTCCATAGTCGTTTTGGCGAATCTTGCCACTTTCACGTAGCCAATTCCTGGCTCCAACATAAATGCAGCATCCACAGAGTAGATTGGAATATTATCTCTTGTAATTTCAAATGGAATCAGACCTTTCACGCCCTTGCGCTGAATGCCTACTTTAACTTTAGTACCTTTTGGTCCTTTTAATCTAGAAGCGACTCCTGAATTTTTAATTCCAATTCCGGCTACTACTTCTCCATCCACTTCTATGATTTTATCTCCTGCCTTAATTCCAAGTTTTTCTGAAGGCCCACCACTGATTGGTTCCACCACATAAATGGTATCCTTTAGAATATTGAAGGAAACGCCAATACCCGAGAAACTTCCCTGAAGCGGTTCATTAGACTCTTTCATTTCCTCAGCTGTGAAATAGCTAGAATGAGGATCCAAGTTCTCTAATAAGGCAATGATTGCTTTTTCTGTAAGTGCTGGAGCATCAACCGAATCAACATAGAGATGCTCTACATAATTTAATAATAACGCAAACTTTTCTGTTGTTGCTTGAGGATTCGATGGTTGTGCAAATGCTTTTGACGTAGATATCAAAAGCAGAAAAAAGAAAATAATTCTATTCATAAATTACTTTTTCAATGAAAATGAGAGTTTCAAATGTAACCAACCTTTTCATTAATCGGGCCACAAAAAAAAGTTAAGGCGCCCATTGGGCGCCTTACTTTTTAATCTTGGTGAGCGAATTCTTTTGCAAATCGCTTTCTATCATTTTCATTTCGATAGATCTTACGAAGTCGGATACTCTTTGGAGTTACCTCTACGTACTCATCTGCCTGAATGTATTCTAATGCTTCTTCCAATGAGAATTTGATTGGAGGAGCCATCTTAGCTTTGTCGTCAGAACCACTTGCGCGCATGTTAGTCAACTGCTTGGTCTTCGTTACGTTCACTACTAGGTCATTATCTCTTGAGTGTTCTCCGATTACTTGCCCTTCATATACTTCTTCGTTCGCTTCAACAAAGAATCTTCCTCTGTCTTGCAAGTTTGAAATACTGTAAGCAACTGCAGTTCCATTTTCCATGCTGATCAAAGAACCATTGTTTCTTCCCGCAATTTCACCTTTCATCGGTTGGTACTCTTTAAAACGGTGCGACATAATCGCCTCACCTTGAGTTGCAGTCAACATATAGTTTCTCAAACCAATAATACCGCGTGAAGGAATTTCGAACTCAAGAACTGTTCTTTCTCCTTTAGGTTCCATGTTCTTCATTTCACCCTTTCTTCTAGTTACAGCTTCAATCGCTGTACCTGTCATATCAGATGGAAGATCAATTGTCAATTCTTCAACTGGCTCGTGCTTCTGACCATCAACCATTTTCACTAGAACTCGTGGCTGACCAATTTGAAGCTCGTATCCTTCTCTTCTCATCGTTTCAATCAATACACTCAAGTGAAGTACACCGCGGCCAAATACCATGAAACGATCCGCTTTATCAGTTTCCTGAACACGAAGTGCAAGATTCTTTTCCAACTCACGGTCCAAACGTTCCTTGATGTGACGGCTTGTTACAAACTTACCTTCCTTACCAAAGAATGGTGAGTCGTTGATTGTAAACAACATACTCATTGTAGGTTCGTCTACTGCGATTGAAGGAAGTGCTTCAGGCTTTTCAAAGTCACTGAAAGTATCACCAATTTCAAAGTCTTCCATACCATTAATAGCACAGATATCTCCTGAGTGTACTTCCTCAACTTTTCTTTTACCTAAACCTTCGAAAACATACAATTCCTTAATTCTACCTTTCAAAAGAGAACCATCTCTTTTTACTAGAGAAACTGGCATGTTTGGCTTCAATGTTCCACGGTGTAATTTACCGATGGCCATTCTTCCTGTATAAGGAGAGTAATCGAGTGATGTAACCAACATTTGTGGAATACCTTCTCTGTGAACTGGTGCAGGTATGTGGTCAATAACCATATCCAAAAGCGGTTCGATAGTATCGGTCTTCACTTTCCAGTCATTGCTCATCCATCCGTGCTTAGCAGCACCATAAGCTGTTGGGAAATCCAACTGCTCTTCTGTAGCACCTAAGCTAAACATCAAATCAAATACTGCCTCATGCACTTCGTCAGGAGTACAGTTTTCTTTATCTACTTTATTGATTACAACGATAGGCTTCAATCCAAGTTGAATTGCCTTTTGTAATACAAATCGTGTTTGCGGCATTGGTCCTTCAAACGCGTCAACCAACAAAAGTGCTCCTTCTGCCATGTTGAGTACACGCTCCACCTCTCCACCGAAGTCACTGTGACCTGGTGTATCGATGATGTTGATTTTGTGACCTTTGTAGGAAATAGAAACGTTCTTAGAAAGGATAGTGATTCCTCTTTCTCTTTCAAGATCGTTGTTGTCGAGAATTAACTCAGAGTGTTCTTCGTGCTCCTTAAAAAGTTTAGCAGCATGAAGCATTTTGTCTACCAACGTGGTCTTCCCGTGGTCAACGTGCGCGATAATCGCAATATTTCGGATTTTTTCCATGAATTCTAGCCCCTATTTTGAGGGTATTTTTTTGAAAACGAGTGCAAAAGTACTCTATTTACTCGTCTCATTACGAATATTTTTTCACTAAATATCCTAACGAACCATGGTAACTAATCCGCGATACACTTTTGTCTCAGCACTTTGCTCCAATTGAATCACTAATTGATAGCTAAATGTCTCATTTGGAGAATAATAACCATTTGATTTAGAATCCCCTGTCCAAGCCAACTTCGGATCTTTGGTTTCGAAAACCTTTTCACCCCATCGGTTGAAAACCGTAAACTGATATTTGGTGATGAAGTCACGACCATCCAATTCTGGTTTAAAAACGTCATTCAAACCATCGTTGTTTGGTGTAAAGGAATTAGGAATATAGACCTGAAAGTCATTTGTAATGGTCACATTCTTTGTAATTCGGTCTTCGCATCCGAACATATTTGTAGTAACAAGTGTTACTGCCCAATGTCCTGGCGCAGTGAATTCATATATAGGGTTTTCCTCATGTGAAGTAGCAGATCCGCCGAAATACCACTGATATTCTACACCATCCTCACTTTGATTTTCAAATTCCACCGAAGGGCTGAAAATAGAAGTCTCTGTGAGACTTGGTCTAAAGTCTGCAACAGGCAACGGGTAGGTTTCCACCACGTTATGTAATGTTTTAGTATCTACACATCCATCTGGTGAAGTAACTGTCAAGGTAACATCAAAGACGCCCTGGTCATCATATGTATGTGAAGGCTGAATGCTTTGAGAAGCATCCCCATCTCCGAAGTCCCAAGAGTAAGACGAACCGTTTGTAGAGGTATTCGTAAAGTTTACCAATAAATCCAAGCATCCGTTATTCTTATCTACTTCAAAGTTGGCCACGGCAGGCTCATTGACTACGAATGTTGCGTCACTCATTTTGGTACATCCATATTCATTCGCTGTCACCAATTGAACATAAAATGATCCAGGTGTAGCAAATAACAAATTCGGATGCTGATCTGATGACGCTGGGTCTCCATCCACGGTCCAGTTATAAGCTAACGCTCCATCTTCAACCGATATAGGATCTAAGAAAATTGGAAACTCACAAGATGAAATTTGACCTAATTCAAAATCTGATGGAGGCAGTGGATTCACGTCTACTTGTAACTCGTAAGAATCGGAACAGCCGAATGTATTTTCAATTGTCAGAATCACATTGTTTGATTCTACACTTTGACCAAAGTTTTGGAAAGTATGACATGGTTGTGTTTCATTACTTACAATACCATCGCCAAAGTCCCAATGGGTAGTGGTGGCACCAACACTTCCATTCAACGGACAAATATCAAATGGCGCACAACCTTGATTCGAAGCAACTGAGAATTGAGCTACTGGATTGCTGTGAATGTCTACTTCCATAGAGGTAGAACTTGAACATTGGTTATCTGCAACACCTTGAAGCGTTACAATATAAGATCCGCCTGTAGTATATGATTTATTTACAATATCGTTGTTTGATGTATCCCCATCTCCAAATGTCCATTCGATTTGAGAAGCTCCAACAACATTTGCATCAAATGTAAATTCTCCATAAGCACAAGCCTCGTCAGCCGAAGCAATGAATTCAACTTGCGGAGTTTGCAGTGCAGTCAGTACTACAAATGCAGTATCAAATCCACAACCATCAGTAGCATACTGATATACTGTAAATTCTCCTGCCGCATCAAATGTGTATTGTACATCACTTCCTACTTGTGTATTCGCATTTGAATACTCATAAGTAAATGAAGTTCCTCCTGTTCCATTATTCGCAAGGTCAACCACAAAAGGTGTGCATCCTTCTTCCAATGAGGCATTGATAGATGCATGAACCAAATTAGGTTGAACAGTGATGTCTTGTGTTGTAGTAGAAGTACCACAACTGTTACTAACTGAAAGCTCTACTGTATAGGTTGTTGGTCCGCCAGTAGTAGTGTAAATTCTATCTTCTGGATCATCCACTACCAATACTTCACCATCACCAAAATCCCACGTGCAGTTTGAAACATCGCCAATAGAAGTATTTTCAAATTCTACACTTACAGGACTACAAACCGTGCTTGTGATAACCGAGTTAAAACTTGCTACTGGTTGTGGTTGAACAGTGATTTGAACATCATCTGTAGCAACTCCACATGCATTTGACACTGTCAATTGAGCCGTGTATGCAGCAGCGCTTGTAGAGGCAGTGTACACTTGAGTTCCCGGATTGGCAGCAGCACTTCCCGTTGCATTACCAAAGTTCCAAGCATAAGATGAAACTAAGCCCGTAATATTTGTAGAGAAATTGACATCAAGTGGGCCACAACCATCAGTCACATCAGCACTCAACACCAATGTAGGTGCAGATACCACATGAATCGTTTGGTAAGATGTGTCTTTACAAGATGTATTGCTGGTAGCGATCAATCGAATATCATAATCTCCAAGTGTATTATAACTATGACTTGGCGCCGTCCCTGGAACATCAGTTCCTTCACCAAAATTCCAGGAGTAGCTTGCCGCTCCAGTTGAAGAATTCGATGGTGTAATTGCCGAATTAACGCACGCATCTGAAGGTACACTAAAAGAAGATGTAGGTAAAGGATTTACAGTAACATTCTTGTAAGCAGTATCGGAACATGTGGTCACCACGTCTGTATATCGATATAGCAATGTGTGCGCGCCAACACCAGCAGCAGCAGCATATGCATATAATAATCGTCTCCGCTCTCTTCTACTACTCCATCGCCTTCCCAAACTCCGTTGTAAGGTGTACCATACAATTCAAGGGGCTCAACATTTAGACACATAGAAGCAGCATTACCCGCATTTACATTTGGTTCAGCTTTTACTTGCACCGCCACTTGATCCGATACCTGGCAAACACCAGTTCCCATCGTCAAGGTTAAAGTATGATTGCCCGTACCTGCTGAGATAGGATCAAAAATACCGTTTATAGGATCTATGATTCCTGCGCCAGACCAAGTACCAGAAACAGAAGCATTTGCTCCTAGATCTACATATCCTTCATTTCTACAAACACTTTGGTCAACACCAGCGCTAATAGAAGGAGAAGATGTAACAGTAATTGTTATATCATCTGATGCCGAACATCCATTCGGGTTCACGTATGTATATGTCAATACAAAAGTTCCTACTCCACAAGGAGTAAATTGTCCGTTTGAGGAAACGCATGATCCACTCCATGAGCCTCCTGCTGGAGATTGGCCAGTAAGCTGCACAGGCCCTGATTGATCACAAATGGTTTGATCATTTCCGGCATTCACTGTAGGAATAGAATTCACCGTAACTGTAGCAAAATCCGATGCACTACAACCTCTTCCATCCACCACAGTGAGTGTGTAGGAAGTAGTAGTAGTTGGCGTGGCTGTAGGATTTAAAACGGAAGCGTTTGATAAGCTCGCACTGTTCGTCCAACTCACATTGTATGGTGGTAATCCACCACTCGCAGATCCATTCAAAACTACGCTCGCGCCTGCACACATCGACTGATTTGAACCAGCGTCAATAGTAGGCAAACCGAACACGGTTACAGAAATATTATCAGTACTAGTGCATACACCTGTATTCACTGAATAAACTAAATTGTACGATCCAAGTACGCTTGGAGTAAACAATCCACCAGAAGTAACAAATGCACTTCCAGACCATGTACCTCCTGGAGTTACTGGGTTCAATTGGAATGCAGGTGCACCAACACATGCGCTCATATTATTTCCTGCGTCAACTGGAGTTGAGTCTACAACATCAATTTGTCTAATATCACTGTAACTACAACCTGCGGCCGTAATATAAGTGTACGTAATAGTATATGTTCCAACTCCAGGAGAAACGAATTGACCAGCAGCATTTACTCCTGTTCCACTCCAAGCTCCTCCTGCTGGAGAATTTCCAGTCAAAGCAACTGGATTTGAGTTATTACATAGTGTCAAATCGGGGCCAGCGTTCACTGCCACTGGCGATTGAAAAGTAATCGTAATTTGATCTTGGGCATTACATGATTCCGAGTCGACAACAGTAACACTGTATGTGGCTCCAGACCCCGTAGGACAAGCAATTGGGCTTTGACCTAAGTTAGAACTTAATGGTCCACCACTCCAAGAATAAAGGGTAATCGGACCGTTTGAACTTGAAGCTACTGCATTCAACTGCAAGCAAGCCCCAGGACATATAACTGCATCCGCACCAGCGTTAACAGTTGGTCTTGGTCTAACTAAAATTTCTTTAGTATCCATTGCACTGCAACCATTCGAAGTTACGGTGTATGTAAGCGTATATGTTCCAACAGTATTTGGATTAAAAATATTTCCATTCAACATGGTAGCGGGAGCTCCACTCCATGTACCACCTGAAGGCAAGGTAATATTCGCTGTGTTCACACAAGGATCGAGATCAGCCCCCGCGTTTGCTACTGGAGCTGGTGTAACAGTTACAGTTACTTGATCACTCGAAGTGCACCCCACATTATCCGTGATAGTGAGTGTAAATGTTGTAGTCGTATTTAAGGTGATAGTAGGATTTGCGACATCATCAGCACCGCTTAATCCCGACCAGTCATAACTATAAGGCGCAGTACCATTTAATGCAGAAGGCGCACCTCCCAAAGTAAATGACTCACCCGCACAAACAGCTAAATCAGGACCAGCGTTGGCTTCACATTGGGCCAAAGAGGTTCCTGAAAGCATTGTGAGTATGCTTACAAATACGAATAACTTGATTTTTTCAATAGTGTTTAAATGCTTCATCGTTCTAATAGGGTTTTCGAACACTGAGCTTTGTACGGGGTAAATGCTTTTTTGTTACTACAATGAATACGAGTAACTAGAAATCAATCGATTGTACAATAACACTTAATGAAGTAAAATGTAGATTTCTCTCTAAATTTAAAGTTAAAGACCTGATTAGCAATATCAATTAGCGTGTGTTTCATAAGGTGGTGTTGACTGCAAAGATATGGAAATTCAGGTTATCAACAAGTTTTTAACAATTATGCTGCAATCTCCGACTCCCCCCTGAATAACCTTAAATAAGACAGAAATAGACTTTTCCATTCTGAATTGTATTTCGGTAGTTGATTTACAACATTGTACTCGTTAGAATTTCCTGTCATTGCCTTTCTAAAAAATTCTTGTTCTTCGGTGTGAAGACAACAAAAAGCCAACAAAACTTTCAAATATTCATTTGAAAAAGTATCGAAGAGCTGCCACCTAGAAAAAGGTCCATTCAATACATGCACCCTTCCATCTTTTAAAAATCCAATTCTGCATTCTCCATTTCGACGGAAATAATACAACTCTCCCTTTTTAAAATGACCTTTCAGCAATCTATGTGGCACTCCCATTTCTTGCACTTCCAGAAAGCGATTTTCTAGCAAAACATTCATCAAATTTTGTGATGCTGCATAATTTTCTTGTTGTAAAATTTTCATGGCGGTAAGTATTAGTTTCACAAAACTCAACCGCGGCATTGTAATCAATTTACAATGAAAAATTATTTTGCTTTAGACCATAACTCATATTCTCTATGAAGTGCTGAATAGAACAACTCAGCCATTTTGCGAGCTCCTTTTGGTGTAAAGTGGGTATAGTCTGTTCCAGCATATGGAGGATTGCTATTCACCCAGCTGATCATAGAGTTTCGACCTCCCATTACTTCATACATATCCCAAAATCCACATCCAGTTTCCCAAGCCGCATTGCGCATGGCTTTATTCAATTCCTCCAAATATGGCCATGTCTGAAACTCTCCATCGATGCTTGTACTCATATCAGACGGACCAATTACAATAATCGGTATATCGGGATGTAAACTTTGAATGTGCTTGATTTGTGATTTGAAATAACTTCCAAAATTCGAAGCGCCTTTTTCATCTTTCAATCCAGGAACAGAGTTTCCTCCAAACTGAAGAATTATCAATCCTGTGTTCAGCTCATCAATTTCCCTTTTGAAATTATGGGATGAAATTTTTCTAAAAATAGTCCCGCTGCTTCCTCGAAGTGCGATATTATCCACCTGAACACCTTGCCACCCCTCAAGTAAAAGCGCTTGAACATCCGGACTATCGATTCCTTTAAAAAGTAGTTTGACATTCTTCGGTGTATTTCCAATAAAATACTTTTTCCAATAACGCTCATTAGTTGCAGGTAATATGTCTACCGCATACAACGTATCTTCTAGCATTACCCGCACTTCAACATCGGTTCTATTACCTCCAAGCAACATTGAAAGTTGACTATATGCCTTGCAGTTCCCAGAACACATGCCACTCGGTTTTAATTCCAGCCACGCTTCAGTGGTATCTTTAGAAGCAAGTTCATCATCGGAATAAGCTGGTGTAAATCTCGCGTAGGAACACATCACACCATAGTCATCATGCAATGATTTTCCATCACTAAATCCATAAGCAGTGTAGCGCTTCCAATTAGCACTATTCTTTTGAGAAATCGCTGCGCTACCTGTTATTGGAACGGGAGTAATTAAGCCTGGACCCTTACCACCAAATTCACCTTGAAGTTTTTCACGAATCACGGAGGTCATACGGTCACTCTCAATCTGTGAGTCTCCGTAATGAAGAATATGTAGCTTTTGTTCGCTGCCCTTAATCTTGGAAAGTTTCTCGAAAAAAGAAAATAGCGCCTTGCTATTGTTATCTTTAAACTGAAGAGATGTAATGTCTTGCGATCTGTCGAAGTTGACTTCAGTAGGTTTAGAATCTGCGACTACAACAGTTGTGGTATCCACATTTTTAACTGCGCTATCCCTGCTTGCTAGAAAGGCGTCAATATCTTCTATAACAGGAATTTCCTCTTTCTTTTCAAACCATTTAGAAGCTTTAAAGAACTTCAAGCTAAATGTTTCACCTCCAATTTCCCGTGGCATCAATTGATTAAATACAATGAATACCACCATCACTGTAATCAAAAATAACAACGTCTTTATCGGCGTGAAATTCATAATTAGACTAGTCTAAAATTTTAAACTCCGTTCTTCTGTTTTTTGCTCTCCCTTCTTCGGTTTCATTGCTGGCAATAGGCTGATTTTCACCATAGCCCTTAGCTTCCAATCTCGATGCGTCTATCCCCATTTTTACCAAATAGTCCACCACAGCTGAAGCTCTATTTTGAGAAAGTTTCATGTTACTTTCATCATTACCCACATTATCCGTGTGTCCGCTAATTTCAACTCGAGTTGTTGGATTTGCATTCAATAGTCCAGCTAGTTTATTCAATTCTGCTTTACTAGCTGGGAGAATATCCCATTTGTTGGTTTCAAAGAATACATTGTTCAGCACTATGCTTGCTCCGGATTTCAGCTTTTGAAGTGCTACATCAAGCGAGTATGGCTGCATGCTGGTATAATTCTTCAAGGAAAAATTTTCACTGTGAAACAAATAACCGTCTTTGCTCACGTTTAACGCATAATCTTTGCCTGAAGGAATACAGATAAGATAATCACCGTAAACACTACCGCTGTATGTCTCGGCAACTACTTTCTCCGTTTCCAAATCAATCAACTCCACTTTAGCACCTAGCTTTTTAAAGCTCAATTTATCAGTGATAATTCCTTTCACATATGTTACCAATTCTGGTCTCGCTCCTTCATACAGATCGAAACTGTACAAATCCAACCCACCGTATCCACCTTTTCTTTCACTTGCAAAAAGTGCCACATTTCCCGATGCAGTCACTTGTATTGAGTTTTCGTTTGCAAAGGTGTTGATCGGATAACCCAAATTCTCTGGAAGTCCCCACTCTCCATTCGGTTGCAATTGACTCTTGTAAATGTCCAAGCCACCCATTCCTGGATGGCCATTACTTGAAAAATAGAGTGTTCTTCCATCGGGATGGATCATTACACTTTCTTCTTCAAAAGGTGTGTTTACGCGCCCCGGAACTTTCTTTGCCTCACTCCATCTACCATTTTCCATGATGTATGAATAATAGATATCCTGATCGGTATGTCCGCGAGCGGAACGTTTTCCTCTCACGAAATACATCGTTTTTCCGTCAGCAGCGAAACTAGGTTGAGACTCCCATTGGTTGGAATTAATTGCCGGTCCTAAATTTCTTGCTTCGCCCCAACCATTCCCATTACTCATAGCAAAAAACAAATCACAACTTCCGTATCCTTGTCTATTAGCACCAAAACTTCCATCTGCCGTTTCGCAAGCGGTGAAAATTAGGGTTTGTCCATCGGCACTTAAACTCGGCGCACCCTCATTTTGAACAGTGTTGATTTCAACGATTGGTTGAGCGTTGATCCAATTTCCTGAAACGTCCTTTTTGGTAATAAAAAAGTCTTCTTGCTTTCCATTCCGTACACGAGAATCATTTACAAGTCGAGTAAAAAGAAGTACATTCTCATCTGCAGTAATGCATGGATAGTACTCATTCATTTCTGTATTGATATTAGGTCCCAGATTTTTAGGTTCGAAAGGAACTGGTGACTGTATGGCTTGTTTTGCAAACGTGCAGCTAGAAAGTATCAATGTAGCCCTCATTTTAAATTGAGCACTTGATGGTGAATACTGCATGTACTTTGTTACCGCTTTTTCAGCGCCTTCGTATTGACCTAAAGCGAAATTGCTTTCTGCGAGCATAAGCCAACCGTCGGTATAGAACTTTTCATTGATCGCCAAGGCTTGCTCCAATGGCTCAATTGTCATGTCCGTTCTGCCCAAATCATCATAAACTTGAGCTAACATGTAGTAGGCTTCGATAAATTTAGATTCCAATTCAATGGTTTCTTTCAACAATGCTGCGGCGGTTTCTCTATCTCTCAAATCATAAGCAGCTAGTGCCTCCTCATATTTTTTGATCGCTTTTTTATTCGATACACTATAATCAGGTTTGGGCTGTGCTTGGGCCGTGATCACAGCAAATACAAGCAGGATGGTAGAAAAAAATAATTTCATTGGCTTTTAAATCTCTGCGCACGTAACGCAACTTTCAAGCCGAAAGTACTATTATAAGAAAAGCTACGTTGCACCATCTGAAATAATTTTCAACCAACTTGTTGATAATACTTAACATTTAGAAAGCCCTATTACAGAATTAAAGGGCTATTTTTGCACGTTTTTATTAGGAAAAGGAATGACGCTTGAACCTTTTGAGCTGCTGGAAAGAAAAGAAGGCAAGAAGCTCTACGATTATCAGAATGACGCGCTGGAGAAGATTTTCGAGCGACTTCGGAAATTTCCCGAAAAGTATAACCTGTGTTTTCAACTCCCGACAGGTGGCGGTAAAACTGTAATATTCTCAGAAATCGCCAAGCGTTATATTAAAGAAACTGGAAAAAAAGTACTCATCCTTACTCATAGAGTCGAACTTCTCGGCCAAACCAGCAGAATGCTGGATGAATTCCAAGTAAAAAATAAAATCATCATCAGTAAAGTGAAAGACCTTCCAGATCAGGAAGAGTACGATTGCTTTGTGGCGATGGTTGAAACACTCAACAATCGACTTCGAGATGAAAAAATCGAATTAGAACAAGTAGGACTTGTGATTGTCGATGAAGCGCACTACAATTCTTTTAGAAAATTATTCAAGTGGTTTGAAAACAACGTCATACTTGGTGTGACAGCCACTCCACTTTCGAGCAATATCCGTCTTCCATTATATGAAAATTATCATGAGCTAATTGTCGGTGAAAGCATCGGAAGTCTCATCGATAAAGGATTCTTGAGTAAAGCGACTACCTATAGCTACGATGTTTCGCTTCACTCTTTGAAAGTGGGAATCAACGGTGACTACACTGTAAGTAGTTCTGAAAAGCTGTACGGAAACTTTTTCATGCAAGAAAAATTGCTTTATGCCTATGAGCAAAAAGCAATGGGAACTAAGACTCTTATTTTCAACAACGGGATTAATACTTCGAAACAAGTACAAGCCATGTTTGCTGAAGCAGGATACGAGTGTAAGCACCTCGATAATACGCACAGTGAAGTAGAAAGACGTGAAATCTTGGAATGGTTTAAAACCAAGCCTGACGCGATTTTGAGTAGTGTTTCCATCCTCACAACAGGGTTTGACGAACCAACGGTTAGAACGATCATTCTCAACCGCGCTACAAAATCTTTGACGCTTTATCATCAAATGATTGGACGTGGTTCACGTGTCATTCCTGGAAAAACAGATTTTAATGTTATCGATTTAGGAAACAATGCCCGCAGATTCGGACTTTGGGAACAATACATCGATTGGCAAGATATTTTTGCGCATCCACATACATATATCGAAAGCATCATGAGCGATGAAACGATGGAGCGTGAAATGAAATATGAAATGCCTGAAGAAGTTCGCGAGCGTTTCAAAAATTCAGCTGTAATTGACTTCGACATTAAAGAAGAATATCTCAGAATAACTCGTTCGGGAGGAAAAGCAAAAGAAGTACTGGATAAGTCGGTAAAACAGCATGCAATCATCATTTCTGAAAATGCAGGTGACATTGCTGATGCGTTCGAATTGATTAAAGTGCTAGAACCAGATATTAAGAGCAGACTGAAGCACTATAGCTATTGTATTTCAAAAAGTACAGAAAACTATTTGGAATGGTTGAGAGCAGAGTATGTAAGAAAGCTCCAACAAACTGTTCGACAGCTAGTTGTATAACTCATCTTATCTTCTTGTTAAAAGTTAACATTCAATTTTATTTCATAATAAAGTTGCATGTTTTACATTCGTCCACTTAGAAATTTGAATACAGTTTTAGTAATCAAAATTGATATTTGGCCATGAAGCTCAAAACCGACAATATATTTCAAGTAATAGAAATTAAATCCACTCCTGAAAAGGTGTATGACGCATTGATGAATGAAAAATCATTGGCAGCGTTTACACAAATGAAAGCGAAGGTGGAAAATAAAATTGGAGGGCACTTCGAAGTTACTGATGGAGAAAGTTTTGGATACAATGTTTATTTAAAAGAAAATAAGACGATTGTTCAAGCTTGGAGCCATAAGTCTTTCCCAGAAGGTTTTTATTCTGTGGTACATATCGACCTGGTTTTCGAAGAAGGAGTTACCGTTCTCAACTTCAATCACCTTGGTGTTCCAGAACAGGATAGTGGATGGCTTACTGAAGGTTGGAAACGCATCTATTGGGAACCTTTGAAGCGAACTTTAGAAGTTTAATCGCATTTAACCCGTTCGGATTCTTTTCTAAATAGATTTTTAAACCCACAATAGAATTCATCCATCGTGTTGAATTCTTCTTGATATAATACACCTACTCCTTGCGTGTATGGAGACTGTTGCGTGGTGATCATTCTAAAGTCATTACTTTCATTGTACACCACCAATCTAATCTTTCCGTCTGTTGTCATCTTATACTCTAATCGAATGTCACCGATCAAGTTGGACGGATTTTGGTTGGCGGAAGTGCCTCTACTCACTCCCACGTTACTATTCACCAATAGTCGCTCATTGAACAGCTGTGTACTCAATGCTAATGCAATTTCTTCATTACTGATCTCATCACCTGGGCGATAATTGAAACCAAGGTTAAAGTCATCACTGATCTGACTCAACCAATTGGAAATTTGAGAAGACAGCAACTCACTGCTATTTTCGGCAAAAGCATTTCCAATTGAACTTTCACGATTGATATTAGGCGGACTCACGAACCTCCGCATCACTAGCAATGCAAATGCTTGTCGGTTCCTTTCTTGATCGGTGCTGATAACACTCTGCACCCTGCTCTTCGTTACCTCATCCACAGTTGGCAATTCGATGTCAAACGTCACAAGTGGATTCATCATCTTTCCTGTTAGGTTCATCACCAAATCAACAGGTACACGTTGACCTGATTGATTCAATGCATCCGGCAATACATCTGTTAATGAGGCTGATACTTTATAAACTGCTTTTAAATTCAAATCCGCTGCAAAAGGATCTCCGAACCAAGAAATTGTACCTCCAGGACGAACAGAGAATTCCTTATTAATCATATTCTTCAACGTGAAGAGATATTGTCCTCGATCCACTTCAACGGTGCCATACATATTGAATGTACTGAGATTGTTGATCTCCATATTGATGTGTCCTTTACCTCTACCGCTCATTACATCACCAACGGCCTGATCAAAAATAATTTCAAACTCAGCGTCAGGAGTAATTTCCAAATCAAACTTCATTTTTATACCACTCAAATCCAATGGCTGATCGTCAATATTCAATGTATCCGTTTGAATGAATCGAATGAAGCTACCGAATTGAACTTCTTCATTTGAAGACATAGGCATTGCGAGCGAAGTACCTTCTTCAGTTCTCAAATTGATATCAAATTCAAGCTGATCGTCATAACCATAGATGCTCGCATATCCTGTTGTATAGGCTTTTCCGTAGTACAATGAATTGAGATATTCATTTGTATTCATAGTTAGCATGCGCGTTTCCAAATCGATAACGATATCAAAGTTCCAATCGGCAAAGGCATCATGCATAATTTGCCCCGTAAGGAAGCCCGGATTTCCTTCTTGGTCTCTGATTCTGACATGATCGAAAGTGAACATGTCAGGATAAATCCCCACTTCCTCTTCTATAAAATATTTGGTATTCAAATAGTCCACGTATATGGAGGCGTTTTCTAGTGAAGCTTCTCCTTCCAATTGTGGTGCATCCGGTTTACCTGTTATCGAAATATCGCCTGTTGCCAACCCTTCTATATCCAACACCCCATCTGACATGAACTCATTTATAAATGCTAAATCCAATTTGTCAAGATGAGCATTTATATCGATTGGACTTTCCTCATCATCCACTTTGTAAAAACCTTTAAACGATAGTGGATAGATTTTTTTATTCTCCAGTTGACCTTCTACAACGAGTCTCCTCTTCGGGTTGTCCCAAGCGCTCTCCAGACACAAGTCTCCCAATTTATGTTCATTGAGTTGAAGATTTACTATCGCTATATCGTTCATGAAAATAAAGTCTCCGTAGACATCACGTACAGACGCATTTCCACTCATGATACCATAAAATGCGGGATCACCACCCACAAATGGATTAATAAATGATAAATCAAATGCATTGATGTCGACATCCAATTTATCTGTGTTATTGTGACTCACAACTCCATCAACGGCCAAGGACTGATTTCCATTAAAAATACTGAAGTCCCTTATTTCGTAGCGTGAACTATCTATACTGATTTTAGCACCGCGATTGAGTGTCCATTTCTGATTGTTGACCATTAAATTGCTTCGCCCCATTACGAAATCAATATTCTCATAGCCTCTAACTCGTATTTTACCATTGAAGTCACCAGAGTGAACGGTAGTCTCATCTCCCCAAACAACGGCAGTATAAATGGTATCAGCTTCGTTTCTTGCATCAATAGCCATATTGAGCATCTCCAGCCCATTCACCAATTTTAGATTATCAGAATTGAGCGTTAAATACAAGGAGGAGTCAGGTTTACTTACGTCAGCAACTGTTCCATAAATGGTATTTCCTTGAAATGAAATTTCATCACTCGTCAATGTCAATTCAAATACTGAAGAATCTTCATTCACATCCAAATTCAATCTTGTCTCTGGAGAAATTTTTAAATCGGGAATAAAGACTTCACTAATAGGATCAAAGTCGTGAACCAACAATTGTAAATTGAAGTCCTGCGTTTTATGCTTTCTCTCTGGCGGATTGTAACTCGGAACAATTTCTGAGATAATTTCCTCAATACTTGGAGCCAACTCAACTAAGTCGAAATCGCCATTCACCTGAAGCGTCGCAATATCAGATTCCAGCAATATTCTTAATTCTCCTTCTCTTCGTGCAGACAATTTTAAGTTTTCTAGAAAATAATCCTTCGATTTTGCACAGTAAGTCAAATCATAGACTTTGATATCGCCTACGAAATTGGCAAAATCAAGTCCTTGACTGTTCACTTCAATAGTACCGCTCAAGGAACTATAATCATACTCTGTGAGCAAGTGAACAGCTTTCATGTCCACATGCTGGATATCCGCGTAGAAATCAAGAATCGGTTTCTTCTCTCTAAAATTGATTGTTCCTGTAAAGTTCACAGAAGCATTGGGGTCAGCCATGAATACATCTCCTTCGAAAAAGCGTTCTTTGAAATGACCAGCCGATTGAATGTTGGTATATCTATAGCCATTCAACTCCAATGCTGTTATATCACCTTCAAAATCTAAATCGAGTTTGTCCAGCGTCAATCCACTTCCTGAGACATCCATGTTGGCAGACAATGGACCTAGTGTTTTATCATTATAAAACTTTGCGAGATCAAATTCCTCCATTCCAAGATTACCACTGTATTCGTAATCATTCTTGTTTGGAATTTCTCTAAATGACATGTCACTACTTACACTCCCAATAGCGGTGTTCAAGACTCCAAATGAAACAAAATCATTGATAAAGCCAGTGAAATTTCCGCTGTACTTCATTTGTCCTAATACAGCGAAATTTGCAGGAGTTTGAAGTTTGCGTGACGAGGTGAATGGAGGCAATGGAATACGTTCCAATTCTTTTTTATTGGATGTAAATTCTTTTATATCAAGTGAAATAAAGGTCTCATCAATATTGGGCAATCCATCCATATCAAAATCACCTTTAAAAAATGAATTTTCATCAAACTGGATCTCTACTTTTTTTCCCTTCAGGCCGTCAACGGTGCCTTTAATATTTCCTGTAAGAATGATTTTTTTATTCATGCCTTCCAGGTCACTAACAAAATAGGCCAAATCGCCAAGCTGTAGCTCCGTGTGATCAAACACGTGATTCATCTCAACTTGTCCTTCGAAATTATCTAAATCTGATTCTTCTTCAAAAAGAAAAGCCAAGTCACCGATTAAATGACTGTCATTCGTTTTTATTGACGAGTTATTCAAATGAAGATCACCTCCTATTCCCACAAAATCAGATGAGAACTGCTCCACTTTAAAGCCTGAAATATCATTCCCTGCAAGTTCCTTGATATTGGCTTTTATGGTATCACCAGCAGAACTAAAATTTTCTACATCGAGATTAAAATCTGACAATTGAATATAGTTCCAATCAAACCCGAAGACTCCCCTTGGATCGCGGTGTTCATTGGTGTAACTAAACCTTGCGTTATTGAGTTTCAACTTGCCCACTTCAATCGCCATTGGAGCAGCAGTAGTATCTCCTGAAGAAAAGCTGTTGATGTAATCCGTGATGAATGCTAGGTTCATCACAGAATCTTCGGCGTGACGTTGAAGGTGAATGTAAGGTCGATCAAGCTCGAGATTTCCAATTTCAAAAATCCCTTTCTCCCTATCAAGTTTGTATCCTTTAACGGCCAACTTTGGAATAAAAACAAGCGTATCTTGATGTTGATCCTCCACATACAAATCTTCAATGATCAAGTGCGCCCATAAATCAACATCTACCCTTCCAATGGAAACTTTTGTCCCTAACTGACCTTCCAAATAAGAAGTGATTCTATGAGCCAACCATGATTGAAAAGTCGGAGTTTGAAGCGCAAAATACAAGCCCACTAGTAAAAGCAGAAGAAAGACAACGATGTTGCGTAATATTTTTAAGAATCTTCTTATGGCTAAAACCTCACTAATTATTGGCTATTCGAAACTCTTCAATCACCTTATCAAACCTTTCTTTCAAATCTTCAAAAGAAGTATATCCTCGGGCAATCATGTACAGTTTTCTTTCGTCTGTTTGAACAAGTACGCATGGAAAACCGGTAATTCCTAATTGTTTTACCATTGCGAATTCCTGATGTGCCATATCACGGGCTTGTTCGGTTTTCATTTCTGAAACAAATTCAGGGCCATTAAGGTCGAAACTGTTCGCTAGATCTAAATATGTTTTATCTAATTCCAGATCCTTACCATCTACCATAATCAGGTTTTGCAAGGCTGCAGCGAAATAAGGCGCATCATGAGGATTTTTCATTTTATACACTGACAAGGCAATGCCTGGTTTTTCAGAACAAATCTCAAGACTGCTATTGGTAGGGTTTCTCAAATGCTCCAAATAGCCTTCGCCGAACTTACAGCCTGATAATTCCTCAACTCGATGGTAGGCGTTTAGAATATAATCGGCCATTTGGCCGATATGTTGTTTTCTTTCTAACGGAATCATATTTCCGCTTAGTACTTCAAATTCAAAACTTTCTTGATACTCTGAATAAAATTCCATGAAAGCTTCCTTAAATCCAAAGCACCATCCGCAATGCGCGTCGTACACGTAAATTACTCGTGGGAATGAGAGCATAATCAGTTCTTTTGTTGCAAAGGTAATCATTCATTGACCCTATAAAAACCTCTGAAATTGTTTAAACATAAGACCTTTGTTGTAGGTTTGGAGATTAATTAGAAATTAAATCGACTTGATATATGCGTACCACAGCTAGTTCAAAAAAGCCTAAAACGAAAAATATCAGACTTATAGAAGTACCCAGCGAAGTGGGTGCAGGAACCAGAGGTGCAAGTTTAGGAGTGGATGCCATCAAAATTGCGGCACTCGATTTTCGCTCACAATTTTTCAAAAAATACAGAAGCATAGTTATTCCAAACGACAACCAAGCGCTTTACGCTAACCCTGGAAGTCGTTATGCAAAGCACATTAGAAGTGTATTAAAAATGTATGAGCGAATTGCTGCAGCAGTTCGCGACACCCTTCGTGACGAGCGTTTTCCTTTGATTCTTGCTGGTGACCACAGCAATGCTGGTGGAACCATCGCTGGAATCAAAATGGCCTATCCTGAGTCTCGACTTGGAGTGATTTGGATTGATGCCCACGCTGATTTGCACTCGCCATACACAAGCCCTAGTGGTAATATTCACGGTATGCCTCTAGCTACTGCGCTCAATGAGGACAACATTGAAGAAAAGGTAAATGATCTTGATTATGAAACCATTGAGCTTTGGGAAATGCTCAAAACAATCGGAGATAGCGCACCAAAAATTGAATACCGTGATTTGATTTATGTTACGCTTCGCGACTTTGAAGAACAAGAAGCAGCGCTCATCAAGCAAAACAAGGTGAAGGTTGTAACAACCAATGAACTTCGCAAAACAGGTGTAACCAAACTTTCTAGAGAACTTCTGAAATACCTCGCAGGATGTGATAAAATTTATATCAGCTTCGACGTGGACTCTATGGACCCATCCATTTCTAGAGGCACAGGAACTCCTGTAAAAGGTGGAATCAACGAGAGAGAAGCGGCAGATTTGATTTTAGAACTCATCCAAAACGAAAGAGTTTGTTGTTTGGAGTTTACAGAAGTGAATCCAACATTAGATAGCGAAAACGTAATGGCAGAAACGGTTTTTGAAATTCTGCAAAAAGTTGCTCGACAAGTAGAAATGAATCAATAATAAAAAATCCCCCTTGATTGCTCAAGGGGGAATTTTCTTTTCTGTTACCTATAAACCTGCTTGCTCTAGCAAACTAGTCTTGTATTCCATCAGTGCCTATGGTCTGAACCGAATCAGCGTATTTTCCATACCAACTGATGTAGTGAACATTTTTATTAAACTTCACAAGTGTTCCCTGAGGAAGATAGAAACGCACATCTACGTTTTGTCCGCGGTAAACGTCCTCTTTTGGAGTCGAAAACAATGATGGGATATTTATATTATTTCCATCCACATCTATATTGTATTCAATTCTCTCGGCACGTTCACCTGCATCATTGAGGTTGGCACCTCGTGAGTATTTCTCTACCACCACTTTCGGAGTTTCTGAACTATCGCATGTATAAATGTGCAGGTGCAATGGTTCTCCAAAAATGAATTTATCATCTTTTTTCTGCACCAAATCAAAGAAATCGCTGTGGTCATAAAAATGCCTTCCAGTGAAAACTGTGTCCTCTTCTACATTCATAAATAAAGTGTCACCTGAAGTAATATTTATTGCCATTGTGTTCTTCAACTCCCCTCCTCTTCTGAATTGACGAGCCGTTTTAGTACCGCTGATACCGAGCATTATTAGACCAATCACGAATAAGGCAAATAAGCTCCAGCCAATTCCTTTTACTCTGCGACTTCTATCCATCAGTAGCTTAATTCCTGCATATATTATAGACAGAATAGGCATCAATGCCACCAATAAACCGCCAACAACCAACATCCATATCGTTCCATCATTTTGAAAAACCAATTCATTCAGCAAATCAAAATTGGAGTTGAAACCAAATATTTCGAAGTTGGCAATAAAAGTACTTGTGAGCAGACCGAAGAGCATAATCAAGCCCGCGATTAGCAATCCTAAACCAAGAATTTTTCGAAGCACGTTGCCAATTCCTTCAGCGTGATTTCGACCACCAGAAAAGTTCTTTTTTGCCTTTTCACCAAAGCGATGAATATTTTCTCCAGCGCGCTGTGCCTCCTTATTGACGAATTTCCCAATATTATCTATAGTAACAGGCTCACCTCTCATTTTGAGTTTTTCAGCTGTTGTGGCCGCCGCTGGAATCACCGCCCAAAGGATGATGTACACTGGAATTCCCGATCCACCAGCGACAGTTAAAATAACGAAGGCTATTCTCAAAATAATAGGATCCCATCCGAGATAATAACTCAAACCTGAACATACTCCACCCACATAAGCGTCGTCTTGATCTCTGTAAATTCGACGCTTGTCGTGTTTCACATATTCAGATCCCGTAGCCGTTGATTCTGCTCCGTCGCCTGAGCCGTAGTCCTCTGGTTGCCCCATCACGTTGATGACTTCTTCCACATCAACTCGAATAATCACATTCTTCTTCTCATTCAGCCTTTGAACAAACAACTCAGCTATTCTACCTTCGATGTCCATCATAATTTCGTCCGCACTTGCGTCGCCAGCGAAGTTTTGTTTGATTTTCTCGAGATAAGACCTCAATAACTCGAACGCATCTTCTTCGACATTGAAAATGGTTCCTCCTAAATTTATGGTAACTGTTTTATTCATTTTAGCTGTTTTTAGTGATTTGACTTACGGCTTGAGCCAATTCATCCCACGATTTGTTTAATTCAATTAGAAAGCTTTTTCCTTTTTCAGTAAGTGAGTAGTACTTTCTTGGAGGTCCTTGCGTGCTCTCCTCCCAGCGATAAGTAAGAAGTCCGTCGTTCTTCAATCTTGTCAATAAAGGATACAATGTTCCTTCCACTACAATCAATTTCCCCTTTTTTAATTCAGACATGATGTCTGAAGGATAGGCCTCTGATCTCTGTAGTATAGACAAGATACAGAACTCCAAGACTCCCTTTCTCATCTGAGCTTTTGCATTTTCTATATCCATTGGTTTTAATTGTTTGCTTATTAAATGGCATTACCATGATAATGACATGGCAAAGATATATACTTTATTTGGTACTATACAATACATAGTACCATAAATTTTTGTTAAATGATAAATTTTATAGAATCTACCTACATTCGCAGCAATGGAAAAAATGGATGAATTGTACATGCGCCGTTGCTTTCAGCTTGCCAAACAAGCTCTTGGGAATACTTATCCCAACCCTATTGTAGGAGCAGTGGTGGTGCACAATAATGAGATTATTGGCGAAGGATTTCATAAAAAAGCTGGTGAACCCCATGCTGAGGTGCATGCTATTTTGAGTGTAAAAGATAAATCATTGCTTCCATTTTCAAGCATTTATGTGAGTCTAGAACCCTGCTCGCATCACGGAAAAACGCCACCATGTGCTGATTTAATTGTGGAAAGTGGAATTAAACATGTTGTTATTTCCAACTTCGACCCCAACCCGCTAGTAGCTGGCAAGGGTGTTGAAAAGTTGCGTTCTGCTGGAATCAAGGTAGAAACCGGACTTTTGGAAGAAGAAGGCAAATACTTAAACAAACGCTTTTTTACTTCAATAGAAAGAGAAAGACCTTATGTCATCTTGAAATGGGCTCAGAGCATAGATGGATTCATGGACATTTCTCGAGAAGATGGAACTAAAGGCTCATTTCAAATCACTTGTGAAGAATCAAAGCGCTTGGTACACAAATGGCGAGGTCAAGAACAGGCTATTCTCGTTGGATATAACACCATTATCAACGATAATCCTAAACTCAACACACGATACTATTCAGGAAAAAATCCTGTAAGAATTGTTATTGACCCTAAAGCTCAACTTGAAGCAACATTCAATGTTTTCAATAACGACGCTGAATGTATCATTATCTCAGATATAAAATATCAAACGGAAGAGCGTAGTATAAAACAACGTGTGTTCACTGATTTGAGCAAGGACTCGGTAAATGCCATTCTCCAGGTACTTCATGAGCGAAAAATAAACTCTGTACTTGTGGAAGGCGGAGGATATACCTTACAACAATTCATCTTAGCCGAACTTTGGGATGAGGTAAGACTTTTTACCGGAAATATTTTTATGGAAAAAGGAATGCCGTCACCTAGTTTAAGTCGCCGCCCCTCCTCCTCTATGCGAATCGGCGTAGATCAACTTGATACCTTCTACGCCTAACCTATGCAACTCTTACTTCTGAGCATTTTATGCAATGCTGGACTCTATGTTATTTTCAAACTCTTTCAACGATTCAAGGTTCGCGCGTTTGAAGCTATAGTGATCAACTATTTTACTGCATTAGGCTTTGGCTTGTTGATGGTTCCCGATTTAAAACAGGCCTTACAGGATGCAAAAGAATTTGACACCTGGTCTGCAGGCGGCCTCGGTATGGGACTATTCTTTATTTCCATTTTTTACCTCACTGCAATTACCGCTCAGCGTGTAGGCGTGTCGGTTGCAACCATTGCCTCCAAAATGTCATTAGCACTAGCGGTGGTGCTATTCGCGATTGTCGATCCATCAGAACCTTTAACAATTATGAAGTCTGCGGCCATTGTTTTCGCAGTGGGTGGAGTCATCTTTTCTACTATCTCCGATGATATAAAAAAATTCCAACTCAAGCAATTAGGACTGCCATTAATGGTGCTTCTCGGTAGCACTCTTGTTGATTTTTCAATTGCTCACTTCTCAAAATTTCCTCACAATGAGAATCAAATGGCTCTTTTTAGTTGTTTGCCCTTCTTCACTTCAGGTGTCATTGGTCTGGTTGCCATCATTTATAAATTCCTTAAGAACAGAGACTTCCCAACATGGAGAGATTTTGCAGGCGGAGTGGTTCTCGGTTGCGTAAACTATGGGTCTATATACTTTTTGGTAAAGGTATATGACAGCGGTATATGGCCACGCTCTATCTTACTACCCATCAACAATTTATCTGTTGTAATAGTCGCTGCAGCTATTGCCTTTTTATTTTTTAAAGAAAAATTCTCCCTCATCAATATCCTTGGTATCCTATTGAGTGTTACCGCTCTTGTAATATTGATGAATATTTAAATCAGCTCAAATTATATTTGTGTTATGAAGAAGTATTTCCTTTCCGCTAGTCTACTGCTTGCAGTCGCTTTTCAAGCAATCTCTCAAGACGATGTTTGGGTAGATAAATTCAAACAGCTTGGAAACGAATTGGCAACCCCCAACAACCAGCGCACCGCAAGCGGTGCTCCTGGAAAAGAATATTGGCAACAACAAGCCGACTATGTAATGAACATCAAACTCGACGACGACAATCAGCGCGTTTACGGTGACGAAGTCATTACATATACCAACAACTCACCAGATGCACTCTACTACTTATGGGTGCAATTAGATCAGAATGTTAGATCTAAAGAGAGTGACTCACACAAAATTGAGCAAAACACGATACAAGATCGTGTATCAATCAATGACTTGATTGACCTTGAACCTTGGTTTGACGGTGGATTCAAATTGGACTACGTTCAAGATGCACAGGGAAAAAACTTGAAGTTCACTGTGAACAAAACGATGATGCGCATCGACTTGACTTCTCCATTAAAGCCAGGCTCTTCTTTTACTTTTAAAATAAAGTGGTGGTATAATATCAATGACAGGATGCGAATTGGTGGTCGATCTGGCTACGAGTATTTTGAAAAAGATAATAATTACCTCTATACTATTGCTCAATACTATCCTCGTATGGTAGTGTACACCGACTATGCAGGCTGGCAGCACAAGCAGTTTTTAGGTGCAGGAGAGTTTACTTTAGACTTCGGAAACTACGATGTCAAAATCACAGTGCCGTCAGATCACATCGTAGCAGCAACGGGAGTATTGCAAAACCCTAAAGATGTGCTTACGAGTGACCAAATGAAAAGATTTGATCAAGCAAAATCATCTGATAAACCTGTAATCATCTGCACGCAAACTGAGGCTGAAGAAAGAGAAAAAGGCAAAAGTAAAGCACTGAAAACATGGCACTTCAAAGCTCAAAATGTTCGCGATTTTGCATTTGCTTCTAGTAGAAAATTCATTTGGGATGCACAGGCAGTAGACATCAATGGTAAAAAACCATTGGCTATGTCTTTTTATCCTAAAGAAGGAAATCCCCTTTGGGAACAGTACAGTACACGTGCGGTGGCGCACACTTTGCGCATTTACAGTCAGCATACAATTGATTACCCTTATCCTGTTGCTATCTCCGTTCATGCCAAATGGATTGGAATGGAATATCCAATGATTTGCTTCAACGGCGGCCGACCAGAAGAAGATGGAACGTACAGCGAAAACACAAAGTACAGTATGTTGTCGGTAATCATTCACGAAGTAGGACACAACTTCTTCCCGATGATTATCAATAGCGACGAAAGACAATGGACTTGGATGGATGAAGGATTGAATACCTTCTGCGAATACCTCGCCGAAAAAGAGTGGGATCAAGAATATCCAACTCGAAGAGGCCCTGCTAGAAATATTGTTGACTACATGAAAGGAGATAAGTCGCATATCTCTCCAATCATGACCAACTCAGAGAGTATTTTTCAATTTGGAAACAATGCATACGGAAAGCCTGCCACAGCATTAAATATTTTACGCGAGACTATAATGGGCCGAGAACTATTTGATTATGCATTTAAGGAATATGCACGCAGATGGGCGTTCAAACACCCTACTCCAGAAGACTTTTTCAGAACAATGGAAGATGCTAGCGGTGTTGATCTTGATTGGTTTTGGCGAGGTTGGTTCTACGGAACAGAGCATTGCGATATGTCTTTGAAATCTGTAAAACTATTTCAGCTGGACACACAAAATCCTATGGTAGAAAACGAGCTTCGTAAGAATGAAGCAAATGCTCAACCTGAAGACATTTCTCTAATGCGCGACAAAAAAGAAGGAATCGTAACAGTGGTTGAAAAAGATCCTTTCGCCCGCGATTTCTATAATTCCTATGATGAGTATGCAGTAACACCATTCGATGTGAACGCCTACGAAGAGTATGTTAAAACTCTAAGTGATGAGGAGAAAGCGGAGTTAGAAGCCGGTAAATTTTATTACCAACTTACTGTAGAAAATGTGGGCGGATTAATCATGCCGGTCATCTTTGAATTTGAATTTGCAGATGGCGAAAAGAAAATCGTTTATATCCCAGCAGAAATCTGGAAAAAGTCTCCGAAAGAAGTGAATAAAGTATTTGCATTTACTAAAGAAGTAGTTAGCATTTCACTCGACCCATTTTTGGAAACTGCAGATGTGGAGTTGAATAATAATTACTGGCCAGCACGAGTGGTGCCAACAAAATTTGAATTGTATAAACAAGGTCAAAGAGGAAGATCGGAAAGCAATCCGATGCAACGCGCAAGAAGTTCAAAATAGAATTTAGGCTCGTTTAAGATCGTATTCAACCGCAAGCGCTTCCGCTTCACCTGGAATAATATTATAAGCCCTGATCACTACGTGATCGGGGTTTTTAATTTCCATTTCGGTTCTCCATCCCCACATTTGCTCGTTGTTTTCCCCAACTGGATACTCCGTAAGGACATTCAAATTTTCAGATTTCATTTCACCAACAGAATACATGATAGCTGTTCCTGTGTGAAAAGAGTCGATCCATGAAACTTCAAATCGATTGAGTTTCATGTATGCTCCAAAAATCATCTTCCCTTCCAAGGGTTTTCCTTGAAAAGTGCTTTCATAATTTAATTCAAGAAAACGGCCTTCCAAAAGAACATTGAAGGTTGCCTTCATTTCGGCCGAGTCAATGGGATCACCAGGTTCAAACCATACTTTACTTGAACCTTTCCAGTTGCCACTGATTTTTGAAAAATGGGAATGAAAACCTTTTTCTTTTGATTCTTCGAACTTCATTTGGAAATTTTTTACCAAATAAAATGATAAAAAATTAAATCAACTTGATTCGGTCCATCAACTGATCTTTAAATGTTCTACTGATTGGAACATCTTTCGATGGCATCTTTACATTGAAGTTAGCCATATCAATATCCTCAATCATCTCCATATTGATTACAAAATTCCTATTCACTTGAATGAATTTGTCGCGCGGCAACTTTTCCAGCAAGTCTTTCAATGAAATTTTACAATTGATCATTCTCTGTCCTACGCTCAATGCAGAATACTTTCCATCCACTTCTACGAACTCAATATCCTTGATGTAAAGTTTCTTGAGACGATTTCCAACACGCGTGTACAAGCACTCCTCGACTGGAGCTATGTCTGTGGTAAACCCGACAAGATCTCTTGAGTGTTCAACCGCAAGTGCTACAGAGCGCTCGAGATTGATGCGATCTATAGGCTTGCTGATGAAAGCAAGTGGAGTAGCTAGTTTTGCTTTATTAAAAAACTCCTCATTATTGTAGGCTGTTAAAAAGAGTACGGGTGCACGTCTGATTTCATGCATCTTTTT
Organism: Flavobacteriales bacterium; assembly: GCA_041391745.1. Classification (GTDB taxonomy): domain Bacteria; phylum Bacteroidota; class Bacteroidia; order Flavobacteriales_D; family Sanyastnellaceae; genus JAIXWP01. The sequence continues at coordinate 73,317 of JAWKNK010000014.1, forward strand.
AGCAAGCTCAATTCCATTGGTAGTACCATTGATATTGATATCGCAGACTACAACTTGAGGGTGTTTAATAGTGAATAGTACTAGGGCATCGACTGCGTTGTCGGCAAAGCCAACAATTTCGTGTCCCATTTCTTTAATAATGATTTCTAGGTTGGATCTTACAACCAAATCGTCTTCGACGATCAGAATTTTAGCGGGAGTGCTCATTGTATTACGTAGTGTGTAGTGTGTTTAGTTGAGTCGTCATTCTTGATTTCCCAACTAGGCAAAGTAAAAGAAAAATCTTAATCACTCCGACAAAATCCCATACCCGCCAAATTCACACCCGTACCCTAAAAACATACAAAACCCTTCGTTTTTTGTCAAAAACCCAATAATAACAAGTTATACAGCACTTGAACAAACTGTAATTTTTCAGGCACAACCTGCAAAAAAAGATACCTGAAAACTAACAAACGTAACATTCTTACATTCAGCAATTTAGCCCGAGACGCATTTTCCATCCTAAGCATGAAAATGCATTTTATACCGACCAATACTTGATTTTCATAGATAAAGTTTCAGAGGATTATTCTATACCGAAAATGAGTGGTACAAGCTACATTTTTACCTCTTTATTCTCGATGGTACCCTATTCAATAAATTATTATCTTTGTGCAGCTTAACAATAATGCTATGTCGCAAGTAGAAACAGAAGAACTTCTATTAGAGGAAGTAGTTGAAGTAGAATCGAAAAGTCTCATGTTGTACAACGACGACGTGAACACTTTTGATTTTGTGATCGACGCTTTGATACAGGTTTGTGGTCACGAAAGAATGCAGGCAGAGCAATGCACAATTCTTGTTCACTATAAAGGAAAGTGCGAAGTAAAAACTGGTGAATACACCAAATTAGAGCCTATGTGCACAGCTCTCCTCGACAGAGGACTATCAGCACAAATTCAGTAATCTACACCACACTATACTAAGATCGCCATGAAAAAAACAGTTTCTGTTTTAGCCATTCTATTCTCATTAGCTTACATCGTTTCTTGTACTAAAGTTCCAATCACTGGCAGACGTCAAATGAATCTTATCGCTGAAAGCGAAATGATTCAAATGAGTTTGACTGCCTATAATGATTTTCTAACTTCGAACACCGTGCTTCCTGCATCGGACAATCGTGTTCAAATGGTGAGAAGAATTGGAAATAAAATTAAAGATGCGGTTGAACAATTTTTGATTGAAAAAAAGCAAACCAATCGCATCGATGGATTTGAATGGGAATTTAATGTGGTTCTCAACGACACAACAATCAATGCTTGGTGTATGCCTGGAGGTAAAGTTGTTGTTTACACTGGAATTCTTCCTGTAACTCAAGACGAAGCAAGTCTTGCCGTAGTGATGGGACACGAAATCGCACACGCGATTGCACGTCACGGTAATGAAAGGATGAGTCAAGGTCTTGTATTGAACGCTGCTGGTCAAACGCTTGGTGCTGTGATGAGTGACTCTCCCGGTTTAGGTAGGGATATATTCCTACAAGCATATGGTATTGGCGGAACGCTTGGTATGTTGGCATACAGCAGAAACCACGAAACAGAAGCAGATAAATTAGGTCTTGTATTTATGGCTATGGCGGGGTATGACCCAAATGCTTCTATTGCGTTTTGGGAACGTATGTCTGCAAGTGGCGGAGCTGCTCCTCCAGAAATTCTTAGCACACACCCAAGTGATGCTACACGTATTCAAACGTTGAAAGAGTTTATGCCTGAGGCGATGAAATATTACAAGCCCAGCTCAAACTAATCTTCGTTAATCGCTCTGTTGAAAAGTCAAGCTTTTCAATTTTCATATCCCTAACTCAGTTGAAATAAGACTGTAACTTTGAAGTCTAGTTTTCATTCAAAGAAATAAAACATGACTCAGGATAGACTTAAAATGATTGAAGTAATGTTGGAGACAAATCCTAAAGATAGTTTTCTTCATTATGCTGCCGCATTAGAACATCATAAAAATGGTGATATCAATACTGCAATTAAAATTCTTAAGTCAATCGTAAAAAACGATCCAAATTATCTAGCGAGTTATTATCAGTTAGGAAAATTCCTAGAGGAAAAAGGTAAGAGCCAAGAAGCTATTGAATTTTATCTGAGCGGAAAAGATGTTGCTAAAAAACAAAGCGACACAAAAACTTTGGGCGAACTCTCTGAAGCCCTAATGCTACTCGACGTATACGAGGATTAATGCACAATATCGCTTTCTACTGCAGTTCCACCTCTTGGGGTGGACTCGAAATGAATACCATTCGCTATGCTATTTGGATGCGTGAAGCAGGCCATCATGTCAAAGTATTTTGTGTAGAAAATTCCCCAATCCATCAACGTGCTTCGGAAGCAAATCTTCCAATACAATTAGTATCCAGAAATCGAAAATACTTTGACTTTATTAATGCAAATAAAGTAGCAAAACTTTTCAAAAAAGAAGGTATTACATTAGTATGGTTTCGTGATACGCGCGACATGGATTTGCTCGCTTGGTCGAAAATATTTTCAGGAAAAAAATGGAAACTTCTTTATCAGCAAGCCATGCAATTGGGAGTGGATAAGAAAGATATTTTCCATTCCTTCAGATTTAGAAGTATCGACTATTGGGTTTCAACTTTAAACTTTCTTAAAGACCAAGTGGTTCTTCGAACGAAAGTTGATCCAAAAAAAATAAGTGTCATTCCACTCGGAGTTGATGTAGAAATCTTCAACAGAAATATTTCTAAAGCTACTTCAAGAAAAAATCTCAATCTTCCAGAAGAAGGTTTTATTGCAGGAATAATAGGAAGAATTGATCCACTCAAAGGTCAACATACATTCATCAATGCGATTCAATTAAGTCACAACAAAATTCACGGAGTGGTGATGGGTGAATCCACCAAAAATGAGAGCAATCAATACGAGGTTGATCTTAAACATAAGGTGCGCTCTCTAGGCTTGAATAAATTGATTCATTTTAAACCTTATTCCAAAGACGTCTTTGACTTTTATAATGCAATAGATGTTTTTGTATTAGCAAGTCAAGGCGAAACATTCGGCACCGTTACCATTGAAGCGATGTCATTCGGTTTGCCAGTGATCGGAACTAACAGCAGTGGCACTCCTGAAATTTTAAATCATGGAAAGTGCGGAAAGTTGTTCGAACCAGACAACGCACAAGAACTCACCGAGCATCTTTTATTTCTGCAAAGCAATCCTGATTTGATGAATGATCTTGGGCAAAAAGGCAAAAAGAGGTTTACGGAACTCTATTCTAAAAAAGCAAGTATTTCTGCAATTGAGCAATTGATTAATCCAGACAAATAGTTCCGAAGACATTCAAGAATTCAATTAAATCTACTACGGTTATAATTCCATTTCCATCCAAATCTCCAGGGCAGCTTGAAGCCGTTTCGAAAGTGCAAGAGCCATCATCCAAAGTAGCCATTGGATTGTAGTTAGTTGCCACCGCGTATGTACAGCCTGGAACTCCTCCTAATATGATCCATGGAATTTCACCTGAAGCTCTCACACATTCACCATTACTCACGTGAACAGAATACAAACCTGCCATGCTTGGTGTGTAGTTCATTGCATTTGCACCCGAAATCTCCGAATTACCATTGAACCACCAATAAGCAGAACCTTCGCTTGAAACTAACGCTCCATTATTTACAGATATCGATGGATTAAAAATGCCACAACTATCTTTTATTTTCCGAATGGTTCCAGTTTGCATCACGATATACAATTCTCCTGCCGCGTCTTCCTGAATAGCTGTGATTGCGCTTCCTGCAGGTCTCCTAAATTCGTAGATGTAAAACCATTCTCAATTGTTCCATCTAACATATAAAGTTTGCCATCGCAGTAATCTGTAAAGAAATATTTTCCTTGCATTGCTGTGTACTTCGAGCCACGATAAACTGCGCCACCAGTAATCGAACAAAAACTAGTGGGCGAACTGTGAGAATAAACGGCCACCGGAAAAGTCAGCTCACTTGCACCAGGACAACCCGAGGTTTGATAAGTTGCATTTCCCTCATAACATCTCCATCCATAATTCTCTCCTCCTGCACTTCCTGAAGAAACAACATTCACTTCCTCCCAAGCATTTTGACCTACATCTGCAATCCACAAATCACCGGTAGAACGATCGAAAGAAAATTTCCAAGGATTGCGCAGTCCAGATGCCCAAATTTCAGGTTGCGCATTATCGACTTCGGCAAAAGGATTATCCGCTGGTATAGCGTAACCTGAAGTTCCACTCACATCAATTCTCAACATTTTACCTAATCGAGAAGTTAAGTCTTGAGCTCTATTGCCAGGATCTCCAGCACTTCCACCATCCCCCATTCCAATATATAAATAGCCATCTGGTCCAAATGCGATATGTCCTCCATTGTGATTTCCGTATGGTTGAGTAATAGTTAAAAGAATTTCAGCACTGCTCGCATTGGCGACATTTGGATTCGCGGAAACGGTATATCGCGCAATAACTGTGTTGCCTGATGAATTGGTATAGTTGATATAGAATCTACCATTGCTGAGGTAATTCGGGTCGAAAGCCATACCCAACAATCCTCTTTCCCCACCCGAACTCGTTAGATTATTTACATCAATAAATTGACCTATATAGTTTCCAAGCGTATCAATAATTTCAATTTGACCTGCATCTTTTTCAAGAATAAAAAGACGGTGATCTCCGCAGTGATATAGCCCCACAGGTCCTGATAGTCCCGTATATATATCTTCGAATTCAACGCTAAGCGGAGTTACATTTTGTGCACTTACTGACTTAAAAATAAAGCATGCAAATAGAATTACTATTGATCTCATGGTTTCGGTGTTTTCTCAAAAATAATTATTTATTGCCTTGGTCATTTGTATTATGTTTGAATTCGTGAAATCAATCTTCTGCACCTTCCTATTTACAATTTTATTTTTCCCTTTGCTCGCTCAATGGGGAGGTCAGGCCTACTTTGGATACATTGCTCCCACCGAGCAGAAATGCAGCATTTGGTGCAAGGTCATAGCTTTGGTGGTTCTGTTCAATATTTTAAAAAATTGTCTGGAGAAAAACCATGGCACTATTTCTATAATTTCCCAGAGATTGGTGGCGAAGTCACATTTGTAAATACAGGAAATGCAAAACAACTTGGCGATCAAATTTCGAGTTCTTTTTTAATAAAACTTCCTCTGAACAAATACAACTCATCAGTTGAAACAAAGTCTTTCAAGCACTATTTAAATCTTGGTGTTGGCCTTGGCTATTCCACAAAGATTTGGGATTTACGCGAGAACACTCAAGCGTTGGTATTGGGTTCACACTTCAATGCTTCAGTTATTCTTCATTATGAAGCAGCGCTCTGGTCAAGTTCCAAATATCAATTAACCCTGGGACTTCGAATACACCATTTCTCCAACGGTGCATTTCAACTTCCCAATCTTGGAACAAACAATATTTCTATATCAACAGGTTTTCGTTTTTTAGAAAATAAAACCAATGGCACTGCGGCACCTGAACCACAGTCTTTCAAAGAATGGCGCACTTATATTTCTGCAGTTGGCGGACTAAAAGAAATCTCCCCACCCCCACAGGAAAAAAATACGGCAGCTACACGATATCAGTTTTACAAGAAAGAAGAGTCAATTATAAATCAGCTTTTGGCTTAGGATTAGATGCAATGTATAGTTCATCAATTAAAGCACTGCGCGAAAGATTAGAAAACACTACCGTTAGTTTTGGAGAGACCATGCAGCTCGGGATGGTTTTTTCATACAATATGTTCTTCAATGAATTCCAATTAAAAATTCAACAAGGGTGTATTTACTTAATACTTTCAGCGGAGATGGAAGTTTATATCACCGTGTAGCACTGCGCTACCCGATTGCCAATCACTTGTATGCCTACCTAGGACTTAAAACACATTTTGCAAAAAGCTGACCATGCCGAATTTGGATTGGTGTATCAACTATGATAAAAAGGAGATTACATATCACATTACTAATTTCACTTTTTGCCATTCTTACGGCATGCAATAAAGAAAGCGCTCCCGATTGTTTCAAAAAGGCAGGTCAGGAAGTGACCATTTCGAGGTCATTAGATGCTTTTGATAAAATTGAATTAAAGGATTACATTCAAATAGAATTGATGCAATCTGAAGAATTTAAAGTAGAAATCACAGGACCTATAAATGTGCTTCCAAAATTGAGACTAAAGTGAACGATAATACACTTTATATAGAGAATGCGAATACTTGTAATTTCGTTCGCAGTTTTAAAAATAAGATTACCGTAAAAATATTTGCTCCTCATTTTTACAACATTCAAAACCGCTGCACTGGTGACATTCGTTCGACACAAACAATTCATGACAATTATTTCAAAATTGAGAATCACCATGCCTCTGGTTCAATTCACATAGCGTTTGAAGGAGATAGTATTTCTGCTTTGATACAGACGGGTGTTTCCAATATCACTTTAGAAGGAAGTGTATTTAAGGCAGAGCTCTTCAATCAAGGATTAGGAAAAATTGACGCACAAGCTCTACAAACCAATCAAGCGTACATCAACAACTCGAGCATTAATGATATCTATGCTTGGAATGAAGGATACGTTTTTTCCAAGATTGTTTATTCCGGCAACGTTTATCTCCGCGGCACTCCCGATTTGATCGACCGCGACATCACAGGAAGTGGTGAGATTATTTTCATCCCTTAGCAAAGTAGGAAGCAAGCTTCTCAACCACATAGTCTGGTGCCTTCATTGGTCGACCAGTTGCCTTATCCACAAATACCAAATCAGTGCTTGCTTTATTGATTTGAACATCCTTCACGAATGTTTCATACTCAAACTTTAGTCTTACACCCGGAACCTCTACTATAGAAGTCTTTATGACAATCTCATCATCGTAGTATGCTGGTTTGAAATACTTGATGTGATATTCACTCACTGGAAGTAAAATGCCATCATCTTCTAGCTCCTTGTATGTGACTCCGATTTGACGAAGCGCTTCTACGCGAGCCACCTCAAAATAGGTAGCGTAGTTCCCATAATAGGCATAGCCCATTCTGTCGGTTTCTGCATATCTCACCCTCAATGAAATTTCTGTCGTATACATGTGTACAAAGTAAAAACTTGTTAGTTGTTATTTTCAATTAAATAAATAACATCGCTACACTCCTTTGTTTATAACCGTTACAGCACAAAGTACCAAATTAGGTGACGGAATAATTAAAATCAGGGTAAGAAGGTGAGAAATAATTGATTACTTTCCGCAGCCTAAACTACCTAATGAACACCTGTCAGAAACATTGACAAATCAAGGGGTTGGTGAAAAAATGTTGAGTAATCAAACTTTTTATAAAGTCAATAGCAAAGAGTTTTTTTTTTTCACTTTTTTCATCATTCTTTTGTCACGCGTTAGAGAAGTTAAGTTACTTTAGCAGTTCTAAGCCCGAACAAATTTTACTATTAACCGCATTAACCATACTCAGTACATGAAGAAGGATCACAATCAGGTTTGGCATAGTTGCCTGGATGTAATTAAGGACAACGTAAGTCCTCAAGGATTTAAAACCTGGTTCGAGCCTATTAAACCGGTAAAACTTGAAGATAGTATTTTGACTATCCAAGTACCATCACAATTCTTTTACGAGTGGTTGGAGGAACACTATGTTACTTTGTTGAAGAAAATCATTCGCAAAGAACTTGGTGCTGAAGGAAGATTGGAATACTCTATCATCATGGAGAACAATCTTAACAACAGCAATCCATATACAATCAAAGTTCCTACAAGCAATCGTAAAGCAGTTAAGAATGCTCCGGTTAGCATGCCTTTGGATTTGGGAGAATCGCCAATTAAAAATCCATTCATCATTCCAGGATTGAGAAAGTTGAATGTTGATTCAAACTTGAACCCAAATTACTCTTTCGAAAACTTCATCGAAGGAGATTGCAACAGACTTGCACGCAGTGCAGGTTTCGCTGTTGCAAACAAACCGGGTGGAACTGCCTTCAACCCACTCCTTATATATGGAGGTGTTGGCCTAGGTAAAACTCACCTTGCTCATGCTATAGGAATCGAAATCAAGAATAAATATCCAGAGAAAACTGTTCTATACGTTAGCTCAGAGAAATTTACTCACCAATTTATTGATGCTGTTCGAAACAACACTGTAAATGACTTCAGCCACTTCTATCAAATGATGGACGTGTTGATCATCGACGATGTTCAATTCTTCAGCGGAAAAGAAAAGACACAAGATGTGTTCTTCCACATCTTCAACCACCTTCACCAAACAGGTAAGCAAATCATTTTGACAAGTGATAAGCCTCCGGTTGAAATGCAAGGAATGGAACAACGTCTTCTTTCTAGATTCAAATGGGGACTTAGCGCTGACTTGCAAGTACCATCACTTGAAACAAGAATTGCAATCCTTAAGAAGAAAATGTACGCTGATGGTATCGACCTTCCAGACGAAGTGGTGGAATACCTTGCCTACTCTATCACCACAAACGTGCGTGAATTAGAAGGAGCGTTGATTTCTTTGATTGCTCAATCTTCACTCAACAAAAAATCGATCAACCTTGAGCTTGCTAAGCAAATGATCGACAAGTTTGTGAAGAACACTGCTCGCGAAGTAAGTATCGACTATATCCAAAAAGTTGTTTGTGACTATTTCGATCTTCCAATCGAATTATTGAAGAGCAAAACACGTAAGCGTGAGATTGTTCAAGCACGTCAAATTGCAATGTATTTTGCAAAGAAGATGACCAAGAGCAGCCTTGCAAGCATCGGAGCTCACTGCGGAGGAAAAGACCACGCAACTGTACTTCACGCTTGTCGCACGGTAAACAACCTTCAAGAAACAGACAAACACTTCAGAAAATATCTAGAAGATCTTGAAAAGAAATTAAGCATCGCTTAATGTAGAAATCAAAAAAAAATCCCACTCCAAGGAGTGGGATTTTTTTTTATCTCTGTGTTAGATTACTCCAACATTTTCTTCAAGGAATTCAATCCTTCATCAAAATCATTATTCATCATTTCCTGACCGCCCATCAAGAGCATCAAACCTCTAAACATGAACGGTGTCTCATCACCTTTCATGGTCCAAGTCATTTTTGATCCATTTCCTTCAGGCGTCACGATAAACTCGGTAGTGCTTTCGCTATCCCAATCCTTGAATCGCAAAGCGCTTGTCATTTTAGTTCCAGGCTCAATTCCTGTAACCTCCATTTCACCGCTTCCTTGAGTTTCACTTACCCAAGCCAATTTGTGACCAACTGTTCCAGGATTTCCGGTTACTGTTGTTTTCATGGTGGTTTCGCGCTTGTACCAAGGCGACCATTCATTCCATTGCCCGAAGTCACTTACGACTCCAAACACTGATTCGGTTGGCGCATTAATGGTAATAGAACGCTCTGTGTCCATTGTTTTAGGACCGAATACGCACAGAATGACATACCCTACAATAAGCACAAGTAAGGCCATTCCTAAGACTTTTAAAATTTTCATGGTGGTTTTGTTTAGTGTGTAACGAATATATAACTATTCTTGAAATGACCAAAAAGTGAATATCTTGCAAAAAAGAAAGTGTAAAAAATACACTTTCTTTGGAAAACCCTATTATTTTTGAACGAATTACAGTTATTTCCTGCATATGCAAGTATCAGCAAAAAATGAAAAATATTCTGCCAAGTACTTCCCAGATGTCATTTCAAAATGGGAACAAAAAGGCAACTTGTTTTACTTCTTTAGCTCCGACACACAGCTTGAAGTTCGCGTAATCAACGACAAAGTGATTCGCTTCCGTTATGCCCCTGAAGGGCAATTCGCACGCGACTTTTCGTACGCCGTACCTTCTGAACTTGAAGACAGTCTCATCTCTCTGAGTGCTTTTGACGATGGTGAACATGTAGCACTAATTACTACTCAAGTAAAATGCTTCATCAACAAAACAAATATGAAAGTGAAAATCACCAATCATAATGGTGATGTTATTGTTGAAGATGAAGCTGGCTTTCACTGGCAGCATTACCTCTGGAAAGGAGGGAAAATTGTTTATTGCTCGAAAGCCATTCAAGAAGGTGAAGTATTTTATGGTCTAGGCGACAAACCTTGTGAGTTACAGCTACGAGGAAAGCGATTTGAAAACTACGGAACAGACGCCTATGCCTACGGTCCTGAAACAGATCCCTTGTATAAAAACATACCGTTCTACTACGGACTGCATCACAACCTCGCCTACGGGATATTCTTTGACAATACTTTCAGAACCCTCTTCGATTTTGGACACGAACGCGATGATGTAGCGAGCTATTGGGCTCGAGGTGGTGAAATGTGCTACTACTTCATTTACGGTCCTGAGATGATGAAAGTGGCAGAGGAATTTGCAAACCTCACGGAAAGCCCGAACTACCTCCTTTGTGGGCATTAGGATATCACCAATGCCGCTGGAGCTATTTCCCAGATACAAAAAGTGAAAGATGTTGCTTTTGAATTCCGTAAAAGAGGAATCCCTTGTGATGTCATGTATCTCGACATCGATTACATGGAAGGATTCAGATGCTTTACATTTTCTAAAGAATACTTCCCTAATCCAAAAGGGATGACCAAAGAACTCGAAGATGCAGGTTTCAAAACAGTAGTTATCATTGACCCAGGAATCAAGGTAGATCCAGAATATGAAATCTATCAAGATGGTTTGAAAAATGACGTCTTCTGTCGCAGACAAGATGGTGCACTGATGGAAGGTGACGTATGGCCGGGAAAATGTGTTTTCCCTGATTTTACAAATCCTAAAGTGAGAGATTGGTGGAGCGATTTATTTGGTGTACTCATTGAAAACGGTGTTGCAGGAGTTTGGAATGATATGAATGAACCTGCAGTATTTGAAATTGGTACATTCCCAGAAGACGTTCGTCACGACTACGATGGAGAATCTGTAAGTCATCGAAAAGCGCATAACGTATATGGACACATGATGGCAAAAGCCACATGGCAAGGTCTCAAAAAACACATGATGCCAAAGCGTCCATTTGTAATCACACGTAGCGCTTACGCAGGTGTGCAAAAATGGAGTAGCGTTTGGACAGGAGACAACACAGCATCTTGGGAACACCTGTGGGTTGCATCTCAACAATGTCAACGTTTGAGTATCTCTGGAGTCTCTTTCGCAGGAAGTGATGTTGGTGGATTCATTGGCGAACCAGATGGAGAACTCTATACACGTTGGGTTCAACTTGCCGCCTTCCACCCTTTCATGCGCACGCATAGCGCTAGCAATGAAACAGGTTTTGATCAAGAACCTTGGTCATTCGGACCATTCTACGAAGCGATTTGCAAACGTTTCATTCAAATGCGCTATCGACTTTTACCTTATTTATATACTACTTTCTGGCAGCACTATCGCTACGGAACTCCAATGCTCCGACCATTGGTTTTTGTAGATCAAAACAATCCAGAAACCTATTTGCGCAACGAAGAATTTATGATGGGCGATCATCTTTTGATTGCGCCTGTTTCAGCACCTGGAGAAAAGACAAAACGCGTTTATCTTCCGAAAGGAGGTTGGTACTTGCACTGGAACGACCAATACTTCAAAGGTGGTCAAGAAGTAACTGTTGCTGCACCAATTCAACAAATTCCATTCTTTATAAAAGAAGGCGCAATTGTACCAACATGGCCACAGATGCAGTATGTAGGAGAAAAGAAAGTGAAAGAAATGACACTACATGTTTTCTTCAAAGAAGGAAAAGAAGAAAGCTTCCTTTATCTCGACGACGGAGAAAATATGGGCTACAAAAACAGCAATTATCGCATTATTCGATTTGAAGTAAAAGGAAATAAATCTTCATTCCACATTCAGAAAAACACCATCGGAAATTATGAAGATAGTACTGAAAAATATAAAATGGTAATCACTGGACTTCCGTTCCAACCTACTGAGTATATCATAGACGGAAAGCACCATACCCTCAGTGATCGCAATAAAGCAATTGGCAAAATGAAATTTAATGTGGACAAAAAATTCCACGAAATTATTATTAAGTAAAATGAAAAAGCAAGCGAAAGCCATATCCAAACCATTTGATAAAATCGGCCAACAAAGAGTAATCATAGAGAATGTAACTCCTATTGTTGAAGGTGGTTTCTATCCTGCTAAACGCGTAGAAGATGAATGGGTAATCGTAGAAGCTGATGTATTTACCGACGGTCACGACATGGTTCGTGGTGTGGTGACCTATCGAGCAAAGGGTGCTAGAAAATGGAACGACATTTTTATGAAAGCACTCGGAAACGATAGATTTCAAGCATACTTTCATTTACCAAAAGCGGGCGAATATGAGTTTACTGTTAGAGGTTATATCGATCATGTCGCTACTTGGCAGCACGCATTCAGAAAGCGTTTGCAAGAAAGCGACGAACGCGAATTACTCGTTCAAGTTCAGATTGCTTTAGACTATATCCAACGCATTGCAACAAAATATGCGAAGGCAAAAAATACCTTCAAAAAATGGATCGAATTACTTCAATCCAAAAGATGCCTTTCAACATGCTGCAAGTGCGGAACTAGAAGGATTCTTCGATCAGCCCTCCTCAGGAGTTCACAACACTTTGACAAAACACTTGAAATTATGGCTCACCGGAAGCGCGCCGGTTCTTTAGTGCTTGGTACTCATTTTTTCCGAGAAGTGCAGCACCAAAAGATGCAGAACATGGCACTTTCAAAGATTGCGAAACTATATTACCTCGCATCAAAGAAATGGGATTCGATGTCGTTTACTTCCCTCCCATTCACCCGATTGGACATGTATTTAGAAAAGGAAAAAACAATAGTCTGAATGCAGGACCAGACGAACCAGGGTGTCCATATGCCACAGGAAGCGAAGATGGAGGTCATAAGGAAATTCTATCTGAACTTGGCACACTTCAAGACTTCAAAAGACTGATTAAAAAAACATCAGAACTTGATATGGAAGTAGCTATGGACTTCGCGATACAGTGCAGTCTCGATCATCCGTATGTAAAAAAGCATCCGCAATGGTTTAAATGGAGACCCGATGGAACAGTGCAGTATGCAGAAAACCCACCGAAAAAATATCAAGACGTACTACCACTTGATTTTGAAAATGAAGATTGGCAAAACATGTGGCATGAATTGAAAGGGATACTGGAATATTGGATTGCACAAGGCATTAAAATCTTCAGAGTAGATAATCCACACACCAAGAGTTTCATCTTTTGGCAGTGGTGCATTGCAGAAATCAACAAGAAAAATCCTGAAGTAATTTTCCTAAGCGAAGCTTTCACTAGACCTCGGATAATGGAAAATCTAGCTAAAAAAGGTTTTCATCAAAGCTATACTTATTTTACATGGAGAAACAATAAGCACGAACTCATGCAATACATGAACGAGCTCACTCAATCTCCGATGAAAGAATATTTCCGTCCGAATTTTTGGCCGAATACGCACGACATCAATCCGTACATCACTCAAAACGCACACGAACCTCAGTACATTTTAAGATTGTTCTTGGCGGCGACATTATCAGCCAACTATGGAATATTCGGACCTTCTTACGAATTGATGGCGCATGCCGCGATTCCAGGCAAAGAAGAATACCTGAACAGCGAAAAATATGAAGTACGTCATTGGGACTGGAATCATCGAAATAAATTGATGCATGTCATTTCATCCATCAATAAAATTCGAAATGAAAATGTGGCAATGCAGTTCACCAACAACTATACTGAATGTCATGTTGAAAACGAACACATGATGGCTTGGCTGAAGGTTTACAATGACAATAAAATATTGTGTATTGCTAACCTTGACGCTTACAATAAACAATCTGCAACTGTGCACATTCCTTTAGATAAAATTGGTAAATTCGAAGGACAAGGATTCAGTGTGCACGACTTAGTAACTGGTGAAAAATACAATTGGAATGGAAGTCGCAACTATGTGGAGCTTGATCCATACAGATTGCCTTTCCATATTTTTAGAATAGAAGAAAATAATTAATTCCTGCCCGCATGATTACTTCTTCAAAAAAATGGAGTGAGTTTGCTGACGATACCAATACACAACAAGCGATATTGGTGGAGCTCAAACGAGTGATGCAACAAGCACGTTGGTTTGGCGGTAAAGCTTATGAAATGAAAGCTTTAGAAACAGACCATTGTTTACCCTTTGATTTTGAAGATTGCAGGTATTATTATTTCATTGTTCAGACTTCCTATACCGATCACCCGACAGAATACTATCTGGTGCCGCTTGGAATCGCCTCTGATAAAGGAACTGGGGCGATTACTGAAATTTCCTTTGCTGACACCAAAGGATTCTTGCATGACGCAGTTTACATGCCTCATTTTCAAAAATCACTTTTCCAATCGATTCTTCAAGACAATCCAGTGGCCACTTCCAATGGAGAGTTTCTTTTCGAAAAAGGGAAATTAGTTCCAGAAAATGAGTCATTCGAAAACTCCAGAAATCCAAATGTTGATCAAAGCAATAGCAGTATTTTTTTCAATGAAAAATATTTCATGAAAATTTACCGCAAACTATTTCTGCAAACCAATCCAGAAGTAGATGTGCTGAGATTTCTTGGAAACAGGAAACTGCAATAACGCAGCTACTCTGGCGGCTTAGTATGGAATAGAAAACGCACTCCTCCTGTCTGTAGCTCATGATGACGAAAGTGGACGCCTTGAAAGACAACTGGGCTTCCACTGGAGATGAATTGAACGACTTCTTGAAATCCTTCGTACGAGGTGATTTTTCAATTCATGAATTTTGTATTTGAAAATGTTGAACTTCTAGCTCAACGCACCGCAAAGATGCATTTAGCATTATTTTCCTCCACAACAGACAAAGCGTTTAAATCAGAAAAATTCAGTCCAGCCTATAGAACTTGGTTATTTAATCACCTCAAAGAATTACTTGAAGGAAGATTAAAACTCATCGAACAACATAGAGATCAACTCGATGAAGAAGCGCTGCGTATGGCAGATAAATTGAAGCGCAAGCGAATTGGTGATGCAGTTTTTTGAACAGGTTAAAACAAAACCTCTCAAGTCTTTGCGCACTCGCATTCACGGAGACTATCACCTTGGTCAAATTCTATATCACAACGGTGATTATATCATCATCGATTTTGAAGGAGAACCCGAAAGTAGTATCGCAGATAGAAAAATCAAGCATTCGCCAATGAAAGATGTGGCGGGAATCGTGCGATCGTTTCACTATGCAGTAAGCGCGAAGCTCTTCTTTAATGGCGAGAACAAAAAAATGCAGATGAAATACGATTGCAGAAAGCTACAGATCGCTGGTACAACCTTATTAGTACTACTTTCTGGGATACGTATTACAAAACAATAGGAAAAGACAACAACCTATACGCTAGCAAAGCTGAAATCAATTTCCTTTTCTTGCTTCATCTTCTGGAAAAAGCTATCTATGAAATTGGATATGAACTCAACGGTCGTCCCGACTGGGTCAAAATTCCACTTAAAGGAATTGAGCAAGTGATCAACGAATTAGAAAAGTACGAAGGTTAAAACATTACATCATAGCAAAAATTACCACTCCGAATGTATGCATCGCCCCATAGCCTATTTACAGACTTTGATATTTCGCTTTCAATCTAGGAAAGCACTATCGCCTCTATGAAAAATTTGGAGCGCATGCTGTAACTGTTAACCGTAAAAAAGGCACATACTTTTCTGTCTGGGCACCGAATGCTCATTCGGTTTCTGTAATTGGAAATTTCAATTTTTGGAATACTTCAGAGCACCCTCTTCAAGCGCGCTGGGATAGCAGTGGAATTTGGGAAGGATTTATTCCCGGTTTAAAAGAAGGTGAATTATATAAATACGCCATTACAACCAAAGAAGGAAATGTGCTTGAAAAAGCTGATCCATTTGCCTTTTATGCAGAACATCGCCCCAAAACCGGAAGCATTACTGCAAGTATTGATTTTAAATGGAAAGATGCTCAATGGATGAAAAACCGAGAGAAACACAATGGGTTGAATGCTCCCTTCAGTGTTTACGAAGTGCACTTAGGATCTTGGCGTCGCTCACCTGAAAACCCTGAAGCGTTTCTTTCCTACGACGATATTGCAAAAGACCTTGTGCCCTACGTCAAAGAAATGGGATTCACCCATGTGGAATTTATGCCCGTGATGGAACACCCATTCGACGGTTCGTGGGGATATCAAATCACAGGGTACTTTGCTCCTTCTTCAAGGTTCGGTGACCCCGAAGGTTTTATGAGATTAGTAGAAGCTTTTCACAAAGAAAACATAGGAGTAATACTCGATTGGGTGCCTGCTCACTTCCCTGGCGATGCGCATGGCTTGTATCAATTCGACGGAACCCATTTGTATGAGCATGCCGATCCTCGAAAAGGATTTCACCCGGATTGGAAAAGCTATATTTTTAATTTTGGTAGAAATGAAGTGCGTTCGTTCTTCATCAGCAACGCTTTATTCTGGCTTGATAAATACCACATCGATGGTCTACGCGTTGATGCCGTAGCGTCTATGTTGTATCTCGATTATTCAAGAAATGCTGGAGAATGGATTCCAAATGAATTCGGTGGAAGAGAGAATTTGGAAAATGTATCATTCTTGAAAGAATTCAATGAAGCCGTTTATGCCAATTTCCCAGGTGTACAAACTATAGCAGAAGAAAGTACTTCGTGGCCAGGAGTGAGTCGCCCCACATACGCAGGAGGACTTGGCTTTGGAATGAAATGGATGATGGGCTGGATGAATGATTCATTGCGTTATTTCGAGCGTGATCCGTACTATCGTCAATACCATCAAAATGAATTGACCTTTTCATTGGTTTATGCCTTTACAGAAAACTTCATGCTGCCGTTATCGCATGATGAAGTAGTGCATGGCAAGCATTCAATGATTTACAAAATGCCCGGCGATGATTGGCAGCGTTTTGCAAACTTGAGATTACTATACACTTGGATGTTCACTCATCCAGGTACTAAGTTGCTTTTTCAGGGCTGTGAATTTGCTCAAACATCCGAATGGAATCACGAAAAAAGTCTCGACTGGCACCTCACAGAATTTGCTCCACATCAGGGAATCATGGAGCTAATCAAAGCGCTCAATGGATTGTACAAAACAGAACCTGCACTGTATGCCAAAAATTTTGAAGGTACCGGATTCGAATGGCTAGACAACTCTGATCATGCCAATAGTGTCATCCTTTTCATGCGCAAAGGCACAAAGCCAGAAGAAAAGCTCATCATCGCACTCAACTTGACGCCTGTTCCAAGAACGAGCTATAGACTAGGAATTCCAACCAATAACACTTGGAAGGAATATTTTAATTCTGACGCGGTGGAATATGGCGGAACTGGAGACTTCCACAACGATATTAAAGTAGAACAAATGCCGTGGCAGGGTCAAGACTTCTCTGCGGCGCTGAACCTTCCGCCATTAGGAGCTTTAATCCTTAAAGCAGAAAAGTAAAGCACATATTGTTAAAAATGAGGCGAATATTCAATCACAATCGCCTCTCCCTTTTCTATGCAATATCTTGCGCCCGAAATGAACCGCGTGCTGAGATTAAATATCCTATTCGTTATTATCACGTTGATTGCTGTAGCAAAGGCTTATGCTGGCAGTCAATCTCCTGCTGTTTTGGATTCTCTCAAAACAAAATTCAAAACAGAAACTGATCCAGCGAAAAAGGCGAAAGTCTATCACGACCTATCCCGAGCGCTAATTACTTCCGACCTGCCTGCCGCTAATAATCTGGCGCTTGAAGGAATTGAATATTGCAAAAAGTACAAACTAGACCACAACCTTTGCTACACTTTACAACTCTGCGGCGGTTTCCTATATCTATTTGGGTAAAAATGAACTTGCCATATCCCATGGATAGCGCGATTACCATTTATGACAAAGAAAATGACGCTGTAAACCTCGCCAACACGCTTGGCAACAAAGGTTCGGTGTACTATATGATCGGAAGCTATAACCTTGCACTCGACTATCAGCTGCGCTGCTTGGAAGTAGTAGAAGAAAATATAACTACGAACCGAGCATAGCTACGACTCTTACTAATATGCTCGGCATCTATTACGTGCAGAAAGATTATGATAGAGCTCTTGAAACGGCAAGAAAGGCGTACATCATTTTCAAAAAACTGGAGGACAACGACAACTTAGGACTCACGAGTCATAATCTTGGTACTGTTTTTCTCGAACTAAACATGTTAGACTCGGCCTACCTATATGCAGCAGAGTCACAAGAATATTATAAAAAATCACAGAACCCAGAAGGCATTGCAGATGCCAATCGTTTTATGGGTGATGTGAAGCTTAGACAAAATAAAATTTCCGAAGCATTGGCCTGCGCACTTTCATCTGTTGAGACATTTAAACAAATTGGAGGAGTACACAAACTCACTGAAACCTACCTTCTCCTCTCGGCTATCTATTTAAAAAAAGGTGACTACGAAATTGCAATAGATTATGCGAAGCAAGTGGTAAGTATGGCAGGAGAAATAGGCACGCGACATCTTAGACGCGACGCTTATAAAAAATTGATGGAATGTTATGAGGAAAAAGGTGATTTCAAAAAATACCACGAATATTCCAAGCTGTATTTGCCTCTAAAAGACTCCATCTTAGATGAAGAAAATCTAAAAGCTCAGAAGGAATCTGTAATCCGATTTGAAACACAACAAAAAGAGACAGAAAATGCTGAATTGAAATTGAAAGATCAAATTCAAAAGGAAAAAATTCAAAAGCAAAATACATACCTCACTTTAGCGGCCATTGCAATACTGCTCATTCTGGTGATTGCCTATTATGTGATTCGTCACAATCAAACCGTAGCAAAAAGCAGAACCTACAAACTCGAGCAAGAATTGCTGCGCACGCAAATGAATCCGCATTTCATTTTCAATGCTCTTTCCGCTATTCAGAGCTTCGTTTACAAGAAAGAACCCAAAGAAGCAGGCAAATACCTTTCTTCTTTTGCAGTACTGATTAGAAATATTCTCGATCACAGTCGATCGGATTATATCACTTTGGTAAAAGAAATTTCTTGGTTAGAAAATTACCTTGAAGTCCAAAAACTTCGATTTGAAAATAACTTCGAGTATGAAATTACGGTGGACACGGAACTCATTCCTGAGAACACTTTGATACCCCCGATGCTTACTCAACCATTCATTGAAAATTCTTTGGAACATGGTTTCCGCGACCTCACCTATATGGGAAAGCTCGCCATTTCTTTTACCAAAGAAGACAGATCATTGGTCGTTGAAATCAATGACAATGGAAAAGGTTTTACTGCTGAGTCCTCCTCCACTCACACACCGATGGGTACTTCCATCACTCGTGAGCGCATTGAAATTTTAAATAAAAGAAGTAAATTACCCATTGAATTTTCCATCTCAGAAAAAACAAGCGGTGGCGTAGTGGTGAAATTTAAAATTCCTTTGGAGGATATCTAATGTATGTACTTGTAGTTGACGACGAAAAACGCGCACGTGAAAGCATCATTGAAATGCTCAAACTTTATTGTCCACAGGTGGATAGAATTGAACAAGCTGAAAGTATAAAAACTGCGGAGCAAACTATCTTAAACGGTCGTCCAGATTTAATATTGTTGGACATTAAACTCAAGGATGGCAGCGGGTTTGATTTGATTGCAAAAATCAAACACTTTGACATTCCTGTGATATTTATTACCGCTTACGAAGAGTATGCGTTAAAGGCATTTGAAATAGCTGCACTGCATTACTTGTTAAAACCTATTGATCCAGATGCGCTTGTTGCAGCTTTAGAAAAAGCAGAACAAATTTTACAGAAAAACCAATTGCAAAATCGGTTGGAATTGTTCTTAGATCAAATGGCTACTCCTCAAAAGGCCACAGATAAAATTGTGCTCAAAACACAAGAGAACATTTACATCGTGCCAATTAAGGAAATCATTTACTGCGAGGCAGATAAAAACTACACTACTTTTTTTATTAAGGGAAAAAATAAAATAGTGGTGAGCAAAAGTATTGGAGAATATGAAAGCCTTCTTCCTGGAAGCTCATTCCTTCGTATCCATCAAAGCATCCTCTTGAATCTTGGATTTATTGATCGATACGAACGCGGCGATGGTGGCTTTGTAGTCACCACCGAAGGAAATAAAGTGCCTGTTTCAACGCGTAAGAAAGATCAGCTGATGGCTTATTTGAGTGGGTTGTAATACCTTTGCGGCCTGTTATGACCAACACAGCCCGATCGTATCCTTACAAAGCCATTTTCCTTATGATCGGATCGGTGTTTTGCTTTGCTATTGTAAATGCAATCGCAAAAGCACATCGCCATATTCCTGTGCACGAATTGGTACTCTTCCGCTCCGTGGTGTCATTCATCTTTGCTTCTTATTATGTAAAAAGAAAAGGCATCTACTTCTGGGGCAACAATAAATTTTGGCTCATCATGCGCGGACTGATGGGACTCACCGCTCTATTAATGTTCTTTAGCACTGTAATGAACATGCCTTTGGCGAGTGCAAGCACCATTCAATACCTCTCTCCTATATTCACTGTGATGCTGGCATCGCAGCTCAACAATCAAAAGACCAAACCACTGCAATGGGTTTTCTTTTTAATTTCATTCGTGGGTGCTGCATTGATCAAAGGTTTTGATGATCGTATTAGCACCTATTGGTTAATGATTGGTGTCACCTCTGCATTCTTCGCAGGACTTGCATACAACTCCATTATTAAGGCTAAAGGAACAGATCACCCAATGACCATTGTGCTTTACAACCCAATGGTGGCCATCCCGATTACGGGTATCTGGTGTTTTTTTGACTGGACAACGCCACTTGGATTAGAATGGCTATGGCTTTTCATTATGGGTGTATTTGCGCACATCGCGCAATACCTCATGACAAGCATATCATACAGACGCTGCAAATAAAGTAGCTCCTTGGAACTACTTCGGCGCCATTTTCGCTTTGATATTAGGATATCTTTTCTTCGATGAAAATGTGCTGTGGTTAAGCTTCTTAGGAATGGCTCTTGTAGCAATTGGTGTGATTATGAACACCCGCTACGGTGCAAAAAGCTTAATTCTTTTTCAATACCAATTTCCCGCCTAGGTAAGCGAATGGTATATACAACAGCATTTCAGACCACATCCAAGTAAAGGATGTACTGCAATCATTGGTATCAAGAGATTGAGTAAACCAACTCCTGTAATATTCCACCCGCAATTATCGCTGGTTTCAGATGAGCTTTTTACAATTAAAGTTGCTACAATTCCAGAAATAAATGACCCGCCAGCTAAGTGTCCCAACATTACCAATAAGAAGGCTGCAGCAGGTAACGATCTTGAGCATAAGCTCTGAATGCTTCCATATCTGGTTCATATCCATTCCTTCAGGGTATGGATATATGTTCGAACTAATGTCCTTCTCAATAAGCATTATTATACGTGAGCACACCTGCCACCAGGCCAATGACTACCACGCAGCAGTATTCTTCTAAGCATCTTGTTTTTTGATTTTAGAGAGTTTGATTCTGTGTCTAATCGACATGGTCGTTCCAATCACCATGATGATACAACCGAGCCACAAGATATTAATTTGAGGAAATATCTCTGCAGAGAGAATCAACATATCTTTCACAGTGCTGCTGTGTTGCTGCATAGTTAACTCTAGTCCTTCCTCTGTTTCCTTCAATGACAGCAACAGCTTGAACTTCTCATTCTCTACCGGGAAGACCAATGGAGTTCCGTCTTCCATATTAACTGTAGCCAAAATGATACGCTCTGTGTTTTGACCATCCGTAATGGTGCCGTACCCTTGCTTCAAGCGCACATTCTTAGGTAAATTCTCGGGAAGCTCATTAATTTGAATCAAACTATCCAATTGGAACGAAACCGTTTCAGATAATTTAATGGGTTGATTCAACGGAATAATTCCTGAAACAGCTTCAAGATAACCTGTAGTATCACTCTTGATTTCTGTATCCGTGTACTTGATGAAAGTGTACATGTCCTTGGATAAACCATGCTTGATGCTTGGCTCACGGCTGGTCATGTCTTTTGCAAAAAGCAATGTAGGCTCAAGCGTAAATAGTTTTTCTCCAGGAATTCCTGGTTTCCATTCTTGCAAATCTTCAAAATCTGCCTCAGCTGGGGTAACGCCCACCCAAAGCGAATCTTCATTCCAATCTTTCAAGAAATTGCCAGATGAAATATGAGTTCGAGTAGCTCTAAATGCCATTCCCTGCATGCCCACATAATCTCCCTCTTGATATTCCATCGGAAGTTTTTTCAAATAATCAATCGTGCAGTACAATCGATTGCCACTTCTGTATTTGTCTTTGTAGTGAATGAAATATTCACCCATTGGCAATGTGTCGCCTTTATAAATGAGTAGATCCTCGAAGTTGTTGAACTCAGCATTTAAATCTGCTACGTTGCCTCTTTTATTTTCAGAAATGAAGAAACTCTGTGAGGTACTAATTACCGCGCCGATAATGAGCAAAGCAAAACCAACGTGAGCAACACTTGCTCCTATCAAATCCACCTTGCCTTTGAGCACGCGCCAAGCGTAGTCTGCATTCGCGAAAAATGCAAAGAATGTGGCGAATACCAAAGCATAAAGTGGTCCAGCGTTCGAATCAAATTGAATATAAAATCCTAAGATCAACGTAAGAACAAAGCTGATCAACAAGCTCACTCCAATTTTACTAATGAAATATTTGAAGTCCGTTGACTTGTATTTTAAATATTGTCCAATTGCAACAATCAAGAAAAGAATAAATGCCAAAGGAATTTGAATGCGGTGATAGGCATCAAACCTTTCCTTTTCTGCTGGAGCTGCAAAATTGTGTTCACTTAGGCGCTTTGCCCAACCCCAGTCCGTAGATGCATGTACCGATTTAAAGAATCCTTCAAAAGGTGCAAGGAAAATATTTCCAATGTTCACACTTGTCTGAATGGTAACGTGCACTGCACTCAAAGTAAGTACTACTGCTCCAATAAACATCCAGAATTCACGACTCCATAAGGCTTCCTCTTGTTCTACAGTAACACGATAATACTTTCTATAGCTTGAATATACCATTACCAACGATGCAGCGATGAACAACAAAGTCAGTTGTGGCACCCAAGTTCCAGCGCCAGGCATCATCCCTTCCACCATCGGAATTTCTTCGGCCGACGCTACACTATAAATTCCAATCACAAACAGCACAGCCATTCCAATCAAGTAATTCCTTCTCCACTTGATTCCAGGATGAATCAAATACGTGCTAAGCGCTGTAAAGAATAATAGGTAAACCAGAAGTTGCGCAAGAATGCCACTATCCACAAATGAGTGAACGCTGCTATCTCCAAGCACACCACTTCTTGTCAAGAAAGTAGAATATAAAACAAGGATAAAGGAAGAAATCGTGAGCATCAATGTCGTAAACAAGGATGTCTTCTTCTTTTGATTTACTACCATTAAGTGGGCCGCAGCTACGAGCGTCAACCATGGAACAAGTGATGCATTTTCAACTGGATCCCACGCCCAGAATCCTCCGAAGCCTAGGGCTTCATATGCCCAAGCACCTCCCATCAAAATTCCAGTTCCTAAAATCATAACTCCAAAGAAGGCCCATGGAATAGCAGGCTTCACCCATCCATCTCTATCTCCTTTCCACAAACCAGCGATCGCATATGCAAAAGGAACAACTGTTGAAGCAAAGCCAAGGAACAACGTTGGAGGGTGAATGGTCATCCAGTAATTCTGCAACAGCGGATTCAATCCGCGTCCATTGGAGAATACAGGAAGACTTAAGTAATCAGGATTCATGGTCCAAGGCAATCCAAAATTGGCTAGTGCTTCGCGGTTCAATAAAAACGGATTGCTACCAAATTGGAAATCGCCGAAATAAACACCAAGCAGCATAGAAGCGAGGAACACTTCTACAAGCGCTAAGACTGCCATTACCCAAGGCTCCCACGTCTTAGACCATCTAATGAGCAGTACACCAAGAATGACATGCCAAAACGTCCAAAGTAAAAAGCTTCCCTCTTGACCTTCCCACATACAGAGAAGACATACTACATGGGCATCTCATTGTTCAAGTGCTCCCACGTACTTGTATTCGTACAAATGATTAACGAGCATGTAAAGAAGGGTACCTACCACTCCAATTACTGCAACGGTGTGTACATAAAAAGAGATGCGTGCGCTTTTAATCCACGAACTATCTTGTGTGTTTTTTGTAGCAAAGAAGTATGCTACTGCTGCAAATAATGCTGAGAGCAAAGCTCAGCACTACAAAGAAATTGCCGAGCATACCAGGAAAGGTATGCTCACCAATGTAATTAATTTCGTTCATAGTAATATCTTACTGTTCGGCTGTTTCGAGAGAATGTTTTTGGTCGTTGTACTTGCTCGGACATTTCATTTGAATGTCGTTGGCGTGAAATATTCCATCATCGCCGTACTGACCAAGTAAGGTTACCTTTTCAGAAAATTGCAATCCGTCAGGTTTTCCCTTTTCATAATGAAGAAACACTTTTTCTGAGTGTCCTGTACTATCCACCACATTGAATTTGGTGAGGTTTGCATCTTGCATTGGATCGTATTCAATCGGTTTGTGTCTTATCCACCATTCCTGAGATACGAGCATCTTTACCACCTGCATTTCTTGCTCCTTCGAAAGTTGTATTCGGCACTGTGCCCATATACACTGATTAGAATTGCAGATACCACTGCAATGTAGAAGGGTAAAACAATATTCGATTTCTTCATTTTACTTGCGGTTTTCTAACTTCTTTACCTTTCTATCTAAAATAATAACATAAGTAATCAAGCCTGTAAGTACTATGGCTGCCACTGCGATGACTACCCTAATTTTTCCACTTGCATAGAAGTACTCTTCAAAGGTAGATTCTGCGCTTGCAGTGAAGCTTATCATCATCAAGAAAGAAAGTAAAGAGAAGAGTATTTAATATGTTTCTTCATGCTTTTTTTTGCAATCTTTTAATTCTATAATTCAAATTGTAGAGCCAATACCTAACAAAATATATCCGGCTACTGCAGGGTGAAAACGGATCTCAAACTACTATCAAAATCATATTTAGAAAAAGCTGGGTTTCCACTTTTACCGGATGAAGTCCTTCGGCAAAGCGAGGCATCACCATCAATAAAACCACCAACAAAATAAAGGCGAAGATGTTGAATATCGCTGCTAGACGCGCACGTTTCTCTTCGTCGTTAACACTATTTCGTAAAATGAAATATGCCAAGTAAACCAAGAACACCACCATTGCTCCATTGAGCTGAGGATCGGTAGTCCACCATGTACCCCAAGTGAATCGAGCCCATATAGAACCTGTAATCAGTCCGAGAATACAGAATACCAAACCAGTGCCCGCAGCACTTGCTGCTTTTGTATCAAAATTTTTCACTACAGAAAAATCAATTGCTTTTGTCAAATCGGCCTCACGACCAGACTTGCTCAATATTTTGATGCTCTGAACAAAAGCAATAAACATCAATGCGAACATGGTAAACCACATAGGCACGTGCCACATCAAATTTCTGATACTCTCGAAAATGATAACTTGAAAAGGATATCCAAAAATTTGGTGCTGGTCATTCTTCACCTTCACCGCACATGGTGATGCCACTTGGTGATTAGGGTCGAAAACAAACGACTTGGAGTCGATGGGCTTTTGGATATATACTGTGCCATCCAAAGGGGTATTTGCATAAAATGCAATTTCATCAGAAGGAATCGTGTCTGGCAGAATCACATTTACCGTGCAGTGATTGTTGTCTGAAACACTTTGCAGTTCAGTACAGAAATAAGTACCTCCGCTAGCTACAAATAATTGCAAACTATCTTTCTGATCTTGAAAGTGAGTATTGTATCCGGTAAAAGTGAAAGTATTGTTTCCAGGAACGATTTTGTCTACACTTACATCAAGGCCGCCAGGCGAGAGTGGATGCCAAAGAGAAAAAATCACAGTGTATGCTAAAAGCGCAATACATATGATTTTAAGCCATGTCTTCATTCGCTAATTCGTTAACTCTTATTTATTCGCGCCAAAGGTAGGGGAACAACAGCGTGGAAAGAAGTAATGAAGCCCCATTTAGGATGAATAATACAAGAAGATTTAAACCATTTTCCAACCATGTGAGACCTATCAATGCTCCGGTGGTAAACCGAACAATGGTAATCAACAATGGAATAATCACTGGGAATCCAAGAATAGCAACCAGCCCAACACCTACACCCGATTTATAAGCTAATCCAGAAACGAATGTCAGTGTCATACCTAGTCCAGAGCTCCCCATTAGAAATCCAAGAAAAAGCTGACCAAAATCAGCCTCTTTAAGCACCTCATCTCCAAAAAAGAGAAGGAAGAAAAATAAACTGATCACATTGAGTGCGGCTACTAAAAGTGCATTGTAAAGTGATTTCACAAGTATGACTTGCTTCGGCGAGGCCAAAGTGTACAAATAATATTGAGTGCCGCCCCCTTCTTGAGCAAAGGTTTTTTGCATAGCATTGAAAGCCGTGAAAAGCCCTGTAATCCATATCAATCCGCCCCAAACGACTTCAGATTCCAGGCGCTCAAAAGAAAGAAAACAAACAAATACAGTAGCCAAAACATACATAGCAATTCCAGCTATGGCATGCTTTTGTCTAAACTCTAGCAGCAGTTCTTTCTTCCATAAAGCCTTTACAGGACCCATGGCGCGAAGGTAATATGCTTTTTTCTTTTCTTATGTTTGTAATGTTACATATACCGATGAAGTACTTATTCTTACTCAGTTTTGCACTTTTCACATCTATTATTCAGTCGTTTAGTCAAACTGAAATCATAGAACCACTAGCCGTTTTTAATGATCCTAGTGGCAAAATCAAAGTTACCGCTCGCCCCAACATCATGGATGGTGCTATGGTAGTACCTTATGTTTTTCAAGTCGAGGGTCAAGATTATAACGTTCGTACAAATTATCTTGAGGAAAAACTCACTTTAGAAGATGTCAAATCTCAATTGGAAATGCAATTCAGCTTTAACCCAAGCGCGAAAATGCTTTACAGCGATGAGTACAAAGGGTTTTATCTTATAGGCATCTCTACCGAAATATATCTGGATGAAGAAACAACACTTTATAATGTTGTAGAGCTTGCCATGACTATTGTAGATGGTGACTTCATAGTTGGCATTGACTGCGACTTTGACAATCCTTCTAAAATCAATCCGGGGAATATCAAGAAAATTATTGATGGGCTATCATTTGTTTCATTAAAGGAAATGGATCAAATGCTCGGCTATCCACTTTCATTAGAAGCCTTTAAGGAAAGAGCCGAAATTGCCAGAATTTCCGGGGAAGATTCGCAGATACTCTCTTTCCGCTTCAACAATCAATTTTCATTCGAGCAATATTTCGATGCCTGGAGAAAAATGAGCACTTATCCGTTCACCCTTGATGATTTTGCGACAGCATTTTTTGAAAAAAACGGGAAAGATCCGCTTTCAACCATCAAAAAACTTCACCACTTCCCGTTAGATTATACCAACATTGAAGGGCTATTGCCGGGAGTTCGACAAATATTCATGGACACGCTGAGTAATCGAATATTTCATTCTGCGGGAACAATTATCGATGTACAACTTACTAATGAAGATTCGAAAACTTTTTCTATTCAATATTTCGACAACTTCAACTTTGATAATGAAGAAAAACAATCGGCCTCAAATAAAACGAAACTCATCAGCCTGGTTAAAAAGGAAAAGCATTGGGATGTAGTCAGCATTGATTTACCTAAACCATTAGAAAGCAATTATGAACTTCAAGGATCTTTTGAGTTCATACAACTCGTTCCAGGTATTGCAACTGTTTATAGTCCCTTAGAAATGAGGTATTACATCAAAACTTTGAATAATAACAGTGAGTGGAAAGTCATTTCACAACAGCCAGTCTCTAAAGATGAGTATGTGATGATTATTCCAAATTGTGGTATTAGCAATGACGGAAATTTCAACCTCAATTATGGAACGATATACTTTCAAAAAAGAAATCAATTAAACCAAGCTTCGTGGGATAAAATTGAAACTTTTTTAGGTGAAAAAAATCTACTTGGACCAAACGATATAGAGGAAGCTAGAACCTACAATATGCCCTACCCCACTATTGAGGTTTCCAAGAAACAAATTGCGAAAAGAACTCCGCTGATCAGAACCGTTTACACTGCATGCTCAACCGATGCACGCCTTTATTCCAGCAAACCACTCCAAACAGATTTGAATAACAATGGCAAACCGGAGTTTACCATTTTATATATCAGCGATGGTCAATTGGTTGAAGTGGCATCCTATGAAGTTTCAGATAATCAACTTATCAAGTTGAATGACGCGAACATTAAAAAAAGTGCTGAGAAATTGGTTCAATGTCACAACTTAAAGGCTTACTCTCTTTTTATTTCTGAATGAAAAAATTAGTAGTTCTTACTGGCGCAGGTATGAGTGCCGAAAGCGGCATCGCCACCTTTAGAGGAGCCGATGGGTTATGGGAAAATCACCGCATCATTGATGTAGCCTCTCCTGAAGGATGGCATAAAAACCCTGAATTGGTACTTGAATTTTATAACCAAAGAAGAAAACAAGTCATCGCCTCTGAACCCAACAAAGGTCATCGCATTTTAGCCGAACTGGAATCGGATTTTGATGTACACATCATTACCCAAAACATAGATGACTTGCATGAACGTGCAGGCAGCTCCAAAATCCTTCACCTTCATGGAGAAATCAGAAAAGTGCGCAGTACACTTGACCCTAGTTTGATTTATGAAATGGAAGGATGGGAATTGAAAAAAGGAGATAAGTGTGAAAGAGGCTCGCAACTTCGACCTCACATTGTTTGGTTTGGTGAAGAAGTGCCAATGATCGAACCGGCAGCCCACATTTGCGCGCAAGCAGATTTGTTTTTAATTGTTGGTACATCGCTACAAGTCTATCCTGCGGCTGGATTGATTCATTACACTCCACTTGGTATTCCCAAGTATATTGTTGACCCTAGCATTCCTGAAAACGTTGGTTTGGATATTAAAGCCATCTCAAAAGGCGGTTCCGAAGGACTAACAGAATTGAAAGAGATTTTACTTCGAATGAAGTGATGACGAGAAGATATCTACCTTCCTCCACTTGACCGGAATTGAGCCGTCTTCTATTTGTTGAACTATATTTTCCACCATCAAGTCGTCGCCATTCGGATCATACTCCGATTTGAGGTTGTGCCCAAATAAGCGTGCCACACCTTGCCACA
>JAWKNK010000015.1:0-71054 GCA_041391745.1 Flavobacteriales bacterium
GCTCCGCTTCCAAGGCTTCTATCTCTTCCTGCGTTTTTAATGTAAAAATGCGTATGAAATTAGCCACATCGGCATCCGTAGCATTGAGCCAAAACTGGTAAAACTTATATGGGCTGGTGCGCTTGGCATCCAACCAAATATTACCGCCTTCCGACTTTCCAAACTTCGAACCGTCCGCCTTTTTAATGAGTGGAGTAGTCAACGCAAAAGCCACGCCCTGATCCATTCTTCTGATAAGCTCTGTTCCAGTAGTAATGTTTCCCCATTGGTCGCTTCCCCCCATTTGCAACTTCACCCCTTGGTGCTTCCACAAATAGTAAAAGTCATAGCCCTGAATCAATTGATATGTGAATTCTGTAAAACTCATCCCTTCTCTTTCTTCTCCACTAATTCTGTTTTTCACAGAATCTTTCGCCATCATATAGTTTACGGTCAATCGCTTCCCAACGTCCCTGATAAAATCCAAAAACTTAAATTCCTTAAACCAATCATAGTTGTTCACGATTCTCGCCGCATTATCGCCCTCAAAATCGAGGAATTTCTCCAATTGCTTTGTCTGACACTCTTGGTTGTGTTTCAATTGATCCTCGCCAAGCAAATTGCGCTCTGCCGACTTCCCTGAAGGATCCCCGATCATTCCAGTAGCGCCTCCTATCAGTGCAATGGGCTTATGGCCGCACTGCTGAAAATGCAGCAAAGTCATGATCTGAACCAAATTGCCGACTCCAAGTGAATCTGCTGTTGGGTCAAATCCAATATATCCACTCACCACTTCCTTTTGCAATAACTCTTCTGTTCCAGGCATGGCATCATGCAGCATTCTGCGCCATTTCAACTCTTCAATAAAATTTTTCTTCGGATTCATGTCGCGAAAATAAGACGTTTAAAATATATCCTTCAATTGTTCTAAGCGGATTCCACGTGAACCCTTTATCAAGATGATGTTTGATTCTAAAGTCAAACCTTCCAAATAAGGTCTGGCTTCATCATTATTTTTAAAACTCCTAATATTCTCGAGTGTGTTCACTTTCTCAAATTCTTCACCGACCGTAATCCCAATAAGACCTAATTCTTTTACAAGCGAAATGATATTTCGATGCTCAACTTCTGCCGAATCTCCCAATTCTCTCATATCCCCAATCACAAAAAATTGTTTGCCTGTTTGTTTGGAGAGATTTCTCAAAGCGTGCTCCATACTCGTTGGATTTGCATTGTAAGCATCCATAATCAAAGTATTCTTTGATGTTTTTACAATTTGAGATCTGTTATTATCGGGATTATAAGATTCCATTGCCACTATCTGCTCTGGCATGGTTACTCCGAAATATTGACCTACCGCAATCGCCGAGGCAAAATTGTACAAATTGTAGACTCCGCTGAGTTTCGAGTGAACCACAAACTGCCCCTCGCTCATCGCTATTTCAAAAGAGAGAAAAGGTGTTTCGCCAACAACATTCAACTGAAATTTTCCTGTCTCAAAACCATACTCTACACGCTCCATTCCTTCCGAAACTTCATTCAATTTATCCAACTCCACATTCACAAACACTTTTCCACCACGAGCATGTATATAATCATACAATTCACGCTTGCCTTTCTTTACTCCTTCTTCACCACCAAATCCTTCTAAATGTGCCTTTCCAATATTGGTTATCAGACCAAAATCTGGTTTCGCATATTCGCAATACGAAGCAATTTCTCGTTGGTGATTTGCGCCCATTTCTATAATTGCAATCTCTGTGTCCTTCGGTGTCGCAAGCAATGTTAGCGGAACGCCTATATGATTATTCAAATTTCCTTTCGTGGCATGCACGCGAAACTTTCTCTCAAGAACGGCCATCATAAGTTCCTTAGTGGTCGTTTTTCCATTTGAACCTGTAATGGCAATCACAGGAAATTGAAAGGTGTCTCTATAAAGCCCACTCAATTGTTGCAAAGCCTTTAACGAATCTTCCACAAGAATCAATCGATCATCATTGATCTCTTGTTCTTCATCCACAACCACCAAGGAGCACCCAGCGTCGAGCGCTTGTTGTGCGAAAGTATTTCCGTTGAAGTTATCCCCTTTCAACGCAAAGAAAATCGCACCTTGACTCATCGCTCTGGTGTCGGTAGTTACGCTTCTACATTTTAAAAACTGATTAAATATTTTCTCAATCATATCAGATCAAATTTCTGTACAAAAGAAAACGCCCCCGAATAATCGGGGGCGTTTCTTTCAAATATTTATCAAAAACTTATTTCGAGTTTCTTGCTCCGATACCAGTTGGGCTACCCACACGGGTCATTGCGCAACGGAAACCAAGAGTCGCCATCGAACGACGTTCATCTAGGAACCTGCGTGTCCCTGGAATAGTGAAATATGCTCTATCTCTCCAGTTACCCCCTTTGTAAACACGAGCTCTGTTGTTGATCAAAGTAGTTTGACCCCACTCGTACATGCGGTTGTTATCAGATTCATAAGAAGTATCACCGTAGTAATTCGAGCTTGAGAAGTCACCATCGCGATAATCGATGTTGTCCGCTTTGCGGTAATTACGACGATCGATATTCTCTTCCACAGTAACGTCTCTCATTCTCATATCGCCTGCAGTATTCTCAATGTAATCTGCCATGCCATCACGAAGATCAGGAGCTATTGGTGAATCAGAATTAGTAATCAAGTCCATTACTTCTTGCATCAAAGCCTGAGCTTCATCGATTTTACGCTCGCCATCTTTCTCTTTAGCTTGCTCAATTTTTTGTAAACTTTGATCGATCAAAGTCATATCAGCATCCGTAAGCTTAGGACCTGAAATTTTTTGATACTCGTTCAAGAAATACTCAACTCCAGCAATATCATATACGTTGTAATCATATTTATCAGCAACGCTACCGTCAGAGTTCAACACTTTTGTTTGGTAAACATTACCTCTAAATGGACGGAAGTCAGATTTATCCTCTGGTGAAAGTGGACGATAAACATCCATAACCCACTCAGAAACGTTACCAGCCATGTTATACAATCCATAATCGTTTGGAGGGTATGCATAAACAGGAGCAGTAACTTCCGCAGCATCGTTTAGATAGCCTGCAACCCCCATATAGTCACCATTACCTCTAACGAAGTTGGCGCGAATCGTACCAAAGAAACGGCCACCATTGTCATCGTTACGAACATAGTGTCCATTCCAAGGATAAGAACGACGGTCTGTAATCAATTCTTGGTAAGAATTTCCAATCAAACCAAGCGCTGCATATTCCCATTCTGCTTCTGTGGGCAGGCGGTAACGTGGCAACAAAACACCGTCTTCAATTCTAATATTACGGAATTCAGACGCTGCCTTAGGACTCAAATCTTGCACACCATCACCATTCTTCTCACCTTCATACTGTCCGCTCAAATAAGCATCAGTAGTAAAGTGATCTTCATCTGTTTGAGCTTGTGGATTTGGAACTAGAAGCCCCTCACGAATCAAAATCAACTCATTCACACGGTCAGTTCTCCAAGCACAGTAGTCATTAGACTGCAACCAGTTCACACCAACTACAGGGTAGTCGCTGTATGCCGGGTGACGAAGGTAATACTCAACCAAAGGTTCATTGTATTCCATCTTTTCACGCCACACAAGAGTGTCAGGAAGTGCCTTATTGATAATTTCTGGATAAGAATCACCATATACAAGGGTCAACCAATGCATATAGTCTCTCCAATATTGATTGGTAACTTCTGTTTCGTCCATATAAAAAGATGAAACTGTTACTCTTCTAGGAATGTTATCCCAAGTGAACATCAGGTCGTCTTCTACTCTACCCATGGTGAATGTACCACCTTCGATAAGTACAAGTCCTGGACCCGTTTCTTGCTCAATGTACTCAGGTTTTTCGTATCCACCATTTTTTGGATCATTGTATGTCCAACCGGTGGCTCCTGAGCTTGATTTTTCGCAAGAAGAAAGCACTGAAGCCAATCCAACAATGGCGGCTAATGCTGTAAGATTACTTGCTAACGATTTCATGATTTTCCTGATTTTCCTATTTGTATACAAAGCTTAGTGTAGGTCCTATAACTAGAAAGATGGGCACGCTATTGTGCGGAACTTTGGTTTTTTTCTCTTACAATCGAAATTGATAGTAAGCGAAACCTCGTGTGATCCTCCAGTAGCAGGGGTAAGTTCTGATATTGTAACATCATAACTATATCCCACGCGAATCACATCTGTTTGAACACCTAGCGTAGCAATGAATGCATCTCTATATGTTTCACCAAACAATAATCCTCTAAACCAAACTCCAGCCACAATTGGACCTTTGTTTACGTACATACCAAGATTTAGTTGCTGGAACTCACCTTGACGACGATAAAGTATGTTTGGGGAAATATTGGCATCGGCATCACGTCGCTTCTTTTGAATTGGAATAACCGCCCCTGCATGAGCCGTAAACTTCATTGGTAGTCGGCTTGTGCCTACAATTAATGACTCATTTGGTTCGTTCAGGTGGTGAACAGCAACTCCAGCATAAAACTTCTCAGAAAACCCTAGAAGACCAGCACTGAAGTCTACGTTTTTAACATTACCGCCTCTTGGAACATCCTGAGTTTCATAAATGAACCCTTTTCTTGGATCGATCATATCACCAAATGTCAACTTACTCCAATCAAGAGACTTCTGGAAATATGTAGCTTGAAAACCAGCCTTAATCGAAAAATATTTTGTTATTGGCTGTTGGTATGAATATATACCACTAAAAGTCGTGGTTCTCAGCGTGCTTTGAGCGGCAGCATCATTCATTACGATTAAACCTAAACCACCTTGAATGGTTTCTACGTGTTGATCATAGCTAGCACTTGTGGTTACAAAAGAACCAGTAAGCGAAGGCCATTGATTTCGATAGTTCATTACCAAACGAGGACAGCGAGCTGTTCCCGCAAAAGCAGGGTTAAGGTAGAGCGGGTTGGCATAGAACTGAGTAAACTCAGGATCCTGAGCCAACAATTGGGTAGAGACCGTAAGGGTTGCGAAAAGACAGAATAAAATTTTTTTCATTCGCACGATTTTTACTTCAGGTAAAAAATGAATTAGCAATATTACAACAATTTTGGCCACAAAAAATATTAAATGACCACAATATTTAGACTCGTATTAAGTTTGACCCGTTGCTTTACCCCTTTGAAAAATATGATGCCTTTTGTTCAAAGAGCCATAATAGGCTTTTTTATTATTTATTTTAGTCAATTATCTTTTGCTCAAAACTCGCTAGTTTTTAACGAGTTAATCAATTGGAATGATTTAAAAACCAACTCATACTCCTCCGTCGAAAACAACTATTTCGAGGGAGAATTCATGAGTGAGTCTCTTCATTCGCTTCCAATTTTCATCAATCAAAAAACGCTCGACCAACACGAATCTGTCCTTGGATACCGAATTACGGCCGAAGAGGTTACAACTTTTCCAGAAAATTTGCTTTCAGAAGGACAGAAAAGAGCCCTTTCGGAAAACTGGCAAATTGAGGTGAATGTTAAAAAAGGAGGGAATATTTCGTACTTAGTAATTCAAGTGCTTCCCCTTCGAACTCAAAACTCTCAAATACAAAGACTTACATCATTTTCCCTGGAAGTCACGACGCAGCCAGGTATCGCAGCGTCGTCCAGAACGCTAACTTTTTCAGATAATTCAGTACTTTCTGAAGGTACTTGGTACAAAATTGCAATAGCTAGAGATGGAGTTTATAAACTGGATGCCAATACGTTCACTCAACTTGGTGTAAACATTGCAAACCTCAATCCTGATCAAATAAATGTGTATGGAAATGGAGGAGAATTGCTCCCCGAACCTAACGATGAATTCAGAAATGACGACCTTGTTAAAAATGCTGTTCTAATGGTAGATGGTGGAGATGGCGTGTTCAATAACAATGACTACATCCTATTCTATGGCAAAGGTCCTGACAAGTGGAAAAACGCTAATCTCGGAGCGCAACCAACTGTATGGCAACACACTAAACACTACTACAGCGACTCGGCCTACTATTATATCCGGACAGATGACGATCTGCCATTAAGAATTAACACACAAACAGAACCTACAGAGTCCGCAACATACACCACTACAAAATTTCAGGACTATCAGTATATCGAAAATGACCTCTACAATTTAGCCAAATCAGGGAGAGAATTTGTAGGTGACGCTTTCGAATTCAATACAAGCGCAACATATTCCTTCAACTTTCCCAATATTCTGCCAGAACAAGCCCAACTAGATTACATCATCTATACTCGGTCGTATGGTGGGGCAAGCAATTTCACATTTACAGTAGAGGGAAATTCAACCTCTTCGTCCACCAGCGCTTTGAGCACCGGACCTGGCGCTGCTCTTGCTGCTCCTGGATCAGGTAGTGTAATATTCACCGCCAATCAATCTAATGTTCAAGTAGCAGTCAATTTTTCCAAGTTTAACGCAGAATCTCAAGGTTGGATAGATTTTCTACGATTAAATGTTACAAGAGCTCTAACTATGAGTGGGACTCAAATGAAGTTTAGAGATGTGCAAAATATTGCTCCTGGCCAGATTACTGAATTTCAAATGGGGGTGAGCAATTCTAACCTTAGCATATGGGACATTAGCAATCCATTACAGCCGGAAATTGTTCCCGCTTCTGTAAGTAGCACTTTAGCAACCTGGAAATCAAACACATCAAACCTCAAAGAATTTATTTCTTTCTCAAATTCAAACTACCTCGCTCCTACTCCTGTGGGTGCAGTGCTTAATCAAAACCTTCATGCTCTATCCAACATTGATATAATTATAATTTCCGCGCCACTGCATCGCGCCAGTGCAGATGAATTGGCTTCCATTCATACAGATATGGGAAAATCAGTTCTTGTCGTTTCTCCATTTGAAATCTACAATGAGTTCTCAAGTGGTAATCCAGACCCAGTAGCATTCAGAATGCTCATGAAAATGCTGTACGACCGAGCCAATGGAAACGAAGACGAAACTCCTGAAAACCTAATTCTGTTTGGAGATGGAAATTATCTAAACAACAAAGGATTGAGATCACAGCAGTTCTACAATGTATTGGTATTCGAAAGTGACAATAGCTACGCCACTTTGGGCTCATATGTTAGCGATGACTACTTTGTGACGCTTGACGATGATGATTCAGGAGCTGCTACAGACAAGCTTGATTGTGGAATTGGAAGAATTCCAGCTCAAGATCAACCAGAAGCATCCATTTATTTATCAAAAGTAAGAAGCTACATTTCTGCGAATACCACAACTGATGGAGGTGCATCTTGCGTTGGAGATGGCACAGAATCTACTTTCGGAAATTGGAGAAATATTATCACTTTCGTTGCCGATGACCTCGATGGAAGCGGCGGACCATTTGAATCCTTCCACTTAACTTCAAGTGAGAATATAGCGGGATACATCAATCAAAATTTCCCAGAGTACGACATCACCAAGCTATACATGGATGCGTTCAAACAAGTATCTACTCCTGGAGGAGAGCGCTATCCAGAAGGTGAAGAAGCTATTAGACAACGCGTTCAAAATGGCAGTCTACTGGTTAACTACACCGGTCACGGCGGTGAAAAAGGTTGGGCGCATGAAAGAATATTGACGATCCCTACCATTTCCAATTGGAGCAACTCCAATAAACTCGCAGTATTCGTAACTGCTACGTGCGAATTGGCTAAATATGATGACCCAGAATTTAAATCAGCAGGAGAACTTCTGCTTTTAAATCCAAATGGTGGCGCCATTGCGATGCTTACTACAACTAGAGTTGTGACATCAGGGTCAAATGCAGCACTCAATCAAGCTTTTTTCAACGTAGCGCTTGACAAAGAAAATATTTCTAATCTAACGCTAGGTAAAATCAATCAGCTCACTAAAAATGGAGTGTCAGCAGGAAATACTAGTAAACCAAATTTTAGTTTGATAGGTGATCCTGCTTTGAAAATTGCATATCCACAACAATATGTTTATACCACTGAAATAAATGGCGCAGACATCACGGTGGAGATAGACACTTTAAAAGCACTTCAAGAAGTAACTTTTAAAGGATATGTTGGAGATTTAGCAGGAAATAAGTTGACTGATTTTAATGGATACATCTATCCTACGGTATATGATAAGCAAAGTGTGAATATGCCTCAAAACAACGATTTGGCTGAGCCGGAGGTATTCGAAATGACTTCTTACACGGCCTACAACAACACCATGTTTAAGGGAAAAGCAAGTGTCATTAATGGTGATTTTGAATTCAAGTTCGTTGTGCCTTATGACATTAATTACACCGTCGATACAGCTCGTGTTAGCTATTATGCAGTTGCTGGTAATATCGACGCTCATGGTTACTCCCACAAGTTCAAAGTTGGAAGTTCACTCAGTGGAGCAGAATTAAATACGGTGGGCCCCGAGATCAATCTATACATGAATGATTCAACGTTCGTAAGTGGTGGAACGACCAACGTCTCCCCCATTCTGATTGCTCAATTAAAAGACGAAAATGGTATCAATACGGCGGGAAGCGGGATAGGTCATGACCTAATTGCATACCTCGATGGCCAAGCTTCTAATCCAATTCGATTGAATGAGTTTTATGAATCAGATCTTGACACCTACAAAAGTGGCCAAGTGAGATATCAACTCATCAACCTTGAACCAGGAGAGCATACCATGACTTTCAGAGCTTGGGACGTTCATAATAACTCAAGCGAAAAATCAATTGAATTTTTTGTTGCTGATAATGCCGGAATCGCATTGAATCATGTACTCAACTATCCTAATCCTTTCACCACGAATACGGCATTTTTCTTTGAACATAATCAACCCTGTGAGTTTTTGGATGTGAGGATTCAGGTATACACGATCGGAGGAAGGTTAGTAAAAACCATAAATGAACGTGTGAAACAAAGTGGATTCAGGTCAGATTCTATTACCTGGGATGGAAAAGACGACTTTGGAGACCAAATAGGCAGAGGAACCTACGTGTACAAACTAGAAGTAAGAAATGATCAGGGTCAAAGGGCGGAAAAATATGAGAAGCTTGTAATATTAAAATAAAGAACCAAACGTCTTGATTTCCCGTATAAAGCTTCAATTCCGTATATTTGCAACCCTTTCAAAAGGAATAAACATGTATAAATCAATTTCAATAGCTCTTGGACTAATTCTAATTGGAAGTATTAGCGCCAAAGCTCAGTTGATCAGTCAAAGCGATAAAGCACAGCAAATTCAGCTGAATGCGATAACAACTGCAGTCCCATTTCTTCAAATCGGTCCTGACTCTCGGAGTGGTGCAATGGGAGATGCTGGCGTTGCAATCAGCCCTGATGCCAACAGTGTTCACTGGAATGCTTCAAAATTGGCGTTTGCTAAAAATGAAATGGAGTTCAGCTTATCATATGCCCCATGGCTTCGCGCTCTTACCAATGACATGAGTATTGGATATTTAAGTGGATATAAAAAGCTCAACAAGACTCAAGCAATCGGTGGTTCACTTCGCTATTTCACCTTAGGTCAAATTAGCTTCACAGATGAAACGGGTGCGCCAATTCGTGATTTCAAACCTGCAGAGTATGCTATCGACATGGTTTTTGCTCAAAAGCTTTCAGAAAAATTCAGTGGAGGTATTGCAGCACGATTTGTCAATTCGAACTTAACAGGAGGAACGAGTGTACTTGGAGCAGATAGCAAGCCAGGTCGTTCTTTCGCCGTTGATGTGAATGGATTCTACACCAACGACGATATTAAGATTGCTGACATCCCTGCAATCTTCAATTTTGGTTTCAATATTTCAAATATTGGAGCGAAAATGAGATACACCAATACCGATCAACGAGATTTTATTCCAACCAATCTTAGAATCGGTTCACTCCTCGCCCTTCAAATTGATGAATACAATCAATTAGGATGGACACTCGACTTGAACAAACTTCTTGTTCCTACACCTCCAATTTATGACAACGACGGTAATATTATTTCTGGTAAAGATCCTAACGTAGGAACAGCTACTGGAATCGTGCAGTCATTTTCTGACGCTCCAGGTCAGTTAAATCCTGAAACAGGAGAAGTGATCAAAGGGTCAATCCTCAAAGAAGAATTGAGAGAAATAAATATCGGAACTGGTATCGAGTATTGGTATGATCAGCAATTCGCCTTCCGCACCGGATATTTTTATGAAGACATTACTAAAGGAAGTCGCCAATACATCACACTTGGTGCTGGTCTAAAGTATCAGGTTCTTATGGTTGATGTAAGTTATTTGATAAGTACTTCAAGAACAAATAATCCATTAGCTGGAA
Source organism: Flavobacteriales bacterium (assembly GCA_041391745.1). Lineage (GTDB taxonomy): Bacteria > Bacteroidota > Bacteroidia > Flavobacteriales_D > Sanyastnellaceae > JAIXWP01. Next base: position 10,295 of record JAWKNK010000015.1, read on the forward strand.
CATTGAGATTTTCATTGAAATTCACAATGGGTAAAGACACCAAAAGATCCACAGACGAAACTGCAGATTAATGCACCCATTTAGAGTTGGCTTCGGATACGATGTTCACCAAATGGTGGAAGGAAGGGACCTTTGGTTAGGTGGTGTATTAATTCCTCATGATAAAGGTGCACTAGGACATAGCGATGCAGATGTTCTTCTACATGCCATTTGCGATGCACTGCTAGGTGCCGCGGCGCTGGGTGACATTGGAAAGCACTTCCCAGACACCTCTGCCGACTTCAAGAATATCGATTCAAAAATTCTTCTCAAATCTACTTGTGATTTGATTCGAAAAGAAGGATACGAAATTTCTAATATTGATGCGACTTTATGTTTGGAAAGACCCAAAATCATGAAGTACGCTGATGAAATGAAAAAAGCAATTTCTTCAACCGCTTCAATTGCTGAGAATCAAATTTCTATTAAAGCAACAACAAGCGAAAAACTAGGTTTCGTAGGAAGAGAAGAAGGTGTAAACGCTTATGCCGTAGCTCTCATTTATAGGCCGATTTAGAAACCCGAAGAAAAACTTTCGTCCATCTGTCCTGGTTGTTCATCTTCGTAGAAGTGTATTTTGATTAAAACAGTATCTCTCAAGAAGTCAATTTTTCCAATTTCAATTCGTGTAATTCTGATTCCCGTGCGTAGTTCTAGATCAGCTATAAGTTCATCTCGTCTTCCTAATTGAATCAGTTCAATATTGTCGTAAATAACAATCTTTGAAGATTCATGTCGCATTAGCCATACTTTTTCCAATCCAAAAGTGATGGCAATAATTGCGAAATTGGCAAAAGCTAATTCAACAAGTGAGATCTTTTTATTGATCAATGCATTCATCACTGACATTGCGATTACAATGAATAAATACGTCATTTCCTTGATTGGAATCGCATCCGTCCGATAGCGAATGATTCCAAATACAGCAAATAATCCCAGTGCAAAGCCCATTTCCAACTTCACAGATTCAAGAAGGAAACACATTACAAAAATGGATACACTAAAAAGAAAGTAGGTAAATAAAAAGTCTTTGCGTTTCGCAATTGGATAGTAAATCAATCTTACCAACGTAAACACAAAGGCCAAGTGTATTATCAATCTCACCACTAGCTCAGAGAGGTCTCCCCAATTTGCTAGTTTAACGTTTCCAATTTTTAGGGCAGATTTATCCGTTGCCACATCAGCACTTTGAACTAAGAAATCCCAATTAAAAAACTCATTGATTGTATTAAGCAGCTCCATTTTCTATTTGCATTAATTTTTTGATCTTCGCTTTAAAATTATTTGATTTTACGCCTGGAAATAACATTGCAACTCCCAAACAATACTTACTCACGCTATCTTCACGAATAAGCCTACTTTTTACTTCTTTCATGAATGGTGAATGCCTATTTTGTTTTTCTTGCTTAACTTCTGCAATCACAAAATTTTCCAAGACAAACGCTTTGTCCTCCACTTCAAAAGTAAGGTTCAAATCTATGGTTAATCTCTCGTGCCATTCTTTATTCACGAGCGTAATTCTTTTGAAACGATTCCAAAGGATAGGCACAAATTCATCTTCTAAAGTTGCTTCTTCTTTGATGAAATTTTTTTCTATCTCACTCAAATCTTGCCCTACCTGGGGAATCCTTGTGCGATCTTTAATAGTGCGATCCTTATTCGTTTTGAATTTCACCTCAAGAAATGTGAGGTTACTTTCTACATATCTTCTTTTGCGAATTTTGTATCGATTTTTCTTTCCGCTATGATGTCTCCTATAAAAGTAGAGATCGCTTGTATCGTAATAGAGCGTTTCATAGCTGTTTTCGCGAATTCCATCCACCTCAAGAATTCTATAGCTCAATGGAAGACATTTTAAGATATCTTCAAGGTCTGCAATTGAAAGCATGAATTTGGTGTCTGTGCGATTCATTAAAGCCACGCTATCCATCTCCTCAAGAGTGATGGCATTAAAACGGTTTAATGTATTCGGTTGCAGATTCATGGTTTCAATACAAATGTAATGTTAATGTTAAGAATATCAGAGAAGACCGCGTAAATTTGATTAGGTTTACTTCATATGAATAAAAAAGTACTTTCTACGGAATGGGAAGTGATTTCTTCCATTTCAGATTTATCTCCAACAGATCAAAACTTACTATCCGCCGCAAAAGAGGCGGTAGAAAGTGCTTATGCACCATACAGTCAATTCTCAGTTGGTGCGGCGCTACTTCTTGAGGATGGAACAATTATAAAAGGAAATAATCAGGAAAATGCGGCATATCCAAGCGGCTTGTGTGCCGAGCGTGTAGCTTTCTTTTGGGCAGGTGCGAACCATCCTGGAAAAAAAATTGTGTCGGTTGCCATAACAGCAAAATCTGATGTGGTAAAGACTGACCATCCTATAACTCCATGTGGTGCTTGCCGCCAGTCCATGCTAGAATATGAATTAAATCAAAAGTCGGACATCACCATTTTGATGCAAGGAACTTCAGGAATGATTTATAAGATGATTGGAGTGAAACAACTTTTACCGCTTTATTTTAATGAAGACGGATTGAGACACTAATCAAAATCTAAACATGTAACTCAAGCCTATAACTTGATTATAATTTCCTTGTTCGTAATAGCTTAATTTATTTACCACTGCTGGAGCGGGCCTTGTTGGAAGAAAACTAGAGCTACCTCTGAATTCTAACAATGAGTGGTCTCCTATAATCCATGCTACGCTAATATTACCTGATAAATCCAAAGTCTCGAACGGAGGTGATGGATCACCAATTGCTCCATTATACTCGACTTTCTGATTGATTAAAAGCCCTACAGATGGTCCTATTCCAAACCTGAAATTTTTTAATGAATACGTGACAAGAATAGGAACCTCCACATAATGCAACCGAAATGAAAATTGATTGAAATCTCCGTTGTTAACGTCTGCCTGTTTAGCTGAACCCTTATTGACATATTCTATTCCCAATTGAGTACCGTAGACTCCATTGTAATCCATATGAATCCAACCGCCAGCACGAACTCCAAATTTATCCCAACCACCAAGTCCATCACCACTAATTTGTGAAGCTACTCCCCCAGCCAACAGGCCACCAGTAAAATCAACTTGTGACTTACCCAAAATGGATATAAGGCAAGCGATGACAAAGAGGCAGTTTTTCATTATTCAACGATTTCCAATTCTAAAGCATTCACAATATCACCAGTGGTAACATCAATTAGGTAAGCTACAATATGCGAATTTGACCAAACCCAATTCGGATTGATTTCATATGAAAAAGACTTCACAAAAACGTCATTTGCAGATGGCGCTGTTGCTACTGGCAATCCTTCGGGAATTGTAATACCATCTCTCAATACATGATTATGTTCATAGTCCAATATTTCAGAAGGTGTTTGATCATAATCCTCTTGCGCGCTGATAATGTGCGACTCAGAAAGTAGAACAACTAAGTTGTAAGAATCACTTAAGTTTTCCAAAAATTGACCATGTATATGCACATTTACAATTCCATCTTCACTTACGAATCCAGCCACGCCTTGAAGAGCAACCTTTGGAGATTCATCCATTTGAGCATTAATCATCTCCATCCAATCATTATAGGGATATGCATTTTGTGCTCCGGTAATTCTATCTACTCTGGCGCTTGGATTAAAACCTCCTTCAACTTGAGCCCAAAAGAAGTTGCCCTCATCTGTATTATAATCCGTTTCAAAAGGTTCAGCACCCACTGAAGCAAGTGTTCCTGCATGAATTGCAATAGGAACCAATCTAGGACCAAGTTCTTCTGCCCATTGTTTCAAAAGAGCTGTAGCAGGTGGGCAAAAACCACACTTGTGACCTGTGAATTCTTCAACTAAAACGTTCTTAGTTGGATTGTCAAGCAATTCGAATTGTGGAGGCGATCCATATACATTTTCTAAATATTGATTATTTAATTTGATAATCGGATCCTCTTTATCACTGCACGAAGTAATTGTGAGCGCTGCAGCAAATAATATTAATAAGCTCTTTTTCATTTTTAATAATATTTAGAAAGTGCTTGTAATCGTTAATTCAAATCCATTTGTAGCTGGTACAGCTCTGCAAACACCTCCGATACAAAATACACCTTCCCTTCTTTTTCCGTATCCCAATGTTACACGCGTAGGCCCATTGATGTAACCAACAGTTCCGAAGAGATAGTGAACTCTCTTGTCCTCTTTTGGATTTCCGTAGTTGTATTGATCAATAACAGCCATTGTCCAATGTGGTGAGTGGGTGTATTCCAGAAGTACAGTTCCCCAATCACCTTTGTCTTGTTTTGTCTGAAGGGCCTGCAGTTCCATGTGCAAGTTGTTCTTAGAAGACCATTTATAATTCACTTCTAAGACTTCAATATCCGCATAGACCAAACCTTTGAAGTCATTTGAAACTGGAGTTGCAAGCGTATTAAATTCCAAATAATAATAAGTCGTAGCCAATGACCACTTCTTATTCAACTTCTTTTTCACTTCGATGTTCAAGTCTCTTACATACTTGTCCTTACCAAACCCTAATGAATTTGTTCTATATCCATAAACAACTTGATCTACTCCATCCAAGTCAGCACGATCTAAACTATTTGCAGCTGCAAAATTCACGCTCAAGAGTGTTCCATACTTACCTCCCAATTTGGTATCCTTCTTAAAGTTGTAAAAAACCTCTGCCATAAAGCTTGCTTCACCTGCTACAGGGGTAGCATATGGATAAAGCGTTGCTGCCAGGTTGTATGTATGTTGCTTAGTTATTGCAGGGTTGTAATTAATTGGAACATCAAAAAGTGTCAAATCTCTATTGGATCTAAAACTCATATTATCGATATTCTTAGCTGCCACATTAATACCCAACCCCTTTTTACTGTAAGCTGCATTGACGAATATTGCCTGTCCATCCTTATAGATGTATCCGTTGTCTTTAGAAGGGTCGTTCACTTTCACAGCATATTCACCATAAAAACTAAAAGGTCCATAAAACATATTTATTCGACCAGCGCTAATTGCCACATTTTTAGGTAATGCTAGAAGCAAAGTATCGACTTCCAAAATTCCCCCGTCTTCGTATTTACTTACAAAACTTCCACCTACAATAACCTTCAGTTTAGAATCTTCAAACTTAGATTTCAAGGAGTCATTGGTCATTCTTTTTACTGACCCAAACAAATCATTGAGGTGAATTTCACCATCCAATCCTCTTACAATAGATTCTGAATTGATCAATCTAGAATCGAAAGCAAGACGTTGGTGACCATAAATCGCTTTTACCGTTGCACCTTGAAACGGAGTAAATATTACCCTTGCACCATCAAGCGCATTGTCTATCCCTAGATTTGGTTCCCAATAAGTTCTAAGCGCCAAACCAGAGCCAAATTGCTCATAAAAATTACCCACAGTTATGTCAAGTCCGTCGTGGTTGTATCGAGCAAATCGATTTCCGATTCCGGTTCCTTTATACCTCGCCCCTACTGAGTAACCTTGAATAGCATCCAAATACGTTTCGAATCTCATACCCGCGGAAAACTTTCCGTAAGTGTAAATGAAGTTTCCGAAACCATTCAAGCCGGTTTTGGCATTGGGAACAACGGCTCCGATGATACTATCCTCGTTGTATTGTTGCCACAATAGTTGAAAATTTCCGTGCAGTTGACCTTGCGGTTGTTGATTAGAAACTTGAGAGAATGTTTTTGTGCTCATCAATATTATAATGCTGAGCACTGCGAGTTGAAACAGGCGATTCATGAATCGAACAGGAACGTTTTGGGGTTTAATATTCTGCGCAAATTAGCAATAAAAAAGCCCCGCGTGGTCACGTGGGGCAAGAATATGTGCAATAAAATTTGCCTAAGATTTAATTTTTAAAAGCTCCTCATGTAGCTCTTCTTCATCACCAGCTGCATAATTGTTGTGCTGCCATACAATATTGCCGTTTCCGTCTACAAGAAAAGTATGAGGTACATTATTTACACCTAATGCTTGCGCAAACTGCTTGTTAGAATCTAAAAGTACTTCATAATCCCATGAAACGCTGTTGACATATGGTCCAACTCTCGTCACGCTGCGTTGATCGTCAATGGAAACCGCAATTATTTTTACTCCAGTTTCTTCTTGCCACTCTTCATAATACTCAGCATAAGTATTCAGTTCTTTTTTGCAAGGGCTACACCAAGTTGCCCAGAAACAGATGATTATAGGTTTCCCATCATTGCTGAGCTTTCCAGTATCGATAGTATTTCCTTCCAGGTCCTTTAGTTGTACACTTGGAAGTTTTGCGTCTTGTGCAATTATTGAAGTAGAAACGGCCACTAGTGCCAAGAATGTCAAAAAATATTTCATGGTTATTTGTTTGAGTTACGAATTTACGCTTTCACTTTAGACAATCATCATACCAAGCTAGACAAAGTGCGTTCACTCTTGGATTGAAAACAAAAAACCCCGCAAATTGCGGGGTTTTTTGTTGAGATTTTCTCTCAGTATTATTTAGCAACAGTTACACGCATAGTGTTAGAAACACCATTTGCAGTAAAGTTAACCATATACATACCAGCGCTAAGTGTGCTGAAATCTACTTGTTGAATGTAGTTACCAGCAGCCATAGTTCCTTTGTTGAAAGTCATCACTTTCTCACCAACTAGGTTGAAAACATCGATAGATACAGTTGCACTTTCAGTGATACCGTAAGAAATGTTTGCAATTCCATTAGCAGGATTTGGGTAGATGTTCAAAGAAATGTTGTTTTCAACTGTTTCTTCAACACCAACAACAGTGTTAACGTTAGCACCAACTGTCATTTGCTCATAACCGTAAGAACCATCATAAGCAAGGATATCTGGGTTTGAAGTACCGTTGTCAGCAACTGAATAAACATAGCAGTAACCGTCACCAGCAGTACCATTCCAAATGCTACCGTTCATACCATCACCATATCCATCATAAAGGTTGAAGCTATAGCAACCAGTTGAAGGAAGGAAAACGTGTTGAGTTACAGTAGATCCGTCAGTAGCAGCAGCATAGCTTGGGCTAGCTGTTACAACTTGGTTGTTTTCGTTTCTGAAATCCCAGCTAACTTCTTCAGGCCAGTTGTCAAAACGGATATGAACTACAAAGTGAGTAGTAGCTTCAGTTGCAAGAGAAATATCAGCGTTCAATGCGTTGTTAGAAGCAACTCCATCACCAGCAGCGGTAACTGTGATTACAACGTCACCAGTTACAGTAGCAGTTCCAAGATCAACGTTTTCTGACTCGAATTGCTCAAGGCTACCAGTCCAGTTGTAGTTAATTTCAGGAGAAACACCTGTTACGTTGATAGTAGCAGCAGTCAATGTGTTTGTACCAAGGTTAGCCATGTCAAAAGAAAGAGCAGCATCACCACAAGTTACATTGTCACCAGTGTACATCAAAGCAGAAGCATCATCAGAAGCAACAGTTTGACAAGTGTTGTTCTCGATGAACGCCCAGTGCTGAGCAGCTGTGATCTGACCAGTTTCAGTGATGATTCCAGTTGGACAAACAGTGTAAATTGTTGGGAAGTAAGCAATTTCCAAAGTGTTAGCTACAGAAGCATCATCAATGATTGGATATTCTGTACCAGCAGTCCAGTCTCCTTGAGAGTACAATGCACCAGAACCAGAAGTACCAGTGATTTGAGCGTCTGTGTTACCAGCTTCACCTTCGATGAAAAGAACGATAACGTTTCCGCCATTGTCTACACCATGATCAGCGTGAAGTGTCTCAAGAGCTCCACTGTTGTGATATGCCCAACATGGACCACACCAAGCAGCAGATACGTCAATAACTACAGTATAACCTTGTTGAAGGTAATCATAAAGGTGATGCGTGTTTCCATCACGGTCAACAGCTGTAAAGTCTGGAGCCAATGTTCCACTTGGTAGCTGAGCGCTAGCAGTAGCAACAGAGAAAACAGCAGTAAGTGCGAGTAAAATTCTCTTCATTTTTGTAATTGGTTTGTGTTAATTTTCGATTTTGTTTGGCGAATATAATTAGGAAGACTTTCTATTCCACTTCCAAAATTGAATAAAATAGTAAACCTAATTTCACGATTTAGCAATATTGACGATTTTAAAAAACCAATAAAGCCTGTATTTTTCGACTAAAACTTTCAAGTAATTTTTTAAATTTGTGACTCACATATAAATATTGATTGAATGAAAAGAATTGTACTAAGCACTTTAGCAATTTGCACTGGTTTTTTAGTTAACGCACAAAGCCTCAGCATCCTTGATCCAGTACAGATTGTGAACGGAACAGTAGCTGAGTTGGGAACGAATGGCGAGTTGGTTGCTGATTGGGATGTTCAAAACATTTCTGAGAATTTCATTGAAGTTCGTGCGAGCCGCAACGTCATCTCTGCGGTTGACGGCTCATCTAATTATTTCTGTTGGGGTGTTTGTTTTGGTGAAGAAACTAATATTTCACCTGTAAGCACTAACCAAGACATGAATGCAGGTGATGTGAATACCACTTTTTATGCGCATTATATCTCTGGGGGAAATGCTGGTGTGACAGAAATAGAGTACTGCTTCTTCAATGCTGCAAATCCTGCAGATCGCGCTTGCCAAACTGTCCAGTATTGCGTAGATGCGGAATGTATCGTTAGTGTTGAGAATCCAACGGCTGAATTTGAACTTGGTGACATTTCACCAAATCCATTGAGCGGTCTTGGATCAATCAAGTATTCTTTTTTGAACAACCCCGCTTCTGATTCCAAAATAGTGATTTACAACATGATAGGTCAAACTATCAAAGAAATCAAAGTTAACGGTAAAGAGGGAATCATTCTAGTAAATGCACAAGATTTTGAAAATGGCATTTACTTTTATTCGTTGATTTCCAACGGTAAAACTCAGATGACCAAAAGAATGTTGATTTCGAAATAATTCCTGCAAGAAATCATATTTAAGTGCCAGCCAAATGGATAAACCATTTTGTTGGCACTTTTTCTTTTCAGTATAACCCAATGTAGGCTTATTTTAGCCGCTCATTTTACAAACCTATGGACCACATTCGCAAAAAAGAGGCGCTGGATTATCACGAGCAAGGAAGAAAAGGGAAGTTGGAAATTGTTCCAACAAAGCCCCATAGTTCACAACGCGACTTGGCATTGGCTTACTCTCCAGGTGTGGCAGAGCCCGTACTAGCAATAGCAGAAAACCCTGAAAACGTCTACAAGTACACCGCAAAAGGCAATATGGTTGCGGTGATTTCTAATGGCACTGCCATTTTGGGACTCGGGAATTTAGGTCCTGAAGCAAGCAAACCTGTTATGGAAGGAAAGTGCATGCTTTTTAAAATTTTCGCAGACATTGACAGTATTGATATCGAAGTGAAGGCAACGGCTGTAGACGAGTTTGTAAATACCGTTAAGAATATTGCTCCATCATTTGGTGGAATCAATCTCGAAGATATTAAAGCTCCTGAAGCTTTTGAAATCGAAGAAAGACTGAAGGCTGAGTTGGATATTCCAATTATGCATGACGATCAACATGGTACAGCAATTATTTCAAGTGCCGCTTTACTGAATGCACTTGAAATCGCTGAAAAGAAAATAGAAGAGGTAAAGATTGTGGTCAGTGGTGCTGGAGCTGCAGCGTTGAGTTGCATTTCATTGATGGTTCAGCTGGGAGCTTCCAAAGAAAACATTTATGTTTTTGACAGTAAAGGACTTGTCACCGAGGATCGTGAGGATTTGGATCATAGGAAACGAAAATTTGCTACTACAGCAAAGTTCGAAAGCCTATCGGTGGCTTTACAAGGAGCTGATGTGTTCCTTGGACTTTCACAAGGCAATATCATGGACGCATCAATGGTGCAATCAATGGCTAAAAACCCGATTGTATTTGCTATGGCAAATCCTGATCCTGAGATTCCATATGATCTTGCGATGCAAGCTCGCCCAGATATTATCATGGCAACCGGAAGAAGTGACCATCCAAACCAAGTGAACAACGTTCTTGGATTCCCATTCATTTTTAGAGGGGCCCTTGATGTGCGAGCGACTTGTATCAATGACGAAATGAAACTGGCGGCAGTAAGAGCTATTGCAGAACTCGCCAAAGAAATCGTTCCTGAGGAAGTTACAGAAGCATACAATCCTCAACACTTGAGTTTTGGGCCTGAATACATCATTCCAAAACCTCTAGACCCGAGACTGATTTCTGTTGTATCCACTGCAGTGGCAAAAGCAGCAATAGCCAGCGGTGTAGCTCGCAATGTGATTAAAAATTGGGATCAATATCATTCTGAGCTTCAAAACAGAATGGGTAGAGATAATGTTTTGTCAAGGGGTATTGCGGAAAGGGCGAGAAAATCTCCGAAAAGAGTAGTTTTTGCGGAGGGGGATAACATTAAAGTGTTGAAGGCGGCGCAGCAAGCGAAGGACGAGCGCATTGCCCACCCTATTCTGTTGGGTCCTGAAGAGAAGATTCATCAGATGATTGAGGAATTGGAGTTGGACTTGAAAGATGCTACCATCATTGACCCTAGAATAGATAAGTATAGTGCTGAAAGAGACAAATTTGGAAAATGTTACTTTGAAAGCAGAATGCGCAAGGGTATGACCATGCTGGAAGCTACGAAAATCATGCGTGAGCGTAATTATTTCGCTGCAATGATGGTCGCAACTGGCAGCGCTGATGCTGTAATCTCAGGCCTAACGAGAAACTACGCTCGCGTAATACGTCCCGCTTTACAGTGCTTAGGAATGGCTGAAGGGGTGAAAAAAGTATGTGGTATGTATATTCTGCAAACCAAGCAAGGCCCCTTATTTTTAGCAGATACTACTGTCAACGTGAATCCAACGGCGGAAGACCTTGTGGAAATTACTTTGCGAGTGGCAGAGGCAATTGGAAGAATGAAGATTATTCCGCGAATTGCATTGCTCAGCTATAGCAATTTCGGTTCTTCTGAAGGTGAGGATGCATCCAAAGTATCAAAAGCGGTGTCTATCCTTCACCGCAATCATCCAGAGCTGATTGTAGATGGAGAAGTTCAAGCTAATTTTGCACTCAATGGAGAAATGCTAGCTGAGAATTTTCCATTCTCCAGACTGAAAGACATGAAGGTGAACACCTTAATCTTCCCCAATTTGGCGAGTGGTAACATTTCTTACAAACTTCTACAGGAAATTGCTGGGCTTGAAGTTACTGGACCTGTATTGCTGGGAATGAAAAAAAGCTACCACATTTTACAAATGGGTTGTTCAGTTAGAGAGTTGGTGAACATGGTAAGAATTGCGGTCGTAGACGCGCAATTGAAAAATGACGCTTAAGTAATGATACACTATATAAAAGGAAAACTTATTGAAAAGAGTCCAGTTCATGCTATAATTGATAGTGGTGGAATGGCATACTTCATCAATATCAGTTTGAATACTTTTAGTAAAATCCCAGATCATCCAGAATGTCAGCTTTTCACTCATTTTCATGTGAATGGAAATGATTTTTCTTTCATTCTTTATGGATTTGCGGACGAATCCGAGCGCGACATATTCAGAAAATTAATATCTGTGAGCGGGGTTGGACCTAATACCGCCCGTATGATTCTTTCGGGAATGACCGTAGATGAGATTAAGCATGTAATTGCCACAAAAGACGTAGGTAGTCTCAAGAGAATCAAGGGAATAGGAGAAAAAACCGCTGAGAGAATGATAGTAGACTTGCACGACAAGATCTACCGCCAAGGTGAGGCTGTATTAGAAAAAATTTCAGTTGCACACAATACAACGAAGATTGAAGCGTTAGCGGCGCTGTCCTCGTTGGGACTAGACAAAACCAAAACCGAAAAACTGCTTGACAAAATATTACAGGGCAACAAAGACCTCTCCCTGGAAGAGTTGATTAAGCAAGTTTTGAAACAACTTTAGAATTAGTGAAGAATAACTGGAATTCCGTTGCTGCCCGGATCAGTTTCTTATTTGCCCTGACATCGATTGTTTGGCTCAGTTGGGCCTCATCGAGTGTTGTATCTCATGGAATTGAGTATGCTGCCCGTCCCGCGGTGGCCGATACTACCGTTACCCCTATTTGGCCGAACGAAGATGACATAAATCCATCTGAGGAGCAAGATGGTATTGAGGTTCCCCTACCAGATAATATTGAGTACAATGTAGAATACAATCCTGAAACAGGAATGTATGAGGTGACTCAAAAAATCGGAGATCTCGATTATCGCCCATCTACAACCATGACTCTTGATGAGTATCTTGATTTCAACTTAGCGAACAATATATCAGAGTTTTGGATTCAGCAGCAGCAGACTGATGCAGAAAAAGCAAAAGAATTTGCGCCTTTCATCAAAGTTGGTGGTCAAGGTTTTGAGAATATTTTCGGATCAAATGAAATCGAAATTAGACCGCAAGGTTCGGCTGAATTAACCTTTGGGGTCAATATCTCAAAAACGGAGAACCCTAGAATTCCAGAAAGACAACGTAGAGTTACCACATTTGATTTCGATCAAAAAATTCAATTAAATGTAGTTGGTAACATCGGTACCAAGCTTAAACTCAATGTTAACTATAACACCGAAAGTACTTTCGAGTTTGAGAACCAAATGAAGCTGGAGTATACTGGTGACGAAGATCAGATTATTAAAAAGATTGAATTAGGAAATGTTAGTTTACCACTTAAAGGTTCATTAATTCAAGGTAGTTCAGGTCTATTCGGGGGTAAAATTGAAACGCAGTGGGGACGATTGAGAAATACTACTGTTTTCTCTCAACAGAAAAGCGAAAGAAAGAATATTACGGTACAAGGGGGCGCTCAAACGCAGCAATTTGAAATTAGTGGAGATAATTATGAAGCAAATCGCCACTATTTCCTAAGTGGATACTTCCGTGATGGTTACGACCAAGCTCTAGCTTCATTGCCCGTTGTTAATAGTGGTGTAAACATCACTCGTATTGAAGTTTGGGTGGTGAACCAGCAGGCAAATACTCAGGATGTAAGAAACTTGATAGCATTCTCGGATCTTGGAGAACGTAGCAATTACATGTCATCAGACTATGATATTGGACCTTTGTTCAACCCGAATGAATTGGCCAATCCTGATAATGACAACAACAGTCTTTATTCACAAATGATGGCGAATGAAGATGTTTTAAACTTTACAAACGCTAATGCTGCCATTACCAATAGTGTACTCAATATTCGCCAAGGCGTGCACTATGAGAGAATTGGTAATGCGAGAAAACTCTCAACTTCCGAGTACACATATAACTCAAGGCTTGGTTTTATCTCGTTGCGTCAAGCGCTAAACAACGCGGAAGTGCTTGCTGTGGCTTATGAGTACACATTAAATGGTCAGACTTATCAAGTAGGAACTTTATCGCAAGATGGTATCGCAGCGCCACAAGCTCTTATTCTAAAGCTATTAAAATCATCGATCACTACTGTTAGATTGACAGATGGTGCCCCAGCCCCACTCTGGCAAAACATGATGAAAAACGTCTACAATCTTGGAGCATTTGGTCTCAGCCCTGAGAATTTTAGACTTGATGTTTTCTATAATAATCCTAGTACTGGTATCGATCAGAACTTTATAGCTCGAGGTCCTTTAGATGGTAAGCTGTTAATACAAGTCCTAAATCTTGACCGAATAGACGCGCAGCAAATGTCTGGTTCGGACGGATTCTTTGATTACATACCTAATGCCGCTACTTCAGGAGGTCTAATTGACGCACAATCCGGCAGGGTATTCTTCCCTGTAACCCAACCATTTGGTCAGCACCTTGCTTCAAAAATCATTGAAGGAATGGGAGACACACCCGAAGCTCAAGATCTCATTTCGCAAATTGTGTATCAACCTTTATATGATTCCACGAAGACTGCTGCCACTGTGCAGTTTCCAAACTTGAATCGCTTCAAAATTAAAGGGCAATATCAAAGTTCTTCTGGTTCAGAAATTTCCTTAAACGCTCTCAACATTCCTCAGGGTTCGGTGAGTGTTACTGCAGGTGGAATTCAATTGCAAGAAGGCATTGATTACACGGTTGATTATAACTTAGGTCGAGTAAGAATTTTGAATGAAGGTGTAATGGCTAGTGGCCAGCCTATCAATATTTCTGTAGAAAGTAATTCGCTATTCAATATGCAATTTAAAACGATGATTGGTAGTCGATTCGACTATACTTTCAGCGATAATTTTGCAGTAGGCGCCACTGTCTTGAATTTACGTGAAAGACCTATTACACAGAAAGTCAATGCAGGAGACGAGCCCGTGAACAATACCATCATGGGCGTAGATTTCAACTATCAAAAAGAAGTTCCGTTCTTGACTCAACTGGTTGATAAAATTCCATTCATTGATACTAAAGAAAAATCAAGTATCTCTTTTAACGGAGAGGCCGCTAAGCTTTTCCCTGGTCACAGCAAGGCCATTTCAAAAGTCGGAAATGCATATGTCGATGACTTTGAAGGAAGTCAAAGTGTAATTGACTTAAGATCATTAAATCAATGGTTTTTGGCAAGTACACCTAAACTTCAAGATGGAGGTGGTGGATTGTTTCCTGAAGGCGGATTTGAAGACAGTTTGATCTACGGTTATAACAGAGCGAAATTAAGCTGGTACGTGATAGATCCATTATTCTTTAGAACGAGTTCTATTACACCTGCCAACGTTGCTAACGATCCTGATATGCAAAGTGACCACAGGATGCGTGAAGTTTTGGAAAGCGAGGTATTCCCAAATCGTCAGCTTCCTCCTGGTACACCGCCGAACATCTCAACTTTCGACATCACTTTTAGACCAACATTTAGAGGTCCGTATAACTACGAAAGACCAAATGGAACTACAGTCTCTGCAGGTTTAACCCAAGATGGTTTTTTGGTGAATCCTGCGTCTAGATGGGGTGGTATTCAACGCGCTTTAACAACAACAGATTTCGAAACAAGCAACATTGAATTTATTCAATTTTGGTTGATGGATCCATTCAATGCTGATTCACCAAACAGCACTGGTGGTGATTTGTATTTCAATTTAGGAAATGTATCAGAAGACGTTTTGAATGACTCACAATGGAGCTATGAAAACGGATATCCGAACGACAACAATGCGTTGCCTATCCTTCAGAGCACTTGGGGTAATTATCCTGATCCTTCTACATTCAATGTTGTAAGCGCGTTTGATAATTCAACACCAAGTTATGCGCAACAGGATATTGGTATCGACGGTTTAAATAGCCAAGCAGAACAAACGTTCTTTGCGAGTTGGTTGAGTGAGGTTCAAGCCAACTTGAGTGCTGATGGCTATGCTAGAATAGTTCAAGACCCGTCTGCCGATGATTTCGAGTATTTCAGAAATGCCAATGCAGATGCTTTAGGATTAAATACTTTGGAACGCTATCGCGATTACAATGGGTATGAAGGCAATGCAGATACAACAACGCCAGATGGCTATCCTAGAACTGCTACAACTATACCGAACACGGAAGACATCAACCAAGATTTGACATTAAATACGATTGAAAGTTATTTCCAGTATCGCGTGAGTTTGCGTCCAGGAGACCTTGGTGAAGCTAACATTGGTAGAAATTACATCACTGATAGTTTTGTTACAACTAAGACAACTGCTAATGGTGATGAGCGAGAAATCAGATGGTACCAATTTAAAATTCCAGTAAGAGACTGGGAAAGTCGTTTTGGTAGTATTCCAGATTTTCGTTCGATTCGCTACATGAGAATGTTCTTGAAAGGATGGAATGAGGAGGTAACATTACGTTTTGCGCGTCTTGAACTTGTTCGTGGTGAATGGAGAAAATATTATCAAAGTTTGGCCGGCCCTCAAGAGGTTGAACCAAATGATGACGATGCCACAATATTCAACATTGCAGCAGTAAACATCGAAGAAAATGGTAATCGTGAGCCAGTTCCTTATGTTGTTCCTCCTGGAATTATTCGTGAGCAAGACGTAGCAAGTGCAAACTTGAGAAGTATGAATGAGCAGGCATTATCTATGGAGGTTTGTAACCTTCGTGACGGCGATGCAAGAGCTGCTTATAGAAATGTGAAGTTTGACATGCGTCAGTATAAGCGTTTGAGAATGTTTGCTCACGCAGAAGCTTTGACCGGGCCTGATGATTTGAAAGATGGAGATATCACTGTATTCGTAAGATTAGGTTCTGACTTTGATCAAAACTACTATGAGTACGAATTACCAATGACGGTTACTTCATGGTACACGAATGATGATGACGAGGTGTGGCCTGAAGCCAACAACTTTGATATCCAATTAGAAGATCTTCAAAAAATTAAAATCGAAAGAGGAGCAACAAGTTCACTTTTGGTGGAATATTCTAAGATGATAGGTTCAGCTAGAGTTTCCGTGAAAGGAAATCCGAACTTGGCGAATGTGACTGTACTTATGATTGGTGTACGAAACCATAATAAGTTGAGTAATCCATTCCAAAATACGGACGATGGAAAATCTAAATGTGCTATTGTTTGGGTGAATGAAATTCGACTTTCAGAATTCAATGAAAAAGGTGGTTGGGCCGCAGTAGCGCGATTGAATGCACAATTAGCAGACTTCGCAACACTTGCTGTGGCGGGTAACATTTCTACTCCAGGATGGGGTTCACTTGAACAAACCGTTCAAGAACGTCAGCAGGAAACTAAGATGGGTTTTGACGCAAATTCAACGATTCAAATGGGTAAATTCTTCCCAGAAAATTGGGGTGTTTCGTTACCCATGTATTTGGGTTATTCTGAAACTGTTCAAACTCCGAAGTATAGTCCGCTTCAACCAGACGTTGTTATGGCTGACTTACCTAACGTTGACAAGCGACTAAAAACAAAATCGCAAACGTACACGAAGCGACGCAGTATAAACTTCAACGAAGTTA
Organism: Flavobacteriales bacterium; assembly: GCA_041391745.1. GTDB lineage: Bacteria > Bacteroidota > Bacteroidia > Flavobacteriales_D > Sanyastnellaceae > JAIXWP01. The sequence goes on from JAWKNK010000015.1 coordinate 27,192, forward strand.
GGATTACTCCGAAGAAAGAGGACAATATGCCGAAGCCAGACGAGGGGAAAGATGAAGGTAAAAACCCTCTTAAGCCAGGAGGAAATTCTCCTGCTGGCGGTGGAAACAAACCCGAGAAAGATCACTTCTATGATATCAAAAACTTCAGTGTATCATACAGCTATAATGAAGTCTACTATCGCGATATCAATACAGATTGGAGATTGAATAAGCAGTATCGTGGTGCGTTTGATTATAGCTTTAACAATAAGCCAAAAGAAATCAAGCCATTTAGCAAGGTCCCAATCGTTAAAACTTCGCCTTACTTAAAGTGGATTAAAGAATTTAATTTCTATCCAGGATTCAAATCACTTGGATTCCATACAGAAATGAATCGTACATACGAGACTTCGAGAATTAGAAATAACACCCTAGAACTGTCTGGTGTTTACAGTGATATGTTGATCAATACTCAAGTTCAAAAAACTTGGAATTGGAATCGTACTTACAACGTGAAATACGACTTAACCAAGAGCATTAAACTTGACTATTCAGCGAGCAATGTTGCTTTGGTAGGTGAACCAAGGGGTGTTATCGACAAGAACAATGTCGATTGGTATAATGCTTATCGCGATACTGTTTGGAACAACATTTCTTCACTTGGGCAAACTACCAACTTCAATCACAATGTGGGTGCGTCTTACAAACTCCCATTCGATAAATTCCCATTGGTTGACTTCATCAGTGCGGATGCGCGCTATGCTGGCACGTTTAGATGGGACAGAGCGCCATTTACACAAGATAGCTTAGGAAACACCATTCAAAACAGCCGTCAGGTGCAGCTGAATGCTCAAGCCAACTTCGAAACATTGTACAACAAGTCGAAGAAGCTAAAAGAAATTAACCAAGGTAAAAAGCCAAAGAGCCGCGCTAAAGGAAAAGAGGACAATACCAAGAAGGATGGATTTGGAAACGAAAAAGATAAAAAAGACGAGCAAGAAGAAAAAATGAATCCGTTGGATGCCACTCTTCGATTCTTGATGATGGTTCGAAATGTGAGTGGAACTTATACTCGGAATGAAGGTATCTTACTACCTGGTTATAACAAGAAAACATATGTCGTAGGATTTGACCCCGAGTTCAATGGTCCTGGCGTTGACTATTTGATTGGCGGACAAAACACTGATATTTGGGGTAATCCAAATGGCGGAAATTATGCTTTGCAAGCCGCAGATAATGGCTGGTTGGTTCAAGCTCCATTTTTGAATAATCAATATTCAGAGACTTACTCAGAAACTTGGAATTACAAGGTAAATCTTGAACCTGTAAAGTATTTCAAAATAGAAATTACAGGAACAAGAACTGAAGGCCACAACAAAAATTCATTCTTCCGATACGACACCAACATTGAAGACTATGACTTTCAGTCTCCAATGGAAACAGGAAATTTCAGCGCATCAATCAACACATGGGCAACTGCTTTTGTAAAAGATCAAAGTGACAATGGTTGGACATCTACAACCTTTGAAACATTCCTTCAAAACAGATTAGAATCGTCTTCACGTTGGAATGATGCTACTTATTCAGAAGCAAGCCCAAATCCAAATGGCTATTACCAAGGTTGGGGAAGCACAAGTCAAAATGTTGTTATACCTGCATTCCTCGCGGCTTATATGGGTAAGCAAGTAAGCGAAGTTTCACTTGATCCGTTCCAGACACGTGCTCAACCAAACTGGCGTGTTACTTACGATGGATTGACAAAGATTCCGGCAATCAAGAAGTATTTCAAGCAGTTTAACTTGACACACCAATATCGTTCGACAATGACTACAAGTTATATCCGTAACTTGAATTTCACGGACAATGGAGCAGGTTTACCTTCGGCAATTGATGCCAGTGAGCAAGAAAACTATATCCCACGAAATCAAATTAATACTGTAACGATTACGGAGCAACTGGCACCGCTTATCGGATTTGATATGACTATCAAAACGACAGGTAACAATGACCCTCAAGTGAAAGTTGAATTGAAGCGTGATAGAACTGTTGCGTTAGGCATGAGTAACCTTCAAATTACAGAGACTAAGAGTAATTCATTGGTTCTTGGTGTGGGTTATAAATTAACGGAAGTGAAAAACTTGTTTGGTAGAAAGTCATCAAAGAAACTTCCGTTCAAAACACCATCGAAGACCAACATCAACCTCCGTGCAGATTTGACCATTCGTGATAATACGACTTTGATTAGAAAAATTGAAGAACGTCAAAACCAACCAACAGCTGGTCAACGTCTATTCAGCATCAAGTCTAGTATCGACTATGTAGTAAATGATAAATTGAATGTTCGATTCTTCTACGATCATCAGTTGAATAAGCCGAAGATTTCAACTTCGTTCCCAACTTCAAATATCAATGCAGGAATCGCGTTGAGATTCACCCTGAATTAATCCAGGGGTCTCAACGCCTTTCCTAAAATTGGTTGAACATTTGACGCTCTAGTTAGCCAATCATTCCAACTATCATTAACTAAATTCTGATATTTGGTTATCAAAACAGTTTGTTGTTTGAATGCAATGTCAAACGCCAAATCAAACGCTACTTGATGTTCGCTGTATTCATCGCCGATGAAGCCAGAAACCGCCCACCATTTACTCATTACAGTATGTGAGTTGTCATGAATTCCTTTTTGATTTTCATCACCATAGATTTCATCTTCGAGTGATGATAGAACCTTCATTAACGAATCTGCTTCTGCGAATAACTCCTTTTTAGATGAATCCTCCACATATTTCCATGCGCTCTCGGCAATAGAAACACTTTCCCTCATTGTCTTAATGTTTTCTTGAAGAGCCACAAGTTTGTTCATCTCTTTTGTAAATACTTCCCAATTCTTTTGCGCCGCTTCATAAAATTCCTCGTTGAATTTCAATCTTGGGTCTGACTTAATTTCTACAAAAGTTGAGTCTTTGCTTTCTTTGAATTCATAATAAACAACGTACTTACCAGACTTAACACCGTAACCAGTTCCCGGAGGAGAGTCATCGCGATCTCTGCGCTTGCGCGCAGGCCATGGCTCACCATTTGTTTCTCCGTACCAGTGCAATAAATTCAAGCCACTGTCTGGTTCTGAAATAAACCAACGAAGTGTATCATGGTGCTCACCTAGAATTGAGACTTTTACTTTGGGCTTTTCCTTTGATTTTTCTTTTGGATAATTAAAATAATAAGCTAGACCTGCGCCTGTTGGTTTATTGTTTCCTGCAAATTCTGCATCCGCAGGAAACCTCTTTCCATCAGCTCTTTTGAACACAGCATTGCAGTTTGACTGGGCGTTTATGGCTGTAAGTTGATTATCGAAAACATGCGGATTTTTAGCTAACATTCTCAAAGGCGAGATATCGTCAATAATGTAAGCCGCCCTTCCAAATGTTCCAATGATTAAATCTCCTTCGCGAGGGTGAATTTTTAAATCCTGAGTTGCAACCGAGGGGTAATTCTTAGACCACTTTGTCCAAGAAAGCCCGTGATCAATTGAAACATAAAGACCATGTTCCGTTCCGAGAAATAGCAAATTTCTTTCTTCAGTATCTTGAGCAATACTCAAGCAATGACCAGCGACTTTATTCTTCTCGGTTAGATTTTTCCATGTTTTACCATTATCCGTAGAATGATATAAATAGGCATTCCAATCATTCATTCGATAATTATTTACTACAACAAATATTTCATCTTTCGCGCCATGTAATATGAAAGGGATCCAAGCATTTTTGGGGAATCCTTTTATTTGTGATGACACATTTTTCCACGTGCTACCATGATCAGTAGAATGTTGCAAATTGCCATCATCAGTGCCCACCCAAATATCATTTTGAGAGGCAGAAATTGAAATAATCGTACAATAATTTTCAGCACTGGTAGCATCAATCGTTAAACCTCCGCTTTTATGCGCTATCAATTTTGTTGTGTCATTAGAGGTTAAGTCAGGAGAGATCTTGCTCCATGATTTACCATGGTCAGTTGAATAATGAAGGAACTGTGAACCGAAATAAAGTCCTGTTTCATTTTCAAAAATTGCGCTATTCCAATTGAATCGAAGCTTCGTTGAATCGTCGGCAATCGGTTGACATGAATACATATTTCCGGTTTCCGTATCAATGTGATTCACCTCGCCTCCTTGCGACATGGCGTACACATATCTTGAATTATCTCGACGGGGAACTACGTCGAATCCATCACCGAAAAGTACTTCAGACCAATCACTTTCTGTGATTCCGCTACTGTGCCATACATATCCCGGACCTTTCCAAGAACCATTGTCTTGCATACCGCCGTAGACATTGTACGGGGTTTCCATATCATAGTTGATATGATAGAATTGCCCAAGTGGTAAATTCTCTACAAATCTCCAATTGCGACCGCCATCGTAGGAAACATTCATTCCACCATCATTCCCTTCCATCATAAAAGATGGATTGCTTTGACTCCACCAGAATGCGTGATGATCAGGATGCACTCCCCAATAAGGTAGAATGGTGTTCCATGTTTTTCCACCGTCAATACTTTCACTCACTGTGCTATGCAGGTAAATCAAATGATTTTCATTTGATGGATCTACATAAAATTCATTGTAATAAAAAGGTCGATCATCCACGTGATCGGTGGTAACTAATTTCCATTTAACTCCACCATCCACAGATCTATACAATCCAGTTTTTTCCGACTCAATCATTGCATAAACTACCTTTGAGTTACTTGGTGCGATAGCTATTCCTATTCTGCCAAGTGGTCCCTTCGGTAGGCCATCATCTTCTGATAATAATCTCCAAGTCTTACCTCCATCCAATGTTCTATACAGACCAGAGCCAGCCCCTCCACTATTAAAGTACCACGGCTGGCGTTGGTATTGCCACATTGCAGCGAATAACTTATTGGAGTTACTTGGATCCATAACTAGATCAGCACATCCCACAGAATCATTCACAAACAATACTTTTTCCCAATTTTCTCCTCCATCAGAAGTTTTGAAAACCCCTCTATCTGCGTTTGGTCCCCAAGGAGACCCGCCTGCCCCTGCATAAACCACGTCTTCATTATTTCTGTCAATGCAAATTCGGTGAATCACTTTCGTTGATTCTAACCCCATTTTCACCCATGTATTTCCAGCATCTAAGCTCTTATAAATACCTTTTCCGCTAGTCTGACTATTCCTAGGGTTCCCCTCTCCTGTTCCAACCCATACAACATCGTGATTTGAAGGGGCAATTTTCACCGCGCCAATTCCAATCACTTCTTGTTCATCAAAAAGTGGTTGCCATGTAAGCGTTCCACTTTCGCTTTTCCAAACACCACCGCTAGCAGTTCCCACATAAACGGGACCTTGCGGTTCATCAATAGCGTCGATGCTTGTTACACGCCCACTTGTTACTGCAGGCCCAATTGAGCGCACGCTCATGTTGTTAAGTAAATGTGTTGGAATCTGCTGACCATTGCTACTTGTGGCGCTGAAAAGTGCAATGAAGCACAACAATCCGAAAGAGAATTTTAATTTCATCATATTTCAAAAGTAAATAAATGTAGATTCAATAGATTTGCAATTACACCATCGGTCAACAACGCCTTTGAAAACACGATTAGACACATTCAATAATTCTTGGTACAAGCCAGGCAATCCGTTAAAGAGAATACTGTGGTATTGCACGAGCTATGTCTTTTTGGAGTCTGCCTTCCCGATCAATTCTATAAAAAAATTGGTGCTACGAATGTTTGGAGCTACGATTGGAAAGGGTGTCGTAATCAAACCAAACGTTCAAATCAAATATCCATGGAAATTGAAAGTGGGAGATTATAGTTGGATTGGAGAGCATGTTTGGATAGATAATTTAGCGGAAGTTACCATAGGCAGTCATTGTTGTATTTCGCAAGGAGCTCTTCTGTTAACTGGCAATCATGACTATAGAAAATCTACTTTTGATTTGGTCATTGGGGAGATTAAACTAGAAGATGGTTCATGGGTTGGCGCTAAGAGTACTGTTTGTCCTGGAGTTACTTTGCATGACCATGCTGTGCTTGCAGTAGGAAGTGTGGCTACAAAAAATTTGGATTCATCCTCAATTTATCAAGGAAATCCTGCTGTAAAAATTCGTGATCGCGTAATCAAAGAATGAAAGTTAGTATAATCACCATATGCTACAATAGTGCTTCTACTATTGAAGCTACGATTCAGTCCGTAATTGCTCAGGAGTATCATGATATCGAATATATTATTATTGATGGTGCATCAAAAGACGATACTATTTCGATTGTAAATAAATATCGCGAGCAAATTGCCCGAATAATTTCTGAGCCCGATCAGGGTATTTACGACGCGATGAATAAAGGCGTGAAAGCTGCAAGTGGTGATGTAATTGGAATTCTAAATTCTGATGACATTTATGCTGATACACATGTGATCGACGATATTGTGAAAACGTTTCGATCCAATAAGTGTGATGCAGTATATGCAGACTTGGTTTATGTAGATAGAGAAGATACCTCAAAAGTGATACGCTATTGGAAGTCTGGAAAATATGAAGAGGGTAAGTTCTTGAACGGATGGATGCCTCCTCATCCTACCTTTTTTGTTAAAAGAGAAGTTTATGAAAGTCATGGAATTTATAATACCAGTTTTCGTTCGGCAGCAGATTATGAGTTCATGCTTCGCGTGATACATAAATTTAAAATTTCTTTAGCCTATTTACCGCGAGTGATTACAAAAATGAGAGTCGGAGGTGAAAGTAATGTTACATTAAAGAATCGTATTCGCGCTAACAAAGAGGATCGAAGAGCGTGGGAAATCAATCAACTCCAACCCCGATTTTACACGTTATTTTTTAAACCACTGTCTAAGTTGATTCAATTCGTAAGAAAATAAAAAGGCCGTCTATAGACGGCCTTTTCTTTATATTCAATAATACAAAGCGTATTAGAACTTCGCTTTTGATCTACGAACACCGGCTCTATTTTTCAAGTAGCTGTATTTTGATTTGTAGAAATTGCTTCGACCACGAATTACTTTACCTACAGTAAACTGCGCTGTAAGGTAGCTATCATTATTTGTCGCATCACCTCTTTTTGACCTTTGATTTTCGTCGTAATAACGGAAGTCATTTACCGAAACTTTCTGTCCATCTGCGCCTGATGAAGCATTGATCTCATCTACTAAACCTTGATACGTTTGACTATAAAATTCAAACGCTTTTTCATCTTCAGAGTTTGGAAGATTGTAGAGTGTAGAAATATCATCCAAGTAGTCAGTAAATGTAGTTCTCCAAGAGAACTCCCAACCAACTCTCCATTCTTTATTGAAAGTAAAATACATTCCTAGTCCAGCTGGAATTGCCACTCCAAAAGCCGAATACGCTTTTTCCTGACCTTCCGTTTTCCATGGTCTCAAATCGAACCAGTAACCTCCATATTGAAGTTCACCTTCTTTATAAATCTGACCTTGAGGGTTGTGGTAATATCCAGAAACCCCTCCAAACAAGTAAAGTTTGAAATCTGGGTTGTAATATCCTTTGTTTCCAACGTCATTGTCGTACCAAACAGTAAGCTCTGCTCTAACTCCTAGCTCAATAATATTGTTGCGGAAGTTCATGTTTCGGCCTCTACGAGCAGGGTTTGTTGTAAGTGCGTCTTTGTCCGTGATTCTGATAAAGTCAGAGTTTGCAGCAACAGCCAAACGCTTTGAGAACTTGTAGCGTCCGTAAATACCAGCCGCATATCGCGTTGACAATAAGTGCATATCCCACACGAAATCTCTACGTGTAAGCTCCTTTCCTCCAATGTCTCCGAGGTAGTTTGCAGCACCAATTTTAACCCCATAATCCCAGTTATACTGAGCCTGTGAGCTTAGAGATGCAATCAAAACTAGTACTAGTAATAATCTTTTCATTCGCGAAGTGTTCTCTTTAAGGCCTTAAAAACAAGGTGCTAAGATAGAATTTTAGGTTGTTATGACCAAATGAAATTTTACGAACCTCAGTCTATTTTGTTTTTATTTCTTTTGCAAAAAAGAATTTTATGAAAAACAACAGGGTTTGTGAGCTATTTGGCATTGAATATCCAATCGTTCAAGCGGGCATGATTTGGTGCTCGGGTTGGGAATTGGCATCGGCCGTGAGCAATTCTGGAGGCCTTGGTATTTTGGGCGCTGGATCTATGTATCCTGACGTATTGAAAGATCAAATTCAAAAGTGCAAAGCGGCGACAAACAAGCCTTTTGGGGTGAATTTACCTTTGTTGTATCCTGATATTGATAAGCACATTCAAACTATTCTTGAAGAGAAAGTGCCAGTAGTCATTACAAGTGCGGGCAATCCCAAAACGTGGACACAAAATTAAAAGAAGCTGGAATTACAGTAGTTCATGTTGTATCCAGCAGCAAATTCGCCAAGAAAGCTGAGGACGCTGGAGTTGATGCCATTGTGGCGGAAGGTTTTGAAGCTGGGGGACATAACGGAAGAGAGGAAACGACGACACTATGTTTGATACCATCAGTGGTTGAAGCTGTGAAAATTCCAGTAATTGCTGCGGGAGGCATTGGAAGTGGAAAAACCATGCTTGCTACCATGATTTTAGGAGCTGACGGTGTTCAAATAGGCTCAAGATTCGTAGCAACTCCCGAGTCGAGCGCCCATCAAGCCTTTAAAGAAAAAGTAGTCTCAGCCACTGAGGGAGACACTTTGCTTACTTTGAAGGAGTTGACACCTGTGAGATTGTTAAAAAATGACTTTTTCGATCAAGTGATGTTGGCTTATTCAAAGAATGCGAGCAGCGAAGAGCTCAATGATCTTTTAGGTCGAGGAAGAGCTAAAAAAGGGATGTTTGAAGGGAATATGAACGACGGGGAACTGGAGATAGGTCAAGTTTCTGCCACTATTCATGAGATAAAACCTGCAGCAGAAGTGATGAATGAGATCATTTCTGAATACAGAACATTACTTGAATCACAATCACTTCAAAGACTTTCGATTTAGTTGCGCCATGCAACCTTTTGGTCATAAAGAACGTGAAATATAAAAGCGGGTTTTCCGTTTGTAGGGTCCCGAATTTATATCTTTGTGTCCTGATTGAATAGACAACTAAACATAGCTTCCTTCAAGATTCTTTTCATTGGAATCCTATCGATTTTTGTACATTTCGAAACCTTTGCTCAACCCGTAATTTCACCTGAAATTTCTTGTATTTCTACCATCACGAATTCTGATTTACAGATCAATTGGAATCCGCCAAGTGACCCTGGGGGAAATTTTATTGCCTATCATATTTATCAAGGGCCCAACACCAACGGCCCTTTTATAGAAGTGGCAACGTTAAATAATATTGCAGATAATAGTTTTATCGCCTCCCCTCCTACTTTGAACAGTGATCTATGCTATTACATTCAAGTAGAAGCCCTCGTGGGCGGAATTCCGACCTTGTCTCCTCCTTCGGCAACGTATTGCTCAATATTTTTAAATGTAAGTCCAAGCGCCGCACCTCAAGGCTACGCTTTTCTAGATTGGAACAATCCATTTCCCAACGGCACATTGAATGGAGATTATTCTATACTTATGGAGTATCCTGCAGGGACCTGGACTGAAATTGCCACTTTACCTCAAGACATCACTTCTTACAGTCATGAAATAAGTGTTTGTAATGAATTTTTAAATTTTCAAATTGTATTTCAAACTCCGCAGTGTGATTATACCAGCAATATTGATGGTGATTTGCTAACCGATCTGACACCGCCTGCCATTCCCAATATTACAAGCGTTTCGATTGATCATGCTACGAATGACGCCATCATAGAATGGGAGGCGAGTACATCTCCTGATACGCAAGGATATATTCTGTATTACTGCAACGCAGATGGTACTGTATCTATTATCGATACCATTTATGGTTTCAACAACACGCAATTTGTAGACATACTTGCACCGACGGCTATTGGGCCTGTGAGCTATTTGATTGCTGCTATTGACACTTGTTATAGCGGCACTCCGCCATCACCCAACACGAGCCCTGCGGGAGATGTTTGTAATGCTTCAGTTTATATAAGCCCGATTGCTTACGCGATTTGTGAAGATAATGTGGACATTCACTGGACCTCCTATGAGGGATGGGCTTCTGGAGTGGACTCGTATGATATCTATCATAGCTTTAACGGATCGCCTTTTGAAATCATCGCCACAGTTGATGCAAATACAAACGACTACAATCACCTAGTATCGCTTGGTGGATTGAACAGGTATTACATCGTTGCTCATTCGGTTAGCGGTGGTTACACTGCTACTTCCAATCTCCAAAACGTGCAGGTCACCTATCCTGCTCCACCGTCATTTACATATATCACTTCCGCTTCAGTAATTGAGAATGGAAAAATTGAAATTGATGTATTGACCGAACCAGTTGGATCAGATCATTTCTATTATTTGGAAAGACAACAGTTGGGAACAGGAGATTGGGACTTAGTAGACGTTCAAAACAATTTTGGTATTGCCAACATGACTTTCACAGATGAGATGGATGTGAAGACAGATGTATTTAGCTATATGTATCGGGTGGATGTTCAAAATGTGTGCGATGATATGGTAGACACATCTGAGATTGCAATAAGCACATTGTTGAGTGGTTTCGCCTATAATGAACGATTATCAAATGCCCTTCAATGGTCTGATTACATTGGTTTTGACGAAGGAGTTTCAGAATATAGGATTTACAGAAAAGACGGCGACGAAGTCAATTTCTCACTCGTCTCGACGGTTGGGGGTACGATCAATTATTATGAAGACGATGTAAGTGCATTGGAATTCTCTCCTGGAGATTTCACCTATAAAATAGAAGCAGTTAGCAATCCTTCTCCAATTTACCCTGGCATTTATTCGGCCTTTTCGAATGAAATTCGCCTTTCTCTGCTTCCTGTAATTTGGGTACCTAATGCTTTTGTGGTAGATGGATTCAATACCACTTTTGGACCTGTTGTCCGCTTCGCAGATATGGACACTTATCGCATGATTATTTATAGTCGTTGGGGAGACGTAATATTCGACACTACTGATATCACGGAACAGTGGGATGGATTCATGAATGGACGACCTGTTCAAGAAGGCGTTTATGTTTATTACATCTCCGTTAAAGACGGGCAGGGAAGATTGGAAGAGCGCAGGGGAACAGTCACTTTGCTTTCTGCTAGAGCCCAATAATTAGCTATGCATTTAATCATCGACCAAGGTAATACAGCAACGAAATTAGCACTGTTTGAAGACACAGTATTAATAGATAGTATTCGATTGAGCAATGCTGAATTGGATTTAGGAATTCAGAATTTTCTCAGAAATAAAAACCTGGAAGGTGCATTCGGCTCAAGTGTAAGAGCGGATGAGCAGTCTATTTTTAATCAAGAAAAATTCGGATTTGAGACCGTTCCATTTGGAATCGAAACTCCGATTCCGCTTTCTATTTCATATAAAACTCCAAAAACTTTTGGACTAGATCGTATTGCAAACGCCTGCGGGGTTTTGGATTATGACAAGCAAAACACTTTGGTTGTAGATGCTGGTACATGTACAACCTATACCTTGCTAAAAGAAAATACGATTGTTGGTGGTGCCATTGCCCCTGGCCTTAAAATGCGACTTCAAGCAATGCATCAATTCACTGGCAAGCTACCTCTGATCGGCGAAGTTCCTCAAAACATCACGCTAATAGGTGAAACTACAGAAGAAAGTTTGCTCAGCGGGGGGATACTTGGTGGAATCTTCGAAATTGATGCTTTTATTCAAGCTTATTGTAGTGAAATCAACGACTTATTCGTAATACTGACGGGCGGAGAATCAAGATATTTGGGTAGCCGCTTGAAAAGTAGCATTTTTGCCGACGAAAACTTGACCCTAAAGGGTCTTAACAGAATTTATTTGTACAATAAAAAGTGAAGCATTTTTTACTCCTCATAACAGCCTTCTTTGCAACTACAGGACTCCTTAGTCAAACAAGTTTAAACAATGCCTATTCTCGTTTGGGCATTGGATTGATTGAAGCTCCAGGATCTGTAAATCACTTCGGGATGGGCGGATTGAACTCCTTTCAATTTGAAGCGAATGCAGTGAATCTATACAATCCTGCCAGCTATGCAAACTTGTCCAAGGTGGTTTTTCAAATTGCAGGCAAAGGAAACTTTTCGACGATTAGCAATTCAAGTACATCTACTAAATACAATGGTGGTCAGGTACAAGAAATTGCGATGGGTTTTAAAAAAGGAGGAAGCAAATGGGGATTCGCCTTTGGACTTACACCATACAGCAGTGTGGGCTACAGTGTTACAAGCACAGCAATGGTAAATGATAGCACTCAAGTCATTTACAAAAACGATGGTAGTGGAGGATTGAACAAATTCACTCTCGGAGCTTCAAGAAATTTCAGATTATACAAATTACCCAAAGGTGATACAACCCTTGTAGGAACTGCAAAATTCGCAGCTGACCAGCGATTAAAAGAAAAGCGCGATAGTTTGGAATATGTGAGTTCTAAGCTCAATATTGGTGTCAACTTTAATGTGCTATTTGGTTCACTCAACAATGTTCGCAAAGTTGAATACGACAATACCAGGTACTTTGGTACCCGCGCCACATCTAAGACATCAATAAATGATATCGCATTTGATGCAGGTTTCCAATACCGCAAACCTATTCATCTGAAATGGGATGATAAAAAAGTTGTTGCGAGTACCTATTTGATGGCTGGAGGTAGCTATCAGCTTGCCACAAATCTGAGAGCGAAGTATGATGATATTGGAGAAATGTACATTTACAGTAATGGCGTAGATGCTCTTGTGGACACATCCTATATCGTGACTGCTCAGAATGGCTCTTTCGAGCTTCCTGAGCGCATTTCACTTGGTGTTGGACTCATGCATATTGGAAGCGAGGGGCGTGTTTTGACTTACGGATTAGAGTTTAGAACTCAGGACTGGTCGAAGTTTAGCGGAACTTTTCAAGAAGAGCTTGGAGCACAATCTCTAGGAAGATATACTTACATCGGAGCTGGAGTTGAATTCACTCCAAATGCTGGCGAAAATTCAAATTTACTTGGAAGAACTACTTATCGTTTGGGTGCGAGAAATACACAAACCTATATCAATGTGAACGGAAGTAACGATTGCTCAGCAGGCTGTGTCTGCAGGTTTCTCAATGCCGATTTACGCAAGTCGCACATCGAGTAAATTCAATTTTGGAATTGAATACGGAAACATGGGAAGTACAGCAGACAATCTCATACAAGAGCAATTCGTGACCATTCAAATCGGATTTAGTTTGACACCTTATGTGATCAACCCGTGGTTTGTGCAACGCCGCTATGACTAAGCGTTTTTCCATATTTTCATTTTTAATCGCTGTCATTTTTATTGCTTGTAAAAATGACATCAAGCAAATTCGCGCTGCAACAGAAGACTTTAATCTGCCTCTACAAACCAGTATTGACGCTGAATACACGTACACGGAGGATGGAAAAAAAAGAAATATCCTGGAGGCACATCAGTTGGATCAATATGGAGGTGATTCTAGTTATGTAGTAGCTTCTGGAGGATTTAAAATGACCTTTTTTGATTCTGTGGAAACTCAAATAGCGACAATGACTGCTGATTCTGGCATTTATTTTCAGGAAGAAAATAAATTGATTGCCATCGGAAATGTTCTGTTGAAAAACACCCAGAATGAGATGCTCGAAACTACCGAGCTCATCTTTGAACAGGATAGTAATCGGATATTTACAGACAAGCCGGTGTCTATTTCTACTGGCGATGGAAAGTTCTTTGGGAAGGGTTTAGAAAGCAATAGTAGCTTTACCCGTTATCAGATCTTGCAACCAACTGGGGATTTTTATATCGACGAAAACGACGAAAGCATCTTATCTTCGCCCAATGGAAAAGACAACTAGATTTCTCATTCATTTTTGGTTAGCAGTTAGCATTGCCTCAGCAATTTTTGCAGGTTATATGATTGCTGTTCATGGCTGGGAAGTTGGCTCAAGCTATCTGTTTGTTCCTGTGATTGCATTCATTTGGTACTTATTTAGAAAAATGATGCACAACAGATTGACCAAACAAAATGACAATGCCAATCGCAACATGTAATGCGTAATTTTGTCTTGAAACTTTCGTAGATGGATTCCTATTGGATATTAATTGTATTTTTTTCTTTAGTGTGTTCTGCCTTTTCGAGCGGAATGGAGATAGCCTTCATTACTTCGAATAAATTTAAAATTGAGCTTGATAGAAAGCAGAAAGTTTTTGGTGCAGAAATCGTTTCTTATTTCACTCGCCATCCGAAGCAATTTATTGCCTCAATGCTAGTGGGAAATAATATTGCACTTGTTGTCTATGGTCTCTATATGGGTGATGCGATAACCCATTTTTTAGACGCACAACTTGGACTAAATAGTCTTGTACTTGGTGAACCTGGAATCTTACTTCTTCAAACATTTATCTCGACAATCATCGTCTTAATTTTTGGTGAATTTATTCCAAAAGCAATTTTCTCTACAAACCCTAACCGCTGGATGGCATTGTTTGCTATACCTATGTTATTGTGGTATGTGTTGTTGTGGGTATTTGCTTGGTTCGTTGCAAAAATCAGCGACCTATTTTTAAGAGTGTTTCTAAAAACGAAAACGGGAAGTGAGAAAGTTGAGTTTGGTCGTATCGACCTTGACCACTTTTTAGCAGAGGCAACAGGAAATATTGATCGTTCGAAAGAGTTTGATCACGAAATTCAGATTTTCCAAAACGCTTTGGATTTTTCTAAAGTAAAAGCAAGAGATTGCCTTATTCCTCGAAATGAAATTGTAGCCGTTGAAATAACCGATAGTGTGGATAAGCTCAAGCAGCTATTCATTGAAACTAGGCTTTCAAAAATTTTGGTTTTCAAGGAAAACATAGATCATATTATTGGCTACGTACATTCTTTTGAAATTTTCAAGAAGCCTGAACATATTCAACACGTTTTGCGACCAGTAGCAATTGTTCCGGAACCCATGGCTGCGAATGAAATTTTGGAACTCTTTATTTCTAAGAAAAGAAGTTTAGCGGTGGTTGTCGATGAATATGGTGGAACCGCAGGGATTATCACCATGGAAGATATTGTGGAGGAAATTTTTGGCGAAATTGAAGACGAGCACGACAAAGAAGAAACCATTGAGCATGTTTATGAAGATGGCTCATACGAGTTTTCGGCTCGTTTGGAAATTGATTACTTGAACGACAAATATCAAATTGGACTCCCGGTGAATGCCGAGGAATACGATACTTTAGGTGGACTTATGCTCCATCTTATGGAAGATATTCCCAAAAATGGCGATTCTGTTGATGTAGAGAACTTTACTTTGACCGCCTCAAAAGTGAGTGAAACACGTGTGGAAGTGGTGAAAATAGCCATTATCTAAGGCTGTACTTACTGATTTTCAACTCTTTAAAATCCCATTAACTTTAATTATGGAACTTCCACGACTATTTACGATATTCGCACTCCAAAATTTTAATTAGCTATAGATTATGGCAATGATTGAAAAAATCAGGAACCAACGTTGGCTTCTGATCGCAGTTATAGGACTTTCCTTAATAGGATTCCTTATCAATGGAGCAGTTTTGAAATGGCTTCAAGGTGGTAATTCCGATATCGGAGAAATTGGAGGTAACACAGTTACTACTGAAGAGTGGATGAGCGCTGTAAATCAGCAAAAAGTTCTATTCAACTACTCAGGTAACGAAACAAGCCTTAGCAACGACACTTGGAACAACTTAGTTGAGAAGACTTTGATGACTCCAAATTTTGATGCATTAGGCCTTACAGTTACCGAAGAAGAATACGATGATATCGTTTTCGGTGAGTTTCTTTCGCCTTACGTAAAGCAAACGATTTACGGTGGTCAAAGCACTGACACTTTGAAAATGCAAATGCGCACTAATTTTGACGGTTTGAGCCCAGAAATTGCAACAGGTTGGAAGAAGCTTATCACTCAAAAGAGATTGAAGGAAAAGTATGACTTGATGCTGAAGCGTGGAATGTTTGCCAACGATATCGACGGAAAGTGGGCTTTCAAGCAAGCTTCAGACAAAGTGAATATTTCTTACGTAGTTAAGACATACGCTGAAATTCCAGATAGCGCAATTACTTATACTGAGTCTGACATTCGTGCATTTTATAACAAGCACAAGAATGACCGTGAGTACAAGCAGGAAACTAGCCGCTCAGTTGAGTACATCCGTTTCCCTGTTCAAGCGAGTGCTTCAGATAGTGCTGCTATTGCTGAGTCATTGTCAGTTTTAGCTGAGGATTTCAGAACAGCTTCTAACGATTCTGCTTTTGCTGCTACAAACGGCGCTAGTATGAATAAAGCAAGCGTAAGCTACCATGAAGGTTCTATTCCTGAGCCATACAATTCACAAATCTTGAACGATTCAGTTGGTAAAGTGATTGGTCCATTTGTAAAAGACGGATCAATGGTTATCGCTAAAGTGATCAAGCGCGTCAATGAGGTTGACTCTGTGAAGTCACGCCACATCCTTATTAAGGCGGATCGCAAAGATCCAGTTGCTCTTGAGGCTGCGCGTGTGAAGGCTGACTCTATTAGAAAAGTTATCGCTAAAGAAGACAACTTCGCAGCAATGGCTTCTCAATTCGGAACGGATGGTACCAAAAACCAAGGTGGAGATCTTGGATGGTATGGCAGAGGAGCAATGGTTAAAGAATTTGAAGATGCATCATTCAATGGAAAATTGAACGAACTTCAATTAATTACCACTGACTTTGGTGTTCACGTAATGGAAATTACTGATCAGAAGAAAGCTGTAGCCAAAGTTGCTATGATCGACAAGCGAATTGAGCCGAGTGCTGGAACTAGAAAAGGTGCGTATAGCGCTGCTAGTGAGTTCTCGATCAACTTTGCTGATACTGCAACATTCAGAGCTGCTGCTGACACTTTGAGAGGTGGTACACCAATTATGCCTGCTATGAATATTCGTCCAAACAGTACAACTGTTTCTGGATTGGCTGATGCTTATAGCGTAGTTCAATGGGCTTATGCTGCTGAACTTGGAGAAGTATCTCAACCAATGATGGTAGGAAATGAGTACATTATTGCTGCTTTGACTGAAGTGAAAGAAAGAGGTGTTCCAACTTTGGAAAACGTGTATGACAGAATGAAGATTGAAGTCATTAAAGAGAAGAAAGCTGAAATGTACATAGAGCTGATGAAGACAGGAAGCTTGGAAGAAATTGCAGCAGCCGTAGGATCTACAGTTAAGAAAGCTGACAATTTAACTTTGAAGAGCGGAAACATCCCAGGCTCTGGAGTAAGCCAGCAAGAGTATGAAGTCATCGGTGTTGCATTTGGAGTTGAAAAGAATTATATCTCTTCTCCTCTTCAAGGTAAAGGCGGAGTTTATGTAATCCAACGCACATCAGACTTGAACGAAGGTGTAAGTTCTGATAACTACACTTCAGACAGAGATCAAATGATCACATCACTTCAAAACCGTGCTTCGGCACAAGTATTCAATTCTTTCAAGGAAGAAGCTAAAATTGAAGACAATCGTTTTGAAAGAAGATAATATTTTCAGAAATGAAATGAAAAACCCGGTCGTTGACCGGGTTTTTTGTTTTTTATGGAATCAATAATGAGCTATCACCGTAGCTCAGAAAATCAAACTCATTATCCTTCGCATATTCATAGACTTTCCTCCAATCCACGCCTATTAACGAAGCTACCAAGAGAATTAAGGTGCTCTTAGGCATGTGAAAATTGGTGATGATGCCTTTGGCTACTTTAGGAATGTATCCCGGTGCCATCATCATTGAAGTGGAAGCTATAAATCTGGTTTTACCATTTCCTTGGCACCAATGCATTAGTGCTTTGAAAGATGCTTCAAGAGAAATATTTTGAGGTAAACTGTAAGCATCCCATTGCCCTAGATGAATCTGTTGAGAGAAACTTCCTTCTTCAATCAGTTTTACACCAAGCCAATAGGCGCTTTCCAATGATCTCATACTCGTGGTTCCGACAGGTATTACTCTGCCCTTTTGGTCGGAAATATGATTTAAAATGCTAATTGGAATTTCAAAATATTCCGCATGCATTTCGTGTCCTTCAATGGTTTCCGAACTCACGGGTTTGAATGTTCCGCTTCCCACGTGCAGCGTGAGGTGTAGCACATCTACACCCTTATTTTTCAAATCAGAAAATACATTTTCGGTGAAATGCAAAGCAGCAGTTGGGGCGGCAACAGAGCCTTCATTTTTTGCAAAAACTGTTTGATACTTTTCGATGTCGTTCTCTTCAGCATCTCGTTCAAAATATGGCGGAAGTGGTAGTTCACCTGCTTCCTGAAGAATTTCGCTAAAAGAGAAATTCCCATTCCATGAGAATTGAACTTTAAATGAACCATCTGAATTAATTCTTGATGCTATTAATACAACCTGTTCATCATTGATAGTGAGTTCCTTCTCAAGACTTCCAGACTTCCATTTCTTTGCGCCACCAATAAGGACATCCCATGTAGAAGTGGATCTTTGTTCCATAGCTTCTTGGTGATCCATATCTGATGGGTTGAGACAAAAAATCTCAATCAGGGCACCGGTAGATTTATTGAAGTGTATTCTAGCAGGAATAACTTTGGTTTCATTCACCACTAATAAATCGCCTTTTTCAAGCAATTCCGGTAATTTAAAAAACTGGGTTTTGGAAATTTCACCTTTGTGATAATACAGCAACTTAGCCTGATCGCGAACAGCTCTTGGGTATTTTGCAATTCGTTCGTCTGGCAAATGATAGTCGAAATCTTCTATTTTGATATGCTTCGGATGAGACATGTCGCGAAGCTACGAATGATAGGGTATAAAAAAATCGAAGCTGGACGTTTCCAGCTTCAATTCTAAACCTTAACTAAAACTAACTATACTATCTGATGCATCTCTGAAGGATGCTTCATTGTGTGTTACTTACTTGTTTGTGTGAGTCTTCCTCACCTCTATTTCTTCCTTGTAAACTTCACATTTTGACAACGTAAAGATTCCAAATTATTATGCTTAACTACACTATTTTTTTTGTAAAAAATTCTAAAAAAAACAATGATTATTGGATGTTTATTTTCATCCCATTTTCAATTTTATACTCCAACCCAAACGGCGCACAAACCAATGTTAACGCCTCTTCCAGGTTATTGAGAGAGAACTGACCTGTATATAATTTACCTTCAGTTACTTTACAATTGATATCCACATTATAGAATCTTTCAATCTCATTTAAAACTGCTTCAAGCGACTCATTTTCAAAAGATAGTTTTCCATCTATCCATTGATTTTCATTCGCAATTCTTGAAGTTGTTTCAAGTTTATTTTCTGCAGAAAGTTTGGATTGTAAACCCGGAGTTAGGACAGTGGTTTGACCAGCTGACTCAACTAACACCTTTCCCGTTTTACAGAAAACTTTAAATCCTTCGTTCGTATTTACATCAAATGAAGTTCCTAAAACAGATACATCACCTATTTCGGTGTGAACTTTGAAATTGCTGCCTTTTTTCACTTCGAAGAAAGCTTGACCTTTTAGAACCACTAATCGGTTTGCATCCCATTCTTCAGCGAAACTTAAAGTACTTCCTGGAGCTAGCTTAGCGCTTGAGCCATCTGGAAGAGTTACTTCCTTATAATCGCCATTATTAGTGGCGATGGTAATTGAATCTACCGATTGATTGAAGAAAAAGTAAGCACCTAGCAATACGGCTACGGCTGCAGCCGCTGCGTAAATCGGACGCATTGAAATTACTTTCACGCTACCTAACTTACTTTGTTCCATTCTCATCTGGAGCTCTTCCCAGGCTTCCTCTTCCGTTTTGGAAAAAGGAATTCTTCTATTTTTCCAGAAATTGTTCTGTTCCATTTGTTTCATCTCTTCTACAGTGATTTTTTACATCTATGAAAGGAATGACCCTACCTTTCATTTGTTAAAATTTTATTGAACTAGTAAGTCCATTTCATAAGCATTGACGGCCGTCCAGAAGCCCTTTCCGTTTTGTACATTGTCTGGACCTTCGACCGTTATGAAACCTAAGCTTCCATTTCTGATGAAGAACAAGTCGGCATATCGATTCTCAATGACGAAAACGGTGAGTTTATGCGCCCCGTAAAATTTGAAATCCGAAGAATAAATCAGCATTCCTGATTCTACAAACGGGCGTTCGAAAGTGGTTTCAAAAAACCCTCCTCCCGAAGCGAATGGTATTTCAAGTGGATTTTCTTCAGTACATTCAAGTCTAGCCAAAAATGAATATCCTTGTAATTGGCTCCATGACAGATCAAAGACTTCTTCCCCTGGTTGGCCAGGATCAATTGAAATCGTAGTGTTTCCAGAGTCCAGGATGGTCAGCGGTGGCGGAACTTCGGCAGATGAATAGAGTTTAATACCTGAGTTGATTTCAACATCAATATGATTGTTGCTAAGTATAAAATTCTCTGCATTTACTTCATAGGTATTGGCGATGGTATTGACCATTTCGATATTCGCACCATCGAATATTAAAGAGACAATTGCTTCTTCATCGTGTATTATATTTCCATCTTCTGACATTTGGAAATACTCAGCTGAGGCCCGCTTCACGTCGGCACGATAATATCCGGATACAAAATAGGCATTTCGGCCCGACTCATCGTCGCAAGACGAAAGCAAAAAGAGGAGTGATATGAAGTACCATTTATTCATTAGAAACTCCATTTGATTTGTACTGTGGGAATCAACCCATTCATAATAATTCTCTTTGTTACAATTTGCAAGTCTCCATTTGCATCGAGCAAAGTAACATATTGATAATCCCGAATGTTTGTTCGGTTGTAAACATTTGAGACGTTAAATCTCAGTTCCAATTTTGATTTATCAAGCTCTTTTTTAAATGTGCAACCCACGTCAAGTCGATGGTACGGGCTAATTCTATTGCCGTTCACGTCGCCAAATACAGGATATTGGACGCTATTTCCTCCTATCAAAGACATATTTGCTGTTCCGTATAGTGCAGTGTATGGTCTGCCGCTGCCGAAAACCCATAGGCTCCAAAAACTCCAATTTTTCCATTTCAATTCATAATACACCTTGAGTTCATGAAGCTGGTCGAAGTTTGGTGGCACACTCGCCAGTTGATCAATAGAATCTAGGTTCATTCTGCTATGTGCAATGGAATAGCTAATCCACATATCACTTCTTCGCGTGCTTGTTTTGATCATCATATCCATCCCCAGCGCATAAGCGGTGCCCATGGCAATATTCACGGTGTCGCTGTTGCTTAACCAACGGTATTGGGAGAGATCGAAAGCCACTCCGCTTAAACTTTTCCAGTAACCCTCGAAATCGAAAGTCACTTTTTCTCTTGGTACCAAAGCACCTAAAATGACTTGGTCAGACTTAAGAACAGGGATATTCTTTCCATCACTAATCATCCAAGAATCCGGTTGATTTAAGAATAAACTTTGTTGTCGAATTCTATGAACGTACTGGTTCACCCTGCCTACTGAAGCTTTGAAAACAATGCTATCAGAGGATTCATAATTAGCTAGGAATCGCCATTCTGGAATAATTTGCGAAGTTGGGCTGAAGTGCGTCAATCGTATTCCTGCATTCCATGAAAGCGCATTTTTACTTGAGCCAATATTTCCAAATATAGCATTGGTCAAACCAGATTGTGTGTTCCTTTTTTCTTCCAAATCATTCAAAGAAGCGCTTGTAACTTTAATTGCATTCGAATATGCTCCTGTTTGAAGTTTCCAATCATTTTTTTCATAAATAAATTTCAAATTGGAAGTGAAATCATCTAGTGTATTGTCTTGTTGACGATACAACCTTTGCACATCTTGAAAACGCACATCAATCAATGTATCCACAGCATTCAAACCAGATGCGTATCGACTAGTTCCTACCGTAAATTCATGCGCCAAATTTTCATTCCACCTGCGTTTCCACCCTGCTCCTACTCCTCTATTTCCCCAATTCGAATCATCAGAATAATTGTATTGATAATTGGCAAGTGAACCTAAAGAAGAGTAATTGATGGCTAAGTGATCTTGACTATAGTAACCACTAACATAAAGGTAGTTTTTATCGTTGGGTCGAAATGTAATTTTAGAAATTGCATCACTGAAATTATAATCAGAAGATTGGGTTGCGCTCGATGCATCGTCGACTAAGATGCTTGCATTATAAACCGTGTTGAACAATTCTTTGTATCCAGGGGACGCCCACAGATCCGATATAGAACGACGTGCAGCAATCATCCAAGACGCCTTGTTTCCATTTCCAATAGGACTTTCAAGATATAGTCCGGCACTTATGGGTCCAACTTCTAGTGCTCCACCTGCTTCATATCTGTTTCCTTCCTTAGCGGTAATTTCTGCACTTCCTCCAACTCTGGTGGCTTGGTATGCAGGTGTGGGTCCTTTAGCTATTCTAATATTTTTAACCGCAAGCGGATTAATGGCACTCGTTACACCAAACAGGTGATCCATGTGATAGATGGTGAATCCATCAATGGTGAGTAGGCTTTGATCTCCGCCACTTCCGCGTATGATTAATCCATTGCTCGATTCGTTGGTTCCATTTACGCCCGGTAAGAGCTGTGCACTTCTCAGTACATCTTCCTCTGCGGGTCCGTTGACGGTGCCGACTTGAGCTGGATTTATCATCATCAAGCCTGCGTCCTGCATGCTCTGAATAGGCGAAATCGCCTTAGCAACTACTTCTGCGGTAGGTAAAAAAGTGTTTTTAACTCCAAGTAAAATAACTGGCTTCTTTTCTCTTCGCAGTTTCGCGGCAGGAATTGATTTTTCCTCGAAGCCCACATAGTAAAATAGAAACACTGTAGAATCAGCAATGGGGTATGGAATTGAAAACTCACCTTGAGCATCGCATTGGAAATATCCAGATGGATATTTCATTCGAATGTTGGCAAACGGGAGTGGCTCTCCTGTTTCTTTATCCATAACTGCACCGTGAATGACAGTCTTTATGCTGTCACTTTTTATTGTGGGGGCCTTAATGATTGGAACAATAACATAAGTGGAACCCACCTTTCTAAAACCAAAATTCGTGGGCTCTAGAATTTTCAAAAGTGCAATTTCTACATCTTCATTTTGAATATTGACAGTGACCTTTTCAAAAGCAAGTGCACCTGCATCGAATGCAAATCGAACTTGGAACTCATCTCGAATTTGAGCCAAGACTTCATTGAGAGGTTGATCTGCACATTGAATGGAAATAGGAGTCGGGATTTCTTGAGCAAACGATTTTGTTCCGAAGAAAATCGTCAGAAGTGCAAGTATCCATATTCGGTTAAGGCCAGAGAGAATCACAATTCAGTACCGAGCTTTTCACGCAATATACGCAATACTTTGCTCATTCGCTTTTCTACAGCTTTTACTGAAAGACCTAATCGATCTGCAATTTCATTATAGGTGAGATCTTCTAATCGATTCATAAGAAACACGTCTCTCCCTCCTTCTGGCAAAGAAGCAATGACAGAAGAAACCTTTTCCTCATACTCTGCCATTTCAAGCAGTTTTTCAGGCGAATCGTAGTCTCTATCTTGCGTTGGAAGCTTTTGAAATTTGTATAGGAGTTGTTGTCTCTTAATCTGATTGATTGTAGTGTTCTGAGCTATAGTATACAGATATGCTTTGATGGTTCTTTTATCAATCTTATGTCTGGTTTCCCACAACTTTAAAAACACGTCTTGAGTGATATCTTCGGCGGTATCTACATCACCGCATTTGTAGTAAATAAAAGAGCGAATTGGCTTATAAAATTCCGCAAAGACCTTTCTGAACTCCTCTTCTGAGAGGTGCTCCAACTGCCGTTCGGATTTTAATGCACTGAAAAATAACACGCTCTTTTTTTTTTAAGTATCTACTTACTCTTTATCAGTTCAATAATTCAAATGTAATTAACTGAGTCCCTCTGACACTAAAAAACAATGCGAAGTTGCTTAGTTTTATAAACTGCAATTTTGTTGACTATTATTATCAATGAGTTAGATGTAAAATTTATTTTTTCTCTAATTTGCCCCAAAAACACACTATGCTTAAAAAACTGTTGATTGCCGCGCTGGCTCTAGTGCCTATTCTGCTATTTTCCCAAACCTCAAAAGATATTATTATCAAGTCTGCTGACGGAGTAGAACTCTCTGGAACACTTACTTTACCTGGCAATAACGATTATGCCGCGTGTGTTATTTTAATTTCAGGTAGTGGACCTCAAGATCGAAATGAAGAATTATTGGGACATCGCCCATTTGAGCGTATCGCCGTTTATTTACAAGAAAGAGGGATTGCTTGTTTTCGATATGATGACCGCGGCGTCGGAAAATCAACGGGAAATTTCGAGGTTGCTACAAGTGCTGATTTTGCGATTGACGCGGCAGCAGTTTTCAAAAAAATGAAAGAGACTGCTGGCGTGAATCCTGCCAAAATTGGGTTTGCTGGACACAGTGAAGGTGGAATGGTGGCTGCAATGGCAGCGTCTAAATCCAATGGCTGTGCATTTGTAATTTCCCTCGCCGGAACTGGAGTAAACGGTGCGCAGGTGCTTTCACAACAGAATTACGACATCGCACTAAAAATGCGTCTAGGTTCAGAGGAAGCCGCAAAACAACAATCAAACAATGAAATTTTATCGCGAACGGTCGTTCAGAATCCTGATAGTTTAAAGGCTTTGGAACGACTCAATGCTGTTTTTGACAGTCTTTATCTCAGTCAAAAAGAAATGATTCCTAATTACGACGAGTATAAAAAAGCCAATATTGATTTTTTGAACTCAAGATGGATGCATTACTTTTTAAGTCATGACCCAAAAGAAGATTGGATGATGGTGAAGTGCCCGGTTCTGATACTGAATGGTTCGGAAGACGTTCAAGTGAATGCTCGACAAAATATGCCAGCTATTGCCAATGCCTTAGAAGCTGGAGGTAATAGCAACTACGAGTTGACCATGCTTAATCGCCAAAATCACCTATTTCAGAATTGCTCTGCTTGCACGTTGGCCGAGTATGAGCTTCTACCCGAAGATTTTTCAGAAGAAGCGTTAATTGAGATGGCTACTTGGATTGAGCGAAAGGTGAAATAAGTCAATTTTCATACATTTGTGTGGTCAATAAATGATATTGACGAAACCGCACAAACCATGCAAGACACGATCCTCATTATTGGTGCCTCAGGCCAAATTGGTATTGAGCTTACGCTCGCATTAAGAGCTAAGCACGGAACAGATAAAATCATTGCTTCAGATATCAGAAAACCAGAATCAGAAGTATTTGCCGAAGGTCCTTTTGAAATCCTCAATGTTTTAGATAAAGACCGCTTAGAGGAAATCATTGAAAAGTATAATGTGGCTCAGGTCTATCAGTTAGCGGCACTTCTATCCGCTACTTCAGAAAAGAATCCTGCATTTGCTTGGGAGCTTAATATGAATGGTTTGTTCCACATTCTTGACATTGCAAAAGAGCGCAAAAACCTCAAAGTTTTCTGGCCAAGTTCGATTGCTGCATTTGGACCAAATACACCAGCCAACGATACTCCGCAGTACACCATTATGGAGCCTTCAAGCGTTTACGGTATTAGCAAATTGGCTGGAGAAAGATGGTGCGAATACTACTTTAATAAGTATGGAGTTGATGTAAGAAGCATCAGGTATCCAGGCTTGATTGGATACAGAAGCGAACCAGGTGGTGGTACAACAGATTATGCTGTAGATATCTTCTACCATGCATTAGACAATGGAAAGTACACTTCTTTTCTATCCGAAAATACCATGCTTCCAATGATGATGATGGAAGATGCCATCAATGCCACCATCGGAATTATGGAAGCACCAGCATCTTCTATTAAAATTCGCAGCAGTTATAATCTAGCAGGCTTGAGTTTTACTCCTGCAGAGCTTGCGAGCGAAATAAAAAAGCATTTGCCTGATTTCACTATTTCATATGAGCCTGATTTTCGCCAACAATTAGCCGATTCTTGGCCAAATTCGATTGACGATTCTAGTGCTAGAGCCGATTGGGGATGGAACCATAAGTATGATTTAGAGAAGCTTGTGAGCACAATGCTTACAGAAATCAAGAAAAAAAAAGCAGTTGAGGCGTAACTAAAGCATATTGCTCGCGTAGAAGGTTGTAGTTGTTCTATAAACCTAACTTGAGTGATATGAAAAAGTCGATTGCGTATACTAAATCGCTGTTTTCTATAGCTTTTACAATAATTCTTGCCGCGAGCACTTTGAGTTCTTGGGCAGGAAATAATTATAAAGACCCAGAAGGACTTCGTCAAGGTTATTGGGTCATTACCGGTTCTATGATCGGTGACCGTTCTTACCGTCCAGAAGCCACAGTAGAAGAAGGAAATTACAAGGATGATCTGCGTGAAGGTGTCTGGAAAAAATACTGGCCCAATGGAAACAAACGATCTGAAATCAATTTCACATTAGGTAAGCCTCATGGTCTTTACAAAATTTTCTATCAAAATGGAAAAGTAGAAGAAGTTGGATTTTGGGACGATGGTGTGAATACTGGTGACTTCAAGCGTTATTATGATTCAGGAAACATGCAGCAAAACTTTCACTTTAACACAAAAGGAAAGCGCAATGGCACGCAATACTATTACCATGAAAATGGTAAGTTAGCTCTGGAAGTTGAAATTGTGAATGGCCAAGAATCAGGATCGATGAAACGCTACAGCGAAGAAGGGGAGCTTATTGAAGAGAAAATTTTCAATAAAGGAAAAGTGGAAAAAGTAGTGGTAGTGAACAAAGTGAAAAACACTGAGGTTGCCTCTAAGCCTGACGCTCACAATCCACAGATCGGAAAAACGGCACCTGCAGCTTCTGGTAAAACCAATGATGCTTACCGATTTGACCCAAATGGATTTAATACACTTTACGATGCCAACGGCAATATTATTCAGAGTGGTGAATTCAAAAACGGCAAACTGCACAACGGAAAATGGTATCGCTACAATAGTTCAGGAATACTTATTAAAGTGGACCTCTACCGCAAAGGCAGGTACATTGGTGAAGGTATCGAAGAATCTAAATAATTTATAATTATATGTTTTGAGGTCTTCTTTTTTAAAAAGAAGACCTCTTTTTTTTACATAAATCCCTCAACCCTTATTTACTTTGCAACATGGAGCAAAAGCTAAGTATTTACAACAGTCTATCTCGTAAGAAAGAAATATTTGAACCCATCGTAGAAGGAAATGTCGGCATGTATGTTTGCGGACCTACCGTTTACAGCGATGTGCATTTGGGTAACGTGCGTACATTTTTGACGTTCGATATCGTTTATCGCTACCTTCAATTTCTAGGCTATAAAGTGCGCTATGTCCGCAACATAACGGACGTTGGACACCTCGTAGGTGATGGAGATGAAGGCGAAGACAAGATTGCTAAAAAGGCTAAGCTCGAGAAACTGGAGCCGATGGAAATCGTGCAGAAGTACACCAATGGTTTCCATGATGTAATGCGCATTTTCAATATTCTCAACCCAAGCATTGAACCAACAGCGACAGGGCACATCCTGGAGCAAATTGAAATGATTCAAGAAATCATTGACAACGGTTACGGCTATGAAAGCAATGGCTCGGTATATTTTGACGTCAGAAAATTCAACGAAAAATATCCATACGGCAAATTGAGCGGTCGAGTAATCGACGACTTGTATACCAACACTCGTGACTTGGACGGCCAAGATGAAAAGCGTGACCCGTTGGACTTTGCAATTTGGAAAAAGGCGGACCCCATTCATATTATGCAGTGGAATAGTCCTTGGGGCAAAGGCTTTCCAGGTTGGCACTTGGAGTGTTCTGTAATGAGCACCAAGTACCTCGGAAAAACGTTTGATATACACGGTGGTGGAATGGATCTTAAATTCCCACACCACGAATGTGAGATTGCCCAAAACGTGGGTGCCACAGGACACGAGCCTGTGAAGTATTGGATGCATGGAAATATGCTTACTGTGAATGGCAGAAAGATGGCAAAGAGCGAAGGCAATGGATTCACTCCGGAAGAATTGATCACAGGAAATCATAAATTGCTCGATAAAGGCTACTCACCTATGACGGTGCGTTTCTTTATGCTGCAAGGGCACTATACCTCTACGCTAGACTTCAGTAACGAAGCGTTGCAAGCGGCTGAGAAAGGCTACAAGCGCATGGTAGCAGCAATCAAGTTGCTAGACAAACTCGTACCTTCTGAAAGCAGTGATGAGAATATTACTACTTGGAAAGATGCTTGTTATGAAGCCATGAATGACGACTTCAATACACCTATATTAATTTCACAATTGTTTGAAGGTGTTAGAATCATCAACTCGGCAAAAGAAGGTAAATTAAAGTTAACAGCAGCGGATATCGAATTATTAAAAGCTACCTTCGAATCATTCTTCTATGATGTACTTGGTTTGCAAGCTGAGGATGCGGGCAGCAATGATGCATTGACAGATAATTTAATGGATTTCATTTTGAATATGCGAACTACTGCGAAGTCCAATAAAGATTTTGCAACAAGCGATTTGATTAGAGATACATTGGCGAAGATGAATATTCAAATCAAAGACACAAAAGAAGGTACCACCTGGTCAATAAACGATTAACAATGCGCAAAATCCACTTCTTTCTACTTCTTGCAGTTTCTGGAATTGTTCTTACGTTTTCTAGCTGTGACAGTGACACACCTCAACAGAAAAAAAATACAGACACACCGCCAGTAGCGCAAATCTCAGTTCCTCGTTTTCAGAAAGACAGTGCATACGCATATATTCAAAAACAGGTCGATTTCGGACCACGCGTTCCAGGTTCTGATGCACATAAAAAATGCGGAGACTGGATGGTTCAGCAACTAAAATCATATGGATTCAATGTGATCGAACAAACCAGCACAGTAACCACATACGACGGTAAGTCTGTTCCTCTAAGAAATATCATTGGAGAATTTAATCCAGCGGCAAGAAAAAGAATTGCTCTCGCAGCACACTGGGACACACGACCATTTGCTGATAAAGACAGTGATGAGTCACTTTGGAAAAAACCAATAGACGGTGCTAATGACGGCGCTTCCGGAGTAGGTGTTTTACTAGAAATTGCACGACTCATTGCTGCTCAACAACCATCTGTTGGAATTGACATATTATTCTTTGATGTGGAAGACTACGGTAGTCCGGAATTTTATAATTCATACGATGGCAATGAATCTTTGACATGGTGTTTAGGCTCTCAATATTGGATGCGTGTTCCGCACAAGACAGGTTACTTTGCTCAAGCCGGAATATTGCTTGATATGGTTGGAGCCAAAGACGCTACATTCAATAAGGAAGGCAAGTCAATGGAAATGGCTATTGGCACCGTTGGTCGCGTTTGGAGCATTGCTGAATCACTCGGATATGGCGGATATTTTAGAGATCGTAATATTCAAGAAATTGTAGATGACCACCAGTTCATGAACTTCGCTGGTGTACCTACCATCGACATCATAGATATGCGCCCCTCAGTTCAAGCTATGGGATTGAGCGGCTATGAATTCGGTGGTTTTCATCACACACACAATGACAACATGAGTGTGATTGATAAAAATACTTTAGATGCAGTAGGCACCACTGTGACCCACTTCGTTTACAAATTTTAATTTCGCTCTGCCAAATAGATGTACGGCTGCATCATATGATGCACGAAAGGTGTAGCATCATTGTCCGGATATTTTTCAAAATAATCCGATTCCGGCCACAGTACATAATACTGTCCTGCTCGCGTGAAATTGCTGCCATCAAAAAATTCAGGTTTTGAATATTCAGCAATCACTTTTTGCACCATAGGATACGTTTTCAAACCAAGATATTTCTGATAGGTTTCGTGTGCTTCACGAGTACTTCCATTCAGCTTATTGTAAATTTTCTTCATTACCAATCGGGCACCCAGCTTTTGTTTTGAAATTAAATCATCTGCATTTTTAAATGGATTGGTCGGATTAAAATCATTCAATGTTTGAATGCTCATAGGCACTTCTGGCACCCAGTCGGCAGCATTAACCACCGTAATTCCATAGCTTCGCATTCTCGCTTCATAGTCGTAAGCAAAATGTAAATTCCCCGGCTTAGGTGCCGCGCTCGCTATCGTTTTAATAATAATGTCCTCTGGAATTTTTCCTTCTGCTTTTAAATTTAATAAGTGAGCAGTAAGCAAAATACTCAGCGCTCCGCCCTGACTATGTCCGTGTATAATGAAGTTTTTAATTCCCGATTGATAGCACGAATCTAATTTTTGCTGAATATCTCCAGCCATAGATGCCATACCTAGGAGCCATCCGGCATGCACGGCCGCTTCTGGATGTCGTGATAAATTATAATCGAATTTTCGCCCTCCTTTGAGTACTATACTTCCCTTTGCCGGAGTTAGCACCGCATAAAAATTTTCCAACCAACTTTCATTTTTTGAAGTGGTTCCTCTGAGGCAAATTAGAGCAACACCGTTGTCATCAATCCATAAATCCCAGAGATTATCCAATCCCATTATTGGGGAGCGATATACCTGATGAAACTTTTCAGGTTCACCAATTTTATTGTAAAATGTAGAATCACCGAAACGAGATGTCACCTTCATCATTTCGATAAACTCCAACTTGTCATATCCTGGAAAAACCAAAGTATCCTGAGCGAACGCCTCTATCTGCTGCCACAAGATAATGAGCAGAAAAATGGATTTAAGAAATTTCATTTCTATTAAAAATCTAAATTAAGAGAGAGGTAGAAAACACGTGGCAGAGTGATACCATCATCAACGCCCCAAGCCCAATCCGCACGAATGAAATAGCCTAGAACTCTTGATCGAAGACCAAAGCCGTAACCATAGATGATTGGTTCTTTATTGTTGTCAATTTCAACTGTAATCGGATTCTGATAAAGCGTAGTTTGATTAAACAAGTTATCATTACCATAAGGCGATTTTCCTGTCCAAGCCGAACCTGCGTCGAAGAATCCAATCAATTGGAAGTTCTGTACAAAATCACTCTTGATAGGCTTTCTCATAAAGTACTTGAATACCGGCCAACGTAGTTCTGCATTCATTAAAGCAAACGAATTTCCGTTTCTTGAATTGACATAGAATCCTCTCATCGGCCCCGTAAAGGTTTGATGATAGAATACCGCCGTATCGAGAGGAGGAAGCGAATTATCCACGCGCTGGAATAACCAGTTATCAACCCCTCCGAGATAATGTGCAAGCTTGTATCTACCAAAGGTGGTTGATCCAGAGAATCGAATTGCTGCAATTAAATCACGGTGGATTTTTCTGTAATGTCTGAAATCAAAGCCGGCCACATTGAAGTCGGTCTTTCTATCCCATACATCTGGTCTTTGATAGCGCTCTACCCAAAGTTTGTAGCGCGTACCATTAAATAAATTTAATCCGCGATTTACAGTGTTGTCAAATACATATTCGGCGCGAACACCTACTTGATAGGTATTGACAGTTCTTTGAACCAAGCTCACCGGATCAATACTCGATGTGATGGTGCGGTCTTGTCTTACGATTCCAGTAACTCTCACACTCGCCAATTCGGTAAATGGATATTTCCATTGGTAGGAAATAGAATGCGTGTGAATTTTGTAGTAATTGATATTATCGAGTGTCGTCTGCGACTGACGCTGCAGCATAATTTTTTTATCAACTCGTCCCTTCAAATTTTCGAAGCTTGCACCGAAGTCATTGTTTTGAAGATCGAATGATAAGCGAACTCCACCCACCAATTTATAATCTTCGAACAAATCGCTTAAGCCAAATTTCATCAGTCCTGAAATACCCGGATTGATGGACGTTGGAGAAGTAAATTTTTGATAAAAAGAATTGGTAAAGCTGTTGTCGATTTGACTCAATACATAATCCGTTGCAAAGTTTAATCGATACAATCTCGACTTTGGTATTTGAACAATTTTTTGAGCTGAATCGCTTAGCTCCTCTTTTGTGCCATCTGGTTTAATTTCTTGAATTCTTACACTTTCCTTTTCGTAAGTGTAATTTCTCCTTTCATCTTCGAATTGATAATTATGAATATCTACTTCATTAGGTCCTATTGAATCAGGCTTCAAAGCGAGATATTCCATTTGCCCTGCTCCTGTTCCATCTCCAAATGATTTATTGTCACCAAACGAACCGTTCAAGAGAACATCTTCATTTCTGTTTTGCCAACTCACAATTGGGCGACTTCCCTTTTTGAAGAGCAAAGTATAATCCCCAGAGCTTGAATTAAATTGATAATCGAGTGGTTGCTTTTTGAAATTGGTAAGCAGCGATTCCGTAGTGAAATATCTGTAATGTATTGTAGTATCAATTCTTGAAATCGCACTATCTATTGTAGCCAAGTACCTGTTGTCGTTTCCGAGACTATTACCCAGATAGGTGAAATGTTTTGGTTTGTACTCAAATGGATGATGCTCATCCACATCAGGAGTATTGGTAACTCTTTCTAGAATTTTCGATCTATTTTCATAATCGAAAATGAAAATGTCTTTGTTCAAATTCACTAATTCGCCATCGTCCTTTCTAAGTGTATCATCAGGCCTATTGGATGAAAAGATGATTCGTGAATCATTTTCAATGAAGCGTGCATTCAGATCATCATAAATATCAAAAGTCAGTTGCTCCTGGTTGTTTCCTAAAACCTGATAAACATAAATATCCGTTTGACCTTTGTTTACACCCGTAAAGACAATTTTCTTTCCATCATTGCTGTACTGAATATCTACGACTTTCTCAATTCGGAAAAGTTCTTTTTCAATTTTCTTTTTATCACCAAATTGGTAATTACCTATAAACGCGCGCCCTCTTCTTTCGAAAATGTATGTGAGTACCTCTGAGCTAGGATGCCAAGCTAGGATTGGAAAGGAATCATCTACAAGACGGTCTAAGCGGTATTCTTTCTTTACAATACGTTTGAGTTTGTCTTTTTGAAGATCATAAATCCAAATTTTGTATTGCCCCATCTCATTGGTCACAAAGGCCATTTTATTGCCATCGGGAGAAAGCTTAAACTGTGAGTACTGATATTTCTTTTTGTACTTCACTTGCAGCTCGCCCATTTTTTTTTCGAGCTTCTTCCACTCTTTCCATTCTTTCTTAGTGGCATTATCACTTGGGCGCGGCTGCAATCCGGGCACAAGTGTTTCTTTTGAAGTGCTGTATTTTTCTTTGTAATATTTTAAAAAATCGGCAGTCACACTTTGAGTATCCAATCCAAGAACGAAAAGGAATCCGCTTTCAATATTGCGGCTTAATCGTGTCATGTAAAGAATATTGGGGACTACATTTTCACCATACACATCTGCGATATATTGCCAGAACGCATGTCCCACCAATTTTGCTTCGTTTCCTTCGAGACGGTTTATTGATTTGAGTTTTTTATTCTGAACGAAATCTTTCATAAAAGCTTCGCTGTCGCGCGAAGCAGACTTTGCAGCAAAACTCACGATTCCTTGCTCATACCACGTAGGCATGCTCAGCAAAGTAGAACTCTTCAATACATCTTTCCAATCGCCGCCATACATCATATTATTGAACACTACGCGCGACATGCTTTCTCTTATTTGTTTTTCTAGTGCGCGGTGATCGGTTTCATAATAGACAAACATTTTGTTGCCCATAATTCTTGCGGCACCACCGATATTGTATTGATCGTCGTTAGAAATACCAATATTGCTTTGCCTGAATTCGCTCTGTTTCGAATAGCAGAGAATTTGAACCTTATCATCGATTGAATAGTCGAAGAATTTTTCGATATCCTTTTTATTCTTTTCAGCGGAAACTAAAACGTATTGAGCTAAATTTTCTCCTCCGATATAATAGTAAACTTCAAAATTGTCTGTAGGATAATAGAACCACTCGAATTCGCGATACTGCACTCTGTTTTTTCCGAATTCCATGTTTGACCCTTGATAGAACTGCCCCACTCCGCTGAGCGACAGCAACATACCCATCAATGCAAACAGAAAACGAAATTTGTACATAGGCCGAATGATAGCTTGCTAATTTACGTCTAAATATACCAATTCATCCTTGATTACCCTATATAAATTGTAATTCTTAGCTTTGTCCCTTAAACTCGAGCCTATGTCACTCCATCTCTTCACTTTCAATGCTTTTCAGGAAAACACCTATGTGCTTGTAAATGAAAATTCAGAAGCCATTGTTTTCGATCCCGGAATGTCGGATAGTTTCGAGGAAAAGGTATTCTCCGATTTTCTGGATAGAAATGGTTTAACGCTGAAAATGATATTGAACACCCATTGTCACATCGACCATATTTTGGGAATTGATTTTGTAAAAAGAAAGTATGCCGCTCCATTCTACGCACATCAAAAAGACCTTGAGGTGATTGAGCGTGCAGAGCGCTCAGCAGCAATGTGGAACATTTCATTTAATGGCTGTCCTGCTCCTGACCATTTTCTAAATGAAGGAGATATTATAGAGTTTGGTCAGTACAAATTGGAAGTGGTTTTCGTGCCCGGCCATTGTCCCGGACACGTCGCTTTTATTGATCACACGCATAAACAAGTAATTATCGGCGACGTGCTTTTCAAAGGCAGCGTCGGTCGAGTTGATTTACCCGGTTGCAATGCCGCGGACTTGGTCAATTCTTTACAAGAGAAAATTTACAAGCTTCCAGAAGACTATGTTGTACATCCTGGGCACGGTCCTTCCACTACAATAGGAGAAGAAAAACATTCGAACCATTTTGTGGGAGCCGATTACAGTCGGCTGTGATTATTTCGCTTTTTTCAGTGTGAAAGCAAATGTACTTCCCACCTCTTCACTGCTTCGGACGGAGATGGTTTGTTTGTGCCCTTCTATAATGTGTTTGCATATGGCCAGTCCCAAACCTGAACCGCCTTCATTTCGTGAGCGACTCTTATCGACACGATAGAATCTTTCGAAAATACGAGGGATGTGTTCCTTAGCTATACCCACCCCATTATCAGCCACCTCAATCAAAATACTATCATCCATATCGTAAAAACGAATTCTGGTTTCTCCATTTTCCTTTCCGTAGTTAATACTGTTTACTAGAAGATTGGTAAATACTTGTTGAATGCGTTTTGGATCTGCCAACACCCAGATAGGTCGCTCGTTGGTATTTTTAAATCGAAGTGTAATATTCTTTTCCTTGGCTTTCTGTTCCAACGAATCCATCATTTGACGGGCCATATCCACGATATCAAATCGTTTCATGTCGAATTTCATTCCTTCGCTTTCAAAACGTGTAATTTGATCCAAATCCTGAATCAAATCACTCAGTCGATCGCAGTTGGAAGATGCCTTTTGAAGAAATTTTACGGTCAATTCCTTATCATCCAGTTCACTTTCTAGCAAAGTGTCGATGTAACCTTGAATATTGAAAATGGGCGTTTTCAATTCATGCGCCAGGTTTCCGATGAATTCCTTTCTGAAGGTTTCGGAATCTTTTAGCGCTTTAACTTCTTTGACCTTTTCTTCAGCCCAATCTGCCACTTCACGATTCACCAAACTCAACACGTCAGAACTCATTCTGATTTGTGGCTTGATATCCGAGCCACTTGATTTCATCGTGTGAATGGTCTTGTAGATGATTTTTACCTTTTGATAAAGGAATTTATCGATATAGTAAAAAACGATAAAATAGGAAATACCGAAACCCGGCACCTAAATGCGAGTAACCACAGCCATTCGAATTCGCGATCTAGAGAATATACTACGAGAATAAGTTAGCGCCAACAATCCTCCTGTGATCAGGATTGAAGAATTAAGAGCAACACTTTTCGGAGTATTTTGAGTCATTAAGGCTCAAATTTATAGCCTACTCCCTTTACTGTCTTAAAATTATCATCACCAAGTTTTTCACGAAGTTTGCGGATATGAACATCAATCGTTCTATCACCCACAATCACATCGTTGCCCCATACGTTGGCCAGAATGGTTTCACGGGTGAAAACCTACCTGGAGCGGAAGTTAGAAGAGTGAAGCAATTCAAACTCCTTTTTTGGAAGGTTCAACTGATTGCCATCTTTAAAAACTACATATCTTTCTTTGTCGATAACTATTCCATGATCAGGAGTCGGCATCGTATCCGCTTCCATTGGAATATTTCTTCTAAGAAGTGCTTTTACTCTTGAAACCAAGACACGAGGCTTGATCGGCTTAGCGATATAATCGTCTGCTCCGGCGTCAAAACCTGCTATTTGAGAGTAGTCTTCATTTCTCGCTGTGAGAAATGCTACCAAAACATTCTTAAGTTGTTCCGTATCGCGGATTTCACGGCAAGTTTCCATCCCGTCCATTCCCGGCATCATCACATCCAACAAAATCAAATCTGGGATTACGCGTCTTGCGACTTCAAGACCATCTCTGCCGTTATTAGCAGTGTGTACTTCGAATCCTTCTTTTTCCAGATTGAATCCAATCAAATCTAGAATATCCTGTTCGTCATCTACAAGAAGTACTTTTTGTTTACTCATGTTTTGTTCTTTTGACGATGCGAAAGTAAAATTGCATCGTTAAGGCAAGGTTAACAAACAATAAACGCTAAGCTATCTAAAAAATAATGTTACTTCGCGTCATGAATCATTTGCATTTCAAAGATAAAACAATTTGGATAACTGGTGCCTCTAGTGGAATAGGTGAAGCTTTGGCTTATCAACTTTCGGAAATGGGAGCGACTCTCATTCTTTCTGCTAGAAGAAAAGAGGAGTTAGAACGTGAAGTCCAATTGTAAAAGTGAAATGGTTGCCATCCTTCCAATGGATCTTGGAGATGAAGCAAGTGTGAGAAATGCAGCCGAGCATGTTTTGAAGACCTACCCTCATATTGATTACCTTTTCAACAATGGCGGAATCAGTCAAAGAGGGGAAACGATCAACACGCCATTGGAAGTGGATCGACGCATATTTGAAGTGAATTTCTTCGGAAATATTTTGCTTTCAAAACTGATAGGCCAAAACATGGTAAAACGTGGCTCCGGACATATTATTGTCACTTCTAGTCTGGTTGGAAAATGGGGATTCTACTTACGTTCAGCCTATTCAGCTTCAAAACATGCGTTACACGGATTCTACGAATCGATGCGCATGGAAGTAGAAAAAAACAATGTGCATATTACATTGGTACTTCCTGGTTTTACCAAAACGGAAATATCAAAACATGCATTGACATCTGAAGGAAAAGCCAGCAACGAGCTCGATAACAATCAGGACAAAGTCTCACTCCAGATTTTGTAGCAACAAAAATTTTAGAGGGTGTGGTGAAAAAGAAATTCGAAATTTCCGTTGGTCGCACCGAAGCCATGGGCCTCATCGTGAAGCGCTATTTTCCTGGGTTATTCAATAAGCTTGTTAGAAAGTGGAGTGCTAAATAATTACTTCACTTTTTGGGGAACATCGAATACAATATTCCATCGCATTACATATTCTGAAAGCGGACCTAATCCGACGGCTGCGCGTCTTTGATCAACATATTCTGGTTCAATCAATTCATGCAATTTCCATTCATTGGTCTCCATGTTTTTGGTGATTTGAGAACCGTAAACTTGTGGCTTGCCCTGATACATTTGAATGCGATCTGAAGGGCCAAATGATTTCCTTGGGATTCTCCTTTTTCAACCGAAGCCCTCATCAATGGCAAATATTTTTCTTGCAATTCTAAAGAAGCATGCTGAATAACCAGCCAAACAGCAGTGTTTGCTTTCCCACCTACGAGGCTTTTACCAGGCCAGCCAAACTCATCAATAATTGCGATACTTCAAGCTCATTCAAGCTATCTTCTTGAGCCATCAAGCCCCAGTAGTAATTCATCTCTGGTGAATCTTCTCCAAACTTTTTTTCTGCATCACTGATTAATTGTCTTAGCGTTTGATCTTTAACATAGATGGCTTCCAACCTTTTTTGTAGCGGTTTGTCGTAATCTTTTTCTATTATATCAATATTGGCTTGGACAGCTTGAAGCACGTCGTTCCAGCCTTCGACATCATGAAGGGCTTTCAAGTCGCCATCATTCATCATCCACTGTTTATTGGTCCATCCCAAAGCAGCCGTTTTATTCAGCCAATCCAATGCGAGTTCGAAATTGCCCGCCAAGGAGGCGCAACAAGCAGCATTGTAATATGTATTTGCATTGCCTTCCTTAATCTTGAATGCTTGAATGCAGCCGTCACAGCATTCTGAATAGGCTTCAGCTTGGTAGTGTCCGTAGCAGCCTCAATGCTTGATCGAAAGACTGAGCAAATGAATAAAATGGAACGAGTGCGATAAAAATTAAAATATACTTTTTCATAGATATAAACTTGGTCAAATCTAAAATTTCCATTTATGAAAAAATTGTATTTTTGGGATATGGTAAAAAAACTAGAAACTTTCTCTTGGCTCATTTTCATATTGGGAGCCATCTTCAGAGTACTTGGATTTCCACTTTCAAATTTTATGATTGTCATTTCCCTCTCCGTTTTGGCATGTCTTTATTTCGTGGGAACCTATTTTCTTTATGCAAAACCGAAAAGTGAAACTACATCAGCTCAAGCTTCCAATTCAGAAACATTCGGAATTATTGGTACTGGTTTGGGACTTGCGGCTACAATTGTTGGTCTATTATTTAGCATTCAAATTTGGCCTCAAACAGGTTCCACGCTAGCAGGAGCAATGGTCATTTTAGCACTGAGCATTGGTTTTTTGTACACTAAAAAAAATTCAATCACCCGATTTGAAATACCCCGACTCATTAGAACGAGCATCATCGTTGGAGTCTTGGGGCTCGTATTTTATTTTATTCCTCAAAACTCACTAATAGACGTCTACTACAGACAGCATCCCGCCTACAAAGAAGCACTTAAAGCTTATTTGGAAGACAGCAGCAATGAAGAAAAAAGAGCAAAGCTTGATGAGGAATTTGAAAGGGCCTTTCCTGAGGCTGCAAAGCGTCAAGAAGAGTCTTCAAAATAGCACTTTGTGCCCTTAGAAACGCTACTCAAGCCCCTGAGTTAGTGGGTTCGAAACATTGCAATTCCGCGCTGCGTATCTTTCGTTAGATTACCTTAATGCTCCCTTTGGACTAGAGAAGTATGCCTTGTTTTTTCACCTAAACAAGCTATACGATGTTACAATTTTATTCTGCGAGTACCCGTGTTGTAAACACAAAAAGAGCTGTGGAAGAGTGCATGGAAATTGCGCTCGGGCAAGACTATTCCAATTGCGATCTACTTATTTTCAATGCTGCCATCGGTCACGATTTCAAAGAACTTGTTTCGAAAGCGAAAGAAGCAGCGCCTAATGCTCGAGTATTAGCGGCCTCTTGCTGCGGTATCGTAGGGCGTGAAGGTGTTAGCGAATCGATGAAGGATATTGGATTGATGGCGATCCGAGGAAATGATTTTGCCATTGCAAGCACCAATGAAATTTATGGGCACAACTCCTTTGAGAAGTGTTTAAAATTGGCCA
Organism: Flavobacteriales bacterium; assembly: GCA_041391745.1. Lineage (GTDB taxonomy): Bacteria > Bacteroidota > Bacteroidia > Flavobacteriales_D > Sanyastnellaceae > JAIXWP01. Next base: position 66,706 of record JAWKNK010000015.1, read on the forward strand.
TGCAGCTTAAAGAGCAGAAACCCAAGATCAATATGATCTATTTTCTGGCATCTGGAATAGACATTTCTAATGACCAATGCATTAAGGCTTTTGAAGCCATTTTTGGTGATCAAGTCACCATTTTTGGAGCGACATCTTCCGACAACATGAAAGGCTTCGTGAGCTACCAAGCGGTAGATGATCAGGTATATGAACATGGCGCATTTGCGGTAGGATTTGCGGATGATTCACTTTATGTCGATACACAGGCGACGCACGGATTTGTTGCTATCGGCGAACCCTTGGTCGTTACAAAATCTACTGGACATATTATCCACGAGTTCAACGGACAACCAGCGTGGCAGGAATACCTTAAACGACTCGGGTTGCCTGAAAATGCGAATTGCGGCGACTCCATTCCTATTGGAGCTTTAGGTGAAAAACTAGACCCAGCACTGGCTAAAGAATATGGCAACGATCACATATTAAGAGTTGTTACCAAACATGAGGGTGATGATATGTATTATGCTACAGATTGTGCCGAAGGCACCGAACTGTGGCTAACGAAAAGAGATGAAGACCTCATTTTCTCAGAGATGGATCGTATAGTAAACGAACTCAATAAACGTTCGGAAGGCAAGAAACCCCTTGCCGTATTTCATGCTGACTGTCTTGCTCGCGGTAGATTCCTTTTTGACAGAATTATCAAAGAAGAATTGGTGAATAGAATGCAATATCCCTTCTACGATAACGGACAATGTCCACCGTGGCTAGGCATGTATGGATTCGGAGAGTTTGCGCGATTAGGCGGTCGAAACACGTATCATAATTACACAACTGCACTTTACGCTATTTATCGAAAATAATAATGGTGAAGGGCAACGTCGCAACATATAATTATCAAAAGCTGCTTGAAAAATATCAAGAGCTTGAGTTGCGCGTCACCAAATTTTCCACCATTGAACAGGAGCTCATCAACACTAGAGACAAGCTCGATCATGAGTTGGTGATGTACAAGAGATTGAATGAGTTCAGTGCAAAAATTCTCGACGATATCGACGATGATCAATTTCATCAGTTAACAGTAGAGGCCGCCATTGACATCATGGAATTCGAGCAATCAGCTTTGCTGATTCATAAGCACAATTCGAATTCACCATCAATACTTTTCAGTGAAGGATTAAAAATTTCTTCTGAAAATTTGGAATCGTTTTCCAAAGAGCTTAGAAAGTTTAGTCAATCCCATCCGCTGAATAAGGCCGTTCTAATCAATGAACAAATCATTTCTGAAAGTGATTTTCTCAAGGATTATTCCTCAGGAATATACTATCATTCGTACGATTCAGAATATGGAGAATCTTGTTTTTTACTCGTTCTGATATCAAAGGAAAATGCACCACTTTACACCAATATACACGACCGCCACAAAGCAATATTCACTTCGTTTGTGCATCACGTGCACAGTGTGGCCACCAACAGAAAGAAAAATGAAAAAATCAAAGAGCAGTTTCAAAAGATTTCTACTTCAGAAGTTGAACTTCGAAAGCTCTCACTGATAGCTACAAAGACCAAAAACGGCGTTATCATTTCGGATAATCATGGAAGAGTTGAATGGGTGAATGAAGCATTCGAAAAAATGTCGGGATATACTTTAGAGGAAGTAAAAGGTTTGAAGCCCAAAGACTTTTTACAGCCTGAAGAAGAAAACCTGAACCTTATTGAAAGAAAAAACCTCACAGACTCACTTTCAAAAAAGGAGAATATTGAGGTCACCTTATTGAACAAACATAAAAACGGCAAATCATATTACAACTCCGTTGAAATCACCCCAGTCTTTGATGAGGCTGGAAAACACATCAACTTTATTGCTCTACAAAAAGACATTACTCAAGACATCCTTTCTCAAAGAGAAATACTTCGTGTAAACTCGAAGTTTGAAAAAATAACCTCCATGTCCGGAATTGGCATTTGGGAATCGGATATAAAAACGAGTAAGGTCAATTGGAATGAAATTCTTTTGCTCCAATATGGGATAGATGATGCTTCACAAGTCTCCAACTTCTTTGACTTTTGGAAATCAAGTATACACGAGGATGATGTAACTAGAGTTTCCGACATCGTAGACCATATGATGGCTACGGGGAAGGACTTCATTGAACTGGAATATCGCATTAGAACTTTTTCTGAAAAGAAAATTAAATTTCTAAAATGTGTGACCATAGCTGAGAGAGATGAAAAAGGAAATCTAATCCGATTGATTGGAAGTAGTTTGGACATCACAGCCACCCGTGAAGCAGAAATTGAACGAACAAATTTCATCCAACAAATCAATTCATTGAAAATGTTCTATGAGAACATTCTCAACAATTCACCTGCAAAAATTGCGGTATTCGACAGCACACTCAAGTTGATTTACGCCAATGAACGCCTTCTAGAATTGGAACCACATTGGAAAGAAAGAGTAAATACATCCATTTCAGGAGAACGAGAGTCCGAGCAAATTTCCAATCTTATTTCAAAAATAGAAAATGCCATTTCATCCAAGCAGCTCACCAGTTTCGAGGAAGTGCTTACCACCAACAAGGGAGTTGAAAAACACATATTGCGAAACATTTTACCCCACTTCAACTCCAAAGGCAAGTTAGAATATGTGATCATGTCTGGGGTAAACATAACGGATCTCAAGCAGTTTGAAAGCTCCATCATTTTGAAAAATGAGGAACTTCGAAAAATCAATTCTGAGTTAGACAATTTTGTTTATTCGGTATCGCACGACTTAAGATCACCACTTCTAGCTATAAAAGGCATTTTACATCTTGTGTTTAAAAGTGAGCATCTGGATGCACAATTGAAGCACCTTCTAACACTTGCAAACAACAGCGTCCAGCGTTTGGACGGCACGATTCAAGAAATATTAGAGTACTCTCGAAACTCTAGATTGGATGTTCAAATATCAAAATTCAATATTGAGAATATGATTCAAAACATCTATGATGATTTGAAATTTTCTGTAGAAGATCAAGTTGAAATGTCCATTCAAAATGAGTGCGGTAAGGAAATCATTTCTGATCAATCAAGACTTAATACTATTCTAAAAAACCTGATTGGAAATTCCTTTAAATACCGTAAAAAGGAAATTGCGAAGACTTTGATTTTTGTAAAAATAATCGCGAGAAAAGATTACTTAGAAATAAGCATCGAAGACAACGGCGAAGGAATTTCTCAAGAAAAGCTTCCTCGCATATTTGATATGTTCTATCGCGGCAGTAGCAATAGTGTTGGGACTGGTCTCGGTCTCTATATCGTCAAGGAAATTGTTTCAAAACTTCAAGGAACGATACGAGTGGAGAGCCAAGAAGGAGTCGGCACGAAATTTATAGTTGAACTTCCAAATTCAATTCAGAATGCATAAATACATTTTAGTAGATGATGATGATGTTTTTAATTTCATTCATTCTCAAATCATCAATCAAGCCGATGATCAAGCGGAAGTAATCAACTATCGCACGAGTACGGAAGTATTGAATTTATTGAAAGCAACAGCCGAGAGCAATGGTGAGATGCCTGATGTGATATTCTTAGACATCAACATGCCGGAAATGAATGGCTTTGAATTGCTGGAAGAATTAAAAAATCTTCCAGAGGAGAAATTAAAAGAGATGAAAATATTTATGGTAACATCTTCACTCAATGAGAAGGATGTTGAACGAGCGATGAGTTATAGCATTGTCAAAGGTTTTAAGGGGAAGCCATTGACAGAGGAAATGATAGAGGAAATAAAAAATGCGAGCTAAAGCTCGCATTTTCTTTTGGTATTGCTCTATTAGTATTCAATCATTCGTGGAAGCTCTTTTGCTTGAGCCACCCACTTCTCCACTTCTGATTCAGAAGGTACTCTGCGGGTCAAACTCTTCTCAGCATTTACCTCTTCCATTTTCTTAGTAAGATTTGCAGCATTGCGCTGGGCCAATTCTGGAACTGTATCCACTCCAGCCACTTCAAGAAGTTCAGCAAATTCAGCACCAACACCGTTGATTCTGAATAAGTCTACCATGTTTACGAATTTTAAAACCTGACCTTCAGAAACTCCTGACTTTTCAGCCAACTCTTTTCTACTTTTTGTGGTTTTTCCTGCTTCGAGAAGTGCGTCTGTGGTTGAAACACCTGCATTTCTGAATTTTTCTCCGGTCACAGGGCCAATTCCCTCGACCTCTTCGATCTTATAATTTGCCATAATCAAGAAATTTGTAGTTATACTGTGTGTCCTACAAACTTAAAGATTAAAAGTTAAGTCGATTAGATTTTTTAATAAAACATGATCTCTCCAACAAGCGAGCATTATTGAGTGATGTGTATCCAAACCCAGGAAA
>JAWKNK010000016.1:0-70340 GCA_041391745.1 Flavobacteriales bacterium
GTATCATTCACCAAGTAGTTTTAGAAAACTATGCATTCCCAGGTGGAATGATGATTGGAACAGACTCTCACACAGTAAATGCTGGTGGATTGGGTATGGTAGCCATCGGTGTTGGTGGTGCTGATGCTATGGACGTGATGGCGGGCATGGCTTGGGAATTGAAATTCCCAAAACTTATCGGTATCAAGCTTACAGGCAAAATGAACGGATGGACTTCTGCGAAAGATGTTATTCTTAAAGTTGCTGGTATTCTTACTGTAAAAGGTGGTACAGGTGCAATCGTTGAATATTTCGGCGAAGGCGCTGAATCTCTAAGCTGCACGGGTAAAGGAACCATCTGTAACATGGGTGCTGAAATTGGAGCTACTACTTCAACTTTCGGATACGATGAAAGTATGGCAAAATACCTTCAGTCAACAGGTCGTGCTGACGTTGCTGAAATGGCGAATTCAATTAAAGAACACTTGACGGGTGATGCTGAAGTTTACGCAAACCCTGAGCAATATTTTGATCAAGTAATTGAAATCAATCTTTCTGAATTGGAACCACACTTGAATGGTCCATTCACTCCAGACTTGGCTACTCCGATCAGCAAAATGAAGGAAGAAGCAGCTAAGAACAACTGGCCTACAAAAGTTGAAGTAGGATTGATTGGTTCTTGTACCAACTCTTCTTATGAAGACATCGCGAGATCGGCATCTTTGGCTACTCAAGCTTTAGAAAAAGGCTTGACACCAAAAGCTGAATTCAGCATTACTCCTGGTTCTGAGCAAGTTCGCTTTACTATCGAGCGCGATGGTTTTATTGATACTTTCAATAAACTAGGTGCTACTGTATTCGCAAATGCATGCGGACCTTGTATCGGTATGTGGGCTCGCGTGGGTGCAGAAAAGAAAGAGCGCAACACTATTGTACACTCATTCAACAGAAACTTCCAAAGTAGAAATGATGGTAACCCAAATACCCTAGCTTTTGTTGCTTCTCCTGAATTGACAACGGCTCTAGCTATTGCAGGTGACTTGACTTTCAACCCGCTTACGGATACTTTGACCAATGATAAAGGTGAGCAAGTGAAACTTGATCCACCAAAGGGTGACGAACTTCCAACTAAAGGTTTTGCAGTAGAAGATGCCGGTTATCAAGCTCCAGCAGAAGATGGAAGCGGCGTTCAAATCGCTGTTGATCCAACTTCTGAAAGACTTCAACTTTTGGATCCATTCAAATCTTGGGATGGTCAGAACATCACTGGTGCTAGACTTTTGATCAAAGCAAAAGGAAAATGTACTACTGACCATATTTCAATGGCAGGTCCATGGTTGAGATACCGTGGTCATTTGGATAACATTGCTAACAACACGTTGATTGGTGCTACCAACTTCTTCAATGGTGAGCAAAACAAAGTGAAAAATCAACTTACTGGAGAATATGGTGAAGTTCCAGCTACACAAAGAGCTTACAAGGCGGCTGGTGTTCCAACAATCGTGGTAGGGGATACCAACTATGGTGAAGGTTCTTCACGTGAGCACGCTGCAATGCAACCTCGCCACCTTGGAGTGAGAGCAATTCTTGTAAAATCTTTCGCAAGAATTCACGAAACAAACCTGAAGAAGCAAGGTATGTTGGCTTTAACTTTTGCCAACGATGCAGATTACGATAAAATTCAAGAGAATGACGTGATTAACTTCATTGACTTGACAGATTTTGCACCTGAAAAGCAATTGCATTTAGAATTCGTTCACGAAGACGGATCTAAAGATGTAATCGCAGTAAATCATACCTACAACAAGCAACAAATTGAGTGGTTTAAGGCCGGCGGTGCGTTGAACTTGATTCGTATGAATTTGGTAAAATAAATTCTTAATGGAATTGATATAAATGAAAAAGTCCCCGAAAGGGGACTTTTTTATTATCCGGAAATTTGAATTAGTTCAAGTTGAAACAAATACCAGCGCTGATCCACGCAATGCTATATCCAAGCTCACCAAATACAGCAAGTTTTTCTGAGAAATTATAGCGTCCACCTACGAATGCCCCAAAAGCTACACTGCTAGCAGCTGTTGGCTCCACTCCAAAAGTAGATGTCGTGTTATTGTCCCATTTCACGCTTGCAATGTTATAACCGAGCATTGCTCCACCGTAAACATCGTATTTGTCTTCACTTAGGAAGTGATATTGACCACGAGCTCCTACAATAATATACGAGTATTTAATGTCACCAAAAAATGGCACTGTTGTCTTTGCTCCAGTGTAACCTATTAGAGCACCAACTCCAATTTTCTCTGAAATACCGTGTTCAAAGGATAGGTGAATTGGCGGGGTGTAAGATGTTGCACCACTAATTGCATAAGCACTTCCAAATCCAACTCCTAGATGAAGTCTGTTGCTTCCTTGTTCGAATGTTTGTGAAAATGCAGCAGTTGAAACGAACGCTGCAATAAGCATAAATAATAACTTTTTCATGAGGTTATGTTTTAAATGATTTAGTGATGCAATGATATTCAGCACCATAACGGCTCTTATAAGGGATTTACCTTATTTTTAGAATCAATTGGATAAATCATAGAAAACTAGAGGTCAGTCTCATTAGAACCCTTAAATTCGCACCATGAGTTCAAAACAAAGGACAATTAAGTCGCCCGTTCATCTTCAAGGAGTTGGTCTGCATACTGGAGCAGTAGTGAATATTTCTATCCTTCCAGCTCCAGAAAATCATGGATATAAGTTTCAAAGAATGGACTTGCCTGAGCAGCCAATCATCAAAGCTGATCCAGATTTAGTAGTAAATACCCAAAGAGGAACGACGCTAGAACAAAATGGAGCACGCGTTCATACTACGGAACATGTACTTTCTGCTATATACGGATGTAAAATAGACAATGCGCTTATTCAAATTGATGGTCCCGAAATACCTATTATGGATGGTAGCGCTTGGCCATTTGTTGAAGCTATTGAAAAGGTTGGTTACGAAGACCAAAGTGCAGATCGACAATATCTAACTTTGACTGAAAATGTCACCTACGAAGATGGTGAGAAAGGAATTGAAATGCTTGCCGTTCCAACAGATGGCGGTGAGTTTCGATTGACGGTAATGGTGGATTATAATTCACCCGTTTTGGGCACCCAACACGCTCATATGTACCAACTCAATCACTTTGTGGAGGAAATCTCGAAGTGCAGAACATTTGTCTTCTTAAGAGAACTCGAATTGTTGGCTAAAAATGGCCTGATAAAAGGGGGTAGTTTGGATAATGCTATCGTGATGGTAGACCAACCATACACCGATCAACAAATCAAAGATATTTTAAAGCTATTAGGTAAGGAAGACCTCGAAGTGAAAGTGGAAGGGATTGGTGTTTTGAATACCATCAAACTTCAATACGAAAACGAACCAGCACGTCATAAACTCCTTGATATTGTTGGTGACCTAGCACTAGTTGGCCGATTTATCCGAGGGCATATCCTTGCTGCTAGACCAGGCCACTACGGAAATGTGGAGTTTGCAAAAATCCTTAAAGGACTCATTAAGAAACAAAAAGAAGCACTTCCAACTTTTGATCTTTATAAAAAGCCTTTGTACGATATTAATGATATCACAAAGATGCTTCCTCACCGATATCCGTTTTTGCTGGTAGATAAAATCCTCGAAATGGATGAAAATGGTGTTATTGGTATCAAGAATGTGACTATGAATGAACCATTTTTCCAAGGTCACTTCCCTGGAAATCCGGTAATGCCAGGTGTTTTACAAGTTGAAGCTATGGCTCAAGTCGGTGGAATTTTCGCTCTTTCTCAAGTGGAAGATCCAGAAAATTATTCTACTTATTTCATGAAAATTGATGGAGTAAAATTCAAACAAAAAGTACTTCCTGGAGATACGATAGTTTTCAAATTGACACTTGAATCTCCTATTAGAAGAGGATTGGTAAATATGAAAGGCATCGCTTATGTGAATGGAAAAGAAGTGTGTGAAGCGGTGATGCTCGCTCAAGTAGTTCGCGATAGAGTAACTGCTGAATCTAATGCAGCTCAAACGGTATGAGTAACCTAAATGTAATCGACCCAAGAGCGAAAATTGGGCAAAACGTAACTATCGGAGCGTTTACAACAATTGAAGGCGATGTGGAAATTGGAGATGGAACTTGGATTGGTCCCAATGTTACTATCATGGATGGAGCAAGAATCGGCAGAAATTGTAAAATATTTCCAGGTGCGGTTATCAGCGCTATTCCACAAGACTTGAAATTTGATGGTGAAGTAACCACCACTGAAATCGGTGATAATACCATAATTCGTGAATGCTGCACGCTCAATCGAGGTACAAAAGATAAGTTTAAAACGAAGGTGGGCAAGAATTGCTTGCTAATGGCATACGTTCACATAGCACACGATACTTTCGTAGGAGATAATTGCATTATTGCCAACTCCGCGAATATCGCTGGCCACGTTACCATTGAAGACTGGGTGGTTATCGAAGGTGTGGTAGCGATTCAACAGTTTGTAACCATTGGTCAGCATTGCTTTATTGGTGGCGGTAGCCTCGTTCGGAAAAATGTTCCTCCTTTCATTAAAGCTGCACGCGAGCCACTGAGCTACGCTGGTGTCAATACTGTCGGCCTTAGAAGAAGAGGGTTTGCTAATGAAACCATAGCGCACATCGAAGATGTGTATCGTATGATTTACGTTCACAATACCAATACATCTCGCGCCATTCACGCTGCCGAAATGGAATTACCAAACACTCCCGAAAAGGAAGTTATCTTGGATTTTATTCGCCAGTCAGACAAAGGAATTATCAGAGGACCTCAAAGCGTTTAATCCCTTATCATTGAAAATAAAACTTGAGAAAATAGGGAAGAGGTATCAGAAAGAATGGATTTTTAAGGATCTTGACTTTCAATTTGAATCGAATTCTCCCGTCGCCATTCTTGGGTCAAACGGAAGTGGAAAATCAACTCTGCTGCAAGTTTTAAGTGGTTACCTTACTCCTACGGAAGGGCTTATTCAGTGGGAGAAAGAGGGAAGCCTTATCTCCGTTCAACATATCTATAAATCTATAACGCTAGCTTCTCCAGCATCAGCTTTGTACGATGATTTCACCCTTAGGGAGAACATCACTTTCTTTCAATCTTTCAAGAGCTTTAAAAATGAAATGAATGTGGAGGAAGTCGCAAAAAGAATGGGATTAGAAGCTCAAATGGATAAACAACTGAAGTTTTATTCTTCGGGGATGAGACAGAGAGTGAAGCTTGGTTTGGCCATTATGGGGGAATCGGATATTTTATTGCTAGACGAACCTTCTTCTCACCTCGATGCAAAAGCCATTCAATGGTATAATGATTTGGTATTGGAATTTATGAAGGATAGAGTGGTTTGTGTCGCCTCCAACAAAGAAGAATCGGAAACAAGCTTTTGCAAAAGTGCAATTGATATTCTTAATCACAAGCCGGCTGGTGTCCGGGTCTGAGTAAATCATTCACCGTCTTCACCGGATTGAAAGTTCCTACAGGAACCTCCACGAAAACGGTATTCCACAAAGCCATTGAGCCATTCCATAACCCCGGTAACTCCAGCGCTTTTATAACTTTTCCGTCCAAAAATTTCTCGCTGATAAAACCAGAACTATGATCGATGTATTTCTGAAGATCATACACATGTCCATGCTCATCTTTGAGCGTACACACGATGTCCACTGGATTGAAATGCGTTGATCCTGAAAGCACTTTCATTTGCTTCACATTGTGATGATCTACCTGACTTCTTTCTACAATTTGTTTTGAAATATACCCGTCCGAACTTTTTACCCAAAATGGTCCACCTCCGGGTTCACCTTCGTTTTTCACCATTCCACAAACGCGAATTGGTCTACTCAGTTGATGCTTTATAAATTGTCGGGATTGTTCAGGATTCATTCCAAAAGAAACATCAGCTACAAACCATCTTCCAATGAATCGAAGCGCTTCTTGTATTTGATCTTCTCCAAACTCATCGACGCTCTTTAAAATGCGGTCTGTATTTTCTTTCAACTCAATGAGCAATCCCGCCAAAACTTTTTTGTAAAAAATTGATTCACCCTTCTGAGAAGAATTGGTGACATTATCAATGTTTTTAATGAAAATGATGTCTTCTGAAAGTTCTTGTAAATTGTAAATCAATGCTCCATGTCCTGCAGGCCTAAACACGATTTTATTCTCTGCATCTCTCACTAATTCATTCGAGCGATCTATAGCTGGAGTATCAGTACTCGCAAGTTGAATACTATGGTCGAGAATAAATTTTTCATAAGGAAAATTGGATGCTTTTTCTTTTAAAAATGACATCACATTTTTCACTTGATGTGGAGCAAGGGTAAAATGAATACGGCAAGTTCCATCTTTTTCTCGTCCATAATCAACCGCCTCAAACATGTGTTCTTCAAAAGCTGTCCTTGTTACATCACCGTCGTATGCATGAAAAGGAATGAGCCCTTTTGGAAAATGCCCATATCGAAGGGGCTCTTCCAATATGTAATTGAAAATATCCTTCCACTTATTTTCTTCTATTAGTGAAGACAGTGAAATACCCTTTTCTAAAAGTTGCTTCTGCAACTCATTGTAAAATGGAAATAAATCAAAGTTGACAATAAACTCCTCAGTGAGTTCATCCGTGTTCGATTCCTTGTAATTGTACAGGTGCTTAAACATTCTTGATGCAGCGCCAGATGCAGGAACGAATTTTAAGATCGAATTCGAACTGCTTTTTTCATCAAAGAAATCGTGGTAATATTTTGTTTCAGAAGCTTTGAGCACCACAATGCCATCGCCAGAGGTGCAAGGACGCTCTAGGACTATGGGAAGAGTTTGGTTAGTAAAGCGATATACAACTTCCGCAATTTGTGCGGTAGTAATTCCCCTCAACTCCAGGTCTTTTTCATCGGATGGTTCGAAGCGCATAAGGCCAATCAGCAGTGATGTTTCGGCTGCAAGGTATAACTAATTGATTGAAAAAGAAAAACCGCCCCCGTCAGAATAAATTCTTTCAGAGAGCGGCCCTCCACCCTATATTCTTGGTGTATGCGCGTTTTTTTAAGAAGCGCGCTGCAATTGTTCTTGTAATTGGATGTATACAACATCACATGCCTGTCTTACACGAGATACCAATGAAGGCAACTCATCTAAATTGCGCAGGTGCTTGCTGTCATTCTCAATCTTGAGAATGTCAGTTTCCATGTCCTTTATTCCAAGCATGGAAACAGAACTCTTCGCCTTATGTGCAAGGGGATGCAGAGACAGTGGCTCGTTCTTGCGAACGCATTCTTCCATCTCTCTGATGTAGACAGGTACTTGCTGCAGAAATAGATTGATAATATTATTAATCATCTCTCTATTACCTTGAAATACCTGATTCAAATACGAGAGGTCGAACCTCTGTGGTGTAAAATCTGAATTCATATTGCTAGGTTAGGTTAGTCTGTTGCTTTCTACTACTTCATTCTTCTAAAGGTTACATTTTTTCTAAAAAAAATCATTTCCTTACTTTTGTCCATCTTATCGATAATCGTTTTATGAAAATCTTAGTTACTGGCGGAACCGGCTTTATTGGATCTCACACCGTAGTGGAACTCACCAACGCAGGGTTTGAGCCTGTAATTTTAGATAATCTGTCCAACTCCAATCGGGCAGTTTTGGACGGAATACGAGAGATATTGGGAAAGGTTCCAAAATTTTACGAACTAGATTGCAGAAATGAAAAGGAATTGTCTCAAGTTTTTGAAAATGAAAGACCTGAGGCCGTAATTCATTTTGCCGCTTTTAAAGCTGTTGGCGAATCTGTAGAAAAACCACTCGAGTATTACGACAATAACGTTGGCTCAATGCTAACTCTACTCGAGGTGATGAGGAAGTACAAAGTAAAAAACTTTGTCTTCTCCAGCTCTTGTACCGTATATGGCCAACCTGAGTCATTGCCAGTAACTGAACTTTCTCCTGATGCTAATGCAGCTTCTCCATACGGATATACGAAAGTTATGTGTGAGCAAATCATACGCGACTCAAGTAAGGTATGTGGATTAAATTCAGCTATTCTGCGCTATTTCAACCCCATTGGAGCCCATCCATCTGGTCATATTGGGGAGTTACCAAATGGCATCCCGAATAACCTTGTTCCCTTTATTACTCAAACTGCTATCGGGAAAAGACAGAAATTGACTGTTTTCGGCGACGACTATTCAACTCCAGACGGAACTTGCATCCGCGATTTCATTCACGTTGTTGATTTGGCAAAAGCTCACGTAGCTGCACTCCATTGGTTATTGAAAAATGATAATCAACTGGAAGTCTTCAATCTTGGTCAAGGCAAAGGCAACACTGTCCTCGAAGTGGTAAAGGCTTTCGTGAAAGTCTCAGGTCAAAATTTGAACTACGAAATCGGCCCACGCCGAGCAGGTGATGTAGAACAAATTTGGGCGAACGTAGAAAAGTCAGAAAAAATGCTGGCTGGAAAACTCAATTGAACATAGAGGGATGGACTGAAGGATGCCTGGAATTGGGAGCTTAAATTAAAAGCTAATCTTCATACTGATGATAACCCAATTCATCACAACGCCTAGAATAAAACCGGCATACACTTGACCATGAGTATGTGCATGAAGTTTTAATCGAGAATATGCGGTCAATCCTGCAGCAAGGGCGGAAATCATCAGAAATACATTGATATCAGATTTGTGCAAGGAATTAAGCGCGAGCAAGGTCCCGAAGACTCCTCCCTGAGCCAACAAATGCACGGATATTTTCCAAATCATGTTGATGCTCAGTGAAACTATCAATGACAAAATTACACTCACGAAAAAACTAAATACTTCTTGGGGCAAAATAGGACCTTGCCATTTGAGCATGGTATAGCTCAATATGTAATAGAAAATAACAAGCAAGTACGGTCCAAATCGCTCTTTGCGATCCCTTAATTCAATACTGCTCAACATTCCGTATTTGATCATGATCAACATAGAAAGGGCAGGAGCAACGATGTTTACTAGCAAGAGTAGGATAACAAAATTATCTGCTTGTGTTTGCCCAATGTAATATGGGTCGAGCCATCTTACCAGCAAATAGATAATCAAAGGCATCCAAAGCGGATGGAAGATTAGGGAAAGTACTTTTGCTAATCTTTCCGTCATAATTCTTTTCTCAATCTTGCCACGGGAATGCCAAGTTGCTCTCTATATTTTGCAACTGTTCGTCTGGCGATATTATACCCTTTTGAATTCAAAAGCTTACCTAACTTTTCATCGGTTAATGGTTTTCTTTTCTCCTCTGCTTCAATAGCATCTTTGAGAATTTTCTTCACCTCGCGCGATGAAACTTCTTCTCCTTCATCAGTAGATAAACTTTCTGAAAAGAAATATTTTAATAGATAGGTTCCGTATGGAGTTTGAATGTACTTGCTATTTGCTACACGGCTAATTGTACTGATATCCATTTCCACCAAGTCAGCAATGTCTTTCAAAATCATTGGCTTCAATTTGGTTTCATCTCCACTCAAAAAGAATTCTTTTTGATAATCTACAATAGCCTGCATACAAAATAGCAAGGTTTGATTACGCTGATTGATGGCATCAATAAACCACTTAGCGCTATCAATTTTCTGCTTCACAAACAACATTGCTTCCTTGTCTTTTGAATCAGCAACTTTTGTTTTAGAATAATGATGAAGCATTTCTTTGTACTCTCGGCTGATCTTCAACTCAGGTGCGTTTCTGCTATTCAATGTGAGTTTCAAATCATCATTTTCAACAGAAAGTAAAAAGTCTGGAGTGATATGCTGAATCGTACGCGAAGACTCCATCATGCTGTTTCCAGGCTTCGGATTCAAATGCAATATGAAATCTATTGCAGGCTTGAGCTCCTCGTCCGTTAACTCCAATTTTTTCGAAATCTTTTCGTAGTGCTTTTTTGTAAACTCTTCGAAGTATTTTGAAATAATCACTTCAGCCAAATCCGTGTCTTCATCCTTCTCTTCTGTGCGTCGAATCTGAATGAGAAGACATTCTTGCAGGTTACGAGCGCCTACTCCCGATGGATCTAAATCTTGAATCAACGAAAGCACATGCTCCAATTCTTCAACAGATGTCGAAATATTTGAACTGAATGCTAAGTCATTTATTATAGCAGGAAGCTCTCTGCGCAAGTAGCCTGCTTCGTCGAGATTACCAATCAAATATTCAGCAAGCTGAGATTCTTTTTCCGTAAGATCTCTCAAGCCCAATTGTGAAAAAAGTAAGTCTTGAAAACTTCTTCCAGCACCTAGTGGGCTTTCTCGTTCTTCGTCGTCTGCGCTATGATTGTTGGTGTAGAGCTTATATTCAGGAACATCGTCGTCATCAAAATAATCATTGATGTCGAAATCGTCGTCGTTATTGTTGTCACTGTCAATGTCAGAGTCATTCTCTTCCATCGACTTCATCTCATCGTTTTCTTCTTCTTCTCTACCTTCTTCCAAAGCAGGATTTACCTCCATTTCATCTTTGATACGTTGCTCCAATTCCATGGTCGGAATTTGAAGCATCTTCATCAATTGAATCTGTTGAGGAGATAACTTTTGCTGTAATTTTTGTTGTAAGGTTTGCTTCAACATAACAAAACAAAGATATGCTTTTTGATATTAAAACTCTGCGTTTTGCGGTGTTCTTGGGAATGGTATTACATCGCGAATGTTAGTCATACCCGTAACGTACATGATCAATCTTTCAAAACCTAGACCAAAACCTGCGTGCTCACACGTTCCGAATTTTCTAGTTTCCAAATACCACCAAATGTGCTCTTCTGGAATATTGAATTGTTTGCATTTTTCTACAAGCACATCGTGGCGTTCTTCTCTCTGACTTCCGCCAATGATTTCACCAATACCAGGTACCAAAATATCCATAGCTGCCACAGTCTTTTGATCTTCATTCAAACGCATATAAAATGCTTTGATAGCTGCTGGATATCCAATAATAATAACAGGCTTTTGGAAATGCTTTTCTACTAAATATCTTTCATGCTCACTTTGCAAATCAATTCCCCAAGCAACATCATATTTGAATTTCTTCTTTTTGTAATTCGGACTATTCAATAGAATGTCGATAGCTTCGGTATAAGTAACACGCTCAAATTGGTTGTTGGCCACAAATTCCAAGCGTTCGATCAAAGGCATGGGCTGCCTTTCGTTTTGTGGCTTTTGCTTGTCTTCGTTCGTTTCACGCTCTTGCAAAAACTCAAGATCTTCTCTCGCATGCTCTAAAGCATACTTAATACAATAACGCAAGAAATCTTCCGCCAAATCCATGTTGGCGTGAATATCATTGAACGCTACCTCAGGTTCGATCATCCAAAACTCAGCGAGGTGACGACTCGTATTCGAATTTTCAGCTCTGAATGTTGGACCGAAAGTATAAACCTTTCCAAGAGCCATAGCAGCGAGCTCAGCTTCTAGCTGACCACTCACAGTCAGGTTGGTTGTTTTTCCAAAAAAGTCTTGAGACAAATCAACACTTCCATCCTCTAAGCGAGGAGGGTTCGATGCATCAAGCGTTGTTACACGAAACATTTCACCAGCTCCTTCAGCATCACTTCCTGTAATGATCGGTGAATGCAAATAGAAAAAGCCATTGTCATTAAAATATTTGTGAATAGCATATGCCAAATGATGGCGCAGTCTAAACACTGCTCCGAAAGTATTTGTACGGAATCTCAAATGAGCTTTTTCTCTTAAAAATTCCATTGAGTGCTTCTTCATTTGAATCGGGAACTCATTCGGATCGCTTTCGCCTACTACCTCAAAAGAGGTGGCTACCAATTCAATGGCTTGACCTTTTCCTAAACTTTCCTGAAGCATTCCAGTTGCATAAATGCATGCACCAGTTTGAATTTTCTTTAATGTATCTTCTGTTAAATTGTCTTTGTTGACAATGACTTGAAGTGTTTTGATGGTACTTCCATCAGTAACACTCACGAACTGGTCATTGCGGAATGTTCTAACCCATCCCTTAACCGTAACCTCATTTCCTACAGGTTGATTCTTGAATAAATCGACAATACTTGTGTGTTTGGACATAACGAAATCGAAATTATGGCTGCGAAAATACAACCTTCGTCGGTTCGTTTTTCTCATCGCTTTCAATCACTCCGTCTCTAAGCCTCACAATTCGGTGTGCATGACGCGCTATATCTTCTTCGTGTGTTACAAGAATTATTGTATTTCCTTGATCATGAATATCTTGGAACAACTTCATGATTTCGTAGCTTGTTTTTGTGTCCAGATTTCCTGTCGGCTCATCGGCCAGAATAATTGATGGATTGTTAACAAGTGCTCTCGCAACTGCCACTCTTTGGCGTTGTCCACCGCTTAATTCATTTGGTTTATGACTCACGCGGTCGCCAAGGCCAACCTTCTCTAACGCTTCTAAAGCTTTTTTATTTCGATCCTCTTTTTTAATGCCAGCATAGACCAATGGCAAAGCGACATTATCTAGAGCAGAGTAGCGTGGTAGCAAATTGAAGGTCTGAAAAACGAAGCCAATTTCTTTATTTCTAATTTCAGCTAACTCGTTGTCTCTCAGTTTGGCAACGTCTGGCCCATTGAGGTAGTATTTTCCTGACGTGGGGGTGTCTAGGCATCCTAATATGTTCATCAGAGTAGATTTACCTGATCCAGAAGGTCCCATCAAAGCAACATATTCATTCTTGTAAATATGAAGATTGACACCGTTTAATGCTTTAACAGTTTCATTTCCAATCGGTACCACTTCGTTAGTTCGGATATATCAATAATTTTTTCTGGCATGTTCAAATGTATTGGCTTTCTAATATCATTTTAACCACTCGTCACAAATAGGTGAAATTTTGCCATGTGCAAGAAAATCAGTAACTTGCGGAGCAATCCTTAACTTTAGCTTGATGAGACCAAAAAACCGCCTTTGCGGCTCATTACTATCTGTAATCTTTTCAGTGTTTGTATTTCAATCAAACGCTCAGCTTGTAGTAGATAATTCTGTTACCGCTACAAATGCAATTCAAAATATTCTTCTTGGTGGTGGTGTAACTGTAATGAATATTACATTTTCAGGAGCACCTGAGCAAATTGGCAGTTTCGATTGCGTGAATTGCAATCTGGGTATATCGGATGGCTTTGTAATCGGATCTGGCAACGTAAGTGGAGCAGCAGGTCCCAATACTTCTGGTACATTTTCATCAGGACCTGCTAGTGGAGTAGGCGCATCGGATCCCGATTTATTTCAATTAAGTAATAATCCATTAAATGACGCCGCGATACTTGAATTCGACTTCATTCCAACAGGAGATTCGGTCGCGTTTAATTTCGTGTTTGGCTCGGATGAGTATCCTGAGTTTGCTGGATCTACATTCAACGATGCTTTTGGATTCTTTTTAAGTGGGCCTGGCATTACTGGACCGTATTCAAACAACGCGGCAAACATTGCAATTGTACCAAACACGAGTACTCCAATTACCATCAACAATATCAATAATGGATCAGCAAACACAGGGCCTTGTAATTTTTGTCAGTATTACATAAACAATCTGAATAGCTTCAATGCAGGAGCCAACACAATTCAGTGCGATGGTTTTACTACAGTGATGACGGCATCGGCTGAAGTTATATGTGGTGAAACTTATCACATCAAAATGGCTGTGGCGGATGCAGGGGCGGGCGATACATCCTACGATTCATTTGTATTTTTTCAAGCAAATAGTTTTCAGAGTAATCAGGTTGCGGTAACATTCGAAGCCCCTGCTTTTGTGAGTCCAGCTGTAAATGGTCTTTACGAAGGTTGTCAAACAGGTTTTCTCACCTTTAGCAGACCTGAAGGACTGAACACAACTGTTACCTATGACCTCATGGTTGGCGGAACCGCTGATGCTTCAGATGTGCTCGACTTACCAATGACGATCACTTTTGTTCCTCAGCAATCTCAATTTGTACTACCAATTACTGCCGTTACAGATGGCGTATTCGAAGGCGTGGAAATCCTAGAGCTATCTATCGATGCTGGTGGTTGCGAAGATCAAATCACAACGTTTGAAATTCAAATCAATGATCTTCCCGAATTGGAAGTTGATGTACCAGCGTATCAAGTAGATTGCGGTGGGGATGTGGAAATAGTCCCTGCAATCAATGGTGGAATCGGTTTTTATCACATCGAATGGAGTGATGGTTCGATTGCTGATTCTTTCAACTACACTGCAAATAGCACCTCTCAAGTGCCCTTCATAGTTACGGATACATGCGGGGTAACTCCTTTTGAAGGATTTGCTGATGTAACTGTAAATGTTGGTGATCCTATTCAGGTGGACCTTGGAATGGACCAGGCCGTTACTTGTCTTGATGTAACTGAAATAATTCCATCCATCCAAGGCGGATTTGGAACGCTCAATTATGAATGGAGTACTCAGCCTGATGGCGTAATTGGTACGGGGCAGTCCCTCCAATTTCAAACGGATTCGGATATTGCAGTTGCCCTTGTAATCACTGATCAATGCGGGGCTTCAGGGGATGATATTGTCCAATTTGCTGTTCCTCAGGTGAATGTGAACATTGACGTGCCAAACACGGTCGATACACCATGTTTGGATAACTTAGAGTTATTGGCCAATGCGAACGGAGGTGTAGGAACATTATCTTATCAATGGGAATTAAATAATACTGTTGTTGCAAATGGCGACAGTTATAGCGCCATTTATGGAGAACCAACTTCCGTTACATTGATTGCGAATGATGAATGCGGAAACTCAGCAGCAACCGAAATTGAAGTGAACATTCTGCCATCTCCAATAACGGTCAATTTGGGGCCTGACTTGAGCGTTACTTGTTTGGATGAAACATTGCTCAATCCTGAAATTATCGGAGGAGTCGGAACATTTACCTATCAGTGGACGCTGGACGGATTGAATGTAGGAACATTACCTACTGAAACGGTTACTGTTTATGATTTTAGTCAAGTGGTCCTCAATGTTGAAGATCAATGCGGGAACACGGGCTCAGACCAATTGAACTTAAACGTTCCTCCTGTTCCTGTTTACATCGAAATTTCGAACGATACCTTGGTGTGCAATGGTGCAAGTGTGGAGTTATATGCTTCAGTTTCGGGGGGCGTTGGACAGTACATCACGCAATGGTATGGTTCAAGTAATAGCGCTTTGACATTCGAGGTGGCTCCTGCCACCTCTACCACTTATACTTTCGGAGCTACAGATCAATGCGGGAATTCATCGACTGCAAATGTAAATGTTGCGGTAGATGAAATCGACCCAATTATTCGTGCCAACTATACGGGCCCAAGTTCCATGCATTTTGAGAATATTACAGCGAATGCCGTTTGGAGTTATTGGATTATCAATGGTCAAGATGCTGTTGAAGGTTTTGAAGCCGACGTTGAATTCAATACAATGGACGTTTGGGAAGTGATGCTCGTGGTGGAAAGTCCGCTGGGTTGCCCAGGTGAAGCCATTGGGATTTATTATCCATTGGCGAATGTTTACGTTCCAAATGCCTTTACTCCTAATAATGACGGCACCAATGATTTTTGGTCAATAGACGGTCACGACTTGTCGTGGCTAAGTGTTCAGATTTTTAACAGATGGGGAGACTTGGTTTTTGAGTCGGAAGAAATAACTCCTGTATGGGACGGGGGCGCGAAAGAAGGAGAGTATTTTGTTCCAGATGGCATTTATTTTTACCAACTTAAGGCTCAGGGTACAAGAGGGAATATCATTGAGAAGTCGGGTACCATTACCGTAATTCGATAATTTTTATAGCTGCATACAACTTCTTAAGTTGTACATTCGTCAACATTCCAAAGCCAAAATGGTATGCTAAGAAAACTGATTTTAACTTTTTCATTGGGAGCATTTGCGGTTGCAGTAAATGCGCAAGTAGCTGTAAGCTATATGACTGCTGATGAAGCGGTACAAACGCTTTTAGGTCCTAACATCATCTATTCAAATCCTCAGTTCTCTGGAGATGCCCTTCAATTGGGGTATATGTCTGGAGCCGTAAATCCTTTCGAAATTCCATCGGGAATTGTATTGGGTACTGCAGATATTGAAGTAATTAATCCGAACGGTACAGGCGGTGGATTTATCAACGGAATAGATGGGTCTCCAGATTTGCTTGCGGTGGCGAACTCTGTTCCTCCACTTATCGGTCAAAGTTTTACGGTAAGTTCAATCAACGACGTAGCAACTTTAGAATTTGATTTCGTTGCCAACGGAACGGAATTGAATTTCGACTTCATTTTCGCGAGTAATGAATATTTGACTTTCGTTAATACGCAATACAATGATGCATTCGGCTTCTTTTTGAGTGGCCCTGGAATCACTGGACCCTACAGCTCACCAGCAGGATTTCCTGATGGAGCAATCAATATTGCGGTTATTCCTGACAGTGACCCATCACTGCCGGTTACAATCAGTAGCGTAAATCCAGGATTAAATAGCAACTATTATATCGACAACCCTCAGCAGTCCGTGATTGCAATGAATGGTTATACCAAAAC
Source organism: Flavobacteriales bacterium (assembly GCA_041391745.1). Taxonomy (GTDB): domain Bacteria; phylum Bacteroidota; class Bacteroidia; order Flavobacteriales_D; family Sanyastnellaceae; genus JAIXWP01. Next base: position 16,529 of record JAWKNK010000016.1, read on the forward strand.
CCTTACTGCAATTGCTCCATTGATTTGTGGTGAAACTTATCACATTCGCCTTTCAATCGGTGATGGTGTGGATACGGCGCTAGACTCGATGGTATTCCTTGAAGAAGGTAGCTTTAGCATCGGCGGTCAATTGATTCAACCTATAGTGGTAAATCCAGTTCCAAACTTTCCTCCTTTTACAGTACTTGAGGGTTGTGTTCAAGGGCAATTCGTAATTACTCCTCCAAGTTGTATTATCGAAGAGTTGGTATTGGATATCACAATTGGTGGAACAGCTACGCTTGGTATCGACTATACTACGAATCTTACAGATCAAATTGTATTTGAACCCGGAGATCCACCATTGACTGTAGATATTACTCCATTGGTAGATATCTTCCAAGAAGACTTGGAAACGATCACGATTTCTTTCGACTACATCGGATTGGATGGCCAACCTGCAACAGCATCTGCAACGTTGAATTTGATCGACTATCAGGATCCAACAATTGCTGATATGCCTGATACTTTTATTTGTCCAAACACGAATGAGCAAGTTACAGCGCAAGCACTTGATGGCTATCCACCGTATTCTTATGAATGGTCTAGCGGTCAGATGACGGCCACAGCAACATTCTCAGAAGGCGATGCCGGTGAGTATGATGTGGTAGTGACTGATGCTTGTGGAAATTCTGGTACCAATTCAGTTCTGATTCTTGAGCCAGAAGAGCCATTCGTTACAAATATTGATACGATTTATGTTTGTGTTGGAGATGATATTGGCCCATTGGTGAGTGGTGGAGTATTGCCATATACCTATTCACTAGCTAACCAAGCAGACACGATTTATATTAAACCTACAAATACGGAAGCGAACTTCACACATTAGCATTGACACCTACCAATTAGTCTATTCGCATCAACGCGTGGTAAGATGGATGTAATCAGCAGGTTGCGGTTTGGGCTCATGTTATTTCATGCGGAACATTTATTCCAAACATCTTTACACCTAATGGCGACGGGAAGAATGACGCATTCGAAATTGAAGGTGTGCTTCGATATCCTGGAAGTTCATTGAAAGTATATAATCGTTTGGGGTACTCTTGTGTACGACAACGATAATTTATAATAATACATTTAAAGGAACAAGATTTGCCAGAAGGAACTTACTTCTACATCTTTGTAGATCGGATGGAGAAGTTTCTAGTGGTCAAGTCACACTACTCAGATAAATAAGACTAGAGCCCGTCATTTCGACGGGCTTTTTTATGCCCGTAAATCGAGAATGGTGGGGCAACATCTGCCAACTTCCCACTTTTACAACCCTTTACTTCATCATCTATTATCCAAATCGAATTGGGATTGGTGGTGTAGGCCGTATTCGGTGGCAAGGCCATCATCATTTACAATGAAATCAGCATTCCCGTGGTCAATAATCACGACAAAAGAATAGCCGTCTTTTTTTCCTTCATTTACCACTGCCTCAAGACATGCGTCCGCTGTTTCTACAGAGCTTTTTACAATGGCACTGAACTCTCCTGTATGCCCTACCATATCAGGGTTCGCAAAGTTTAGACAAATGAAATCTGAAGGGTTATTTTGCATCAACTCAATGATTTTATCCTTAGTCCAAATGCACTCATCTCTGGCATAAGATCATGGTAGCCACTTTTGGAGAAGAACCATAGCTCGTGTTTCGCCTTCAAACTCCAGGCTACTCTACCACCACTGAAAAAGAAAGTAACGTGTGGGTATTTTTCAGTCTCTGCAATCACCGAATCTGCGTCTTTCCATTCAATGGAAATGACCTCTCCCAATGTCTGTACGAGATTGTCTTTGTCATAAACAACATGCACATTTTTAAAAGTGTCATCATAGTTGGTCATTGTCATATAGTACAAATCCATTGGTTTCATTTCAAACTCTGGAAATGCTTGCTGACTTAACGTTTGAGTGATTTCACGGCAGCGGTCGGTGCGGAAATTGAAGCAAAAAACGACATCTCTGTTTCAATAATTGCACCCTCACCAATAATGCAGGGTTTGATAAATTCATCTGTTATCAGTGGCATAGGCACTTTGAATGGCAGCTTCTGCCTCGAATAAACTTCGCCTTTTTGTGAACGAGCATGTCATAAGCCCAGTTTCACACGCTCCCATCTCTTATCGCGGTCCATGGCATAATATCTACCACATACCGAAGCTATCTGAACGTTGGCCCCCGCTATAGCTGCATCCACTTTTTTGATATGACCAAAGACCACTCTTGAGGTCGGTATCTCTACCGTCTGTGAAAGCGTGAATAAAAGTATTTACGTTCGGGCCGGAATTGGCAATTCCAGACAATGCAATCAAATGGTCGATGTGAGAATGGACTCCGCCATCGCTTGCAAGCCGAGTAAGTGAACTTTTTGTTGTTGGTTGATGCATATTCAAACGCCTGTGTGATGGTTTCATTTTTTGAAACTCACCTTCACGAATGGCAATATTGATTTTTACCAAATCCTGATAAACTACGCGTCCCTGCTCCAATATTCATGTGGCCAACTTCACTATTCCCCATTTGACCTTCAGGCAGACCAGCATTTTCTCCGTCAGTTCTTAATTCTGCATTGGGATACTTTTTGAATATAGACTATCGGTAAAGGAGTAATCTTCACAAATAGCGTTGCTATGATCCTTTCTTCCATGTCCCCAACCGTCTAATATTATTAATGCAACTTTCTTGCTCATATGCTTATTTTTTTAATAAAGGAAGTGTGATTTTGAATGTCGTTCCTTTGGGATGATTTGCACTCACATCGATGCTTCCACTATGCAATTTTACTACGTTTTTGACAATGTATAGCCCAAGACCAGTTCCTTTAGATTTTCTTGTGTTTTCGTTGCCAATTCTGTAGAATTTATTGAAAATATTGTGACGTTCTTCCACTGGAATACCCACGCCTTCATCGGAGATTTCAAGTTGAATCATGTTCTGATTTCCAGATGTCTTGATCAAAACAGGACTTGTCTCAGTGCTATATTTTATTGCGTTCTCAATCAAATTAGTCATCATCGACTGCACGAGTTGAGGATCTCCATAGAACATTAGATTTTCTTGTAAGTCCAACTTAATTTCTCGGTCAGGAAATAATGATTTATATCGCGAAGCACAAGAAGCAATATTCATCGAGATGTCAAAGTTCTCATCTTGAAATACTTGTTTGCTTTGGTCTAGTCTTGTGGCAAGCAGAATATTCTCTGAAAGTCCTTCCAGCCTTTTTGCCTCTTTTAATGCGTCCGATACTATCTTGGATTGCTGTTCTTCTGGCAGCTTTCGTGTTTTTAAAGTTTCTAAAAAAAGTTTGATAGCTGCAATCGGTGTTTTTAATTCATGGGTAACAGAAAGAAGAAATGTTTTTTCCATTCTAGCCAGTCTCAATTCTTTAGAAATGTTTCTTTTAATCTGCCAAAATCCTAGTCCAAGCAGAAGCAAGAAAATGGACCCCTCGCCGATAATCATTATAATCTTTGTTTTAAGTAAAGGGGTATGATCCACTCCGAGCATTATACTCTTCATCCGGTAAACCTCAGCATTCATATCAATCAAGTGATAGGCCCACCAAGTAGCTTGAAACAAAATGTAAATTCCTAAGATGTAGAGTATGAATAACGTTCTCTTTTCTTTCGACTCACTCATAGCACAAATGTAATTCCTTCTTTTATATTTACCCCAGAGATGTCGTGCTAATGATTGAAGATGCCCTTGGAAATATTATCAAAACTCGCAGTCCTATAAGGATCGTGAGTGTAGTCCCTAGTCAAACCGAATACTTGTTCGATTTGGGGTTAGAAAATGAAGTTGTAGGAATTACTAAATTCTGCATTCATCCACCATCATGGCTAAAAACCAAGCACATCGTGGGAGGCACAAAGAAGTTGAAGATAGATCTTGTGCGCGAATTGAATCCCGACCTAATTATCGCCAATAAAGAAGAGAATACCCTAGAAGATATCAAGGCGCTTCAAAAAGAATTTGAAGTTTATGTTTCTGATGTCACCGACATTTCCTCTGCATTAAAAATGATGAAAGATATTGCTACTATATGCAATAGAGTGGACAGTTTCGAAGTAATTCATCATCAGATTTTGAGTAGAATATCGAATGTAAATGCTTCAAATGTGATTAAAAAGGGAGCGATTTATTTGATTTGGAACAATCCCTTAATGACTGTTGGTGGAGATACATTTATTTCAGATATGATGAAGCACGCGGGTTTTCATAATTTATTCATCGACAACAAGAGATACCCAACCATCTCCATACAAGAAATACAGACGCTAAAACCAGAGTATTTATTACTTAGCTCAGAACCTTTTCCTTTTAATGAATCGCACCTGCAGGAGTTTTCGAATTTGTTGCCTGAAACCCGCGTCATTATCGTAGATGGCGAAATGTTTAGTTGGTATGGATCGAGGATATCAATGGCTTTCGATTACTTTAAGCAGTGGATTGACTAACTGTCTTTGCCAATTCACATACGTTTTGGGATAATTGACGCTTTTTTAGTTTTTCGTTAAGGTCAAGTGCCGTTTCTTTGTAGGAAGAATAAAAATGCGTCAAACACTAGCTTTTTTCTTAATCTTATCCAGCACGCTGCTACATGCTCAGCGCGTAGGCGTGGTATTGAGTGGAGGAGGGGCTACCGCATTCGCTCATGTTGGTTTTTTAAAAGCATTAGAAGAAAACGATGTGCCTATTGATTATATAGGTGGCACAAGCATGGGAGCAGTAATCGCTGCAATGTACTCTTCCGGATATTCCGTAGCAGAAATCGACTCGCTCGTTCACACCCAAGGATTCATGGATGCTGTTACAGGTAAGCTGGACGATGATTGGAAATTTTATTTTAAAAATGCCGATCCAACAGCGGAAATGGCAACAATAAAGTATTCGAAAGGAACTTTTATTAGCAATGCGATTCCAACCAATCTGATTGACCCTGCAATGTTGGATTGAACCTGATGGAAGCTTTTTAGTCAAGCTGATGCTGTACAAATAACAATTTTGATAGTCTTTATGTCCCTCTTTTCGATGTATCGCGGCGATGTCAAGAACAAAAGAGAGATTATATTCAGAAATGGACCTCTCAATATCGCCACTCGCGCTCGAGTACTTATCCATTCTATCTACCACCACGCAGGGTAGATGGAGCTTTATTGTTTGATGGAGTGTATTTATAACAATTCCTGTGCAGAGACGATTCACTCGTGAATTTTCACCCGATGTTATCATTGATAATGTTCAAGAAAATGGAGATCCAGTTGAAGGTGATATTTTTTCGCAGCTTGAAAGCACGATTTTATTTCGAATCTAACTCAGAAAAGTTTGCGATGAAAGGATCATCATTGAGCCTAAAACAAGCGAAATAGGCACATTCGATTTTGACAAGCTGGATGCTGCAATGGATTTGGGCTATGTTGACGTTGGATAGCCTTCAAGTCATTCAGGAAATGGTGCCGCGAAAAATGTCTTTAGATGAAAAAAATGAAGGTAGAAAGAAATTTCGTTCTCAATTCAAACCATTGGTTGTAGAAGAGATCAATATCAACGGAATTGACAAGGCACAAGGCTATTACATCCGTAAAATGATGGGGAGAAATAAGTCAGCGATTCCTTTGGATCAGTTGAAACCAACCTACTTCAGAATTTTTTCTGATGATAAAATCAAATCCATTTTTCCCCAACTTGAATTCAATCGAGAGTCAAATCGATTTAAGATGAAGTTGGATGTAGAAAAGGAACGAGACTTATTCGTTTCATTTGGTGGTAATTTCTCATCTCGTTCTATCAATACTGGCTTTGTTGGTTTGAAGTACAATCTCTTCGGCAAAACTAGTGCTACTTTATCTGCGAACAGCTATTTCGGACGATTCTACGCATCTCTTCACGGCGATGTGAGATGGGATTTACCTGGAACATTTCCTTTTTCACTTTCAGGAAGCTTTACCCAAAATAGATGGGATTACTATAAATCGCTCACCACATTTTTCGATGATACAAACCATCATTTGTGTTGTTGAATGAAAGAACAGGTAAAATAGCTGCTACAATTCCTGCAGGTAATAAAGGTAAATTCACAGCTTGTGCGGGATACACTTATCTTTTTGATGAGTACTATCAAACACAAAATTTTATTTCTACAGATACCGCAGACCGGACCAATTTCGATGCATTCGTTTTGAGAACGAAGCTGGGAACGTTCGACTTTAGATAGATTTCAATATGCGAAGTCGGGAACGAGAATGGAAATTTCTGTGAAGTATATGAATGGTAAGGAGTCTACCGTACCAGGAAGTACAACATTGATTAAAGACACCATCAGTACTTTTCATGATTGGTGGACCGCGAAATTTCACTACACCAATTACTTTTTAGCTACTAGAAAATTTCATGGAGGTTTTTTAATTGAAGGTGTAGCCAGCAATCAGGATTTGTTCAATAATTACATTTCCTCAGTGATTATGGCCAGTGCATTCCAGCCCATCCCTGAAAGTCAGACCTACTTTATGCCCCAGTTCAGAGCGTATAATTATGCCGCAGCTGGTCTTATGGCAGTGTGGTCAATGGGAAAAAATCTGGACTTGCGTGGCGAGGTGTATCATTTCGGAGCTTACAGACGAATCGTAAACGACATCAACAATCTTTCAAGATTTGATGATGAATACAAGTCATATTTTATGGCGAGTACGGCCGTGGTATTTCATTCGCCTCTAGGACCTATCAGTGTGTCGGCCAACTATTATGATCGAAAAGAAACGCCGTGGAGCATCTTATTTAATTTCGGTTATATCGTTTTCAACCCAAGCGTGCGCAACTGATGCGTTCGTTTTTCTTACTTTCGTTACCTAATTTTGTACAATGAGTAAATTGAGATTTTCAGTTATTGGTGCCGGGCATATCGGTAAACGACATGCAGAAATGATTTCTCGAAATGAGGGAGCAGAGCTCGTGGCGATGTGCGATTCACGTACGATAGAAGAGTGCGGAGTGAATAATGACGTTCCTTTTTATCATGATCCAAAGGAGATGATTGAAAATGGACCAGAATGCGATGTTGTTTGTGTATGTACTCCAAATGGAATGCACGCGGAACATGCTTTACTTGCTCTGAACAACAGAAAGCATGTGGTTGTTGAAAAGCCAATGGCCTTGACCAAGTTGGATTGTGAAAGAATCATTTTTACTTCACTTCAAGCACAAAGACAAGTTTTTTGTGTAATGCAAAATCGATATAGCCCCCCGAGCATCTGGATGAAAGAAATGATTGAAAATAATGTGCTCGGCGAAATTTATATGGTGAATATCAATTGCTATTGGAATCGTGACGAGAGATACTATAAAAAGAACCATTGGAAGGGAAACCTTAAATTGGATGGAGGAACCTTATTTACTCAGTTCTCACACTTTGTAGACATCATGTATTGGCTGTTTGGTGATATCATCAACATTCACTCAAGATTCATGGATTTCAATCATCAGCAATTGACAGACTTCGAAGACTCCGGTATGATTACGTTTGATTTTATTAATGGTGGTACTGGTAGCTTTAATTTTTCTACCTCGGTTTGCAATACCAATTTTGAAAGCAGTATGACGGTTATTGCAGAAAAAGGAACCATTAAAGTTGGTGGGCAATACATGAATGAGGTGGTTTACTGCAATGTGGAAGGATATGAAATGCCTGAACTTCCGGAAGGAAATCCTGCAAATGATTATGGCGCATACAAAGGAAGTGCAGCAAATCACGTTTATATAATTGAGAACGTGGTGGACACACTCCTCGGTAAATCAAATATCACAACAAATGCTTTAGAAGGCATGAAAGTGGTGGACATTATCGAAAGGATGTATCAAGGAGCTCCAGCTATTAGAAAGCAAGTTTCGAACCCATAGTAATGTATCCATGCACGTTCAGGAAATTAATCCAAACAATAGAGAAGAGTTTTTTAAACTTCAAAAGCTGAGCAATGAAGTGTATTCTTCTGAAGAATGGGTGAACGCTTATCCTGAAAGCATAAAGTGTTTTGGAATCTTCAAAGACTCACAACAATTGGTGGGTGGATTCGTAGCGTATGAAGCAGAAAAGAAAGGAATAAAAATGCTCATTACTCCACCATTCGCATCGCATGTGGGATGGTTTTTTAATTCTGCAAAATCTGCACAAGCAAAGTTAAACTCTGAGCGAAAGGATTCTATCCAGGCCATTGCAGACTTTCTTCAAAATTCAAATTACAAATATTTCAAATTGGAATTTGGTAAGGATGCGGAAGACATGCAACCTTTTATTTGGAAGAAGTTTAAAGTGGAAGTGAAATACACCTATGTTGTCGATTTGCTACAATCGGAGGCTGATCTGCTCGCACATCTCGATCCTAAATTGCGCAACAAACTGAACAAAGATTCGAAAGAATTTTCTTGGGATGAAAGTAAAAATCCCGATGCTTCATTTCGACTTTTTTCAGAAACATTGAAAAGAAGTGGTGTACATTTTAATGCTGAAGTTTTGAAAGCTTTGTTGAAGAGTCCAATACTTCACCCCATTTATGCGAAGCAAAATGACACTGAAATTGCAATGGCTTGTTTTGCGGGACAAGGAAATCGCTGCTATTATTTATTTGGTTCTATAGATCGCAACAATACCGACAATTCACTCGGACCAAAATCCATTTGGAATGCGATGATAAGTGCAAAAAAAATGGGATTTGAATTGTTTGATATGGAAGGTTCAATGGTGCCTGAAATAGAATCTTATTTTCGTCAATTTGGTGGAAAATTGGAAAACCTCTACACCATAAAAGGCGGACGGGGCCTGTGGCCCCGTCTCATTCAATGGTATTTGAATAAATAAGATTATCCTCCGATGGTCTCGTAAGTAATTTTATATTCTTTGTCGTCTTTAAACATTTCTAGACCTAACTCCAACCACTCTTTCGCTTCGGCCTTTCCACCATTCTCAGCAAGCTGATTAGAATAAGTAATCAAGGCATTTTTCAATAGATTAGTGATCTCAGTCGTCTCTGTAGATGCTGTTTTTTCTGTTAGAAGCTGCTTAGCACGCTCGAAGGAAGCTAATGCATCTTTCTTCTGCTTCATCGCAACAAACGTCATTCCCAAATAGATTTCAGCACCGGCATCATTTGGCTCGATGTTCAGCAAATAAGAATACGATGATTTTGCTTTTGTGTATTTCTGTTGGTCCAACATCAATTCTCCATCAGCGATGATTGATTTTCTCAAATCAGCAAAGAAATCTTCATAATCTGCTCTGAATTCTTTTTGAGGATCATACTTAGCATATGACTTGATATACTTCAAACAATATTTATAAGCATCAGGCACTTTAGCCGTCCACTTGTCATTTCGAGACATTTCAAAATATGACATCGATGCGAACAAATAGGGTAGTGCATCTTTTTTAGTCTTGTCATCCTCGTTATACTTCACTGCTTTCTGAACAACTTTGTCATATTTTTCGTCCACAAAAAGCGTTAGTAAATCTTGGTAATCACCACCTTGGGCACTAGCTATAAAAGTTGATCCAAATGCGATGATTAGTACTGCAATAAATTTTTTCATTCTTTTGATTTTTGTCAATGATTTTCAAAAACGATGCCCAAAGTAACATCACTTATGATATAAAGCCAAATTACTAATAAAAAATGAACCCTCAAAACCCTGATATTAAAGATTCCCAAGATTGGATGAAAGGTCGTGGCTGGAAGCCACAACCCTTCCAGAGTCAAGCGTGGGAGCTTATTTGCTCAGGAATGAATGGTTTGGTAAATGCCCCTACAGGGAGCGGAAAGACTTATTCGGTGCTTTTGCCCATGATTTTTAATATAGCCCGAGATAGGAAGAACTCAGGACTAAGATTGGTATGGATTACTCCGATTAGGGCTTTAGCTAAGGAAATACAAAGCTCCGCGCAACGGGTGATTGCGGAGTGTGGACTCGATGTTACAGTAGGCATCCGAAGTGGAGATACCTCAGAAGAGGAAAGGCAAGCTCAAAAGAAAGCAATGCCGAATATCTTAATTACGACTCCGGAAAGTTTACATCTGCTTCTCGCCAATAAAAAATCCTCTGAAATTTTTTCAAAGCTCAATATGATTGTGGCCGATGAGTGGCATGAATTGATAGGCTCGAAACGAGGTGTTATGCTTGAATTGGCGATCTCGAGGCTAAAATCTTTGTCGGAAACTTTACAAGTTTGGGGAATCAGCGCCACTATCGGAAACTTGGAAGAGGCAATGGAAGTCTTACTCGGAACAGATGGCGCTTCCAGCGGCAAATTGGTAAAGTCAGATATTGAGAAAAAGTTGGAGGTAGTTTCCCTCATGCCAGAAGAAGTAGAAACTTTGCCATGGGCAGGGCATCTTGGGTTAAAGTTGATAGATCGAGTTATGCCAGTGATTTCAGAAAGCGAAAGCACTTTGATCTTTACCAATACTCGAGGTCAATGTGAAATTTGGTACCGAAACATTCTTGAGCATGATTTATCTCTTTCAGGACTGATAGCGATGCACCATGGAAGTGTTAGTCGTGAGCTTCGCCACTGGGTAGAAGATGCCATAGCCGACGGAAGATTGAAGGCTGTGGTATGTACTTCGAGCCTTGACCTAGGGGTAGACTTTGCACCAGTAGATAATATTGTTCAAATAGGCGGTCCGAAAGGGGTAGCTCGTTTTTTACAGCGAGCAGGGAGAAGCGGACACCGTCCTGATGCTCTGAGTCGAATTTATTTTTTACCTACCCATTCTTTAGAACTAATTGAAGCCGCAGCTCTACGCCAAGCCATCGCAGATGCAACGATGGAGTCGAGAGAGCCCATGATCCGATGCTTTGATGTTCTTATCCAATATTTAAACACCCTAGCAGTGGGAGAAGGGTTTGATGCAGCTTTAACCTATCAAGAGATTAAAAATACATACGCATTTCAAACAGTAACTCCTGAGGAATGGAAGTGGATTTTGTACTTCGGAAGCAGCGGTGGAACGGCTTTAGCGGCCTATCCTGATTTTCATAAATGGATTATTAAAGAAAATAAATATCACATTGCTAATCAAAGATTGGCTCGTCGACACAGACTTTCAATTGGAGCAATTGTCGGCGATACCATGATGATGATTAAGTTCAAAAGAGGAGGGCTCATTGGACATGTGGAAGAGAGTTTCATTGCTAGCTTGAATGAAGGAGATACGTTTTGGTTTGCTGGGCAAGGACTTGAACTTATTCAGGTAAAAGAACTGACAGCCTACGTGAAAAAATCGGATAAAATGAATGGTAAGATTCCTTCATGGCAAGGCGGAAGACTTCCTCTTTCATCCAAAATGTCATTGCTCATTCGCCGGAAATTGCAAGAGGCTGCTACTCATGTAGACTTCATTGATCCGGAGTTGGAAAAAATTCAACCGATTATCAATGTTCAAAAGGAACGAAGCATGGTTCCTTCGGAGAATGATTTTCTCATTGAATATTTTCAATCCAAAGATGGATATCACGCATTGTTCTATCCGTTTGAAGGGCGTTTCGTTCATGAAGGACTGGCTTCGCTTTTTGCGTTTCGAATAGGAAAGCTATATCCCATCACTTTTTCGCTTGCCTACAACGACTATGGATTCGAGTTGCTCTCAGACCAACCTATTCCCCTTGAAGAAGCTCTGGGTTCGGCACTTACAGATTTACACGATTTAGAAAAAGACATGTGGAGCGGCGTCAATTCCGCGGAGTTAGCAAAACGGCGTTTTAGGGATATCGCCGCTATATCAGGTCTGATTTTTAAAGGTTTTCCAGGTCAACCCATCAAGGATAGACACATACAAAGCAGCAGTGCCTTGATTTTTCAAGTTTTCCAAGATTATGATAAAGACAATCTATTGCTTCAGCAAGCCTACGACGAGGTGTTGTATTATCAGTTGGAAATCAACAGGTTGAAAGAAGCGCTCAAACGGATAAATGAGCAAAATATTGTGCTGAAAAAGCCTGATAAACCAACGCCTTTCGCCTTCCCAATTATGGTAGACCGGCTTAGGGAAAAGATGACTTCTGAAACGCTTGAGGACCGAATCGCAAAAATGACTGTCGATTACGATTAGCTGCTTTAGACCTGCTACAATTCCAAGGAATTGGTGAAATATGATTCATGAATCCATGAGCTTATCACTACATTCGCACCTCTACACAAACCTGTATAATGAAAAGATTTGGTCTTGCACTCGTACTACTTTGCTTTGTTGCTGTTGGAGCTTTTGGTCAAGGTACGGTAAGAGGATTTTTAAAGAATAAGAAAAATGCTGAACCAGCAATTTTTGTAACTGTTGGTCTTGAAAATACTACGTTCGGTTCTACCTCGGATGAAAACGGATACTATTCGATTTCGAAAATCCCTGCAGGTGATTACACGCTAATTGTGAAGTCCACTGAATTTGTAGAGTATTCCAAATCCATTAAAATTGAAAATGGAAAGGTGCTCAATTTGAATATTGAGTTGGAAGAAAAGATCAACGAATTGGGCGAAATTGAAATTTCAAGCGAACACAGTGATCAGCTGAACAAAGTAAATATTTCAGTTGAGTCGATTCGATTGCAGGATATCAAAAGAATTCCATCTATTGGAGGTCAGCCCGACTTGGTGCAAGTTTTAACCACAATTCCGGGGGTAGTATCTACCGGTGACCAAGGAGGTCAAATATTTATTCGTGGTGGTTCTCCTGTACAAAACAAAGTGCTTTTAGATGGAATGATTGTGTATAATCCTTTCCACTCAATTGGAATTTACTCTGTATTTGATTCGGATATTATTGCGAATGCAGATATCTACACTGGAGGTTTTTCTAGTGAATATGGTGGAAGAATTTCATCGGTTATGGATATCACCACAAAGGATGGAAATAAAAAGGAAACGAAAGGAAAGTTTGGAATCAATCCATTCGGAGTGAGGGCAATGGTGGAAGGGCCTTTGTCGAAACCTAGTGAAAAAGGTGGTGGCATTTCTTATGTGCTCAGCGCCAAGAAGTCTTACTTAGATCAAACTTCCAAAACAATCTATCCGTATGTAAATGATGGAGAAGGACTTCCTTTCCAATATCAAGATTTGTATGGTAAAGTATCATTCTCAGGAGCAACAGGTTCGAAATTCAACATTTTCGGATTCAACTTCGGTGATGCTGTGACTAACTACCAAGGCCTTTCGAATCTAAGTTGGAAAAACACAGGCTTCGGAGGAAACTTCGTTGTTGTGCCTTCAAATTCCCCCGTACTCATCAGTGGTAACTTTTCAAGAAGTGAATACGGAATTGCTTTATATGAGGAAAATAATCAACCAAGAACAGATAGTATTACAAGTTTCAACTTCGGCCTCGATTTCAAATACAATATTAAAAATGATGTATTGAAGTACGGAATAGAAGTGGTTGGTTTCAGCACGCAATACAATAGCTATAACGATTTAGGATTAATCATCGAGGAACGTCAGAACACTACTGAACTCAATGGGTACTTTACTTACCGTCTAAACAGAAAGCGCTGGATCGTTGAACCAGGTATTCGTTTCCAATACTACGCCTCGCTGAGCGTCGTTTCACCAGAACCTCGACTTGGAGTGAAGTTCAAAGCTACAGAACGCCTTCGATTTAAGGCTTCAACGGGCATCTACTCACAGAACTTAATGGCTACAAATAGCGATAGAGACGTAGTTAATTTATTCTACGGTTTCCTTGCGGGTCCAGACAATTTGCAGTCAACATTTACTCGACCAAACTTTAATGAAGTTGAAGTAAGTTCGCCATTGCAAAAAGCTATTCACTATGTTGCAGGATTCGAGTTTGACATTACAGAGCGATGGAATCTGAATATGGAAGGATACTATAGAGACTTCAGACAGGTAACCAACACGAATAGAAATAAAATTTTCCCAGATAATCCAGAAAACTACGAACGCCCAGATATCCAAAAGAAAGATTACATAGTTGAAAGCGGATGGTCTGCCGGTGCTGATGTGGTTTTGAAATATGAGAAGAAAGCAACGTACTTATATTTCGTTTACTCCCTTGGTAAGGTAAGAAGATGGGATGGATACAATTGGTATTCTCCTGTATTTGATCGAAGACACAACATCAACTTTGTCGCAGCACAGAAGTTTGGTAAGAACAATGGTTGGGAAGCTTCATTGAGATGGAATTTGGGTAGCGGATTACCGTTCACTCAAACGCAAGGCTTTTATCAGGGACCTACAACCACTGGAGGTATTACTACTAATTACATTACCGCAAATGCAAACAGTCTATCAATAGAATATGCCAATTTGAATGGTGGACGCCTTCCATATTATCATAGACTTGATGTAAATGATAGAAGAGATTTCAAATTCAAGTATTTTCAATTAGAAATGAATATTGGTGCAACGAATGCATACAATAGATCAAATGTTTTCTATATCGACAGAATATCTTCTAGGAGAGTAGATCAGCTTCCTGTTTTGCCAACAATTGGATTGGAAATGTCTTTCTAAGAAAAAGAATAATAGATGATAAATAAAAGAGCTGATGTTAATTCATCAGCTCTTTTGCATTTTCAATAGCAGCATTTGAAATGTCTTTGCCGCTGAGCATTTCTGCGAGTTCCTTGACACGATGGTCATAATTCAATGGTTCCACCAATGTAGTTGTGTCTTTTTCTGAAGTCTCTTTTCGTACTTTTAAATGGTGGTCAGCCTTGCCAGCTATCTGTGGCAGGTGAGTAATGGTAATCAATTGCATTGCACCACTCATTTGCTTCAGTATTGATCCAATTTTCTTACCAACTTCACCACTCACTCCTTGATCAATTTCATCTAATATTAGCACAGGAAGATTCTTATGTTTTGAAATAGATGCTTTCAGCGCAAGCATTACTCTTGAAATTTCACCACCACTTGCGACCTTTTGTACAGGCAGCAATTGACCGCCTTTATTAGCTTTAAATAGCAATTGAACTTCATTTTTTCCTAGCGAATGATAGTCTTTGGAATCTGTGATTTCAAACACCATTTCGGCATGCTCCAAACTCAATTCTTTAAAGTAAACTGATACTTCTCTTTGAGCTTTTTCCGAACCTTTTTTTCTGGAAGTTGAAAGTTCTTTTGATAATGAACCGAGCGAATGTTCGGTTTTTATAATTTCATTCTTTAATGAAGCGATTTTATCGTCAATGTTGTTGGTCACATTTACTTTTTCTCGCAACTCCTCTCTTAGTTGGATAAGCTCCTCCGTGCTTTGCAAACGATGCTTTTGCTGGAGGTGGTAGGCAGCACTAAGGATATCCTGCATTTTTTCAAGACGTGCAGGATCCATTTGAATATTCTCTGAAAAATCTTCTAGCTCTCTCGATAACTCTTTCAATTCTATCTGAGCAGATTCTAACCGAGATGAAAAATCTTCCAGTTGACTATTGTGAGCGGCAATTTTTTGAAGAATACTTTTAGCGGTGCTAATGGCATTGAGCACACTTCCATTTTCTCCAGAAAGGATATCCGTGACATTTGAAAGAGAACCTTGAATGTGCTCGGCATTATTCAACACTTCAACTTCATCCTCGAGTGCTTTAATATCAAGTTCCTCAAGATTATATTTTTCCAATTCTTCTAATTGAAATTGAAAATAATCCAAGTCTTGTTTCAACTTTGCTTCACTATCAAGAAGTACATTCAGCTCTGATTGTTGAGCTCTATAAACTTTAAATTGTTCTTTGTAATCTGCAAGGATATTTTCATTTCCAGCGAAAGCGTCAACCACCGAAAATTGATAATTGCGTTCACTTAGGATTGAGTTCTGATGTTGACTGTGTATGTCTACCAAACATTCACCAAGTGCCTTCAATTGCTGAAGTGAAACAGGGGTATCGTTTATGAATGCTCTGCTCTTTCCATTTACGGCAATTTCTCTTCGAATGGTAGTTACATTTTCAAAGTCCAAATCATTTTCCGAGAAGAAAGATTTGAGATTGAATTTTCCTAATTCGAATGAGGCTTCAACGATGCATTTTTGATCTGCATTTTTAATGCTCTTTGAATCGGCTCTTTCGCCAAGCAGCAAGCCAAATGCTCCGAGCAATATTGATTTCCCGCTACCTGTTTCTCCAGTGATAGCAGTGAGTCCATTTTGAAAATCGAGTTGAACGTGATCAATTAATCCATAGTTGATCACTTCGAGATGACGTAACATAGGTTATTGCATCATTTTTTCATACTTCCTGATATTTCCTGGATCCAGTTTTTTTAGCAACTCATAAATGGGCTGCTTTACTTCAACTGGAAGAGGAGTGTATATGGAAATAATTTCGTCTGCTTTTGCGTAAAAGAATACCTGCATATTGTAGGAGCTTGGTCTCACTTTATGCACGTTGTTTAGATCCATGATTGAGGCGGTCATATTTTCTCTAGCCTTATTCATTTCAGTAAACATTTTGTCCATTCCTTGACGGTGATATTTGTAAGCAAGGTCTCTCAATGGTTTGAACGTCTGAGTAAGAATGTTTTCAATCAACCAATAGCGATTTTGTTGTCCTCGTTCGTTGGCTCTCCAACCTGATTCAGCAGCATTCTGAGCATTACTCACAATTGTTTGACAAATCAAATAGTTGTCATTCCTCCCTCGGGAGAGAAAGTGTCGTAATCTGAAGCCAAAATCATATTCGCATAAAAGGCGAGTAGGCTACTCAAATTGTCACGGTGCTGATCTTTCGACCATTGAATTTGAGTGTTCTCTTGAAAGGTAAATTCAACATCTCTGTCGTTGATGTTGAGTATAGGAGTTTTGTAGTCGGAATTGTAAACTGGACGACTGCTACTTACCTGCATGTTGCCCTTGAATTGTCGAATACTTGGTTGTGATTCAATTGTAATTTGAATGGTACAATCTATTCTTTCATTTTGATTCCAGTCATCGTTAGTCCATCTGCGATTGTTCAGGAATTCTTCTATCGCCGTTTCCATAGTTTGGAAAGTTTGCGGATCGGCAAGAACTACTTGAGGCTGTATAATGGTCACATTACAATTCAACTCTTGAGCAAAACTTCCGAATGTTGCAATTGCAAAAGCGACTATAAAAACTAATTTTTTCATTGGATCATTTGACTAATTTCGGTAAGGATGTCTACGGCTACGTCAGACTTGGCCTTTAACCCAAATTCTTTGCTTTTATTGTTAGGCCAAAATAAGGTAATTTTATTGGTGGTTCCACCGAATCCTGCTCCTTTATCTTGGAGAGAATTCAACACAATCAAATCGAAGTTTTTCTTCTTCAATTTTTCTTGTGCGTTGACTATTTCGTTATCTGTTTCGAGTGCAAACCCGACAAGAATCTGATGTGTTTTTTCTTTTCCGAATGTGGCAGCAATATCGATGTTTTTTACCAAATTGAGGGTTAGAGTTGAATCGGATTTTTTAATTTTTCGATCTGCTACAGTTTCAACACGATAGTCGGCAACTGCAGCTGCCATAATTGCGATGTCACAAGAGGGAAAAGAATTCTTGCAAGCCTCAAACATTTGTTGCGCAGACTCCACTTGAATGACCTCAATATTTGGGTGTGAAATTCCCAAGTGGGTTGGGCCGAGTACTAACTTCACCTTTGCTCCAAGCAGGGCAGCGGCAGCGGCCAACTCTATTCCCATTTTTCCAGTCGATCTATTTCCAATAAATCTAACAGGGTCGATAGCTTCAAAGGTTGGGCCTGCAGTTATAAGTACATTTTTATTTTGAAGTACCAATTCGGGATTGAAGTGTGAAACTATGGCATCGAGAATTTCTTCCGGTTCGGCCATTCTTCCTTTCCCCATTAATCCACTAGCAAGCTCACCTTCATTTGGAGCAATAATGTGGTGGCCAAATGTTGTCAGTTTTTCGAGATTGGCTTGGGTGCCGCCATGTTCAAACATATCATGGTCCATAGCTGGTGCCACAAATACTGGGCATCTCGTGCTCATATAAGTGGTAAGGAAAAAGTTGTCGCTTTGTCCCGTGGCCATCTTAGCCAAACTATTTGCAGAAAGTGGAGCTATAATCATTGCATCCGCCCAAAGTGCCAATTCCACATGGTTGGTCCAAGTGCCATTGTCTTTATTTTCTGTAAAGTCGCTGTAGATGGGATTTTTAGAAAGGGTTGAAAGCGTTATCGGTGTCACAAAGTCCAATGCTGCTTTTGTGACCACCACTTTCACCTCTGCTCCATGTTGCACGAGTAAACGCACCAGCCAAGCTGATTTGTAGGCAGCAATGGATCCGGTGATTCCGAGCAATATTTTTTTTCCTTTGAGCATATATTAAACAGAAAAAGATGGCAATAGCCATCTTTTAATTCTTCGAATATACGAAATCAATTATTTTTCTTCAGGGTAACGGAAGAACAATTTGTCTTCCAACAACTCTTGAACAGCAATTGAATGTGGCTTAGGCAATCTCTCATAGTGGCGAGAAATTTCGATTTGCTCACGGTTTTCAAATACTTCTTCAAGGTTATCTTGAGATGAACCGAACTCTTCTAATTTCTGAGTCAATTCTTCTTTCATCTCTTTAGAAATCTGGTTCGAACGCTTAGCTAGAAGTGAAATTACTTCGAAAAGGTTACCATCAACTTTCTCATACAACTCATTGGTGTTACGAGTGATAGTGGTCTTAGCCGCGTTTGAATTCTTGTAGTTACTCATTTTACTATGATCAATTTGATGCTGACATTCTTTCTATTTGCTTCCTGCTCTTCTCGTAGTATACCTCTGCATCTTTTAGTAGCCTACTTTCCGGAAAAGCAGTTGCAAAGGTAATATAAGATTCGGTTGCTGCGCGATATCTTTCAAGTTTCTTCTCTGGAATGCTTCCTTCTGCATAAAGGTAGTAAGATTTTACCGTTAAAAAGAGAGCTTGTTCCTTGTAAGTGCTTGAAGGATAGTTGTTTGAAAATTCTTTTAAGGCGTTTACCGCGGCTTTATACTTTTCAGTTGTAAAATACAACTTTGCGTTTTCAAAGTCCTTGATTTCCAGCTTTTTATTCAAGTTTTCAATCATGTGATTGGCAGAATCCTTCAATGGAGAAGTTGGATACAGATCCAAGAAAAGCTGCAGTTCATTGATTGCAGTTTTTGTATCTGCTTGATCAAGAGTGTATTCGGGCGATAAATTGTAGCTACAATATGCTGCTAAAAATTGACATTCTTCAGCCTTTTTACTAGTTGAGAAGGTCTTGGCGAAGTTCTTAAAGTAATAATTAGCTAGGTAATAATCGTGCGCACAAAACTGTGTTTTGGCATAGTAGTAATAAACGTCTTCCGCCTTTTGTGTACCTCTGGTTAATCCAATCAATTCTTCCCAAAGAGGCATAGCCTTTATGCACTGTCCATCATTATATAGCTTAAGCGCCATATCAAACTTTTTGTCTGGAACATTACTTTTTAGGGCTTTGCTGTATTCAGTACAACTAGCAAAAGCAAGCATTAATCCAATGAGAACAACAAATATTTTTAAGTCTTTTGTCATGCGGGGGGCAAAAATAGGAAATCTATAGGGTTTAACGATTAAGTTTCACATTTAACTACAGCTAATTTGTCTTAAACCTGATTTTGTTCATTAATAGGTTTTGCATCAAGCTGAAAGGAGTTTATATCTTTGCACAAATTATTAATTCCCATTACCTTGGATATTTTTGAAAGAATCAAAGAGAATCGCGGTCCACTCGGACAGCATTCAAAGGAATCACACGGTTATTTTACATTCCCAAAACTAGAAGGAGAAATCGGAGCGCACATGACGTTTCGTGGAAAGCCTGTATTGGTTTGGAGTTTAAATAACTACATCGGACTTGCCAACAATCCTGAAATTAGAGAGGTAGATGCTCAGGCAGCTGCTGAATGGGGTATGGCTTATCCTATGGGAGCTCGTATGATGAGTGGTCAAACAAAATACCACGAACAATTAGAGTCTGAACTTGCATCATTTATGGGCAAGGAGGATGCATTCCTTTTGAACTATGGCTATCAAGGTTGTCAAAGTGCAATCGAGGCCTTGGTGGGTAGAAAAGACGTGATCGTATATGATAGCGAATGTCATGCTTGTATGATTGATGGTATTCGTCTTCACCATGGAAAACGCTTTGTTTTCCAACACAACGACATGGAGAGCTTCGAAAAACAATTGAAGCACGCCAAGAAAGTGACTGAAGAAACCGGAGGAGGAATACTTGTACTAACCGAAGGTGTATTCGGTATGGCAGGCGACCAAGGTCGTTTGGCTGATATTGTTAAGTACAAAGCTGAATATGGATTCAGACTTTTTGTAGACGATGCTCATGGCTTCGGAACAATCGGTAAAGACGGTAGAGGTGCTCCTGATCATCAAGGAGTGGCTGATCAGGTGGATGTGTACTTCGGTACATTCGCTAAGGCAATGGCTACTATTGGTGCTTTCGTTGCTTCAGAAGAACACGTTATCGAGTACTTGAGATATAATATGCGTTCTCAGACTTTTGCAAAGTCACTTCCAATGCCAATCGTTATCGGTGCATTGAAGCGTCTTGAGATTTTAAGATCACGTCCAGAACTTCAAACACAACTTTGGGAGATTTCTACTTCCCTTCAAAACGGTTTGAAAAATGCTGGATTTGATATCGGAAAAACAGATTCTGTTGTTACTCCAGTTTTCATGAAAGGTTCTCTAGGTGAAGCTACAAACGTAACTTTGGATCTTAGAGAAACTTATGGAATTTTCTGTTCAATTGTGGTTTATCCAGTAGTTCCTAAAGACGTAATTATGTTGCGTTTGATTCCTACTGTAGTGCATACACAGAAGGACGTTGAGTACACTATCGAATGCTTCAAGAAAGTTCGTGAGAAACTTGAAGCAGGTGCATACAAAGCAGAGAAAATCGCAAGCTGGGCTTAATTGCAACCGGTATAAATACATTGAAAAGCCTTCTCGAAAGAGAAGGCTTTTTTATTTGTGAAATGTTCAAAATTTAAGATCAGTAGGGTGAAATAAGTTTGATAATGTATCACATTCACGAAACCAAAATTTAATCAAACCAATAATTCTTATGAATAAAATCTACTCTCTCCTTGCTGTTGCTGCCATCGGTTGGATTACTCTTTCTTCATCTTACGATGATGATAACGGAAAGGCGGGATTTACTGGAGCTCCTGGCGAGCAAACATGTAATACTTCTGGATGCCACACCGGAAGTGCAATCAATAGTCAGGGCGGCACTTTAGAAATTTCTGCTCCAGAACTTACCAATTGGGAATATGTTCCTGGACAGACTTACACTGTTTCTGTAACAGTAGGTCAATCAGGTCGCAGTCTTTTCGGACTTTGCTTTGAAGCCCTCAAATCAAACGGCGATAATGCAGGAACACTTGTAGCTGGTGCTGGAAGCCATATTGCAACAAAAATGGTGAGCGGATTCAATAGAAAAAGTGTAACGCACAATTTGAATGGCGGAGCTTCAGCAAATAGTCACACCTTCACCTTTACTTGGACAGCGCCAAGCACGGATGTAGGAAACATAACTTTTTATTGTGCTGGTAATGCTGCGAATGGCAATGGTTCCGACTCTGGTGACTTTATTTACAATATGTCACTAGTAGTTACTCCTTCATCAGTTACATCAGTTGATGAGCAGCAAGCAGCAGCTTCAATTGAAGTTTTCCCAAATCCATTCACAAGTGAAATTCGCATGAATTTCTCCTTACCAAAATCTGGATACCTGACTGCTGAAGTATATGATCTTACCGGAAAACGCGTGGCAAACCTAATGAACCAAAATATGTTTGCTGGAAATTATTCTGAAACATTTGATTTATCAAGACTTTCAAGCGGAAATTACTTCGTTCACCTGTCATTGAATGGAGAAGTATTTGTGACAAAACACATACAGAAATAAGATTTTACAAATAATTGGAAGGCGCTTTGAAAAAAGCGCCTTTTTTTTGCACTATGTATCAACGCTATTTCATTCGACTCGCATACGATGGTACCAGCTTTCATGGTTGGCAAAGACAAACTTGCAAAAACACTGTGCAAGACGAAATGGAAATGTGGTTGGCCAAAATTCTCAGACTTCCAAAAGTGATCACCACGGGCTGTGGTAGAACAGACTCTGGAGTCCATGCGAAAGATTTCTACATGCATTTTAATCCAGAAGTGGATGAAGTGGATATTGAATTGCTAATGTTTCGATTGGGACACGTTTTGCCAAAAGCAATTTCAGTTTATGAAATGTTCCCCGTGCATGAAACGGCGCATACAAGATATGATGCCATCGAAAGATCCTACGAGTATCACATGCATTATGTAAGAAGACCATTCTACAGACATTTCTCTACCTATTGCTCAACTCCATTGGATTTTGATAAAATGAATGAGGCATGTGAACTTCTGATTAAGCAAGGTGACTTCGGGGCATTCAGTCGCACAGGAGGTGGTCAAAAAACAACTATTTGTGACGTTCGGAAAGCCTATTGGGTGCAAAATGGTGATCAATTTACATTTCATATTACTGCCGATCGCTTTCTGCGAAATATGGTAAGAGCTGTTGTTGGAACCCTCATGGACGTGGGGAGAGGAAAGACATCTTATGAGCAATTTGCAGAGATTATCGAAATGGCAGATAGAAATAAAGCTGGCGATAGTGCGAGACCAGAAGGCTTATTTCTTTCTAAAATAGTATATCCATACATCACGGAAAATGGGTATGATCCAAGTTTGATTCCTGTCCCTAAGAAAAAACTATTTATACCGAACGAACATTCGGTAGGGGAGGAGCAGGAATGAGTGCAAGCGGAAAAGCTTTTGAATGGAAAATTTTTAAAAGACTTTACGGTCAAAGTAAGCCCTATAGGTCTGCTTTCTTTGTTACTGCCGCATTGGTAATCATCATAGCCCTGCTCAGTCCTATTCGGCCCGAGCAACTTCGGCATATTATAGACGAAGAAGTTCCTAATGGAAATTATCAAGGAGTATTCAATTACGCCATGCTGTTTATTGGTTTCATTTTTATTGAAGCCATTTTGCAATACTATCAGACAATGGTGGCCAATCGTGTAGCTCAGAGCATTACTATGGATTTGCGTGCTCAACTTTATAAGCATGTTGTAAAATTTAAGTTGAGTTATTTTGATAAGACTCCTGTGGGGCAATTTGTAACAAGACTGATAAGCGATATCGATGGCATTGCTGAAGTGTTTTCGGTAGGACTATTAGACATTGGAAGGGATATCTTGAAATTAATAGTCATCATTGGTTTCATGCTCTACCTCGATTGGAAAATGACGCTTATCGTTTTAATTCCAATTCCTATTTTACTATACGCTACAAGAATATTTCAAAAAGCAGTAAAGCGTTCCTTTAATGATGTGAGAAATGAAGTGGCGAGAATCAATGTTTTCATCCAAGAGCACGTAACGGGGATGAATATTGTTCAAATTTTCAATAGAGAAGCAAGAGAAAAAGAGAAGTTTGATAAAATCAATAAAGAGCACAGAGATGCTCATATTCGCGGGATTTGGGCGTATTCTGTGTTTTTTCCAGTTGTGGAGTTATTATCAGCTGGGTCCGTGGCGCTGCTTATATGGTGGGGACTACATGAGTCACTTTCAGATGAAATAACACCAGGATTGATTCTGGAATTTTCAACATTCATCAATATGATGTACAGACCAATAAGGCAAATGGCTGATAATTTTAATGTACTTCAAATGGGTGTGGTGAATGCAGAAAGAGTGTTTAAAGTGTTTGATACTGAAGAACGCCCAGAAGACAATGGGAAAGTGCTAAACATCGAAAATGAAGATGTGGTTTTTGAAAATGTTTGGTTCGCATACATAGATGAAGACTGGGTGTTGAAGGATATTAGTTTTAGAATAAAGCATGGCGAAACTATTGCCTTCGTGGGTGCTACAGGAGCTGGTAAATCCTCAATAGCGAGTTTGCTAAACAGGTTTTACGATTATCAAAAAGGTAGAATTTCAATCGGCCAACATGAATTGAAGGATATTCAACTTTCCGAGCTTCGCTCGGAAATCGGTCTTGTGTTGCAAGATGTTTTTTTGTTTAATGACACCATCATGAACAATATCACTTTGCACAATGATAAGATTACCAAAGAATCTGTAATTGAAGCTTCCAAATTTATCGGCACACACGAATTCATTGAAAAGCTGCCTGGAGGCTACGATTTTGTGGTTGGAGAAAGAGGCGGCAAGCTTAGCGTTGGTCAACGACAGCTCATTTCATTTGTCAGAGCCTATGTGCATCAACCGAAAATTTTAGTTTTGGATGAAGCCACTTCAAGCATCGATTCCGAATCGGAGGTACTCATTCAAAAAGCTACAGAGCGACTGACAAAAGGAAGAACGAGTATTGTAATTGCACATAGATTATCCACTATCCGACAAGCGGATAAAATCATGGTGGTTCAGAAAGGAAAAATCATTGAAAGCGGAAGCCACGATGAATTACTGGAATTGGGTGGTGAGTATAAAAAACTCTTTGAAATTCAATTCTCTGAAGTATAAATCGTCCTTTTTTTTCTTCTTTTTCTACTAATATTGTGATATGACAATGACTCCAAAAGACAAAGCCACAAAAATTGTGGACAAGATGTATAATAATGACCCAATGTCTAAATGGTTGGGAATTAAAAGATTGGAGGATGGTCCTGGTATTTCCGTTCTTGAGATGACGGTGAGAGAAGAAATGCTGAATGGCTTCTCCATCGCACATGGTGGAGTTACTTATTCGTTGGCTGATAGTGCTTTAGCTTTTGCGAGTAATAGTCATGGAGTCCAATCGGTTTCAATTGAAACTTCCATAAGCCACGTAAAGCCCGTAAAAGCAGGGGATGTTCTGAGAACGGAAGTGGCCGAACAGAATATAACGCGAAGCACCGGTCTCTATTATATTACCGTTTTTAATCAAGAAAATACAGCGGTCGCATATTTTAAAGGAACGGTGTTTCGAACCGGCAAAGAATGGGAGATTTAAGCTAAGTTTGCCCTGAAATGGAAAATACTCAACAAAAGGAAGGCAGAGTTTCTGCTCTTCTCTCCAAAATCACAGAGTCTGCCACCCTTGCAATGGCAAGAATGAGTAGGGAGCTTTCACAGCAAGGTCACAAAGTGATCAGCCTTTCACTTGGTGAACCCGATTTTGATACTCCAGATTTTATCAAGAACGCAGCAAAAAAAGCTATCGATGATAACATCACACATTATCCTCCTGTCAACGGATTTCAAGATGTTCGTGAAGCAATAAGCACCAAATTTAAACGCGACAATAATCTCGATTATAAAGCGGATCAAATCGTGATTTCTACTGGAGCAAAACAATCGCTCGCAAATGTGATCATGGCGCTCGTAGAAGAAGGTGATGAAGTTATTCTACCAAGTCCATATTGGGTGAGCTACAGTGAAATTGTGAAAATTGCTGGGGGAACACCTGTTGAACTTTTAGCATCGATTGAGAACGATTTCAAGATTACACCTGATCAATTGAAGAACGCCATTACTTCTAAATCGCGTTTGGTACTTTACAGTTCGCCATGCAATCCTACAGGAAGTGTATACTCAAAAGACGAACTTGAAGCATTGGCTGCAGTAATTTGTTCGAAGGAAGAATTGTACGTAGTTTCTGACGAGATATACGAGCATATCAATTTCGTCGGGAAGTCACCAAGTATGGCATCAATGCCGAATATGTATGAGCGCACAATTACCGTAAATGGCGTTTCTAAAGCATTCGCAATGACGGGATGGAGAATTGGGTTCATTGGTGCTCCAAAATGGATTGCCGATGCATGCACCAAGATGCAAGGCCAGATTACTAGCGGTGCTAATTCGATTGCACAAATGGCTGCTAAGGCTGCGGTATTAGCAGATCCAGCAGAGGTAGATTACATGGTGAATGTTTTCAAGAAGAGAAGAGATTTGATGTACACCATGCTTCAGGAAATTCCTGACATTAAAGTGAATCTTCCAGAAGGAGCTTTTTATTTCTTCCCAGATGTATCAGCATATTTTGGAAAAAGTGATGGAGAAACAGTTGTAAACAACGGAACCGATTTGAGTTTATATATGCTCAAGAAAGAATTGATAGCCGTCGTTACGGGTGAGGCATTTGGTGATCCAAATTGCATTCGCTTGTCTTACGCTGCGTCAGAAGAAACACTCATTGAAGCTGTAAATAGAATTAAGAAGGCTCTTGCCGCATTGAAATAATCGAGAGATGAATAGCTCTGAATTAGAAAAATATTTTTCAAACTTTGAGAACCTCACAGTATTGGTAATTGGAGATGTAATGATAGATGCATACTACTGGGGAAAAGTAGATCGCATATCTCCAGAAGCGCCAGTGCCCGTGGTTCATGTACAAAAGAAAGAGAACAGATTAGGTGGAGCGGCTAATGTTGCACTGAATGTGAAAAGCCTAGGAGCAAAAGCAATTATTTGCAGTGTTGTGGGTGATGGTTCGAAAGGTGATATTTTTAGAAAGACTAGTAAAGAAAGCGGATTTACAACGGAAGGAATTATTGATTCTGTAAATCGTCCGACCACTGTAAAAACAAGAGTTATTGCTCAAGGTCATCATATCGTCCGCATAGATGATGAAATTACAACACCGCTTTCTTCTACAGATGAGCGCAATTTGTTGGATTGTATTCAACAAATCATTCAAAGAAAAAAAGTGGATGTTATCATTTTTGAAGACTACAACAAAGGTGTATTAACTCCAAAGGTGATTTCTACTGTTTTGGGTTGGGCAATTGAACACAATATTCCAACTGCAGTAGATCCAAAAAGAGATAATTTTTTCGAATACACGAATTGCACACTGTTCAAACCCAATTTGAAAGAATTAAAAGAAGGACTGGGTGTTGAATTCGATAAGAACGACAACGATGCTTTGAAAGGAGCAATGCAGACGCTTTCTGAAAAAATGAAATGCGACACTACCATGGTCACCTTATCAGAATTGGGAGTGATGACATTGAATTCAGGAGAATTTACTCACGAGCCAGCGCATAAAAGAGAAATTAATGATGTTTCTGGAGCAGGCGATACGGTGATTAGTGTTGCAGCACTTTTACTTGCGCAAAAGATGAATCCTGCCGATTGTTCTCGCCTTGCGAATTTGGCAGGCGGACTTGTTTGTGAGAAGGTGGGAGTAGTTCCAATAGATAAAGAAAAGCTTCTCGAAGAAGCTAAAAAGCACTTGTAATGAGTTGGTCACAATTTAGAGAGCGAGCAAACTTAGTGCTGTTCCAACATAAGGAACAAGTACTGCGTGTCTTTAAAGGTGTGAGCATTGCGGTAACATTATTGGCTTTGGGAACCATGATATGGATTTATGGTTTCCAGCTTTCAGAGGACGACAAGAACTTTGCATTCTATTTGATCAAGGGTTCCTTTGGATTCTACATTCTGCATTATTTGGTCAGAATAGTTTATGACTTTCATCCCATTGATTTCATTAAAAGAACATGGTTTGAAGGGATTATGATGTTCCTTCTTTTGCTAGAAGGGATAAGTTATACCTGCTTCGATGTACTGGTAATTGAAAGCATTTTTACAAAAATTGGAGTTACTAATTTCACCGGATTAAGTACTGTCCTTATTCAAGTTTACTTCTTTGTAGTTGTAATCAATGAATTCTTACGAAACAGTGATTTCCTTCCTAGGGTACGTCTGAATCCAGCGATCATCTTTGTTTTATCGTTTGTAACAATCATCATGGTTGGTACTTTTCTTTTGATGCTTCCCGAGATGACAGTGAATGGAATTTCATTCGTAGATGCATTGTTTACTTCTACCAGTGCAACTTGTGTAACTGGTCTCATGACGATGGACACGCACGTTGATTTCACCTTCAAGGGTCAGTTTGTAATTCTCGCTTTGATCAAACTTGGAGGAACAAATATTATCGCCTTTGGTGGATTTTTATCGTTGATGAGTAAGGTAGGTGTTGGGGTGAGACATCACCAGGTGATTGAAGGCTTTGTTGCAAAAAATAATATTCTATCGGCGAGTGGAATGCTAGGCAAAGTTTTGCTTTGGACACTGATGATTGAATTGGGCGGTGCTGTGGCCATTTATTATTTATGGGATCCCAATATTCAATGGTTTGATAATGGAGAGCGAATTTTCTACTCCATCTTTCATAGCATTTCCGCATTCAATAATGCCGGAATAAGTTTATTCTCAAATGGATTCTATGAAGGAGCAGTTCGCTTCAATTATCTAGTGCATTGGGTGTTGATCATTCAGATATTTTTTGGCTCATTAGGTATCCTTGCGATATTTGACTTATTTGAACCAAAACGACTCAGAGAGCGACTTAAATTTCCATGGAAGCAAATTGAATTCAGTACCAAAATCGCGCTTTATGTTTCTATTTGGTTGGTGCTGATTGGTACTGTCTTGATTTTCATTTTTGAAAAAAATAACACCCTCGCAGAGCATAGTCTCTTTGGTAAAATTACTGAAGCAGTGTTTCAAGCGGTAGCCCCTAGAACTGCAGGTTTCAATACCGTGAATTACGGAGCACTCTCAGTGCCCTCTATCATGTTCATTGTTGCGCTAATGTATATTGGGGCGAGTAGTACTTCAACAGGAGGTGGTATCAAAACCTCTAGTCTCGCTATTATTTGGGCGGATGTTAGAGCTGTAATGACAGGCCAACAAAGAGCGGTACTGTGGAAAAGAACGATTGGTCCAAACCTCAAAAGCAGTGCTTACAGCATCGCAATAATCTATGTTATAATGAACTTCGTTGGTATTATGTTGTTGAGTGTTTCTGAGTGGCAACTTTTGTCTTTGCCGGGCTTCACCATTACCGATTTGGTTTTCGAACAAGTGAGCGCGTTTAGTACAGTAGGTTTATCACTTGGTGTTACCGGATTTCTTTCTGAAACAGGAAAGTGCATTATCATTGGTAGCATGTTTGTTGGACGTGTAGGTACATTCACCATAGCGTTTGCACTAGCAGGGAAATTTGTTCAGCAAAAGTTCAAATACCCAGAGGCAGAAACAATTGTTGGATAAAAAAGAAGAGTAATTAGTTTTTATAAAAAATAGAATGGGCACATCAGTCAAGCCATACAATCAGTCAGGAAAGAAAGTTGAAGTTGAACAAATGTTTGACAACATCGCTCATAGTTATGATTTTTTGAATCACTTTTTTTCAATGGGAATTGATATTCTTTGGAGAAAAAAAGCAATTCGAATTTTAAAGAAAGAAAACCCAAAATTGGTATTGGATATAGCTACCGGTACAGCAGACTTTGCGATGGAAGCTGTGCGCATGAACTTGGGCGCTGATAAAATTATTGGAGTGGATATCAGTGAAGGAATGCTTGAGGTAGGTCGAAAGAAAATCCATGAAAAAGGATGGGATGATAAAATTGAATTGAAAAAAGGCGATTCAGAAAACCTGCCTTTTGAAAGCGATTACTTTGATGGATACACCGTAGCGTTTGGAGTGAGAAATTTTGAAAATCTAGAAAAAGGCCTTACCGAAATGCACCGTGTATTGAAACCAGGAGCTTTGGGTATTGTTTTGGAATTTTCCAAGCCCAAAAAATTTCCAGTGAAACAAGGATTTAAATTTTACTTTAAATATGTGATGCCCACAATTGGAAAGTTGGTGTCAAAAGATGCTCGAGCTTATACTTATTTGCCAGAATCTGTTGATGCTTTTCCTGATGGTGAAAAGTTTGTAGAAATAATGAATAAAATTGGCTATCGAGAAACGAAGTGCATTTCTCTTTCCGGAGGAATTGCAAGCATCTACCTTGGTAGAAAATAGGAATGAAAAAAGACGTATATCCTTCTATTCTCACTGGAACGATAAAAGCTCCGGGAAGTAAAAGTATAGCACAACGCATGGTTGCGGGAGCACTGTTGGCAAAAGGCGAAAGTTTCATCGCCGATTATCCTGAGAGCGCGGATTGCCAAGCGGCACTTCAAGTTGCTCAGCAATTGGGCGCAGTGATTACCACCAATCAAAATGACATCACCATCAAGGGTGGCTTTCCTCAAAATTTTCAGAACGGAATTCGAAACCCAAAAGACCAGATCTTTTGCGGCGAATCAGGTTTGGCTTCGCGGATGTTCACGCCCATCGCTGCACTTTACCATGAAGAAATATTAGTGGAAGGGGAAGGTAGTCTATTGCTTCGACCATTCACCGAGTTTGATCAAGTGATCCCTGCACTTGGTGCAAAGTGTAAAACAAAAAAGGGGAAGCTGCCTGTAAAAGTGCACGGACCGCTTCAAGGTGGAAAAGCGGATTTGGATGGGAGTCTTTCGTCACAATTTCTAACGGGACTGCTAATGGCGTTGCCAAGGGCAGATCATGAGAGTTTACTAAACGTTTCAAATTTGAAGAGCATTCCTTATGTGAGAATGACGATAGAAGTGATGAAAATGTTTGGTGTTGAAACCTCAAACGAACAGTTTGAAAAATTCAAAATTGCTCCCAATCAAACCTACATTCCAATTAAGGCGGATGTTCCTGGAGATTGGAGTGGTGCTGCATTTCTGCTTGTAGCAGGCGCTGTGGCTGCGGAGAACGGAATTCTTGTTACCAATTTATCCTTTGATATAACACAGGCAGATAGTAAGATACTGGATGCATTAAAGCTTGCGGGCGTTTCGTTTGAAATTAAAAAAGAAGGAATTTTTATTCGGGAAAGTGAGATTCAAGCATTTGAATTCGACGCTTCCGACTGCCCTGACTTGATGCCTCCATTGGCTGCGCTTGCCGCTTTTGCTAATGGTGTTTCTGTTTTGAAAGGAGCTAAACGTTTGAAGCATAAAGAAAGCAATCGAAGCAAGGCACTAAAGGAAGAGTTTGGAAAGGCAGGAATTAAAATTACGGTTCGAGATGATGAAATGCTGATCTACCCCGGACATATTCGATCGGCACAGTTGAATTCCCACAATGATCATCGAATCGCAATGGCAGCAGCCATTTTAGGACTTGGTGGAGATAAAATCACAATAAATGGCTCTTCATGCGTTTCGAAGTCATATCCAAGTTTTTTCGAGGATTTGACGGCGTTAAATGCTAAAATTGCAAGTAAATAACACTGAAAAACTATATTCGCATTATGAAATTTTCAGCACAACAGATAGCCGGAATGCTCGGCGGTACAGTAGAAGGAAATGGTGATGTGGAAGTGAACAACCTTTCTAAGATTGAAGAAGGCACACCTGGCACGCTTACCTTTCTTGCTAATCCGAAATATGAAGCATTCATTTATGAAACAAAAGCGAGTATCGCAATAGTTTCAAATTCATTCAAAGCTGAAAAAGAAATTCCAGGCACGCTAACTTTAATTCGAGTAGAAGAAGCTTACACAGCATTTGCGAAACTACTTGAAGCTTATAATAATTTGAAGAAGCCTAAAGCAGGAATTGATGTGCAATCTTCGGTGGCAGCTTCTGCGAAAGTTGGAAATAATGTTTACATAGGTCCATTCTGTGTTGTGAGCGAGGGCGCTGTAATTGGAGACAATTCGGTGCTTTATGCAGGCAGCTATGTCGGCGAAAATGTACTCATTGGTGAAGGAGCATTGCTGCACGCAGGAGTGAAAATTTATGCCGATTGTAAAATAGGAAATCACTGCACGTTTCATGCTGGTGTGATCATCGGTGGTGATGGCTTCGGATTCGCACCAAATTCGGAAAACAACTATGCTAAAGTTCCACAGATTGGAAATGTGATTATTGAAGATCATGTGGAGGTAGGAGCAAATACAACAATTGATAGAGCGACATTGGGATCGACAATCATTCGCAAAGGAGCGAAGATTGATAACCTGATTCAAATTGCCCACAACGTGGAGATTGGAGAGAACACAGTCATCGCCGCACAGACAGGAATTGCAGGTTCTACCAAAATAGGAAAGAATTGTATGATTGGTGGCCAGGTCGGAATCGTTGGGCACATCTCAATAGCGGAGGGAACAAAAATTGCTGCGCAAAGTGGAGTGGGTGCTGACATCAAAGAACCGAATACCATTATCCAAGGTTCGCCTGCCTTTTCTATCATGGACTACAAAAAGAGCTATGTCGGATTTAGGAAACTTCCAGACATCATACGCCGATTGGAAGATCTAGAAAGAAAGTAATCCGTTGAGCTTAAAATGCTCTTTGGTCATTCTAGGTTGAAGCATGATTACACCAAAATGAAAAAAATCCATGGAGAGACTCACTCTTTCATGGTTGATGATCTCGAGCCATGCTCTGTTCATGCCTCTAGACCAATAAATGTCGTCAAATACAAACCATGTATTTTCATTTACATGATTCAACAATTCTAGAAAGTACTTCACAGTGGCGTCATAGGTGTGATTACCGTCAATGTAAATCAAGTCGAATTTCTGTTCTTTTTCTAGATCGGTTGAAATGAATTCATCAAATTTTTGATGAACTACTCGAACGTTTTTGACGGCTTGTTTTGCAAATAGTGTGCTGGCGAAATTTGCTATTTCTTTCGATCCTTCTACAGATATTATTTCGGATTGAGGTGCTGCTTTAGCGATGTATAGTGAGGTAAGTCCAAGGCTTGTTCCAAATTCTAAGATGGACTGAGGCTGAAAGAATTGACCAATTTGTACAAGGCTTCAGCTTGAACCTTTGGCGCTACGGCTTTTTGGGCAATTGATTTCACAAGTCTTGTTTTGGACTGCCTTCCTCTAGTTCCAGCACCGAAATCTTCTACTTGGAGTATGCTATTGTCTCGAAGCAGTTGTGATCTTAATTGATCTAATTCTTTAAAGTCATTAAATACACGATCCTTTCTCAGGATTTCTGAAGTAAGGTGAAAGACCAGTGGTGAATGAACGCCGTGTCTCCATTTACCGTTGATTTTGTGTTTTAGAAAATGAAATGTTTCGAAAAGGGCGTCAGACATGGCGCAAAGATGGGGAGAAAGTCAATTTTGATAAAAAAAAGTAATGGTTTAACGAATCATTAGGTTGAATGGCATCATGTTTGGCTAAATTTGGACCTAATTAATCCTTAATGAATATGATGAAGAAAATCGCGATGTTTGTTATGCTAGCTGCGCCAGTTGCTGCTTTTTCACAAACAAGACTATCTGCAACACAAACAGATAAGCAAGATCCAAGTAAAAAGACTGAGATGGCTCCTGCAGCTAATTCAGAAGGTCTAGAGGTTATTTTCGGCGAAATTATTATCACTCAAAACAATATGGGTGGCTCTGTAATTCGTTTAGAATTTGGAAAAGAAGGAATGAATAGCTTGGAAGATAAAGTTTTGATTGAACAAATCGGAGAAGCTCGCAAGCGTCAGTTTACTAATGTACCAGATGCGTTGACATTCATGGCTACCTTAGGATATAAGTATGTGAGCAGTTACACAATTGGCGAAGGTCCAAAGGGTGAAACGCATCTAATTTTGGAATACCGCATCAAGTCTAAAAGACAAGAAAGAAATGCCGGTAAACCAGTAGAAAGAACGAATACTGGCGAAAAGCCAGTGGTGAATGACAAAGCACCAGCTAAAAAATAATCATTGAATTTTGATGATAGAAGCCCCTTCCGAAAGAAGGGGCTTTTTTTATGTCAGTTTTTACAATGAATTCAGGGTGTTCATGATGCTTTTGACACCTTTTGACTTGAGGATTATTGTAAAAACTGACAAAATTGCATTTGTGGCAGTTTTTTTCTTGATGGCATTAAGATTGACAAATGGGCGACGAGTTAAAAAAGTAAACAAATTAGAAATGAGCAAGATTATAGGAATTGACCTTGGAACGACCAACAGCTGCGTAGCAGTGATGGAAGGTAACGAACCAGTGGTTATTGCAAACAGTGAAGGGAAGCGCACTACTCCTTCAGTAGTAGCTTTCGTAGATGGGGGAGAAAGAAAGGTGGGTGATCCTGCAAAGCGTCAGGCGATTACAAACCCAACTAAAACTATCTACTCTATCAAAAGATTTATGGGTACTAGTTTTACTGAGTCTGAAAAAGAGGCTTCACGCGTTCCTTATCAGGTAGTAAAAGGAGACAACGATACTCCAAGAGTTAAAATTGACGACAGACTTTATTCTCCACAAGAAATCTCAGCAATGGTTCTTCAAAAGATGAAGAAAACAGCTGAAGACTATCTTGGTCACGAGGTTTCAGAAGCGGTGATCACTGTTCCTGCATACTTCAATGACGCGCAGCGCCAAGCAACAAAAGAGGCTGGTGAAGTAGCTGGATTGAAAGTGAAAAGAATTATCAACGAGCCTACTGCAGCGGCGTTGGCTTATGGTCTTGATAAGAATGCACAAGATTTGAAAATTGTTGTTTTCGACTGCGGTGGTGGTACTCACGACGTATCAGTACTTGAGTTGGGAGATGGCGTTTTCGAAGTGCTTTCAACAGATGGAGACACTCACCTTGGTGGTGATGACTTCGACCAAGTAATCATCGATTGGTTGGTACAAGAGTTCAAGAACGAGAATGGAAATATCGATTTGACAAAAGATCCAATGGCTCTTCAAAGATTGAAGGAAGCTGCTGAGAAAGCGAAAATCGAGCTTTCAAGTTCAACATCAACTGAAATCAACTTGCCATACATCATGCCTGTTGATGGAATTCCTAAGCACTTGGTTAAGACGCTTAGCCGTGCGAAGTTTGAGCAATTGGCGGATAGCTTGATTCAAAGAACAATCGCTCCGTGCGAAACTGCTTTGAAAAACGCAGGTCTTTCTGTTAAAGATATCAATGAGGTGATTCTTGTTGGTGGATCAACTCGTATCCCAGCAATTCAAGATGCAGTTAAAAAATATTTCGGTAAAGAGCCTAGCAAGGGTGTGAATCCTGATGAGGTGGTGGCTATCGGAGCTGCGATTCAAGGTGGTGTACTTACTGGAGAAGTGAAAGATGTACTTCTTCTTGATGTTACTCCACTTTCATTGGGTATCGAAACAATGGGTGGTGTATTCACCAAGTTGATTGATGCAAATACTACAATTCCAACTCAAAAGTCGGAAGTGTTTAGTACAGCTAGCGACAATCAACCAAGTGTTGAAATCCATGTGTTGCAAGGGGAGCGCTCAATGGCAAGAGATAATAGAACTATCGGTAGATTCCACTTGGATGGAATTCCACCAGCACCTCGAGGTGTGCCGCAAGTAGAAGTTATCTTCGATATTGATGCTAACGGTATCATCAACGTAAGTGCTAAAGACAAGGCTACCAATAAAATTCAGTCGATTAGAATTGAAGCTTCAAGCGGACTTTCAAAAGAAGAAATTGAGAAGATGAAGCGTGAAGCAGAAGCTAACGCAGAAGCAGATAAGAAAGCGAAAGAAGAAGCTGATGTTGTAAACCAAGCAGATTCATTGATTTTCCAAACAGAGAAAAACTTGAAAGAGTTTGGTGAAAAACTTCCAGCTGACAAGAAATCAGAAATTGAAGCGGCGTTAGAAAACTTGAAAAAGGCGCATGCTGAAAAGAACTTGGATCAAATCAAATCATCAATGGATCATTTGAATCAAGTATTCCAAGCGGCTAGCCAAGATATGTACAACGCCTCAAATGCGGAAGGTGCAACTCAAGGTCAACCAGATGGACAAGCAGCTAACGACACTGAAGTAACTGATGTTGACTTCGAAGAAGTAAAAGACGATAAATAATCGAATTTTATAGATAAAACTTAAAAAGGGCTGTCTGAAAAGACGGCCCTTTTTGTTTTTCAGGATATATTTTTAAAGTGGTGTGGTGAATTTAGCTCACGAAATTTGGGTGAGCTCAGCCCAATGGGGAAGTCATATGTATGCATAATTATTCTCAATGATTTTGAAAATCAGCGGTCTTGTTGAATGTTTGAAGGTGTTTAAAAATGAATGTCTATATACATGTGACTTAATTCCTTTTTATTAGTCTATAAAACATACCACTATGAATTGGGCAAAGATGTCTTTGTATTATTTTTGACCGCTTGATTATTAAACCCTTACACTATGCTAAAAGAATTTAAAGAATTCGCTTTAAAAGGTAATCTCGTTGACATGGCAATCGCCTTCGTAATGGGAGCCGCTTTCAACAAAATTGTATCTTCTTTCGTTCAAGGTATGGTAATGCCACTTGTGGGATTGCTTACTTCTGGAAAAGATTTTTCAAAAATGGATTGGGAGGTGAAAAAAGCAGTTGCAGAAGTAAAAGATGCTTCTGGAAATGTTGTTACTGAAGCTTCCGAAGCTGTCGTTGTTAAGTATGGTGATTTCATCACTGTGGCAATTGATTTTATAATTGTAGCATTTGTAATGTTCATGATTGTAAAAGCAATAAACAAAATGAAGCGCAAAGAAGAAGCTGCTCCAGCTGCTCCACCAGCGCCATCAAAAGAAGAAGTTCTTCTTTCAGAAATCCGTGATCTACTTAAAACAAAATAATATTTTGTCCCCTTTTCGAAAAAGGCTTCACTTCGGTGAGGCCTTTTTTGTTTTTGTGCTTTATGTTTGTTTCTTCTCCAGCATATGAACAGAAACAAAGCGCTTATAACACTCCTGATTGTAATGGGAATTACAATATTCAGCGTTGTAAAAGTGCTTCAGTTAAAGTTCGATTATGATTTCGAAGCTTTCTTCCCTCAAAACGATACGGAAACAGATTTTTATCTCAACTTCAGAAATCAGTTTGAAACCGACAACGATTTTATCATCGTTGCACTAGAAAGTCAATCTTCCGTATTCAATCAAGAGTACTTAAGTGAGTTGGACCGCCTTACTAGGGACTTAGGGGAACTGGAATATGTAGAAGAAGTTTCTTCCTTGGCCAATCTGAATGATATATGGATTTATGAATCTTTCGGCACTTCTGTGGAGGTGCCTCTAATTCATCTCGATTCCATTCAGAATTTTTCCAACGACTCCATTACAATATTCTCAAAGCCAGAACTAGTGGGGCTTTTTATAAGCAGTGATGCTAAAGCGGCAACTATAAACATCAAGCACAAGCAAGGCATTTCTAAAAATAAAGGCGATCGCCTTTCTGTTCAAGTGCAACAAGTGGTAGATAGCTACAAGCTCGGTAAGGCGCACGTTATCGGCAGAACATTGGGGCAGAGATTATATGTAGAAATGATGATCCAGGAATTGATCATGTTCATTTCGATCAGCCTAATCATCACTATTATTTTTCTCTTTATTGCTTTCAGATCTGGAATAGGAATTATCGTTCCTACTTTGATTGTGCTCATGTCTATTCTTTGGACTATGGGCTTTATGAAATTAATAGGAAAGAATATTGATCTCATGATTACTGTTTTGCCTACTATAATTTTTGTGGTGGGAATGAGTGATAGCGTTCATGTGTTAACGAAATACCTTCAAGAATTACGCAACGGTAAGTCCAAAAACGAAGCCATTAGATATGCCTTTAAGAGTATCAGACTTGCTACATTTCTTACAGCTCTTACAACATCTATAGGCTTTTTCACCTTGGTACTTTCTAATATAAAACCAATCAGTGATTTTGGTATTTATATATCTGTTGGAGTATTGCTTGCTTATGGACTGACCTTTTCCGTTTTACCTGCAATCTTGTTTTTGAGCAAGCCCACTCGCTTGATAACGTTTAGCACTAAAGATGATTTTTGGACTGAGAAATTACACATTTCATTTCAATGGATCTTAAGAAATCGAATTAGGATTTTTATAGGAGGAGGAGTAGTCGTAGGCTTTGGGTTGATTGGTATATACCTGCTGAAAGTTGATAACTACATGTTGGAGGATCTAAAGGATGATCACATTTTGAAACAAGAGTTTCGATACATGGAAGATCACTTTTCAGGTGTTAGACCTTTCGAAATGGCAATCACTCCAGAAAAAGGAATGGATGTTTTTACATTGTCTTTTTTATCGAAAGTAGATTCTATAGATGACTATTTAATAAAGGAGTATGAAGTAGGAAGTTTGATTTCTCTTGCGACAATAGTGAAGTCAATGAACCGCTCATTGCATCAAGGAAACAATGAGTTTTATCAATTGCCAGATGAAAGAGGTTTGAGGTTAATTAAAAGAATGCTGCGCAAAAAACAAGTCGCTCAATTGGTACACCTGTATTACAACGATAGCACTAATGTGCTTCGAGTAAGCGGAAAGGTAGGAGATGTAGGTAGGCTTCATTATGAATCTGAAAATGCTGCATTAGCGGAATATGTTTCAAATCATTTTCCTAAGGGTTCCATGAAGGTTAAGGTGACGGGCACTGCTCAACTCATTGATTTAAACAATAAGTATTTAGTTGAAAATCTGGTGTTAGATTTATTGCTATCTGTCTTTGCAATCGGTCTTATTATGTCGATTATTTACAAGTCGTGGCGCATGTTTTTCCTAACGATTATTCCGAATATTATACCGTTAGTATTAGTCGCCGGAATAATGGGATTCACGGGGATTCCCATTAAGGTAAGTACATCGATTATATTCAATATAGCGTTTGGCATCGCCGTGGACGATACCATTCACTTTCTCGCTAGAGTTAGAACATTGTTAGGAGAAGGGAAGTCAGTTCAGTATGCTGTGAAGCGTACTTTTTTGACTACTGGAAAAGCTATGATCATTACCACCCTTATCTTATGTGGCGGTTTTGTGACGCTTATATTCTCCAATTTTATGGGAACGTTTTACATAGGACTCCTCATCACTACCACGTTAATTATTGGTGTGATTACTGAATTGCTATTTGCTCCTTTAGTAGTGCTGTTTTTCTTTAATAAAAAATCACTTTAGAATTTTTATGCTTACCGGTTTTGCAGTTGATTCAAAAGAAATGTTGACCATGTAAATCCCACTTGCTAACGAAGTTCCATCAATATTTAATAGCGAAGAACTAAAGCCGCTTTGTGACATAGCGATTTTCCCGGTTACATCTACTAATTCAATGGTTTTGATTGGCAAGGCAGCATGAGATGAAACGGTGAATACTCCTTCGATAGGATTAGGAAATACTGAAACATAGCTCTCTGGGTGCTCAATGACTGACGTAATACATTCACCTCCTGTATAAGAAGTAACACCGCCGTAATTTATTGCATGACAAGAGTTCGAGTAAGTAATGCCATCACAACCGCAAACGGGATCCCACACGGAAATACAAATGATGTCTGGATTGATCAGACTTGGATCAACGCAGTCGTCGCAAGCGCTTTCGCAAGACTCTTCATCGGCGAAGAAATAGTCGGTGTAGTCTACTCCGTCTGAGGCAACAAATCCGCAGCCAGAAACAGTGACGCAGCCTTGATTTTCAACGTAAGCAATGCCCAATACCATGTCGCAAAGTCCGAAATCGATGTCGCCGGGAATCTCATTGCAGCTAGTTTCACAATTGCTTTGACACGTTTCTATAGACTCATAGAAATAACCTGTGTAGTCAATTCCATCAGACCCAGTATAATCACAACCAGAAATCATAACGCAACCTTGGTTTTCGAAGTAGGCAATACCTAGCGGCATCGCACATTCGCCAAAGTCAACTCCATCAGGAATGGCAGTACATTCAGTAGGTTGAGCATAGGCTGAAAATGAAAGTGCAAGAATGAATAAGGTGTATAGAATCTTCATAGTGTAATGTTTTCTTTTACAATGATACTTTTTTTAGTAAAAAGGTTGCCTCATTTTTATCGTTTGGAAATGGGTTTAAGTCGATTTTTTTAACAGAATTACATGAGAATCATTATATTTACATAACCTTGAGTTAAACAAAATCAGTGTTACGATATACCGCCATACTCTTTATCTTCCTGTCTTCTTCGATTTGTGCGCAAATTGAAAAGACTGGAACTCCCTTGACATGGGGAGTCGAGCCTGGTGCAATCACTCCTAGTATTTGGAGAACACTTCCAGAATTTGATGTGCTTTCATTATTATCTCAAGATGATGCAGACCAGGCGATCAAAACGCTACCGTACCGATTTGCAATAAGTACTCCTGTAAATTACAATCTTTCTAATTGTGGTAGATGGACCACCCTTAACAATGGTGATCGCATTTGGGCTTTAGGCTTAAGCTCTGAACAGGCTTTATCTTTGAATGTAATTTTCAAGACATTAAATATTCCCGCAGGAGCAAGACTATACATTTATTCTGAAGATCAATCGGATTATATCGGTCCACTTACAAGTAGAAATAATTGTTTCAATTCTGAATTTCCCACATTGCCAATGGCAGGAGGTGAAGTTATTATAGAGTACTTCGAACCATTTGCGGTGCGCGGGCAAGGTGAAATTCAAATCGACAATATTGCTCAAGGCTACAAAACTCTTTCTGTTCCGCAATTCAATGAATTCTCATGTTTCGAAGAGTTTCCAACCAATGCAAATGAACAACTACTCAGCTTAAAATCAAGTTCGATTTTGATGTTAGTGGACGGCGGTCAAAGAGTGGCCACTGGTAATTTGGTAAACAATACTATTGGCGATGGTGAGCCATTGCTTCTTACAGCTTCTACAGCTTTAATAGGTAATCCCGATTCATGGGTTTTTGTAGTAAATAATAGCGTAAGCTGTGAACCTTCAACGGTAGGACTCGGATTCAAATGTTGGGATAATGCTTTAAGTGGAGCAGAAGTTTTGGTTGAAAATCAAGAAACGGGCTTGGCACTTCTTCAAGTGAAAGAACTGCCTAAAACATCTTGGGGAGTTTATCTTTCTGGTTGGAATAAGTCAACACCATCCGTAGATCATTATTTTACTATTCAACACGCATTTGGAAGAAGACAAAGTGTTTCTGAATACGCTGGTGGATTGAATACGCTAACCTGGGAAGGACTTACTGTGGCTCCCGTAGCGCAATGGGATGAAGGAAATACTTTTGTGGGTAGTTTAGGCTCCCCAATTTTCAATGCGGAAGGAATGTTGTGTGGCGCTCTCGTTGGAGGAAATTCAAAATGCAATGGCGAGGGCAGTGATTACTTTGGACTTTTGGCGAATGCGTGGACAGATTTTGCTCCTTTCCTGAATCCATCTGGCGTTGATAAAGTGGAAACACAAGGCTTTTTCCCCATATTTTATGAAGAAGCAACGGAGAAAAATGATGTTATAGAAGTTCATCTATTCCCAAATCCAGCTCAAGGATTCGTTTACATTCAAAATGAGACAGACAATTCAGTTTTGAGTGTTAGTCTTATTGATATGTCAGGAAGAAAGGTTTCAGTTTATCATCCGGAATTGCCTTACTTGGATGTTAGTAGTCTTCCTAATGGCGTATATCAAGTGCAAATCAATTTGCAAAATCAAGTCATTCAAAAGAAATTAGTCGTTCGTCATTAATCGATTTTATTGTGCGCTTCTGTATTATTTAAGATGAGCACTCCAGCCACTGTGCAAGTCACAATGACTAAACTTGGTCCGAAAAATGGGATTCTAAAAAGCAATGCATAAGGCAATCCATTTCCAACAGCCAATCCAGAATTTTTTCGAATAAACTTTACACTTTTGGAATACGAATACCTTTTGTTTTCCATGGCATAGTCCATTGTAGAAAAGCCCGAATAGTACGCACTAATTAGAAGGGAAATAACCCAACTGAGAGGTGAAAGTATAAGGTCCAATGGAGCAAAAACGAAGCCTACAATCACATTGATAAGGAAAAGTAGCAAGTTCATTCCTAGTTCAGCAAAGAGGTTCCTGAATGAAAGTGCTACACCTCTTCCTATGTCAGATATAAAATCATGAAAGTTGAACGGAATGGTTTCTCCATTGATTTTTTCTTGCGCTCTTGAAGCCAATAAAGACATCACTGGTGACATCAAAGCGAGCGTTACATACTTTGAAATTTTCCAAAAAACAATCAAGCTCAAAGCCCAAGCTGAAATTTCAATAATAGATGTCCCGAGCTGTGCAAAGAAATTTGTGAATGAATCGAAGGCATCACCTTCTATTACTCCGAAATACTCATTAACCCAAGTCATAAGTGTTTCAATCATCATTTTTATTATCCGTGTCGTACCAAAAAAGAGTGTTACACTTACGAGGATCGGGTAAATAAAGAAATGGGAGAGGCCATTTTTTCTAATGAAGGACCATGATTTGCTCCAAGTAGAAAAGCCGATGTTAAATTGTTTCAAGAATGTCATGGAATAAAGATTCAAAAAAAAACGTCCCGAAAACTATCGGGACGTTTTTTTTATGAAATTTTATTGAGACTAGTCGTCATCGCCATCATCTTCGTCGGCGTTGTCGTTATCTGAGTCATCATCATCGTCGTCATCGTCTGAAGAAGAATCTCCAGAGTCGTCTCCTTTGAAGTTGTCAAACTCACCCATCGACAATCCATCATTGTCATTGTTTTCTTCTTCATCGACTTCCATGTTTTTGTCAATCTTGAAGAGATAGATGGTGTCGTCGGTCTTAATTTCCAACGCCTTGATGAACTGACCTTTTGGAGTGGTGAAAGACACCAAGTTGTCATTTTCAAAGCCATTAGGATAGTGTTCATTGATCAAATCAATGTGCTCCTTACCGAGCGTTTTGTAATCCTTGATAATACGCTTTAGTGCCATGGGGCGCAGATTAATGATTTAATAACCAAGCAAAAATTAATGGAGCAACAATCGTTGCGTCACTTTCTATAATAAACTTTGGGGTAGTTATGTCTAGTTTTCCCCAAGTGATTTTCTCATTTGGCACAGCTCCACTGTAACTTCCGTAGCTTGTGGTGCTATCAGAAATTTGGCAGAAGTAGCTCCAAAAAGGTACGTCGTGCATTTCCATATCTTGGTAAAGCATTGGTACAACACAAATCGGGAAGTCACCCGCGATTCCGCCACCAATCTGGAAGAATCCAACACCTTTGCCAGCGCTGTTTTCAGTGTACCACTTGGCCAACCAAGTCATATATTCTATACCGCTTTTCATTGTAGAAGGTTTCAATTCTTCTTTAATACAATATGAAGCGAAAATATTTCCCATCGTGCTGTCTTCCCACCCTGGAACAATGATAGGAAGGTTTCTCTCTGCAGCAGCAATCATCCATGAATTCTTAGGATCAATTTGATAGTACTGCTCAAGTACACCACTCATTATCATTTTGTACATGTACTCATGCGGAAAGTATCTTTCTCCTTTATCATCGGCTTCTTTCCACAATTGGTGGATGTGCTTTTGCAAACGACGAAAAGCTTCCTCTTCTGGAATACAAGTGTCAGTAACGCGGTTCCAGCCTTTTTCCAATAGATCCCATTCTTCTTGAGGAGTAAGGTCGCGGTAGTTAGGAACGCGTTTGTAATGGTCGTGAGCTACAAGGTTCATCAAATCCTCTTCAAGGTTTGCCCCTGTGCAAGAGATGATAGCTACTTTTCCTTGACGAATCATTTCTGCCAATGAAATGCCCAGCTCAGCTGTTGACATTGCACCTGCTAATGTGATCATCATTTTTCCACCTTCTGTGAGGTGAGCTTCGTAACCCTTGGCCGCGTCTACCATTGCTGCAGCATTGAAGTGCAGATAATTGCTAGACATGAACTCACGGATTGATGCGTATTTACCCATTACTTATTTGTTTGTTCTACTAAGGTAGTTTTTTGATTTGAATTCTTCGGCAAATATTAAAAAAATCAATTCTTCAAATTGATACCTTTTTTAATGTTTTTGAAAAAAAAATTATGAAGTGAAATTTTTCTCATGGAGAAGGCGCACCAAACCTCGGATAAAGAACTTTCTGATTTTTTTATCCAACTCTTTATTTAACGGCTCATTCAGCACATATTGAAACTTAAGTTGAATGTATTCCTGCTTTACAGCTACGGTCTTCAAGTTCATTGTTCCAGGCTGAATCTCTGACTTGTGAGGTTCCAACATAGCGATTAGCTGATTCTCCAGTTTTTCAATATCACTCAATTTGTTAACGTCAACTTCAAATTCTATACTCGTTTTCTTTAAATCGCGACGCGTGTAATTGATGATTTCTGATGAAAAGACTTTGTTGTT
Source organism: Flavobacteriales bacterium (assembly GCA_041391745.1). Classification (GTDB taxonomy): domain Bacteria; phylum Bacteroidota; class Bacteroidia; order Flavobacteriales_D; family Sanyastnellaceae; genus JAIXWP01. The sequence goes on from JAWKNK010000016.1 coordinate 60,518, forward strand.
TGGAATATAAACAATGTCATCATCATCATTGAGCAAATGAACGTTGGTGAGGGTAATATCCAGAATCTTTCCTTTGTTGCCATCTATCGATACTTGATCGCCTATTGAAACTACTTTCACAAAAGTCAGATACATTCCATTGATGAGGTTTGAAATGTAATCTTTGGTCATCAGTACAACAGCCGCTGCTATAAGCGAAAGCGTAGTAAATGCTTCTTTTATGGAAATATTGAAAAGAGAAAGTAAAATCGCCAAAGACATGGCGAAATAAATGATTTTAGAAATATGGCTTACGCCAATAGTGAAGTTGTCTCTTCTGAGATTGGGGTTTTGGATTTTGTAAGTAATCAAAATAATTTGACGTACCACTTCCACCACTAGATAGGCGATTACAGTGCGATAGAAAGTATGCTCGAATACTGGCGGGAACTCAATTACCGCCGTGATTTGATCATAGGCTTCATGAAATGCTATAATAGCTACCAAAAAACCAATGGTAAGTAATAAACGAGGAATGCTAAATATCATGGATTACTTGTCGTAATAACCTAAAATTTCCAACACATCTTTTGGCTTCTGTTCGGCCGCAAATTCTTTATATCTCAACTTCCCTTTGTCATCTTTATCAATCAAGATGTGTCGAGGGGATGGTATTAGACAGTGGTGAATTCCTCCGAAACCTCCCAGTGTCTCCTGATACGCACCTGTATTGAAAAATCCAATATACTGGTCTTGATCGGGATAATACTTTGGCAAATAAATAGCGTTGGTGTGTTGCTCAGAGTTATAATAATCATCGCTGTCGCAAGTCAGACCTCCCAAGAAAACACGTTCATAGTTTTCCTTCCAGTTGTTGACAGGTAGCATGATGAAACGTTTGTTAATCGCCCAAGTGTCGGGTAGGGTAGTCATGAATGATGAGTCAATCATGTTCCATTTTTCTCTATCGTTCTGTTCTTTCTGGTAAAGAATTTTGAAGATTGCTCCTCCGCTTTCACCAACTGTAAATGAACCAAACTCTGTGTAGATATGGGGTACAGGAACTCCAGCATCGTCACAAGCGGACTTGATTTGACGAAGAATTTCTGTAACCATGTATTGGTAATCATAACTGAATACCAACGAATTTTTGATTGGGAATCCACCGCCGATATTCAAGCTGTCAAGTGTAGGACAAAGCTCGCGGAGCTCGCAGTACACCTTTAAACATTTTACCAATTCATTCCAATAGTACGCAGTGTCTTTGATTCCGCTATTGATGAAGAAGTGAAGCATTTTAAGCTTCATGTTTGGATCTTCGTGAATTTGCTTTTTGTAAAAACGAGCTATCGAACGATAACCAATACCCAATCGACTGGTATAGAATTCAAACTTAGGCTCCTCTTCACTTGCAATACGAATTCCAATATTCAATGGAGAAGTAGCTTTCTCTTTGAAAAGATTTAGTTCAAACTCGTTGTCAATGACAGGAATAATTTCTTCAAACCCATTTTCTTTAAGATCGAGAATTTTATTGACGTACTCTTCTTTTTTGAAACCATTGCAAACGATTCGCTGACTCTTGTTTACTTTTTTCAAAGTAGCAAGTCGCTTTATCAAATCAATGTCGTAAGCAGATGAAGTCTCGAGATGAATGTCGTTTTGAAGAGCAGTTTCCAATACGTGTCTAAAGTGACTGCTTTTTGTGCAATAGCAATAGTGATACTCCCCGTCGTACCCGATTTCCGCTTTTGCAGTCGCAAACCATGCCTTGGCACGTTGAATATTTCTACTGATTTTTGGTAGGTAGGTAAATTTCAATGGCGTGCCATATCGACGAATCAAATCCATTAAAGGAATGTCATGAAACATCAATTGGTCACCATCCATCTTAAACTCTTCTTGTGGCCAATCAAATGTTTGTTCAATAAGGTCGATATACTTGGTTTTCATCGGCGTATTGGGGGTATAGAAATTAGGAGCGCAAATATAGTTATCCCTTTAAGTTTCAAGGGGATTTAATAATTATTTTAATTTAAAGCCATTTCCTTCTTTTGAAGAAGTAAATCATCCCTAAAAGAATCAACACCATCAGTCCCCAAACGTAGCCATATCCATGCTTCCAGGACAACTCTGGCATGTCATGAAAATTCATTCCGTACACACCCACTACAAAGGTCAAGGGCACGAAAATGGTAGTTATAATGGTCAAGACGCGCATTACATCGTTGGTCTTGATGTTTACACGACTATGATGCAAATCCAGCAAGTTTGCAATCATTTCACGGTACATACTTAGATTCTCACTTTCATATATGATATGATCATACAAGTCGCGATAGAATTTTGCATTGTCATTTTCAGTCTCATTGTGCAATGTATTAATCGCCTCTTTGAGCGGGTCAACGCTTCTCTTGAAGTGAATCAATTCTTTTCTCAAGCCAAGTATGGAGTACAAGACTGCCTCACTCGATTTATCGATAACTAAGCTCTCTAGCGATTCTATTTTTTCAAAAAACTGTTGTGAGACTGTAATGTAATTGTCGACCACCACGTCCAGAAGCAAGTAAGCCAAATACTCCGCATCTCTGGAACGAACGCGGCCTTTGGCTGTGCGAATGCGGTCTCTGATGCCGTCGAAATCATCGCCAGGTCGCTCTTGGAATGTGATTAAAAAACCATTCCCAATGATTAGCGAAAATTGCTCGTCATTGATTTCGCCGCCCGTAAGAAGGTCGAGCATGCGAAGCGTAACGAATGTATAATCTTCAAACACTTCGACTTTTGGTCGACTTGTGGAGTTCAAAATGTCTTCTTGAACCAACACGTGTACATCAAAGAAGGATCCCACTGCCTCAATAAGCTTGGGATCATGAATCCCATCTATATCTATCCAAGTAATAGTATCGGTATTTTTAAAACGTGCACAGTCTGCAATTGAATTCAACTTTCCCTCTTCAAACTTGTCGAGATTGAAATTCATGTAGCGAATATTGATTGGAGTTTCGGATTCGCTTCCGATATAAACCAGAGATCCAGGACCCAGGCCAACTTTGGATGCTCTGTTTTTCTTTTTTCCCATAAGCCGTTTTTAGAGGTGCACAATACGAATGTACCAATTTCTATTTGGAATCAAAACCACACAGCCCACAAGCCATTGGTGATATTATTTTAATCGGGGGCAACATTCACTGAACAAGGCTTTTACATTTGAATTAAAATAATATATAAGTGAAAGTTCATTTGATTGCCATAGGTGGAAGTGCCATGCACAACCTCGCCATCGCACTGCATGATAAAGGTGTAAAGGTTACAGGAAGCGACGACGAAATCTTCGAGCCGAGCAAGTCGAGATTAGCCAAAAGAGGAATATTGCCCGAAGCTATCGGTTGGTTTCCGGAAAAAATCACATCAGACCTAGATGCAGTAATTCTAGGAATGCACGCGAGAAAAGACAATCCTGAACTTCTGAAGGCGCAAGAGTTAGGACTTTCAATTTTCTCTTACCCAGAATATATTTACGAGCAAACGAAAGACAAGCTTCGTGTTGTGATCGGTGGAAGCCACGGCAAGACAAGTATCACTGCTATGATTCTGCACGTGCTGCACCACAACCAAGTAGAATGTGATTATATGGTAGGTGCTCAGCTTGATGGATTCGATTGCATGGTTCGACTTTCACATACCGCAAAAATCGCCATCCTCGAAGGGGATGAATATCTATCCTCTCCAATCGACCTCAGACCAAAATTCCATTTGTATCAGCCCGATATCGCCCTCTTAAGTGGCATCGCGTGGGATCACATCAATGTGTTTCCAACCTTCGAGATTTACGTTGATCAATTCAAGATTTTTTTAGATAAAATTCCTGCAAGTGGCGCTCTGGTGTATTGCGCAGCGGATGCCGAGGTGAAGAAACTTGCCGAAAATCATGAAGGGAAATTTGAGAAAATACCATATCTAACACATGCTCACCACATCGAAAATGGTGTGTCGATTTTGGAAACAAATAATGGTGAAGTGCCTCTTGAAATCTTTGGAGATCACAATCTTCAAAATTTAAATGGAGCTCGCCTAGTATGCGAAAAACTAGGTGTTTCGTCCACCGATTTTTACAAAGCCATTCAATCATTTAAAGGCGCCGCACGCAGATTGGAATTGGTGAAAAAGAATGATCAAACTGCTATTTATAAGGACTTCGCACATTCTCCTTCAAAGCTTAAAGCAACAACGTCTGCCTTGAAAAATCAATATGATAATAGGCAGTTGATTGCTTGCATGGAACTGCATACTTTCTCAAGTTTGAATGCAAATTTTTTAGGTGAATATGAAGGAAGTATGGCTGCAGCAGATAAGGCATTTGTCTATTTCAACCCGCATACAATTGAGCATAAAAAACTTCCACCCATTTCTGTGGAACAAGTGGAAAATGCTTTTGGTTCTGAAAATGTGGAGGTTTTTACGGATTCGAAAAGCCTAGTAGAACGACTCGAACAAACCGAATGGAATCACAAGAACCTCTTGATGATGACGAGCGGGAATTTTGATGGAGTCGATTTTGTGGAATTAGCTGAAAAGCTATTATCCTAAGCCAACATCTAGCAACATCATTACGAGGAATCCACCGATAAATCCAAGTGTTGCGATATCGGTGAATTTGTCTTGTTGCGTTTCGGGTATTACTTCTTCTACCACCACATAAATCATCGCACCAGCTGCAAATGCAAGGGCATACGGAAGTATAGGCTGCATTTGAATAACGGCTAATGCGCCAACTACACCAGCAATAGGTTCGACAATGGCCGAAAGCTGTCCGTACCAAAAGCTCTTCGCACGCGACAGTCCATGTCTTCGAAGTGGGAATGAAACGGCCATTCCTTCTGGAAAATTTTGAAGACCGATGCCTATGGCTAGTGCAACAGCACCGCCAATGCTCGCTTCTGGAATTCCAGCGGCAACACCTCCAAACAACACGCCGACTGCTAATCCTTCAGGAATGTTGTGAAGCGTAATGGCAAGCACAAGAAGAACTGTTCTATGTAAATTCGTTTGAACTCCTTCCGCTTTGTCCGTAGGGAAGTTGATGTGCAAGTGAGGCAGAAACTTGTCCAGAATGAAAAGGAATAATGCTCCCACTGCAAAACCGACAGCAGAAGGAATCGCCTTCATGAAACCTTCGCCAGGACTCATTTCTATTGCGGGTGCAAGGAGAGACCAAAAGCTCGCAGCAATCATAACTCCTCCCGTAAAGCCGAGCATCCCATCGAGCGCACGTCGACTTAAATTCTTAAAAAAGAATACAAGTGAAGCACCTGCCGCGGTGACTAACCACGTAAATGTGGTAGCTATTAATGCTGCCCAAACGGGATCAATATCATTGAAGTATTCGAGCACAGGACCAAATACAGGAGTATTTTCTATCATCTTTTAAAGATTCTTTTTCGGGTAGTCGTAATCAATCAAACGACCTATGCCTTCACTTAACATTTCCCATTGATCAATGTCAAGCTCAATAGTTGCTATAGCACAGGTGGGCATCTGAACGTAATCGTCCGTTAGATGGTTTACCAACAAACTTACTCCAAAGTTATGTCCAAACAATACCGCTGATTCGTATTGATTAGGAATTGATGAAATGACCTTCAGCAAATTGCTCAATGGTGCTTCATAGATTGATTTTTCAAAGTTCAATTCAGACAAGTTCCAACCAAATTCAGCGCAAAAGAAATGAGCTGTTTGTGTAGTTCTCACCGCTGGGCTGCATATTTTGTAATCAATATTTGCAACACGTTTGTGCAATCGACTGGCCATCATGGGGGCGTTTTCAATTCCGCGATCATTCAGCTTTCGATCAATATCAGGCTGATTCGGCTCAGCCCAGCTCGATTTTGCATGTCTTATAACATATAAGGTTTTCATTGGTCACGAAAATACACTATGATTGTAGTCTATATGAAACAATTTCAGCTAGACAATAATTGGAAAATCATTTTTGGCTTAATAGGACTAGCCATATTGGGATATGTGCTCTGGATTTTTAGACTAGTTATCGCCTACGTTGTTATCGCAGCGATCTTCTCCTTTGTAGGTGAACCCGTGATGAAACTGCTAAAGAAGATTACGTGGAAAGGAAGGGTTATTCCTTCTTGGTTGAGAGCAGTCATTACGATTTTTTCCTTTTTCGCACTGATTGCAGGGTTAATGGTCATGTTTACGCCGCTCATAGTTCAGGAAATTCAATTGATATCTTCAATCGATCCCAAGGTCATCACGGAGCGATTACAAGATCAGGTTGCTGAACTTCAAGGAGAAGTTGCAAATGACCAACTGCCTTTCGATAAGCAAAAAATGGCGGAGTTTCTCATATTAAAGGCACAGTCTGTGCTCAACTTTAGCTGGTTAACTTCGGTCTTTGGAAATTTATTCGGAACTATTTCAAAGCTTTTGGTAGGTGGATTCTCCGTGTTGTTTATTTCATTCTTTTTCCTGAAAGATGGCTTCCTTTTTACTCGGATTGTTTTTACCCTCACGCCAGATCGACATTTGGAAAAGATGAAGCGCATCATCGAAAACACGCACGATTTGTTAGGTCGCTATTTTGTAGGTCTTTTGATTCAAAGCATCATCATGATGACCATGGTCAGTTTGGGATTATACTTTTTAGGGATTGAAAATGCGTTGTTGATTGGGATTTTCGCTGGTGTAATAAATGTAGTTCCTTATGTCGGGCCACTTTTGTCGGCACTTTTCGGAATTATGGTGGCCACCTCATCAGCGGTTTATTTGGATGGAAATATTGATGTTTGGCCCATCATTTACAAGGTGATAGGAGTCTCAGTGGTGGCTCAGCAGATAGACAACTTTATCGTACAACCGTTGGTTTTGGGAGGAAGCGTCAAAGCGCATCCGCTAGAGATTTTCTTGGTGGTATTAGCTGCTGGAACGGTGGGAGGTATTATTGGAATGGTCCTAGCCATTCCGATTTACACCTTGCTTCGCGTAATAGCCAAAGAATTTTTATCGGAGTTCAAAGTCGTGGAATCATTGACAAGAGACCTCGATGAAGATGAATAATTAGCTTTCGTTAAAAGATTTATTTTTTTCGAGGCATCCTTTTAACCTACTTTTGTATCCCGTAAATAAGCTTTTCATAAGCATTGCGGGACATGTCAGACAACACAAAATACATCTTCGTTACCGGTGGGGTAACATCATCATTAGGAAAGGGAATTATTTCCGCTTCCTTAGCCAAACTGCTTCAATCTAGAGGGTACAAAGTGACGATTCAAAAACTGGATCCGTACATCAATGTTGACCCAGGAACACTCAATCCATATGAACATGGTGAATGTTTTGTAACCGACGATGGAGCTGAAACCGACCTGGATTTAGGGCACTACGAGCGTTTTCTCAATGTGGCAACATCTCAGGCCAACAATATAACCACTGGTAGAATTTATCAGAGTGTAATCGACAAAGAAAGAAGAGGAGAGTACCTAGGCAAAACGGTACAAATCATTCCTCACATTACCGATGAAATCAAAAGATGTATCCAAATTTTAGGATCTAAGAACGATTTTGATTTTGTAATTACTGAAATCGGAGGTACGGTAGGCGACATCGAATCACTTCCATATATTGAGGCTGTGCGACAAATGAAGTGGGAAAAGGACGAAGACGTTATTGTCATTCACCTTACATTAATCCCATTCCTAAGTGCTGCAGGCGAATTGAAAACCAAGCCAACTCAGCACAGCGTGAAGATGCTACTGGAAAATGGAGTTCAACCTGATATTTTGGTTTGTCGCACGGAGCATGAACTCAATTCTTCAATAAGAAATAAAATAGCGAAGTTCTGTAACGTTACATCTAACGCAGTAATTCAAAGTATCGATGCAGAAACCATTTATGATGTTCCTGTTTTGATGCAAGAAGAAAAGCTGGATGAAGTTGTGCTTGAAAAGCTGAGTGTAAAAACTAGAAAGAAAGCAGACCTTGTAAAATGGAATGACTTCCTCAGAAGATATAAGAATCCAACCAAGCATGTTACGATTGCATTGGTCGGAAAATATGTGGAGCTTAAAGATTCATACAAATCTATCGCTGAAGCATTCAATCATTCTGGTGCAGCTAATGAAGTGCATGTGGATATTCGCTGGGTGCATTCTGAAGAAATATATGCGAAGAATGTTGAAGAGAAATTGGGTGGTGTCCACGGAATCCTTGTTGCTCCTGGTTTTGGTAGCAGGGGAATTGACGGTAAAATTGAAGCCATCAAGTTTGCTCGTGAGAACAATATTCCATTTTTCGGAATTTGTTTGGGGATGCAAATTGCCACAATCGAATTTGCAAGAAACGTTTTAGGATTTGCCGATGCACATTCAACAGAGATGAAGGAATACACTACTCATCCTGTAATTTGCTTGATGGCTGAACAGAAGTCTATCGTGAACAAAGGAGGAACGATGAGACTTGGAGCTTACCCTTGCAAATTGGTAAAAGGCAGCAAAGCATTTAAAGCTTATGGTAAAGAAATGATCGAAGAGCGTCATAGACACCGTTTTGAATTCAATAACGAGTTTTTACCACAATTTGAAAAGGCAGGCTTCAAAGCTACAGGTATCAATCCAGATAGTAAGTTGGTGGAGATTGTAGAATATGATAATCACCCTTACTTCGTGGCGGCTCAATTCCACCCAGAATATAAAAGTACGGTGATGAATCCACACCCATTATTTGTGAGCTTTGTGAAAGCAGCAATGGAGTATTCAGAGAAATAATTTTTACATACACATAGCAAAAAGCTGATGGATTATTCCATCAGCTTTTTTATTCTCAAAATATCTTCATAAAAATCAACCTTGTTGGATACTTCTGGACCTAATAACCCATATCCTTTTTCATAGTTGAAAAGGGCCTTTTCGTAGTCTTTGATGCCTTCGAAGTAACTGCCCAAACTATAGTATCCACTGTACATTGAAGGGTAGGTTTGAATTTGAAGTTCGGCCAAATCTTTTACCTGATCCCACTTTTCTTTTTCTACAGCGACCCATACCAATTCAGATAAGTCTTCATCGCGGTAGGGAAGGTTGATCTTGTATACATTTTGAATATTTGCGTATCTCGAACGCAAATACTCCAAGTAATTCTCAATGTGCTCTGTTTCGGAATAATCTAACTTGTAAAGTGGACAATAATCTTGAAATAAAAATCGCAAACCATTCAATGCACTAGGGTAGGTTAAAGTCATGTGCGATTCATTTTCAAATAGATCAAATTGGTATTTAAAAAGTGGAGATTTTAGTGGATGGAAAAGGGTAGAGTCTTCTGTAAGAAGTTTTGCCTTATGCATTCTCAAGTCATTAGAAGCTGTCGATAGATAGAGGTATTTTGTTAGAGCAAGGTTTGAAATGTTACTATGTAAATTCGACAAAGACGCATCGGCGATATAAGGGCTGCATGATATAAATCCAGTAATGGATGGCTCATGTATAAAATGAAAAATAAAGTTACCGGTAAAACTGTGCCCCGCCATAGCAATGTACTCTCCGCCATTATACTTTTCTTTTACAAATGGTATTAATTCAGAAAGTAGAAATTGTTTAAACTCCAGACTATTTGTTGTAAGCTCTCCTGTTTTTGCAACGTAGTCACAATCTTGCCAGCGGTAAAATCGCTCCTCATTGTCGACCTTATAGTTTTGATCTACCCCAACCACAATAGCTGGTGGCATGTCGTCATTGGTCGATAAAAGCTCCATAGCACCCACCAAACTATAAAACATGTATTCGCCATCTAAGGTCAAAACGATTGGAAGTGATTCTTGCGATGCAATTGGAGGTTC
>JAWKNK010000017.1:0-69765 GCA_041391745.1 Flavobacteriales bacterium
AACATTACAGTTAGCAACGATGCTAATGCTTGTGACGCTGACGTTACTGTACCTGCTCCTGTTTATGTTGATGAATGCGGTATTGCAACCGTTGTAAATGATTACAACGGAGGCGCAGATGCTTCAGACAACTATCCAGTTGGAACAACAACGGTGACATACACAATTACAGACATTCACGGAAACGCAACAACGTGTTCATTCGACATTACGGTTGTTGATGATGAAGCTCCGGAAGTGACTTGTCCATCCGACATTATAATTAGCAATGAGGACAATGCATGTAATGCCGATGTAATAGTTCCTGCTCCGACTTATGATGATGAATGTGGAATCGCATCCGTTGTTAATGATTACAACGGTGGTGCTGACGCTTCTGACAACTACCCTGTAGGAACGACAACTGTGACCTACACAATTACAGACATTCACGGAAATGCGACCACATGTTCATTTGATGTGACTGTAATCGATGATGAAGCTCCGGAAGTAACGTGCCCTTCAAACATCACTGTGAGCAACGACGCCAACGCTTGTAGCGCTGATGTAATTGTGCCTGCCCCTGTGTATGATGATGAGTGTGGTATTGCTACGGTTGTAAATGATTACAATGGCGGTGCAGATGCTTCAGACAACTACCCTGTTGGCACAACCACTATTACGTACACTATTACAGATATTCATGGTAATGCAACTACATGTTCATTTGATATTACTGTAATCGATGATGAGGCTCCAGAAGTAACCTGCCCAACAGACATTACTGTAAACAATGACATTGACGCATGTGATGCAAACGTTTCAGTACCTGCTCCAGTCTATGATGACGAGTGCGGAATTGCAACCGTTGTAAATGACTACAACGGCGGCGCTGACGCTTCTGACAATTATCCTGTTGGTACAACAACAGTTACTTACACAATTACAGACATTCACGGAAATGCAACGACATGTTCATTCAACATTACTGTCGTTGACAATCAAGCTCCATATCTCACTTGCCCTGCCGACATAGAGGTTATCAGTGCTGATGGAATTTGTGGAAATGATGTAGTTTCTGATCAACCAGTATTCAGTGACAATTGTGGAATTGATTCTTACTTCAATGATTATAACAATTCTCAAGACGCCTCTGACTACTACCCTGTAGGAGAGACGACTGTAGTTTGGACGGTTATTGATATTCATGGAAACATCTCAACATGTGAACAAATCATCACAGTTTCTGACATCGAACTTCCAACGATATCTTGTACTTCTGATATAACAGTAAACAATGATGTTACACTTTGTAGTGCTGATATCATTGTAGATGCGCCTGTAGTTGCCGACAACTGTGGAATTGCTAGTGTTGTTAATGACTACAACAACACTGACAATGCTTCTGACACTTACCCTGTTGGAACCACATTTGTACAATGGACGGTGACCGATCTTGGCGGAAATATTGCAACATGTACAACAGTGATTACTGTTGTTGATATTGATCTTCCAACAATTATTTGTCCTGAGAATATCGCTGTTGAAAATGATATTGATGAATGTGGTGCACAAATCACGGTTGCGCAACCATTCTTCGATGATAACTGTGGTATTGCAACTGTTCTCAATGACTTCAATGGAAGCGCCAATGCAACAGACTTCTACCCTGTGGGTATTACAACTGTTACTTGGACAGCTACTGACGTGAATGGAAATATTAGCGAATGTCAAATGACCATCGAAGTCACCGACACGCAACTTCCTGTTATCACATGTCCTGAAAACATTGAAGTAGAAAACGATCCAGGTGAATGTGGAGCAACCGTAAACTACACACTTCCAACTTTTGATGACAACTGTTCGGGAAGCAATATGACATTGATCTCTGGATTACCTGTAGGAAGCCTATTCCCACTTGGTACAACTACAGTAACATATCAAGTTGAAGATGCTTCAGGAAATACAGTTGATTGTAGTTTCGATATCACAGTTATTGATACTGAAGCACCAGAAATCATTTGTCCAATTGACATGAGCATTCCGAATATGCTCGACATGTGTGGTGCCTTTGTTTCTTACCCTGTGCCGCAGTATACAGACAATTGTACAAGCGGAGATGCTGTATTGATTGAAGGTCCTGCATCTGGAGAATACTTTGAAGTTGGCACTACTACTGTCACATACTCAATTACTGATGATGCTGGAAATACTGCTACATGTTCATTCACAATTACTGTAAATGATGTACAAGCACCAACATCAGTTCTTTGCCCAAACGACATCGTTACAACTGATCCAATTGTTACTTATGAATTACCACAGTTTATTGATAATTGTGGATTCACAATGTCACTAGAAAATGGTCTGGAAAGCGGTGATGTATTCCCTCATGGTATCACAGAAGTAACTTACCTTGCTATTGACGATGCCGGAAACATTACAGAATGTACATTCACTGTTTTAGTAAACAACCCTCCAACTGGTGTTGATGATGAAGTAGACTTCCTAGAAGAAGATGTGTCGGTGACAATTGATGTCCTTGACAATGACTTCGACATCGATGGTGACGAAATAACTGTTAGCAATGCTACCGCTGCAAACGGTCAAGTGATCATCAATGAAGACGGGTCTCTAACCTACATCAATGACCCAACAGTTTGGTGTGGAACTGACACAATCACATATGTAGTATGCGACATCTACAATGCTTGTGACACAGCCATTGTTCTAGTCAATGTTGAGTGCTTCATAGATCTCATTCTTCCAGAAGGATTCTCACCAAATAATGATGGCGTGAATGACACCTTCGAAATTATTGGTTTGGAAGATTATCCAAATAATAAATTGAGTGTGTTCAATAGATGGGGGCATAAAGTATTTGAAGCAGAAGATTACCAAAATGATTGGGACGGAACTTCGCAATCTCCGCTCACACTCGGTTCAGGATTGCTTCCTAAAGGAACATACTTCTATGTACTCGATCTGGGTGAAGGTGGTAAACCAGTTAAAGGATATGTATTCTTAAATAGATAATTCAAGATGAAAAAAAATACATTAAAATATTTCATTGTTGTAATTACTCTTCTCGCTTATGCAAGCCATTCGTTTGCGCAGCAAGAGGCAATGAATACACAATACATGCTCAACAAACTTTTTGTAAATCCCGCATATGCAGGATACAAGGAGCAAGTAAACATTGTGGCGATGCACAGAAGTCAATGGATTGGATTCAAAGGCGCACCTATGACCCAAACCATTGCTTTTGACATGCCATTCAAAAAAGGTGAAATGGCATTTGGATCCACCATTGTTCACGACCGTGTAGGACCATCTACTCGATTAGGAATCAGTTTGGATTTCTCATATCGAGCTCGACTTACCAATAGAGCTACACTCGCCTTTGGATTGAAGGCTAGCACGGATATGTATCAAACCAATTTGACAGGGCTAAATCTGACTTCAGATTATTACAATCAGATTGATGAAGCTTTCATGTATAACACTAATGGATTGATTCTTCCTAATGCCGGATTCGGAATATTCTATCATAAAAAAGATCACTTCATCAGTTTGTCAATTCCAAAATTGCTTCGAAACAAGCTTGAAAAAGTTGGAACTCCACAGTTTGTTCTGTACGATGGACGTCAGGAACCAACGATTCATATGATGGCTGGAAAACTTTGGAAAATTAATAAACAAGTTAAAATCCAACCCAACATCGCAGTCAGAGGAACGATGAATGCACCCCTTTCTGTTACACTTTACGGAAATGTAATTTTCATGGATCAATTCACAATTGGTGGATTCTATGGAATTCAAGAAGTCGCTGGATTGCTTGTACAATGGAAAATTGATAAGAAAATTCAAATAGGATATTCTGTGGATGTACCTGTTAGTACTTTAATCAGAACTAATCTGGGAAGTCACGAAATAATTGCATCTTACACGCTAGCTTCTCGACGTAAGAGAATTGTGTATCCAAGATATTTCTAACACTATAAGATGAAAACTATGAGAGCCACCCTACTCACCATTATCGCGCTAATACTAGGTAGTGTTAGTCTTAGCGCACAAGTTACTAATGAGCTTGATAAAGGCGACGATGCATTTTATAATTTAGATTATGACGATGCATTGTATTACTATCAAATGGCGAATGAAATTCAGCCAAATGATCCAAATATCACGCGACGTATTGCAAAACTCTATCGCCGAATAGGCATGCCCGACACGGCTGCGGTTTATTACAAAAAGGCGATTGATATGGGTTCAACTGAACCGGAGGACATCCTTTTTTATGCAGAGTCTCTCAAAAGTCTCAGACAATATGATGAAGCTGTTAAATGGTATAAAGTCTATTCAGAAAAAGTTCCAAACGATTCAAGAGCGATCAGTCACATTCGTGATACAGATTACTTCTTGGAACTTTTTGCAGATTCAGCAAAGTACTCCATCAAACATTTGAAAATAAATAATTCCGATCCCGTGATTGGTGTTACTATGGTGAGTAAAAACACCTATCTCATTTCAGCTGTCAATCTAATGACTAATTCTAATGCCGATAAAAATGAAGTCAGTGCATACCTAGATAATATGAAATAACGGCTGATGCGGATTTTGAATTGATAAACCCAAAGAAGCCTTAATGATACGTAAATAGTAAATTTCACGATGGACCTGTATTCTATTCTCCAAGGATCAATCTATTTACATTACTAGAAACAACATCAAGAAAAATAAAGCCGTAATTGATAAAACCGAAACGTAAACACTGCTTTATCAATCTTTTTACAAAGACAACGAATGGTCCGAGGTGATTGATTTCTCATTCAATGATGATGAATATTCCAATGCCCATGCTTGCGTTTCTGCAGATGGACAAACCCTATTTTTCGTTTCCAATAGACCCGGCGGTTACGGAGGAACAGATTTATATCGTTGTAAAAAAGTAGGTAACGTTTGGGGTGCACCTGAAAACCTCGGCTCAGCCGTAAACACCGAAGGAAACGAAATGTTCCCATTTCTTTCAAGCATCGGAACACTCTATTTCGCGAGTGATGGTCACGCTGGGCTTGGTGGCTTAGACATTTTCTTCTCCGAAGAATATAACGGCTCCTTCCTATCTCCATTAAACATGGGTGCCTCCATCAACTCTAGCTCAGATGACTTTTCTCTCTTTTGTATGATGACGCAAAAGACAGAGGATACTTTGTTCTAATAGAAATGGTAGAGGAAATGATGATATATATTTCTTCCAATTCCGCACGCTACAACAAACAGTAGTTTCAGGAAATGTTGTTTTTGAAGATGCAAAAATCACTGCTCAAAACGAAACCATCATCGTAAATTATTTGAAGTCGGGTGACCGTGCAGAAATTAAGTTGGATGAGAATGGAGCGTTCCAAATCGTGGCATTACCTGAGACACATTTGAAATTACTTACCAGAAAATGACCCTTACACTTCCAGAACCATTATTCGCTTACAACGCTCCAGAAATTTTAAACGAACCTTTTCATTCTCTCGGCACAAAAACCCTGAGCCTGAAAAAACTGATTGATCATTCGGGTCCTATTGGAGAATATGTTGAAAAACTGCCTCTAACGATGATCCGAACAAAGCAAAAATCGAACAACTCCTAGCAGAAGGAGAAGAGATGAGCATTTCTTGAAAATGAATTCTGCTAAATGCAAAAAGATTGTTCCTACAAGTATTGGAACTCGACCCCAACAATGCCTATGCTAAAAAACGATTGAACGAAATTGAAAATAAACTCAAGGCCATTCAAGAAAAAGAAACATTCGCAAATGCTACATCTGTTGTAGATTTAGCTGAATCGAACTTGAATCAAGTGCTTTTTGACTTCAATAAAACTAATGTTCGCGAAGAAGATAAAGCAATTCTAAATGAGCTAGCAAAGCTTCTGAAAAATGACATCTCCACTAAAGTTTTCATTAAAGCTTATTGCGATTCTAGAGGTTCAAAAAGCTATAACGAGGCTCTTTCAGAGAAGAGAGCTAATGCTATAAGTAACTACCTTGTTTCAAAAGGAATTTCAAAGATAGAATTGATATAATAGAATTGGTGAAGATGAAACACGCCAAACGGATGTACAGACAACGTTCCATGTATGAACAGCACGCCAAATAGACGCTGAATTCAAAATCACTAGAAAATAAGTTCTGGAAATAGAACTGGGTGGCGTGAGGTGTTTAATTACACCTTACTTGGGTTAATCATATTGGTCATGCCTTGTTCGAAAATTGGCATAGATGCGATATTGATCATAAATTCTCCTCTTTGATATATTCATAGTTTCTTCAAGAAATAAGGAATATCTGCATCGTTTTGATCGGTGCTCACCATCTTATCATAATAGAATGCCTTTACACCCCAAACTAAATTCATCTGGGTAAGAATTTCCTTATTACCTGTGAAGACAAAGATGTTTGTCTTTGGTCTCCAACTCGCAATTTTATATCCAGTATATCCACTAAATGAATTGGTGACAATTTCGCTGTTGCGTTAGCACGTTTCGCCAATCGGCAAGCGCTAAACAAACGGAGTCTGTAATGAAACGTTTCGTCCAGCCCACCAGGGTTTCTTCCAAGTAATAAAGTCCTTCATACTTTTCCGCCTCACCATTGATGTTGGTATTCATCATGAATGGCTTCAACGGGATAGGCTCCTACAGATGTTTCACCACTCAACATTACGGCATCCGCACCGTCCAATACCGCATTTGCAACGTCAGTCACTTCAGCACGAGTTGGTGTCATATTGGTAATCATACTTTCCATCATTTGTGTTGCCACAATTACAGGACGAGCATGTTGAACACATTTTCTCACAATCATTTTCTGAACCAATGGAACGTTTTGTAGTGGAATTTCCACTCCCAAGTCTCCACGAGCTACCATCACAGCATCGGTTTCGGCAATGATTCCATCAATCTCATCAACTGCCTCTGGCTTCTCAATTTTGGCCACCACTTTCGCATGCTTTTCTGCAGCATTTATAATTTGCTTCAAAGCTGTTACGTCTTGCGCTGTGCGCACAAAAGAAAGTCCGATCCAATCCACATTTTCACCTAGGGCAAAATGCAAATCCGCCAAATCCTTTTCACTCAATGATGGAAGTGAAACTTTTGTATTCGGCAAGTTCAATCCTTTCTTTGAAGATAGCGGACCACCTTGAATAATCTCACAAACCACTGTATCCTTACCGTTGGTTTCCAAAATTTTCATCACAATTTTTCCGTCATCCAACAACACCATTTCGCCAGCTTTTACGTCAGCAGCAAACTCTTTGTAATTGGTGTAGATAACATCGGCAGTTCCAATTTGCTTGTGTGTTGAAATGGTAATCTTGTTGCCCACTTCCAACATCACTTTTCCACCCTCCATTTCTCCACATCGCAATTTCGGACCTTGCAAGTCTGCGAGCAACGATGTGTTCGTTCCCAACTCCTGATCTATCTCTCTTACAAAATCTATAACTTTTTTATGATCATCATGCGTTCCGTGTGAAAAGTTCAGACGTACAACAT
Source organism: Flavobacteriales bacterium (assembly GCA_041391745.1). Taxonomy (GTDB): domain Bacteria; phylum Bacteroidota; class Bacteroidia; order Flavobacteriales_D; family Sanyastnellaceae; genus JAIXWP01. The sequence continues at coordinate 7,531 of JAWKNK010000017.1, forward strand.
CTAAACCTTGCAAAATCATTCCCTTCAATACCTCTTTGCTAGATGATACTGGACCAATCGTAGCTACGATCTTGGTCTTCTTCATGCCATTAATAATTTCTTGATGCATATTATTCTTATTCTAATATCAAATTGTATTTGCTCTTCAAACTTTCCGGTTCAAGAGGGAAAGCCGCTAAAACAAAATTCACTTTACGGATGGCCTTCACCATCATTTCCACGATTTCGGATGGCACTCCATCCAAAATCAAAATGTAATCAAACCTTGAGAACTCAGGAAGCAAGTATGCATTGCTACCTTTATTAGAAAGTAAAGTCAGTGTAACGTTATCCTCCTCATGGTAACTCTCAAACTTGCAATGCTCCGATTTTCCCGACTTCACGAAAAGTTGATGATCTTCTACTCGTATAAGTCCAAAATCCAATGCCATATTGAGCGACCATGCCAAGCGAGTCTCCCGCTCCTGACTGGTTATTCCTATAACTTCAAAATCGAAGTCATATATCGTTTCTATGGTTTGTGTGGCCAATTTACACTACTTAGTGTACATTTTACACTTAGATTTATGCAAATGTACGATTTCTTTTACAAATCTCAACGCAAATCAGAGACTATAGATATGAAAACCAAATAGTTTTCATAAACCAACGGTTAATCCAGAAAGTTCAAAACGAAATGCCCTGACTTGCCTTGAATTGAAACATTTCGACCGCAGTAAAAGGCCCTATTGTCGTTTTGGTGCCCAGCAGGGAAACCCCAAATCACCGGAATACCCAACTCTTTTCCCCACCTTTCAACCACTTCTTCTACCGAAAGCCCGAAGGGATTGTCTGTTTTGAATCCATATTCAATTGTATTGTCACGCATTTGGGTCATCCCTCCTACTACCACGGCTTTTAACCCTTTTAAAACTCCAGCTCTCCTCAAACCCAAAAGCATCCGATCAATGTGATACACCATTTCATCCACATCCTCTATAAATAAAATAGCCTCTTTTAATTCTGGAAATGACACCGAGCCCAAAACGCTATACAAGACACTCAAATTGCCCCCAACAAGTTTACCTTGAATATCAATGCTCTCCACATTTTCAGCCCCTTGCCATTCTATAGTCTTCAACTCCCCCTTCAGGGCACTTACCAATTGAGATTTGGCGATACTCGTGGCTACGGGAAAAGAAATGGGCATAGTGCTATGAATCCCCGCTACACCCAAGTTTTCGATGTGTCCCAATAAAGCAGTGATGTCACTGTATCCGCAAATCCACGATGGATTTTCAAGCCATTTCGAAAAAATCAAATGCTCCAAAATCCTTGCAGTACCATATCCACCGCGAGCAATTAATATGGCCCGACACGAAGAGTCATCCAACGCTGTTTGTAGCGATTTAGCTCTCACTTCATCGCTTCCGGCCAACTGTCCGTCTTTTTCAAACACTTCTGGAAATACCTCTACTTGAAATCCAGCAGACGTCAGTAATTCAACGGCTTCACGCTCCTCACCGCGTTCGAGCCATCGAGCTGTGGCACAAATCGCCACTTTATCGCCCGACTTTAAATATGAAGGCACTCTATTTATCATACTACATTCTATCTTTGCACAGCAATTCTGTAAGAATTGAAATGCAATCTTATGACAAAAGAACCTAAAAGACACCTTATTACTTCTGCTTTGCCATACGCAAATGGTCCAATTCACATCGGACACATTGCTGGCGCATACCTACCTGCGGACATATATGTCCGCTTTCTACGCTTGCAGCATAAGGACGTAGCTTTTATTTGCGGTTCCGATGAACACGGAGCAGCAATTACACTCAGAGCGAAAAAAGAAGGAAAGTCACCACGAGAAATAGTAGACTACTATCACAAACTCATGGGTGATGCGTTCAAAGATTTTGGCATTTCATTCGACGAATACCATCGCACCTCTTCTCCTGAACACCATGAGATGAGTAGCAACATTTTTTTAAAACTGCTTGAAAAAGGCTCTTTTGAAGTTGAAACTTCTCAGCAGTATTATGATGAAGAACAAAAGCAATTCCTTGCCGACAGATATATCATGGGCACATGTCCAAACTGCGGTAATGAAAAAGCATATGGCGATCAATGTGAAAAATGTGGAACCTCTTTAAGTCCTCTTGAACTTATCAATCCACACAGCACAATAAGTGGAAGCAAGCCTGTTCTAAAAGAAACTTCACACTGGTATCTTCCAATGGCACACCATGAAAAATGGATTGCCGAATTCATCAAAAACGGTACGCTAGACGGAAAAGAACATCATGATCCAAAAACATGGAAAGCCCATGTTGTAGGTCAATGCATGAGTTGGATTGACGGAGGATTACATAGCAGAGCAATGACACGCGACCTCGACTGGGGCGTTCCTGTTCCTGTAGAGAATGCTGAAGGAAAAGTACTTTACGTTTGGCTTGACGCGCCTATCGGCTATATCACCAACACGAAAGTTTGGGCAGATAAAAATGGAAAAAATTGGGAAGACTATTGGAAAAATGATGAGTCCCAAATCATTCACTTTATTGGAAAAGACAACATCGTTTTCCACTGCATTATTTTCCCAATCATTCTAAAGGAACATGGCAATTTCAACTTACCGATTAATGTTCCTGCGAATGAATTCATGAATCTTGAAGGTGATAAAATTTCTACTTCAAGAAACTGGGCGGTTTGGCTCCACGAATACTTGCAAGACAACCCCAACAAACAAGATGAAATGCGCTACGTCCTTTGCTCGATTATGCCAGAACAAAAAGACAGCGAATTCACTTGGGGAGATTTCAAAGACAGAGTAAATAATGAGTTGGCAGATATTCTTGGCAACTTTGTGAACCGCGTTTTTGTATTGACACACAAATACTACGAAGGTGTTGTTCCTTCGCCAGAGCGCATTCAAGATGAAGACACACAACTACTAAAAGATAGCATCCAAACCTTTACTAAAATCGGTGATAAAATCAATCAATTTCGTTTTAGAGAAGGTCTAATGGAGGCGATGAATATTGCCCGTCTCGGTAATAAATTTATGACCGAAACAGAACCTTGGAAGCTAGCAAAAACACAACCGGATCGCACTGCAACGATCTTGAACGATTGCCTGCAATTGGTGGCACGCCTTTCCATCGCCATTGAACCATTCCTTCCTTTTACTTCTAAAAAAATAAAAGAAGGTTTGAACTTCCAATCTTCAAATTGGGAAGATGGAATGAAAGAAGTGTTGCTTCCTTCTGGACATCAGATAGGACAACTGCCCATTCTTTTTGAAAAAATTACGGATGAGTTTGTTGCAAAAGAAGTTGCAAAATTGGAAGCTAGTAAAAACGCCTCAATGGAATCATCTGTAACCGAATTAAAGCAGAATATTGACTTTGATTCATTCCAGAAAATGGACATACGTGTTGCCAAAATATTGGAAGCAGAACGTATTCCAAAGACAAAGAAACTTCTAAAGTTACTTGTAGATACAGGTGTAGATCAACGCACCGTTGTGAGCGGCATCGCTGAATCTTACAGTCCAGAAGAAGCTGTAGGAAAAACGGTTATTATGCTCGCAAATCTTGCACCTCGCAACATAAAAGGTGTAGAAAGCCAAGGAATGATATTAATGGCCGAAAATGCCAAAGGAGAACTTAGTTTCCTGTCACCAGAAAAGGAAATTCTACCAGGAAGCGAAGTAAAATAACCGAATGAGTGTTCATTCGGTTACCCTACGAAGCAGTCATAAAATCGTAACATTTCTTTGAAACAGTGGAAATGATTTCGGGCAATTTTGAATGGTCGGTACCTCTTGTCATTACCACAAGTAAATACGGATCACCATTTACATAAAACAACCCGGCCTCGTTAAAATTAAAGCCATACTGATAGGGCCTTTCACCAAATTTATGGGCCACTCGAATTGAGGTTGGAATATCCTTAACTATTGCACCTCGGTAATTAGTTTTACTCAACAAATTCAGTGCATAATTGCTATTCTCCTCTGTGAGATAACTGCTATTGTACAACACTCTAAAATACCTATTGTACTCCAATACACTCATCTCAAAATTAGGATCAGTAATGCTTGGTGTTCGTGATCCCAAATCCCCCATCACTTGAGTAAACATACGTTCATTAATATGCTCATTCAATAAATTAGTAGCATCGTTATCACTGTTTATAATCATTTCTTCCAAAAGCTGTTTCACCTTGTATTTCTTCCCTGCTTCCAACGGAGGACTTGTTCTAATCTGTGGAACTTCTTCACTGATTTTTGTAGTCAATAAAAACTCCTGATTCAACAATTCGGGACGAGTCTCTGACTCTTTCAAATACGCCATTAGGATGGCAATTTTCATCAAGCTGCCCGGATTATACATAGCATTGCCATTGATCTCAAACCACCTTCCGCTATTCATCGATTTCAAATACACAGAAGCTTGCTGAATTACTCCTGCCTTTTTCTCTGCATTTAAATAATCGGAAATGGAAGAACGTAAACTATCGTACTCTTCAGAAGAACAGGCCAAATCAGTAAGCAAAATGGGACTTGTCAATTCATTCACATCCCTATTCGGAAGACGCAAAACTTCAACTTTACAATTTGTATTCGTAACCGCCTTTTGAGCAACAGCCTTGGGCTCATTCCTCTCTGCTTGATCACTACTGCGTACAAGTACATATGTAAAAGTGGAAGATAGAAAAGCGCATAATACCAACGCCAATACGAAGGTTCTGGTCGTTATCATATACAGGTTTAGACTTTGGTTTCATTTCAAAGAAAAGAATTTTTCTTCAACTACATGTACCTTTCATGGAATCTTTACCCTACTTAAGCTAGATTTAACATATTCTTCGATAATTTTGGGGCATGGAAAACATCAATCGCAAGCAGATTTCAGAATTCTATGATGAATATTCAACTCAGCAAAAAAAAATCGGAGTGAATATTCGTCACCGAACCATCATTAAAAATTTGGTGAAAGCTGGCTTGGATAATTCTTCGAATGTGCTTGAAATAGGCTGTGGAATTGGTACTCTGACATCTCTACTCGTAAAAAAATGTGGACAACTACTTGCGGTAGACATCTCGCCTTCAAGCATTGAAATGGCAAAGAAGAATCTTGGAAAACATCACAACCTTTCTTTCTTGGTCTCTGACATGAGCGATTTTCCCGCTACTGAAAAGTTTGACTTTATCGTATTACCAGATGTGCTTGAGCACATTCCGGTTGAACAACACAACAATCTTTTCCTTCAAATAAGTAAAAACTTGAAACCCGATGGTCGCGTGTGCATTCATATCCCCGACCCTTATGCACTCGAATGGATCAGAAACAATAAACCTGAATTATTACAAATTATTGATCAGAGCCTCTACACTGACATAATCATTCCTTCAATCTATAAGAATAATCTTGCCATTGATAAATTGGTGCGATATCAGCTTCAAGCCACGCTTCCTGACTACCAATGGATTGAACTCATTCATCGACCTGTATATACGAACTTGGATAAAAAAACCTATTCCAATGCGGCCTTAGATGAAATTAAATCTAGGCTTTGACAATTCCCTTTTCCATCAATTTTTCTGCTATTTGCACCGCGTTGGTCGCTGCACCTTTTCTCAAGTTGTCGCTTACAATCCAACAATTGATGGTATTGGCAGCAGTCTCGTCGTAGCGCAATCTACCCACATAAACCTCATCACTTTCATGTGCATGAATGCGAGGCATCGGATATTCAAAATTCGCAGCGTTATCAATCAAGGTAATTCCAGGTGTCTCTGACAAAACCTTTCTAATTTCATTGAGATTTGGTTCTCTTTCGAATTCAATGTTCACTGACTCCGAATGACCTCCTATCACCGGTACACGCACTGCAGTAGCGGTAACTTTAATAGAGTCATCCATCATAATTTTCTTGGTTTCCAAAATCATCTTCATCTCCTCTTTGGTATATCCATTTTCCATGAATACATCTATTTGAGGAATAAGATTTAAATCGATAGGATATTTATAAGCCATCGGACCTTCCACTCCAGCGCGCTCATTCATCATTTGATCAACAGCCGCAACACCAGTGCCTGTTACACTTTGATAGGTGCTCACCACTACACGCCTTATTCCATACATTTTATGAAGTGGGTTCAAGACTAAAACCATTTGAATAGTGCTGCAGTTGGGGTTGGCAATAATCATATCTGTTGCAGTCAAAACATCACCATTGATTTCAGGAACAACCAATTTTTTATCAGGATCCATTCTCCATGCACTGCTGTTGTCTATCACTCTGCAACCCACTTCAGCGAATTTTGGAGCCCACTCCAAACTTGTCCCCCCGCCTGCGGAGAAAATGGCAATATCCGGTCTTTTTTCAATTGCTTCTTCTGCAGAAACAATTTTCCAATGTTCATTATTCCATCTCAAATCCCGTCCTACAGACTTCGCAGAAGCCACAGGTATCAACTCACTCACAGGAAATTTTCTCTCATATAAAACTTCTAACATCTTGCTACCCACCAAACCAGTGGCTCCAACAACAGCAACTTTCATATTTCTCTATAATTTGGGATCAAATCTAGCTATTTAATAAGCCTCGGTTAAGTTCTTTCAAAAATTTCCTTTATTCAATTCTTATAAGTATGTTTGAAGATTGCTATGAATCTTAACAAAACCTTAGTTTCACTACTCATCCTGAGTTTTCCGATGTGGGCTTTTGCTCAATTTTCGGACTACTTTGAAGATGGAAACTTTACATCGAACCCTGCGTGGACAGGCAACGATGCTAATTTCATTGTAAATTCTTCAAACCAACTTCAGCTCAATGCGAGTGCGGCTGGTCAATCGGCGCTTTACACAAGTTATTCCAGCTCCTCTCTCGACAATAAAGAATGGAACATCTATGTGCGACAATTATTCGCTGGTAGCGACAATAATCAAGGCCGAATTTACTTCGCGGCATCTGGTGCACCCCTCGCCTACTCCGGCAGCGGCAGTGCGGGCATCGAAGGGTACTTTCTTAAACTAGGAGAAGGCGGCTCAGCCGACGCGGTCCGCATTTATAGAGATAACGGAATAGATAATCCTGTAGAAATTGCATCTTGTACAGCCGGTGCAATTAGCGCCTCCTTCACCATTCGTATCAAAATCACAAGAACAAGCACTGCAGATTGGACCGTTTCAATCGACTATTCCGGCGGAAATGCCTTCGTGCAAGAAACAACATTCAACGATAACACTTTCAACACCTCATCCCACTTCGGGGTAATTTGCACTTACACTGCAAGCAACATCAATAAGTTTTACTATGATGACTTATACTTCGGAGATATTATCGTTGACACTACGCCTCCACAAGTTGTGAGTGTAACGCCAACATCTGTCACCAACATTGATGTGCTTTTCAACGAACCTGTTGCTTCATCAGCTACTATCAATTCAAACTACAGCATCACCGGAGGAGCTAACCCTTCATCGGTCACTGTTGATGGAGCGAATGCTCTGCTATATCACCTGACATTTGCAACTGCATTCCCGTCGAATACAGATTTAGAAATTACTATTTCAAATATTTCCGACACGCAAGGAAACGACATGCCAGCGGCAACACTTCCATTCAATTTCTTTATTCCTGCAACACCAAATTTTCGTTCCGTTGTTTTCAATGAAATCTTGGCGGATCCTTCTCCAACTGTAGGATTACCTGAAGTAGAATTTGTTGAGTTACACAATCCAACCAACGAAGCTTATAATCTCACAGATTGGTTGTTTGTGAATACTACAACCATAAAAACTTTACCATCATATACACTCGCACCAGGCGGATACGTAGTAGTTTGTGATGCCAACAATGTTGGACTTTTTGAAAGTGCAATCGGCATTGCTTCATTCACTGCACTATCAAACGCAGGCGACAGTCTTACGCTTTTAGACAATACGGGAGCGCTCATCGACTACGTTGCTTATCAAGATGCTTGGTTTGCAACGACAGAAAAAAAAGATGGAGGTTGGACACTGGAATTGATCAATCCGCTTTTCCCATGTCAATCAGCAGCCAACTGGCAAGAATCACAAAACCCAATTGGTGGAACGCCAAATGCCATCAACTCTGTTTACAACGACACTCCAGACGTAACAGCACCCATCATTGTTTCAGCATTTCCATCAGGAGAAACTACTATTGCTGTATCCTTCAACGAAACGATGAATGGCGAACCAGTAAACGTTGCTGACATCGCCATTTCACCATCAGTTACCATCGCATCAATTCAATGGAACTCTACGAACACAGGAATCACCATCTACTTAAGTGAATCACTTGAAGTTGGACAAACATTTGAATTACTGCTTTTCAATTTCGCAGATTGTAGCGGAAATGAATTGCTCGAAAATCAATTTGCTTTCACCATCGGATTCCAACCTGAAGCTGGCGATTTAATTATCACTGAAATCATGGCTGCGCCTAGCTCCACCATTGGAGATTATCGTGCAGAGTATCTTGAGATTTACAACAAAACCGATAAATTGTTGGACATCTCTGAGCTTACAATTAATAGTGGTTCTTTTCCTTCTCAAGTCATTATTGAACCATTTAGCTATCTCACCATTGCGAATCAAACCAATGCCGATCAACTTCAAAACATCTCACCCATAGCCTTCATGACGAGCTTTCCTGGACTTACAAATTCAGGAACTACTTTGACACTTGCACACCCTGCGGCAGGTACTTTAGATGTGGTGACCTATTCCGATACTTGGTACCGCGATGCTGTGAAAGACAATGGTGGCTGGTCATTGGAATTAATTAATATAGAAGACCCGTGCAGTTTTGCGGACAATTGGATTGCGAGCAATAACCCTTCTGGAGGAACACCAAGTGCGCAAAATAGCGTGTACGATGACACCCCAGACACACAGGCCCCCGTTCTCATTCGCGTGCTCTCAGGACCGCTAAACTTTGTTACACTTGAATTCGACGAACCTCTTGGAACTGATGTCATTTCGAACTTTGGTTGGACATTAAATGGAAATTCCAACACGCCACTAAGCGTTTCTTTCCTTAATGGTTCGGCAAGCACATTACTGGTTACTACCAACCAATTGCAAGCGGGACAAGTGTACAATTTCGTACTGCAAAATATTTCAGATTGTTGGGGAAATACCTCCAATTCTATTACAGGATTTTATGCTGGAGCGGAAGAAGCTCAACCTGGTGATCTAGTGATCAATGAAGTGCTTTCAAATCCAAAAGATGGAGGAACTGACTTTGTAGAAATTTACAACAACTCTCCTCGAATCATTTCTCTTTCCAATTGGACTATCGGAAACGAAAGTGGTGGTGTGCCTGGCAACCCAGTGCTCATCATTGAAGGAGGCTTACTATTGATGCCAAATGAATATATCGTCCTAACGGTAAATGGAAGTGAGTTACCTTCTTTCTACCCGTTTACAAAAACAGAGAAAATTTGGAGAATGACATCCATGCCATCATACAATAACGATGACGGCGTGGTAATTTTATACAATCCAAGTGGTGAGGTGGAGGACCGATTTGCATACACTGTTGATTTACATTTCCCAATACTAGAATCTACAGATGGAGTTTCATTGGAAAGAATCGACCCAAGCAGACCAACTGACGATGCTTCTAATTGGAATTCCGCAGCAGAGAATCAAGGATTCGCAACTCCCGGCTATCAGAACTCACAAGCAATGGCAGCTATTCTGGGCGATCAAGACATCATCATCGAACCTGAAATTTTCTCGCCAGACAATGATGGGTATCAAGATGTGTTGTCTATCAAATATCAAAATGCAACTCCAGGATTGGTGGCTAATATTTACATTTTTGATAGCGCTGGAAGACAAGTCCGACATCTTACAAAGAATGAATACTTGGGAGTAAATGGTATTATCAGCTGGAACGGAACAACAGAAGATAATCTGCTTGCTCCAGTAGGAATTTACATTATCTACTTCGAGGTTTTTGGCGCGAATGGCGAAGTTTCAAAAATTAAAAAAACCTGCGTTCTCGCGCACCCGCTTGACTAATGTACATTGTAAAAACACCAGAATTAATAAAACCCATTGTTTCCAATTTGCTTTGGTGTGTACATACTTTTGAAAAAGAAATTTTCCTGACATTCGATGACGGACCGACTCCAGAAATAACCGAACAAGTGCTCGGTTTATTGACTGAACATAATGCCAAAGCGACTTTCTTTTGTCTCGGAAAAAACGTAGAAGCCAACCCTTCAATTTTCGAAAAATTAATAGAACAAGGTCATACGATAGGAAATCACACTTACGATCATCCTAATGGTAGAAAGACCAATCACTACAAATATTTAAAAAGTGTTGTAAAGGCAGAGAAAGTGTTTAACACAGCTTACTTCCGCCCTCCCTACGGCCAGATTACACGAGCTCAAGTAGCAGCTTTAAAAAATAAATACCAGATTGTGATGTGGGACATCATCACAGGAGATTTTGACCCGAAAATTTCAGAGGAAAAAGTGGTTAAAAATGTACTCGACAATGTTCGAAGAGGAAGTGTCATTGTTTTTCATGACAGTGTAAAAGCTGCCCCCGAATGCTTCCCGCACTAAAAATTGTATTGAAAGAATTAGAAAATAGAGGTTACAAATTTAGCGCTTTGCCTCCTCAACCAAATTTAGATTAATTATGTACGTTCGTCCCAAAAAGCATCTAGGACAACACTTCTTGAAGAATCCTGAAATCTGTCAGCGCATCGCGGCGGAACTCACTGGATATGGCGATTACAACCAAATCATCGAAATCGGTCCTGGCACAGGAGCACTCACGTCTTATTTACTCAAGCTTGAAAAATATAAAGTTCAAGTGGCAGAAATTGATGAGGAATCCATTACCTATTTGAATGCATTCTATCCCGAATTGAGAGGAAATATTATTGATAAAGATTTTTTGAAATTACCTCTGGATGAAATGTATAAAGAACAAATAGCAGTGGTAGGCAATTTCCCTTATAACATTTCATCACAAATACTCTTTAAAGTTTTAGATCATAAAGAACTTGTACCAGAAGTAGTCGGGATGTTCCAAAAAGAAGTAGCAGAGCGCGTTGCAAGCGGCCCAGGAAATAAGGACTACGGAATAATTTCAGTGCTTATACAAGCTTACTACGATGCGGAGTATTTGTTTACAGTCGACAAAGAAGAATTTAACCCACCGCCGAAAGTTCAAAGCGGTGTGATTCGTCTCAAAAGAAAACCCGAACAACCATTCGGTTGTGACGAAAAGAAGTTTAAAACACTTGTAAAAACAGCGTTCAATCAACGTCGAAAGATGCTTCGTGGATCTATAAAATCGCTCTTGCCACAAGGAATAGATATAACACATGAAGTTTTCAGCAAACGACCAGAACAACTAAGCGTTCAAGACTTCAAGGATTTAACCAATATGATTTTCAAATGAGTATCCAACGATTCAATGTCCGCGCATACTTCATAATATACAATGACCTAGAAGAGGTTTTGGTTTCTGATGAACTCATAGCTGGTAAAAAATATACTAAGTTCCCCGGAGGAGGTGTAGAGTTTGGTGAAGGTATCGAAGATGCAATTCGTAGAGAAGCATTAGAAGAACTTGGACAAGAAGTTGAAATCATTCAACACATCTACACCACAGGATTCTTCGTGCAAAGCAAATTCAACCCGTCTGATCAAGTCATATCTGTTTACTATTTGGTTCAGCTTCTGGAGCCCCCGAAATTCAAAATAGCAACAAAAAAATTCGATTTTGATACAGACAACCATCAAACGGAGTCGTTTCGATGGGCGCCACTGCACAGCATGCACCAAAACGAACTTTCATTTCCAGCAGACAGACACTTGCTCGCATTGATTCAAGAATCAGAATAGGCAATAACGTTGCATATTTTACGATATTTGCACTATGATTTCTCGTGCTACGATAGACCGAATTTACCAAACAGCCATCATCGAAGAGGTGATAGGCGACTTTGTGAATTTGAAAAAATCGGGCTCTTCTTGGAAAGGACTATCGCCTTTCGCCAACGAGAAAACTCCTTCATTTTTCGTAGTTCCAGCCAAAGGCATCTATAAAGACTTCTCCTCTGGAAAAGGTGGAAATGTAGTAGACTTCTTGATGGAGCACGAAAAGCTTTCGTATCCTGAAGCACTTCGCTGGCTTGGCGCGAAGTACAATATTGAAATCGAAGAAGACAAACCTTCTGAAGAACAACTTCAAGAAAGAAGTGAAAGAGAAAACTTATCGGTTGCCACAGAATTTGCTGGAAAATGGTTTCAAGAACAATTGCATGAAACCGAAGAAGGTCAGGCAATAGGCCTAAGTTATTTTCAGGAGAGAGGATTTCGCCCTGACATCATTCGCAAATTCAATCTCGGCTATTCCCCAGACAAGTGGGATGCCCTTGTAAAAGCTGCCACAGAAGCAGGACACAACTTGGAGTACTTTGTAAAAACAGGTCTCCTTCGTGAAAGAGAAGGCGGAGGCATGTTCGACTTCTTCAAAGGCCGTGTCATGTTTCCTATCCACAACATCAGTGGAAAAATGATTGCCTTCGGCGGGCGAACATTGAAAAGTGACAAGTCAGTTGCCAAATATTTCAACAGTCCTGAAAGCGAATTGTACCTGAAAAGCAATGTGCTTTTCGGATTGCATTTGGCAAAAAATCAAATAGTAAAAGATGATGTCTGCTACCTGGTAGAAGGTTATACCGATGTGATTTCTATGCACCAAGCGGGCATTGAAAATGTAGTAGCATCAAGCGGAACCAGCCTCACCGAAGGTCAGATCCGTTTGATAAAACGATACACGCCAAACATTACCATTCTCTATGATGGCGACAGCGCAGGAATAAAAGCGTCATTCCGAGGAATCGATATGATCCTCAAAGAAGGAATGAATGTGAAGGTGGTGCTATTTCCTGATGGCGACGATCCAGATAGCTACGCAAAGAAAAATAGCAGCGATGAAATCAAAAATTTCATTGCAGAAAATGCAAAGGATTTCATCAAGTTCAAGACCACCCTCCTACTTGAGGATGTTGGAAGCGATCCTGTAAAACGCGCTGGGCTTATTCGCAGCATCGTAGAGAGCATTGCCCTGATACCAGACGCAATCACGCGCACTGTTTATGTTCAAGAGTGTAGCCACTTGCTCAAAATTCAAGAGCCAGTCCTACTTTCAGAACTCAACAAGACGTTAGTTAAGACAAGTAAAAAAGACGACAGTCTTCCGCCACCGATTCTGGATGATGTTGAGCACAGCGGCGTCCCTAATGAAGAGGAAACTGCAGATACTTATTCGCTAGAACACCAAGAGAAAGATTTCGTTCGTATTCTGTTGTCTTATGGTGAACGCCCGATTGAAGTCACCATCATGAATGAAATCAACGAACCAGAAACGGTTCCTATTTCGGTAGCAGAATATTTGATCGGAAATCTTCAGCAAGATGGAATGACTTTGGAAACAGAAGTGTATCGAAAAATTCTTGTAGAATACATTGAATTCATCGTTCAAGATAGTTTTCCAGATATTAAAAACTTCGCACTGCATCAGGACAAAGACGTTTCAGGCACCACAAGTCAATTGCTCACTTCGCCTCATGCGTTGAGCGACAATTGGAAACTACGTCACAACATTGATCCTGAAACGGAAGAGCACAAGCTTCATAAAATGGCGAAAGACTGTATCTATAGTCTCAAGCTGCGCAAAGTAATGACCATGATAAAAGAAGTGGATGAAGCACTCGACAAAGCGCAAACTGAGGAAGAAATTGATGCTCTAATCAATGAAAAAAGAAACCTCACCAAAGCGAAAGTGCAACTAGCTGGATATTACGGTAGCACTATAATTTAGTACTCTTCCACCTTTATTACTTCTTCCGATTTTTTACCTCCGAAAATGGTTCCTACCATCATAATGAGTGCTGACAGAACTATTACCTGCACAATCAAAGAGCGGTTTACTTCTGGCACATTCAAGTGAACAGGAATAGACAAGAAAAGCAATATGGTAATCAAACCACGAGGAGCAATAAACACCAATGGGAAAACCGGTGCGTGAGAAATTTTAAGCTGTAAAGCCCGGATAATAAAGATGGCAAGAATTACCGCCAATGAAATAGGTAAAGTCTCCAAATTCACTATTTCATTAAACTCCATCACAAATCCGAAAACAATAAAGAAAAGCACTCGAATTAAAAACGCCGCTTCACCTGTAATCTCTCTAAATCGGTGTGCTTCTTTATTTAAAATATCTGGACGCAATTTTTCGATGAATTTGAATCGCTTCAACAAATCCAAATTCCCCAAAAACAAGCCTAAAACCAGGATGAAAATCAAAGAAGGCAAATGATAAATCTTCGCGATCTCGTAAATTAAAATGATTAAGAAAATAATTGGTCCAAACTTAATATGGTGCTTGATTCGACTCAACATGAAAGAAAGCAGTGCTGAAGCCAAAAAGCTGATAACAATGATCGTCAACAACTGACCTCCGAATGTTAAGAATGTAGAAAGCCCAAAAGTCTCGTTCAACACAAGGAAGTTGAACACAATTACACCGATAATATCTGATAAACTACTCTCATAGGTAACAAATGCCTTGAAGGATTGTGGCATAGACGAAACCGTGGGAATCGCAATGGCACTGCTTATAATAGCAAAAGGAACGCTATTCAATAAACTCACACGCACATCGTAGCCCAGATAATAGTGTAGGCCTGCACCTAAAAGCAAAGTCATTACAAATACAGGAATTGTCGCCACAAAAAATGCCTTCCGAATCATGGGAAGCTTTTCTTTACTCAATTCTAGGTCCAAAGCACCCTCCAACACAATGAGAATCAGTCCAAATGTCCCTAAAACAGGCAAAACACCACTCAAATCTGGAATCTCAACGCCAAACCAAATCGCACCCTGACGCAATAAAATACCCAGTATCAGCAACAATATCACAGTTGGAATTCTGGTCTTGGGCGCGGTAACGTCGAAGAGGTAGCCTATTAACACAAGTATACTGATAGCCAGAATAATAGCAGCAGTCATATAGAGGGTAGCGTTTTAAATATTATCTTTTTGCAACTACAAAAAACGGCAATAATTGTCTCACCAACATCGGTATCCCAATTATTTCACTTTAATTACCTTAATTCTTTGGTGTAAATACCTCATTCGTGGTATTTTTGCACTCTAAAACCAATTTAGAAATCTTCTAAATAATTGCTCAAATATAGAACAATTAAGGGATTCGGATGGTTTTTCATAAAAAAAGAGAAGATGATAAAAGTGAATGATAGCGCCAAGGCACAAGTAGCCAAATTGCTAGCTGACGAAAGCCATCCAGAAGGCTCATTTGTCAGAGTCGGTGTTGAAGGCGGCGGATGTTCTGGATTGATGTATCAACTCAAATTTGATCACGAAATCAAAGACGGCGATCAAGTGTTTGAAGACAACGGTGTCAAAGTAGTTGTCGACAAAAAATCATTCTTGTATTTGGTGGGCACTGAACTCGAATACACAGGAGGACTCAACGGTAAAGGATTTGAATTTAGAAACCCAAACGCATCACGCACTTGCGGTTGCGGTGAAAGTTTCTCAATCTAAAATAAAATAAGCATGGCTTACGAAGGTGATGAACTCTTAGACTCGGTAACTTCGAAAGAATACGAGTTTGGATTCACTACAAATATTGAAACAGACAAGGCTCCAAACGGACTGAATGAAGATATTATTCGCTTCATTTCAGCTAAAAAAGAAGAGCCTGAATGGTTGTTGGAATGGCGTCTTGAAGCTTTCCGCAATTGGCAAAAAATGACTGAGCCTGAATGGGCTCACGTTCAGTACACGAAACCAGATTTTCAAGCAATTTCATATTATGCCGCTCCGAAAAAGCGTCCGAAATTGAATAGCTTGGATGAAGTAGATCCAGAATTGCGACGCACAATGGAACGTCTCGGAATCTCGATGGAAGAACAAAAAAGACTTTCAGGAGTTGCAGTCGATTTCGTTTTAGATTCTGTTTCTGTAGCTACTTCGTTCAAAGAAAAATTAGCTGAACTTGGTATCATCTTCTGCTCAATGAGCGAGGCCATCAAAGAACATCCTGAACTTGTAAAAAAATATTTGGGTACTGTCGTTCCAAGAACAGACAACTTCTATGCTGCCCTTAATAGTGCAGTTTTCACGGATGGTTCATTTTGCTACATTCCAAAAGGTGTAAGATGTCCAATGGAATTGAGCACTTATTTCAGAATCAACGAAGCTGGAACTGGTCAATTCGAAAGAACGCTTGTAGTAGCCGACGAAGGGGCTTACGTAAGTTATCTTGAAGGATGTACCGCTCCACAACGCGACGAAAATCAATTGCACGCGGCTGTTGTTGAGCTTGTGGCTCACAAAGATGCCGAGATAAAATATAGCACCGTTCAAAACTGGTATCCTGGTGATAAAGATGGAAAAGGTGGTGTATTCAATTTTGTAACGAAGCGCGGATTGTGCGAAGGAAATCATTCTAAAATTTCTTGGACACAAGTAGAAACCGGTTCAGCTATAACTTGGAAATATCCGAGCTGCATTTTGAAAGGTGATCATAGTGTGGGTGAATTCTACTCTGTAGCAGTTACCAACAATGCGCAACAAGCCGACACCGGAACAAAAATGATTCACATTGGTAGAAACACAAGCAGCACTATCATCTCAAAAGGTATAAGTGCGGGTAGCAGCAACAACAGTTACCGCGGACTTGTGCAAATCAATAAAAGTGCGGATAACGCAAGAAACTTCTCACAATGCGATTCATTGTTGATGACCGATCACTGCGGAGCACACACCTTCCCTTACATTGAAGTAAAAAACAAATCCGCTAAAGTGGAACACGAAGCTACTACTTCTAAAATTGGTGAAGATCAAATTTTCTACTGCCTTCAAAGAGGATTAAGTGAAGAGAAAGCCATTTCACTTATCGTAAATGGATACGCTAAAGAAGTACTCAACAAACTCCCAATGGAATTTGCAGTAGAAGCTCAAAAACTTCTCGCCATTTCGTTAGAAGGAAGCGTTGGGTAATCGGAGTAGTAAAAAGAATTAGGAATAAAGAATCAGAATAAAAATGTTGTTAGAAATAAAAAATCTTCAAGCGCGAGTTGAAGAAAAAGAAATCCTTAAAGGATTGAACTTCGAAGTAAAACCAGGTGAGGTTCACGCAATCATGGGACCAAATGGTTCTGGAAAATCTACTCTTGCCTCTGTATTGGCTGGTAAAGAAGATTATGAAATTACTGGTGGTGAAGTTTCTTTCAACGGAAAAGATCTTTTGGAAATGAGTCCAGAAGACAGAGCAAGAGAAGGTCTATTCCTTGCATTTCAATATCCTGTTGAAATCCCTGGAGTAAGCAATATCAATTTCTTGAAAGCCGCTCTTTCAGAAGTTCGCGAATACAGAGGTTTACCTCAACTTACTGCCAAAGAATTCCTTCAATTGGTAAATGAAAAATCGAAATTGGTAGAGTTAGACGGACAACTCACAAACCGCTCGGTAAACGAAGGATTTAGTGGTGGAGAAAAAAAGAGAAACGAAGTGTTTCAAATGGCTATGCTCGATCCAACTCTTGCCATTCTTGACGAAACGGATTCAGGATTGGATATCGATGCATTGCGCATTGTGGCTAATGGTGTCAATGCTATGAGAAGTCCAGAAAGATCTTTCGTAGTGATTACGCACTATCAGCGATTGCTCGACTTTATTGTTCCAGACTATGTGCACGTACTTTATAAAGGCCGCATCGTAAAATCAGGCACAAAAGAATTGGCTCTTGAACTAGAAGAAAGAGGTTACGATTGGATTAAAGAAGAAGTAGAAGCAGCGAACGCTCAATAAAATGGAGACGACGAACATCATAAGTAATAAAGACAAATTCATTTCACTGACGGAGTCGCATTCATCAGCATTGGGAACAATTGTTCCTGATATTGTTGCAACTGCAAAAGCGGATCTACTTCAAATGGAGATTCCTACTACGCGTCATGAAGAATGGAAATATACGCGAACTACAAAACTCTCTCAAGAGAATTGGAAGTTCAGCAATGCTGAAAGCAAACTCCCAAACGATGCGTTTTTGATTAGCGATTTAAACGCTTCAAGAATTGTTTTTGTAAATGGTAAATGGGATGCTAGCCAGAGTGAAATTAAAAATGAAGCTGGAGTTAGCATTTTTACTAGTGAAAATATCACCACTGATTTCATCAGTAAAATTGATATTACTCCTTCAGCAAATTTCTTCGAAGCTTCCAAAAAGCTACATGCACAGATATGGTTGCCATTCACGTTGCAAAAAACAAAATAGCTGAAACACCCATTCACATCATCCACTATTGCGATGATGAGCATGCCCTTTCAACACCATCTGTATTTGTTGCTTTGGAGCAAAGCGCTTCTATCGATATTACAGAAACGTTTCATGGAAATGCTGATGCGAAAAGCCTTACCATTAGAGGACTTTACGCGCAAGTGAATGAAAACGCACGCTTGGAATACACAAAAATTCAAGCGGAAAACGATAATCAATTCACCATTCACAGCGACAACTTGCGTGTTGAAACGAATGGATATTCAAACTTCAACACACTAACAATTGATGGTGGTTGGGTGAGAAATGACTTGAGAATTGACCTCAACGGTCAAAACATCGAAGCGCATTTGAGCGGATTTTATCTACCGCGCAACAAGCAAATGATCGACAACCACACGAAAGTGGATCACAAATACGCTCATTGCGAAAGCAATGAACTTTACAAAGGAATCCTGTTTGATCAATCTTCAGGTGTGTTCAATGGTAAAGTGTTTGTCTATAAAGACGCACAAAAAACCAATGCTTATCAAAACAACGCCAACATCTTGGCTAGCGATGATGCACAAATGAACACCAAACCGGAATTGGAAATCTATGCAGATGATGTAAAGTGTAGTCACGGTACAACCACTGGTCAAATTGATGAATCAGCAATGTTCTACCTAAGAGCAAGAGGAATGAGCGAAGACAGTGCGCGCAAACTGCTTACTACAGCATTTATCAATGATGTGATTGAAAAAGTAGCGAACAAAGCAGTGAAAGCACATGTTTTAGAAGCACTTTCAAACAAAGGACTTTTATATATTTAATATGGAAACGGCAGAGGAAAAAGATCAACTTACACTAATCAGAGATGAGTTTCCCATTTTACATCAAGATGTGAATGGATATCCTTTGGTGTATTTGGATAACGCTGCCACTTCTCAAAAGCCTTTGTCTGTAGTAGAAAGTATCACCGACTACTATCTCAACTACAACGCGAACATCCACCGAGGTGTTCACTATCTTGCAACAAAGGCAACAGAAGCATTTGAGTCAACTCGTAAAAAGGTAGCTCAATTTCTTCACACTCCTGATCATCGCGAAATTATTTTCACCTCAGGAACTACAGATTCTATCAATCTTGTAGCTCAAGCTTGGGGCCGAATGAACGTTCATTCGGGTGATGAAATAGTAGTAAGTACGCTTGAACATCACAGCAACATCGTGCCATGGCAAATGCTTGCTGAAGAAAAAGGAGCTACTCTAAGAGTGATTCCGATTACCCCAGAAGGTGAATGGGACCTATCTACAATAAATGACATCATCAATTCTAAAACAAAAATTGTTGCTGTCAATCACGTATCAAATGCTCTAGGAACGGTCAACCCTATTGAGACAATCATTTTAAGAGCTAAATATGTTGGTGCGAAAGTGCTCATTGATGGCGCACAATCTGTTGTTCACTTTGACGTAAATGTCAAAGACCTTGGCTGTGATTTCTATGCTTTCAGTGCACATAAAATTTATGGTCCAACTGGCGTTGGAATACTTTATGGAAAGGCCGATGTACTAGACGCTATGGCGCCGTATAGAGGAGGTGGAGAAATGATTCATGTGGTTTCATTTAAAGGAACTACATACAATGAAATTCCATACAAATTCGAAGCTGGCACACCAAATATTGAAGGGATTATTGCCTTCGGAGCGGCCATTGATTTTGCAACCTCGCTCGACAAAGAATTTGTAAAGCATCATGAGGAAGAACTTTTGAATTATGCTACGCAAAAATTAAAAGCAATTCCTGGTGTGAAAATTTATGGTGAGGCTCGTAAAAAAGTATCGGTAATTTCTTTCTTGGTAGATGGCATTCATCCTTTCGACTTGGGCACATTGCTCGACAATCAAGGAATCGCTGTGAGAACAGGACATCACTGTACGCAACCACTGATGGAGCATTATGGAATTCCAGGCACGGTGCGCGCTTCATTTGCTGTGTATAATACACTTGAAGAAGTAGACATGTTTATTGCTGCTTTGGAAAAAGCAATTTTCATGCTCAAATAGTACCTTTGCAACATGACTATTGAAGACAGACAACAAGAGATCATTTCTGAATTCGCGATGTTCGACGATTGGATGCAGAAGTATGAATACATCATCGAATTAGGAAAAGATTTACCTCTCATTTCTGAAGAAAATAAAAAAGACGATTTATTGATTAGAGGATGTCAATCAAAAGTTTGGTTGCATGCAGAAAATAAATCGGACGGTACCATTCATTTCACAGGCGATAGCGATGCCATCATCACTAAAGGAATGGTTTCATTAATGATCCGAGTAATGGATGGAATGCCTGCAAAAGCAATTGCTGAGGCAGATTTACATTTTATAAACGACATCGGTCTCACCAGCCACCTTTCCCCAACAAGGAGCAACGGTTTGGCATCGATGGTGAAGCAAATGAAAATATACGGTGCCATCTACGCAGAGCATGCATAGCATCTGACTTCAGCGAGATAGCGCATTGACTTTTGACAAAGAACATGAAAGCAGAAATGCAAAATAAAGTAATCGAAGTACTCAAGACCATTTATGATCCTGAGATACCTGTCGACATCTATGAGTTAGGACTGGTGTATATGATTGATGTAAACGACGAAAACTTCGTTACCATTACCATGACACTCACCTCCCCTTCTTGTCCTGTAGCCGAAACACTCCCACCGGAAGTAGAACAAAAAGTAGCCACCATACCAACTGTTACAGGAGCAAAAGTGGAAATTACCTGGGATCCACCATGGGACAAAAGCATGATGAGCCAAGAGGCCATGCTCGAACTCGGATTCCTGTAATTTAAAAAGTCTTTATGAAAAAAGTTGCCATACTCGGTTCTACCGGCTCCATCGGAACGCAAGCTTTAGATGTAATCAAAAACCAAACTGAATCTTTCAGCGTGGAAGTGCTCACTGCTCATAGCAATGCAGACTTGTTGATTGCACAAGCTCTTGAGTTTAAACCAAACGCTGTAGTCATTGGCGACGAATCAAAATATCAAATTGTAAAAGATGCCCTCTGGAATGCTGATATTAAAGTTTATGCAGGAGCAGAGGCACTAGAGCAAATTGTAGAATCAGGTGAAATTGATATTGTTCTAACTGCATTGGTTGGAGCAGCAGGGCTTCGACCTACAATCAAAGCCATTGAGTCAGGAAAACACATCGCACTCGCCAATAAGGAAACATTGGTGGTAGCTGGCGACATCGTTACAAAACTTGCAAAAGAAAAAGCTGTAAATATCTATCCTGTCGATAGCGAACACAGCGCCATTTTTCAATGTCTTGCGGGAGAATGGCACAATCCTATTGAAAAAATCATCTTGACCGCTAGCGGAGGTCCTTTCAGAGGTAAGACTCAAGAAGAACTGAAGCACGTTACAAAGGCGCAAGCACTTAAACATCCCAATTGGGATATGGGTGCGAAAATCACTATTGATAGTGCCAGCCTAATGAATAAAGGTCTTGAGGTAATTGAAGCCAAATGGCTTTTCAACTTGAATCCAAATCAGATAGAAGTTATCGTTCATCCGCAAAGTATCATTCATAGCATTGTACAGTTTGAGGATGGAAGTATGAAAGCACAGATGGGATTGCCCGATATGAAACTTCCTATTCAATATGCTTTGGGTTATCCAAATCGATTGAAATCCGACTTTCCTCGTTTCGACTTTTTAAAGTATCCAAATCTAACGTTTGAGCAACCAGATCGTGCCACCTTCAGATGCTTGAGCCTTGCATTTGAAGCGATGCACCAAGGGGGCAACATGCCTTGTGTGATGAACGCTGCAAACGAAATCGCCGTGGCAAAATTTCTAAAAGATGAAATCGGGTTCCTAGAAATTGCGGATGTTGTTGGCGAAACCATGCAAAAAATTCCATTTATCGCACAACCTACTCTAGACGATTACATCGCATCCGATAAAGAAGCTAGAATTATCGCTTAATATTTCCTTTTCGTGTTTTTCTTTATCTTTCGAAAACTATTTCGAAACCGAACACTATGGAACAAAACGACGAAAACAGAGCGTACTCTATTGCCGCTAATATGCTCGTGAATATGGATAAGACTTCCTACGAAACAAAGCAAGTACTTTTAGCAGAAGGATTTGAAGACAAACAAATCGATCAAATCATAGAAAACATCAACGACGAAATAGAAGCTGCTACACGCAAGCAAGGCCGCAAGGATATGATCATTGGCGGATTGTGGTGTGTTGGCGGACTAGCAGTCACCATCGCCACCTATTCTGCATCCAGCGGCGGCGGAAAATTCATAGTTGCATGGGGAGCAATCATCTTCGGAGCCATTAAATTCTTCCGCGGATTATCGAAGGTTGTATAAGCTAATAGCTCATAGTTCAGGGTTCCTAGTTCAGGACTTAAAATTTATAATATTTAATTTTGAAAATAAGTCAAAAAATATTCTGGTTATTCATTGCAGTCATAAGCCTTTACTACCTCTATAGAGGAGTTACGTTTAGATTTTTTACTGATGGCAACCTTAATCAAAAAGCCTTCTGGTATATTCTACATCTCTTTACCGCAATCTTTCCTTTAGTTCTAGGTCCTTTCCAGTTTATACCCACTATCAGAAAAAAGTATCCTGCTTTCCATAAGCGCATAGGAAAAATATACTTGGTAGGATCATTACTTGGAAGTTTGAGTGCACTTTATCTCGGCATGACAATTGACTTAGAAGGTTCTATACTCTCAATAACCCTATTGGCAATTACTTGGCTTTTTATGGTAGTCGCTGCATGGATTACAGCCCGTCGCAAAAACTTTAAATCGCATCGACTATTTGCAATAAGAACGTATGTTCTTGCCCTTGTTTTTATTTTTCTGAGATTGTTAGGAGACCTGCCTCAAGAAAAGCTATTCTTCTATATTAAATCCCCGGAAATAAGGGATGCAACTTTGGAATGGGCAAGTTGGATAATTCCACTGCTTATACTAGAGCTTATGATAACTTGGCTACCTCAAATTAGAAATAGAACATTATTTTAATATCAGATACTTTTTTTCAAGAAAACAGAATATTCGAACAAAGAACATTGAACCAGGAACCAAACACCATGACCACCACACCAGAACACGATGCTAAAATTGCAAAAATGACCTTTGCTTCTGTCTATCCACATTATGTAACTAAGGTTCAGAAAAAAGATAGAACTGTAGAGGAATTGCACGAAGTCATAGAATGGCTGACGGGATATGATGAAAAGAAAATCAACGAGCATATAGCTTTAAAAAGCACATTCGAAGAGTTCTTTAAATCAGCTAAATTAAATCCCAATGCTTCACTCATTACAGGTGTAATTTGTGGTTACCGCATCGAAGATATTTCTACTCCACTCACCCAACAAGTGCGCTATCTCGACAAACTCGTAGATGAACTTTATAAGGGTAAAAAGATGGAAAAAATCCTAAGAAACGCATGACAAAAATTTATGCATCCATTATCGCTGTTGCTATTTTAAGTAGTTGCAAAATCACTCCTAAAAAGCATTCAGAAAATGAAACAGAAATCGCTGTTAATGACACGATCGTATTGGACACCATCACCCCCATGATCACGGGTATAGGAGGGATATTTTTCTATTCCGAAAATCCTGAAGAAATGAAGGATTGGTATAAGAACAATCTCGGACTAAAATTAAATGATTGGGGAGGTGCAAGCTTCGATTCAAGAAGCATCAACAATCCGAATAAAATGGCAGAGATGCAATGGTCTCTCTTCAATAAACAAAGCGATTACTTCGCTCCATCGAAGAAAGAATTCATGATCAATTATACCGTACAAAACATTGAAGGTCTTGTTGTTCAAATTCAAAAAAACGGAGGGACACTTCTAGACAGCATTCAATCGTATGACTACGGAAAATTTGTTCATTTGATGGACAACGAGGGAAACAAGATAGAACTTTGGGAGCCGTAAAATTGAATATTGAGAAAAACGTATATTAGCTATCTAAATAAAAAACTATGACTATCAACAACCTTTTTACTATACTCATTAGAACATTTTCCTTGTATTGGATAATTATGGAATTTATCTCCTTAATTACATACATTCCCTACATTATAGTTAATGAAAACATACAACGAGAATTGCTATATACGACTACTTCGTACATTATAATCATTCCGCTGCTTTTGATATTGATAGCATTTGCACCGAAAATAGTAGCCCTGCTTAAACTCGATTCTGGAATAGGTTCGTTTAACATTGAACTTAAACAATTGAATAATGACATTGTGGCAAAATTCTGCATTTTCATTATTGGTTTTTTAATCATGTTCAACACTTTTACTGATCTTCTGAAAAACACCTATGATTTTATCACCGTCAGGTTGGACAACAACACATTCGATCCAAATCCCATACAGTCTTATGATTTGATATTTCAACTCGTGCAATTCGGACTTGGCTACCTCATCATTGTTCAACACGAACGAATTATCAAACTTCTTTTTTCTCAAGAAAATCCTGAAGAACAAAAATCGGTGGATGCATAGTAAACTATTAAAACACTTTTCAAAATTTGAAGATCTAACTCCGGAGGAGATTGATGCAATCGATGCAACAATGGATGAGAAAAGTTTTAAAAAAAACACCATTCTCGTTGAAGCCGGAAAAAAGAATTTCGATGTCTTTTTTGTTCTTGAAGGTATTGTTCGGCAATACATTTTTGTAGATGGTGAAGAAAAAACAACAGCATTTTATTCTTCAGGGGAATGGGTAGTGGCATCCAACAACCTGAATCCCGACCAGCCTGCCGCACATTTTATTGAGTGTGCTACACCTTGCACAGTTGCTGTAGGCAACAGCACCAAAGGAGAAGAACTCTACAACAAATACCCAAAGCTTGCCAATATTTCTAGAAAAGTAATGGAGTCCATTTTCATTGCCCAACAGGAACGACTCACACAATTTCTTTCCAGTGAACCTAAGGATCGCTACTTACATCTTTTAAAAAACAATTCCGAGCTGTTTCAAAATATACCTCAGTACCAAATAGCAAGTTATATTGGTGTTACTCCTGAATCATTGAGCAGAATTCGCAAACGCATTGAACTCTAGAAATGCTCTTTCCTTTACTCCTTTTATCATCAACCAAAACACCATCATTATTTCTCCCAACCAGGTTGCTTCGCTCACCACTATTTTTAATTCGGGAAAAAGCAGAAACAGAATAAAATCTGCTAGATACCCTGCACATGTAATCA
Organism: Flavobacteriales bacterium; assembly: GCA_041391745.1. Classification (GTDB taxonomy): domain Bacteria; phylum Bacteroidota; class Bacteroidia; order Flavobacteriales_D; family Sanyastnellaceae; genus JAIXWP01. Next base: position 33,174 of record JAWKNK010000017.1, read on the forward strand.
ATAGAAAGTATCCAATCACTTTTGGAATATAGGTGGACCTAATTACCAAATAGCCCATAGGCAACAACCACAACCCAAAAAACACTCCTGCGAACTGTATTCCATATTCATGCAATTTTATAAATAATCCAATAAGAGATTGTTGTTGCTCTACGTCAAAATAATCCGGGTGATTAATTACGATTAAAATCCCTGCATTATTCAATTCATTGAGTATAGTGATTGGAGCAACAATAAATGTACAAAGCGCAATAATTCTAGCTGGAAGAGCGCTAACAGGTCGCAATACCTTTGAAATATAGTATCCAGTAGCAGCGGTAACTAAAGCGCAAACAATAGCGCTTAAAATTCCTAAGCGAAACAAATCTTGATGTTCCAAGATATTCGATGTGGTACCGGCCAAGTCACCCTCTACGAAAAGAGTCTTTGGTACATATACAATACCTAGAATGCCTAGTGGAATTTGAAGGAAGTAAAGAATTCCTGCGATGCGTGCTGTCTTTTTCATTTTGCTTTGTTTTTATTACTCCGCAAAACTCCAAACTTGAGCTACATCATTTCATTGACTTTGGGTAAGAAATGAGAAGGTGGGCTATTTATTAGCCCTTTCTCACTTGATCTAAGTATTGATCTTTCAATCGATCGTAAATAGATTTTCTATCTATTAAAGTAGCTGCAGCACCTGCAAGCATGCCGGCAAGCATTAAGTGAAATATCACATTATGTCTGTCAGTCATCTCCAACACAAGAATGGCCGATGTAAATGGCGAGCGAGTTACACCCGTTAAAAAAGCCACCATTCCTGCCAAAATAAGCATATTGGTATTGCTGGCACTCAACTCCAGCCATTGCGCCATCACACTACCCACAGAAGCTCCCACCGACAGTGATGGAGCGAATATGCCTCCAGATGCTCCAGTAGAAAATGAAAAGAGCTGTCCAAATCCGCGAACAATTGGTGTGTACCATTCTACATTTTTATCGTCGGAGAAAAGCGTACTTGTCATCACTTCTTTACCCGATCCAATAGCGTCTTCACCAAGAAAATATCCGAAGCTTGCAACAATAAGTGCAAAAGAAATTACATAAAAAACGCGATTACCCTTCTTAACCGACTTCATAAAAGCCAGCATCTGTAAAATAGCTCTACCCATATATGCACCGCCCATTCCAGCAATGACCCCCACTAGAATGATTCCTACAAAAACAAATGCAGTAAGATTTTGAAGATTTGGATATCCCAAATAAAGATAGGGGCCTGCTAAACCTTGAGCTGTTAAACCTGCTATGATTACAGCGGTAAACAATGCGGTACGGAAATAACTGATGTGGGTTTTAGCTAATTCTTCTACTGCAAATACAATTCCCCCTAATGGAGTATTGAAAGCCGCTGCCAGTCCTGATGCGGCTCCAGCAACAATCACGTTCTTTCTAGAAATTTTCGGCCACCATGAAGGCAACATGTTGTTGATGCTTTCAAACACAGAACTCGCTATCTGAATCGTTGGCCCTTCTCTACCTATCACACCTCCACCCATTACCATCAATGCACTTGATGCTATTTTAACTACAATGACTTTCAAACTCAGAAAACCTTTGATGAGGTGATTTTCCTTTGGATTGGCCAATTCAATCGAAGCCATCACTTGTGGAATTCCACTGCCTCTGGAGTAGGGAGAATATTTGTTGACCAGCCACCAAGCAAAGACAAAACAGACTGGAGTAACTACAAACAACAACCAACGTTGACCATGCAGGATGGATGAAGTAACATCTTCCGCCCAACCGAAAATCAACGAATACATGACGGCCACGAGACCTGTTAAAAAAGAAGCCACCCAAAACGGGATGGCTTGCAATATTTGATTTCGTACGTTTTCATTTTTTATGGAGAAAAAAATACGACGTAGGAGGTCTTTATTATTAGAATAAATTCTTCGTATCGATCGCTGTATTAAATTCTCCTCTGCCATTGCGGGCAAAGATACACATTACAAATTTACGTTCGGACTAAGCAATAATTCTGGCACTTCCACGTTGCAAATTAAAACCTAGCAACATGAAACGTATTCTGATCATTTTCGCCCTATTGAGTTTCTTTCTATCTGCAGTTCCTGCGAGCGCTCAAACACGCAAGGGCCATATGACTCAGAAAGAACGCGTTCAAATGAATAAAAAATCACAACGTTGGGCTAAGAAAAGAATGAAGGCCGCCAAAGGCGACCTTACCAATGTAAAATGTACTACACGCCAATCTCGCAGATATGCGAGAAAGGCGCGATAGCACAAATTAATTATCTGAATTCATAATCATATCCTTCCAACTGAGAAAGCAAATCTGGCTTTGCATCAGTTGCGGTTGCCCTGCCTTCAATTTTCGGAGAAACAGGACTGAATTTACCGAGGTACTCTCTCATTACATCATGTAACATCACTCCTGTAAGTTGAGGATTCGTTACGCCATTGATACGACAAAGAATTTCATCCGGATCACCTTCTCTCTCACAAGCCACAATAGAGTATTTCTTTTTCATGTCAATTTTCTTTCCTCCTACTTTCACCCAATTCACACGTTGACCTTTTTCCTTGTACACGGTGAAGTTCATTTCCATTCCATTGAATCGAACTACCCAGCCTCCAAATCGATCAGCTGGCTTCATAGAAAACACGTTGTGTAATTCCTTTTCCAACCAATTCCAAATTTGTTCACCCGTAGCTTCTGCACGCTTCGCTTCCGAATTTACAGGCAACATGCTCCACAAGTAATCGTTGGTGATTTCTGCCTCTCCAGATTTTGCATCTGGAACTAACGGTGGGCAAAAACGGAATCCATTACTCAATGCAATATCTGGCTTGAACTTCCACATTACCGCATCGGTAATCAAATTATCCATTGGATTTTCTATCACATAGTAGCGAACCAGCGGTGTCTTTGTTTTACCAATAACTTTATGTAACTCCTCTTTGTATGGTTCGTACGCTTTATTTACTAGGGCAAGCATTTCTTCATCTGCCTTGTATAGTTCAGGATCAACGTCCATCAATTCGTATGACTGATCTTTGATCACACCGTCTTCAATCACCACTTCCAATCGACCAAGGAAGGAACCGAATGCACCTGGCTCAACAACTTTCGTGTGCTTTCCATCAATCGGTTTTCTTACACGCTCGTGCGTATCTGCACCAAGAATGTAGTCAACACCATCCACTTCAGGCATATTTGCAAGGTCAACCTGCTGCGCTAATCCCATATGCGTCACAAGAAATACCATTGCACATTTTTCGTAATCACGCAAAATGCGAATGTACTTTGCTACATTTTCTTCAGGCTTGCTGAATTTAATTCCATAACTGTATGCTGGTGATTGTCGCTTTGGTGTTAGCGGATCATTATATCCAATGAAACCGATTTTAATGCCTGCTATATGCTTCGTCCAATATGGTTGAAACATCATGTCACCATTCATCTCGTCGTTTGAATCGTGATACATGTTTGCACAAATCTTTTGAGCGCTGTAGCCACCGAGATCCAACATCATGTTCTCCTTTCCATACACCACTTCCCAGTTGCCCGGTAGCATCAAGTCGTAATCAATGTTGTTCATCAAGCCCACAATGGCTCTTCCTTCAGACATTGCAGCCACACCCCCCCCTTGAAAACAATCGCCTCCATCAATCAATAGTGTGTTTCCTGGATTATCATTTCGAAGATGATTTACCATCGATTTCAATACAGCAAGGCCACCTCTTTTCTTATAAGTGGCTGCTCCATTTTCCCAGAAAAATTCATCGTGTGTATTGAGCTGTGAATGGATATCCGACGTTTGCAAAATAGTAAGGCGCTGCGCCTTACCAGACTGCACTGCCTTACTTCTTATCATTTCATTACGTGCTCCATCGGTTTCACCTACAAGGGCGCTTGCCATGGTAGGAGCAAGGCCAAGGCCTAGAGAGGTCACTCCTAGTTTTCTCAAGAATCCACGACGTCCTTCGCGCGCTATTTCATCTCGACATGACCCGCAGGAACATGTTATAGAGTCTTCATGTTGTTTCATAGAAAGTACGGTTTGGTTTGGTTTAAATATATCTCAAAAACTATTTCTTCTTGGCGGCCTTTATTTCTTGGAAAGGTCCAAACTTATGTTGTTCCTCACTAAAACCATCGGAGTATGGACCAAAAGGATGATCCATTGGTTTCTTTGAAATATCAGGCCAGTCATTGGAAGTGTCTTTATGTGGTCTATCTTGAGTATTGACATACGCCGCTACATCCCATGCTTCCTCATCGGAGAGTTGAGCTGTGCGATGGGTTACACCAAGTGGCATATTGTATTTTACATATTTCGCAAAATTGGAAACACGATAAAGTCCCGCGCCATCATTATAACTTTCATTACCCCAAAGTGGAGGATATTGATAAGTCTTACCATCCATATTTTTCATTCCTTGTCCGTCAGGTCTGTGACAACTTGCACACTTCGCAGTGTACACTTCTTCACCCTTCACCGGACTCGCTGGTCTATCCAGCAATTCTATGTCCTTCAACCCAGAGCCTTTTGCTTTTTCACCTTTTGGAACATCTTTTCCAATGTATTCGATGTAAGCCTTGATAGCAGCCATTTCTTTTGAATTGGTATCCAAAGCTTGTCCATTTAAACTTCTTTCAAAACAATCGTTCACGCGTTTGTAGATGTTTTCCACTTTACCACTGCGTGCACGCATTTTTGGATACATAGAAGCCACAGAACCATAATTGTTTCCGAATACTTTGGTACCTGCATCTAAATGGCAGTTTTGACAATTTAATCCATTGGTGATTTGACTGATTTCACCATTTGGTCCGAAGTATTTCGCTGTGTGTGCGATCAACTCCTTTCCATACTTTAAAATTTCACGCTCTTCTTCATTCTCAACAGAAGAAACTACTGGAGCAATCCAATACCCCTCTTCCGCATCTGTAGGAGCTTTCACTTCTCCCACTTCATAAGGTAACGCTTCTTCTTCTACACTGGACTTAAATAAATTCTTGAAATCATCAAAGAACATGTATGCAAAAGGCATAATGATGATTGCAAAGAATAGCAATACTACAAGACGATAAAGTTGCTGAACTGTTTTTTCTAATTGCGACAAATGTTTGTCATCATGATTTTCCATCACGAGAGAGATTTGGTTTTTAAACAGAGATTATTTTTGATTAAAGCGAAGTAAAGAAACTTCCCCAAACATTTTGGTGACCAATCTCACATTATTACAGTTCGCTCTCGCGCTGTAATCTATCTATCGTGCGAATTAATGTATCCACCTGATCTTCGAGCTGGGCTATCTTGCGCTGTTGATCTTGGATGAGTTCGTCATAGTCCTTTTGTGTAGCGGGCTTTGATGGCACATTTGATTCTATTTCCATCAACACGTTTTTCCACTTTTCTCCATTCTCAATACGTTGTACAAATGCCAGAATATCCGTTTGCAACGCTTTGTCGATTTTCAGAATCATTTCCGGTTTCATGCTGCCCGCATTTATCCTTTGATTCAAATTGGAAGGAGAAGTATCTATGGCAAAGGCCAACTGACGTTGAGTAATTCCCTTCACACTGATAAGTGCCAGCAATACTCTTCTAAACGCCTCATTCGTTGAAATCGCTTTACCCATAAAGCAAACTTCACTTTAATCGGTTTATATCGCATTTACTTTTCACATACATTATGGGTTACAAATATGCTTTTTGCATATATTTAACTTGGTTCGACTACCATTATTCGAAAAATAAGAGCCTCAAATTTCGAATAATTCGAAATGGGCAGATTGTAATTTACTATTTACATACATTTGCTACTCAAGTTCCATATTTTAGTTAAATTTATTTAGCTGTACTTGAAACACGTTAGAAGTGTGTCCTAGAAATAGGACACACTTTTTTTTTACACCAGTGAAATATTACGATAGACCGCACGTTCAGGGCTGGCTTTACCTTTAATTAATCTTTATCATGAAAAAAACTATCGCTGGCTTGTACAGATTTGTCTTGGCGTGCTCTCTACTCATGGTCACTAACTTCATCCAAGCACAAAAACAACTGCTTCATTCCATCTATTTTGAAATTGGAAAAAAGGAAATTTCTAATGACGAAAAATCCATCATCAAAGTAAAACTAGAGCAGCTTCATTGCACTCCTTTCAACATAGAGTTACATTCTTTTGCTGATTCAACAGGCAATGCAGAAAGTAATTTTCAACTTTCCAAAGAGCGGGCTTCAAATGTGAAGGATGTTCTTACTTCATTCAAATTATGCGACGGATCTACCATTGACATCAAAGCATTTGGCGAAACCGAGACAGCCGTTTTTGCCAAGAAATATGTTACTCTAGGAGAGTACAGACGAGTCGATATTTTAGTGTCATGCGCTGTTGAGCCATTGATTGATTCAACTGCACCAGATGAACTGGTAGAAGATGACGACAGCAATGCACAAGACATCAGAGAACTTTATGCGCAATTGAGCCCTGAGAAGGAAATATTCACTATAGATCCTACCATTGATAATACCATTCGTTGCAAGCATAAAACGGTCATATACATTCCTGCGAATACACTTACTATAGACAATCAGTTGGCTAAGGACGAAATAGCAATTAGCGTATTGGTCTGTAGAACTACAGCAGAAATGATTGCTGCAAATCTAACTACACAAACCACAAATAATCGCACCTTGCGCACACTTGGCATGGTTTACATCGATGCTTTTGACAGCAAAGGTAATCGTGCAGAAATTATAGGTAATGGCGCAATAGATATAGCCATGCCCACCAATGAAGACACTTCAGAAGCTCAACTTTTTGAAGGTGAAAGTGCGGAAAGAGGAAATGTAAAATGGTTGCCTCAAGGAAGTGACTTGATCATTTATCCAATGGGTTCGTTAATTGCGACAAAAAATATTGATGTGCCAGGTCGCTGCAATACCTTTTGGTGTCGCTTTTGGAAAAATTTATTTCCCGATAAATCAATTACAAAAAAAGATGGAGTGAGCCGCGGTATCACCTTTACGTCTGAGGGATACTCAGCAGTCTTACTGAACAGCATTAAACAGATGGAACTCGATTCCTTATATAAAAAATACGACGTAAAAGATTACTGGAGTCTTCAGAAGAAAATGAAAGATGAACGCATTGAAAAACTAGAATCCGGCTATCTGAACGCAGATATTCCAATGGAAGATGTAAATTTTTACATCATGAACGTTGCTCGGTTCGGTTGGGCCAACTGTGACGTATTTAGTAGAATGGGGAATGGACCGAAAGAAGAAATATATGTTCTGGAACAACCGTCAAAATCGGTAGACTGTAAAATCATCTATAAAAAGGAAAATATCATTCTACCCTTAATCTCAAATAGCGGAAAATACGAGATACAAAACATTCCAGTTGGAGTGAGATTATCAATTATTGTATTCAAATATGAAAATAATGAAGCTTATGCTTACATCGATGAAGTGACTATGCAAAAGAATGGACTCGAAGTAAAACCTGAATACAAAAAATACTCCATGTTAGAACTAAAAGAAGCGCTGTTACAGCTAAATTAAGCTTCCATTTCAACGCTCACTGCGCGCACTTGTCCGCCCATCGGAGCGTTGATTTTAGTGATACGCACTTTGCATTTCTCCATTTTTGGAAATGTACTTTTCAGTCGTGTATGAATTTTTAGAAGAACAGTTTCAATGAGCTTCGCAGGAACGGCCATTTCAGTATAAACAATTTCCTTTACCTCAACGTAATCAATTGTTTTGCTTAAATCGTCTTCCTGCGCAGCTTCCATGAAATCATAATGCATATCCACATCAACTGTATACTCTCCGCCAATCACCGTCTCCTCTGCCCAACATCCGTGATGAGCATAAACGTGAATATCATGCAATCGAATGATCATTCGGTTTTTATCTATTAATCATTAGCAGCAATTCCTGCAGCAATTCTCTTTTTCGTTTCTTCCTTACCAATCAACGCGGCAACCTCTGAGCTAGCTGGACCTGTCAAAATTCCTGTCAAACAAATTCTAAACAATGGCATCACTGCACCCATCCCCAATCCTTTCTCTGTGATAAATTCTTTGAATTTTGCTTCAATCGTTGGCGCTGTAAAATCTTCGATTGTATCGATCGTGTTCGCCCAGTCTGCCATCAAAGCACCGCTCTCTCCCTTCTTCCATTTTTTAGCCACAGCATCAGCGTCGTAAGCTGTAGGCGCTGCAAATAAAAATGTACCTTCCAATAAATCTGGAATAAACACAGCGCGCTCTTTCATCAATTCACAAACACCCGCCAAATAAGCTACTGAAAGATCATATCCTTTCTCTTTCACCATCGGCTGAATCATTGCTGCCAACTCTTCATTTGGAGTTGCTCTCAAATATTGTTGATTGAACCACTTCGTTTTTTCTGGATCGAATTTACTTCCGCTCTTACCAATTCTTTCAATAGAAAAGGCTTCTACCATTTCTTCTTTGGTAAAAATTTCTTGGTTATTGCTTGGTGCCCAACCTAGAAGCAAAAGCATATTTACAAATGCTGCTGGAAAATATCCTCTTTCTCTATAACCGCTAGATTGTTCTCCTGTTGTTGGATCTTGCCAATTGAGTGGAAATACAGGGAACCCAAGACGGTCACCATCACGCTTACTCAATTTTCCATTACCGTCTGGTTTTAGAATTAGTGGTAAGTGTGCAAACTCTGGAGCTTCCCATTCGAATGCGCGGTACATCATTACGTGCAACGGCGCAGAAGGCAACCACTCTTCTCCTCGAATCACGTGAGTGATTTCCATGGTGTGATCATCTACGATGTTCGCCAAGTGATAAGTTGGCATTCCATCACTTTTGAAAAGCACTTTATCGTCCAATTCATTGGTGTTGAACACTACCCAACCACGAATCATATCGTGAAATCTCACTTCTTCATTTCTTGGCATTTTAAAACGCACCACGAAAGGATCGCCATTGGCAATGCGCTTTTCTACCTCGTCAGCAGGCAGCGTAAGCGAATTTTTCATCGTGTTTCTTGAAATGCTATTGTATTGCCAGTTCGGCATTTTTGCCAATTCCGCTTGTTTGCGAATGGCATCCAATTCTTCTGAAGTATCGAACGCGTAGTAAGCCCATCCTTTGCTGATGAGTTCTTCGGCATATGCGCGATACATTGGCTTACGCTCACTTTGACGGTAAGGTCCGTGCGGCCCGCCGTATGAAACACCTTCATTTGGTTCTATTCCGCACCACTTCAATGCTTCAATGATATAATCTTCCGCACCAGGTACAAAACGCCCTTGGTCGGTATCTTCTATACGCAATAGGAAATCTCCGCCGTGTTTTTTGGCGAATAAGTAATTGTAAAGGGCAGTACGCACCCCACCCATGTGTAATGGTCCAGTAGGACTTGGGGCAAAACGAACACGAACTCTTTTATCTGACATAGCGCTCTAATTAAATCGAGCGCGAAGATAGTGAATCAAATCGTCATGATGTCCTTGTCTTTTGCAGCAAGAACTTCATCTACTCTTTTGTTGTATCTATCTACTACCTCTTGAACTTTCGTTTCGCCCGTTTTAGCTTCATCTTCAGGAAGTCCGTCTTTTTGGGCTTGTTTGATAAAGTCGATGGCTTCTTTACGTGCATTACGGATGCTCACCTTCGCGTGTTCGCCTTCTGCATGCGACTTTTTAGAAAGTTCCTTACGGCGTTCTTCCGTAAGCATTGGTACAGAAATAATGATGATTTCACCGTTATTTTGAGGGTTGAGGCCAAGATTTGCCTCAAGAATTGCTTTACAAATAGGATCCAACATGTTCTTCTCCCAAGCCTGAATATTCAGTGTTCTAGCATCTGGAGTAGAGACGTTGGCCACATTTTTTAGTGGCGTTGGAGAACCATAATAGTCAACTTTCACGCTGTCCAACATTGAAGGGCTTGCCTTACCTGCACGGATTTTATTCAATTCAAACTCTAAGTGAGAAATTGCCTTTTCCATTGCTGCTGTGGCCTCTTCAAGGGCCATCTTTACTTCTTCTGACATATTTACGGTCGTTTAATTCGGTGGTCGAAAGTAATAAAATTTTAATTACCCAAAATCTACAAGGGTTCCCACGGTTTCCCCACTCACCAACTTCACAAGATTTCCTTCCTTGTTCATATCAAATACAATGATTGGAAGTTTATTTTCATTACAAAGAGTGAAAGCGGTCATATCCATCACATTGAGATTCTTCTGAAACACCTCTTCAAAACTCACTCTTTCATATTTCGTAGCTGTTGGATCCTTTTCTGGATCTGCTGTATAGATACCATCTACACGTGTTCCTTTCAAAATCACATCAGCTTCAATTTCAATTGCTCTCAATGAAGCTGCAGTATCTGTAGTAAAAAATGGATTTCCAGTTCCTGAACCAAAGATGACTACGCGACCTTTCTCTAAGTGGCGCACAGCGCGGCGCTTAATGAATGGCTCAGCAATGGTTTTCATTTCGATGGCTGACTGGAGTCTCGTATGCACTCCTGCAGTTTCTAAAGCCGACTGAAGTGCCATTGAGTTGATCATAGTAGCGAGCATACCCATGTAATCACCTTGCGTTCTTTCCATTCCACCTTGCTCGGCTTGAACACCGCGGAAAATATTTCCGCCACCAATTACAATCGCCACTTGAACTCCTGCTTCCCACACTTTCTTAATTTCTTCAGCGTACTTGATGAGGCGATTGTTGTCAATTCCGAATTGTTTATCACCCATTAGCGCTTCACCGCTGAGTTTAAGAAGAATGCGATTGTATTTCATAATTTTATTGTAGAATGCGCGGCAAATATAATTTGTATTGTTGTCAATAGCACGCTCTGTGTATTAAAGTTGAACTTCAGGAATATCTCCTGACACAATTAATTTGCCCGCAGTTTTTTCTTTAATTTCTTCTACCGTAACACCGGGGGCTCTCTCAAGCAAATGGAATGCGCCATCTTTTACTTCAAGCACAGCCAAATCTGTTACTATCTTCTTCACACATTTTACGCCCGTAAGTGGTAAAGAACATGAAGGTAGCAACTTTGAATTTCCTGCTTTGTCGCAATGTTGCATCGCCACAATGATATTCTCGGCACTCGCTACGAGGTCCATTGCTCCACCCATTCCCTTGACCATTTTACCTGGAATTTTCCAATTGGCGATGTCGCCATTTTCACTCACTTCCATTGCACCTAAAATGGTGAGGTTTACTTTTCGTGCGCGTATCATTCCGAAGCTTACGGCGCTATCGAAAAAAACGCTTCCTGGCAAGGTTGTAATGGTTTGTTTTCCTGCATTGATTAAATCTGCATCTTCCTCTCCTGCCACAGGAAACGGTCCCATACCGAGCAGGCCATTTTCACTTTGCAGCACCACATCAATTCCTTCTGGAATGTAATTCGCCACAAGCGTAGGAATGCCGATGCCTAGATTTACATACATGCCATCTTCCACTTCTCGTGCAATTCGCTTTGCTATTCCGTTTTTATCTAAAGCCATTTTTTCTAATTTTTTTATTTAACTCCCAAGTAATGCTTCTTTCGATACTCGAGCTTCGCTCGAACTCAAGAAGCATCTCCAACCCCAAACCCCCATCCCCAATCTCCCAACTCCCATTCTCCCTTCTCCCAACCCCTATCTCCTCACCCCCAACTCTACCTCGTCGTTCTTTGTTCGATTCGTTTTTCGAATTTTTCTCCTTTAAAAATGCGGTGAACATATATACCTGGAGTGTGAATCATATCAGGATCTAATTCTCCTGGCTCAACCAATTCTTCCACTTCGGCAATGGTGATTTTACCCGCCATGGCCATCATAGGATTGAAGTTTCGAGCCGTAGCTTTAAAAATAAGATTCCCCATTGTGTCGCCTTTCCAAGCTTTCACAATTGCAAAGTCCGAATCAAATGCATATTCCATCAAGTAATCACGACCGTTGAAATTGCGTACTTCTTTGCCTTCTGCTACTTCGGTACCTACTCCTGCTGGAGTAAATATTGCTGGCATTCCATATCCAGCTGCCATGCATCGCGTGGCCAATGTACCTTGAGGTACCAATTCTACTTCCAACTCTCCGCTCAACATTTGACGCTCAAACTCTGCATTCTCACCTACATATGAGCTGATCATTTTCTTTACTTGCTTTTGTTGAAGCAAAAGTCCCAATCCAAAATCATCCACTCCAGCATTGTTCGAAATGCAGGTCAAATTCTTCACCCCCATTTTCACCAACTGAGCAATGGAATTTTCTGGAATACCACAGAGTCCAAATCCACCTATCATTAAGGTCATTCCATCTGTTATTCCTTTGCATGCTTCTTCAGCATTCTTTACTACTTTATTTATCGGCATCTTTTAAATATTATTGATCGTTACCTTCAAATTCCACCTCTCTTCGGTTTCGTGTAATTCTCCATCCCAGACTTCAGGATCTTCAAGCCATATATCCGACATATCATTAATCCTGCTCCTCCGGTATTGTTCTGCTTTTTGGATGTAGTCATCATATCCTTCAGGCTTTTCAAAATCTCCTTTGGTGATTTTCACTTTCGTGTCTCCATATAATTTTTTCATGTAGTATCCGTAAATGGGGAGCCCGGTGTTGGCTCTGTCCAAGCGCAGTGGATGCGAAACGAACTGTAGGATCTTGCGCTCCCACCCAAACGCCAGTTACTAATTCTGAGTGATACCCATGAACCAGCCGTCGGTATTATTTTGTGTTGTTCCTGTTTTACCTGCAGTAGGATATGTGATACCGCCGTAAGGTCTTGAAGTGGCTCTCAGTCGAACACCAGTTCCGGAACCACAGCTACCATCGATTACAGCTTTCATCATACTCACCATTTGGAATGCTACATTTGGATCAAGTGCTTGTTCAATCACTGGATCTGCCTCATAGATCACCGTTCCATTTTTGTCTTCAATTCGTGTGATGAAAGTAGGTTCGATATAAACTCCATCATTTGCAAATGTGGACATTGCTCCAACCATTTCAAACAATGGTAATTCAGCAACCCCAAGTGACAATGAAGGCACAGCAGGAAGGTTCGAACGAATTCCCATTTTCTTCGCAAGGTGCACAACATTATCTACTCCGTACTGATCGATCAATCGTGCGCTTACCGTGTTCACGGAATTTGCAAGCGCGCATCGCATGGTGTAGTCTTGGTATTTTCCATCACTGTTTTGTGGACACCAATTTCCGATGCAGAACTTCTGACCATTGATAACTTCTGAAGGACGGTTGCCCATTCTCAATGCTGTAGCATAAACTCATGGTTTGAAAGTAGAACCTACTTGTCTTCGCGATTGGTATACATTATCGTATTTGAAATACTTAAAATCAATTCCGCCTACCCAAGCTTTTACGTGTCCGGTGCTTGGTTCCACGCTCATCAATGAAGCATGTAGAATTGCCTTGTGATACTTGATGCTATCTAATGGTGAAAGAAGCGTGTCCTTGTATCCTCCATGCGCGTATACGCGCATGCTCACAGGAGTATTAAATACTTTCGTGATTCCTGCTTCGTCAAATTTTTCCCATTCATGTCCGCAACCACCTTCTGATTCTTGGCAAACAAAATATTCTTTTCCATCTCTTCTGATAGATGAGATAAAACGTTTTGGTCTTTTACATTCAGGACAAAGGCTTCCTACCAGCGATTTGTGTCGGTCGCTTTCGTTTACGGCAAATTGTAAAATTCGATTTTTATCCTTATCCGAAATTCCGTTGTAGAATGGATAATTATCTTCTTTTCTTCTTTTTAAATCTTTGGAGAATGCCGCTTGCAATTCTTTGCCGAGGTGCTCTTCCACCGCCCATTCCGCGTGTTGCTGCATTCTCGAATCCAGCGTGGTGTATATCTTCAATCCATCTTTATAAACGTCATAGCCCGAGCCATCGCTTTTGTGTCGAATCAATTCACCATCATCATTTTTTTCATTTAAAATGTCATTGACCCTAGCACGCAAAACATCTCTGAAGTATGGAGCCAATCCTTCGTCATGACTTACACGCTGAAAATTAATTCCCATTGGAGCGGTGCGCAGACTATCATAATCTTCTTCTGATAGATATCCATACTTCACCATTTGGTTCAGCACTACTTCCCTTCTTTTGATGACACGTGTAGTGTCCTTTTTCATCGGATTAAATCGAGAAGGATTTTGTAGCATTCCCACCAGCATTGCTGACTGTTCTATATTGAGTGAATCTGGAATGGTATTGAAATAAACGCGTGCAGCCGATTTTACACCTACAGCTTGATAAAGGAAATCGACCTGATTGAGGTACATCGTCAAGATTTCATCCTTGGTGTACATGCGCTCGATACGCGCAGCAATAATCATTTCACGAACTTTTTGCCAAATCCGTGTTACGATACCTACATTCTCAAAATCTTCTGTAAACTGCTGTTTCGCCAACTGTTGGGTGAGTGTACTTGCGCCACCATCTCTTCCCAACTTCACTACTGCTCTGGTCAACCCTTTAAAATCAATCCGCTGTGTTCTTTGAATCGTGCGTCCTCTGTAGCGATAAGCGCATTCACCATGTGGGTAGGCAAATTTTCAAACCGAACGTCCGATCGGTTTTCACGGTAGTATGTTCCTAGAATTTTTCCATCCCTGAAATGACCTCAGTGGCAAGATTGATTTTCGGATTCACCAGCGCTTCTACATTGGGCAATCCGCTGTTCATGGCAATCACCACGTAGCGATAGCAATTAATAAGGCGAAAGACCTAAAAGCCATAACTGGCGACCGTAATTTTTCTGAGGTTTTTTCTTAGTACTCCATATAGCTCGAACGAATCTTCTTCAAATGTATTTCAGGCAGTTACTCCTCCGCCTTTTGTTTTGCAAAATAATCAAAAACCAAACGTGCCATTTTTTATTACAGCTTCTTCCAACTCTTCGATGGTAGCATCTTTTACCTTTTTCACGGACTTAAAATGATAGATCAACTGCTGGGTGGTTCGGAATCCGACGCCTGGAATCTCTGTGAGCTCAGAGCGCAGTGCCTCTTTGCTTCTTCGGTCTCTATGGTGCGACAACCCGAATCGGTGTGCCTCATCTCTCAAATGTTGTATTAGCTTGAGTGATTCTGATCGTTTGTCGAGGTAAATCGGCAGACTATCTCCCGGAAAATAGATTTCTTCCAAGCGCTTCGCTATTCCAATAATGGCGATCTTCCCCTCAATCCAAGTTGACCTAGACTTTCCAGTGCGGCACCAAGCTGACCTTTACCACCATCAATAATGATAAGTTGAGAAGTGGTTCGCCTTCTTCTACAAGTCGATGATATCGTCTGAATACCGCTTCCTTCATGGTGTCGAAATCGTTCCGGACCTTCAACTGTCTTCATTGAACTTTCTGTAATCACCTTTGCTCGGCTTGGCATTCTTAAAAACGACACACGCTCTCACAGGATTCGTTCCCTGAATATTACTGTTATCAAAACATTCAATATGAACGACAAATCCTTTAAGTGCAAATCGTTTTAAACAGCTCCAGTATGCGATTGGTATGTCGCTCAGGATCCACAATCTCCTGCTGCTTCTGCATATCTAGCATGTAATGATTGCTGTTTCTTTGAGAAAGATCTAAGAGCTTCTTCTTGTCACCACGTTGAGGATGTTGATGGTGACATTATCGAGTTGAACATCAATTCAGTGGTACACATATTTCTCTTGAATTGGTTTTTGTAATCGATCGCGAATTTCCAAGATGGCATGTTCCAATAATTCTTGATCCGACTCATCCATTTTCTTCTTCACTTCTGCGCTATATCCTTGTACGATTACACCATTGTTTACTTTCATAAAGTTGACATATCCCGTTTGGGAGTCGGAAGCAATGGTGTAAACCTCAACATCGTGAACGGATGGACTCACAATGGTACTGCGCGCCTGGAATGCTTCGAGCGTATCTATTTTTTCCTTTATCGCATGTGCTTCTTCAAAGTGATATTGCTCGGCCAAATTTTGCATCATTGATTTCAATTCTCTGATGGCTTCCGAGTAATTTCCTTTAATGATTTTTCGAATATTCTCTACGTTGTGTTCATAGTCCTCAAGGCTTTGTTTTCCCTCACATGGCCCTTTGCAATTGCCCAAATGATATTCCAAACAAACCTTGAATTTCCCCGCCTCTATATTACTCTTCGTGAGCGGTAAGCTGCATGTTCTGATTGGATAAAGCTTTCTCACCAAATCCAAAACAGTATGCATAATTTTCACGGATGCATACGGACCGTGGTATTCAGAGCCGTCCTTGATCAATTGTCGGGTAGGAAATATTCTAGGGAATGACTCTTTTTTAATCACAATACTTGGATACGATTTGTCGTCCTTCCAAATAATATTGTAACGTGGCTTGTGTCTTTTTATCAGCGAATTTTCTAAGAGTAGTGCGTCCATTTCACTACTCACAACGATGTATTTGATGTCCACTATTTTGCGCACCAAGACTGCAGTTTTTGCGCTGTCGTGATTCTTTACAAAATAGCTGGTAACACGATTTTTAAGACTCTTCGCTTTTCCAACATAAATGATCTCTCCATCCTTATCAAAATACTGGTACACCCCTGGTTTGTGGGGCAATACTTTTAAAATGGACTGTATGTATTCTGATGTCTCCACCTTGCAAAGGTAAACAACCGACAACTAGGAATGTTGCTTTCTAAAAAAGCTTGCAGTTTCCACGATTGAGTCGTGCACAGGACTAAATTCAAACTCAAAAGCATCTTTCACTTTTTGATTTGAATAATGGAAACGGATGGACGCATTTTTCACAGTTTCATGTGTGACCAAAGCTTTCTTTCCCGTGAATTTTTCTTTTAACCATTCGGCAATTCGCGCTGCTTGTAGCATCCAAGGTTTTGCCTCCTTTGAGGGCACTTTCACGCCTAGTTCATGAGCTATATCTTGAAAAAGTTCTTTCATAGAAAGATTTTCACTTACCGCCACATAGCGATCTCCCGACTTCCCTTTTTCTGCTACCAAAACAGCTAGCTTGGCCACATCTTTTACACCGACAAAACCTGTTCCTCCTGGAGGGTAAAAACTAAAACCTTCATTTATTTTAGAAAAAATGCTGCTGCTACTTCTCGAAAAATCTGCAGGCCCAATGATTAGACCCGGATTCAAAATCACACCATCTATCCCTTCCTGAATACCGCGCCAAATCTCCAGCTCAGAGAGATGCTTGGTAATCCCATAATGGGTATTGAGATCATTATTTTCCCAATCACCTTCCTCAGAAACCAGTCCATCGAATTTGCGCTTTAATGCCGCGATAGAACTGATTTGCAATACGCGAGCAGCTTTGTTTTCCAATGCGGCATTAACCACATTAGCAGTGCCCTTCACATTGGTAGCGTACATCAATTTCCTGTCTGCACTGTGGTAAGAAACCACCGCAGCTGAATGATATATGACATCGCCTTCTTGAATAACTGCAAGCAAACTATCTGTATCTAATACATCTCCTTCTACAAATTCGACTTTCGATAATTCATTTTCAATTCCATAAAAATTGAAAACAGATTTTATAAAAGATAAATCAGAATTTGGTCGAACGAGTGCTTTTACGGGCTGACCTTTAGAAATGAGTTCTGCTACAATGTGCATTCCCAGTAATCCAGATGCTCCTGTAACAAGATTCATTTCGCGAAATTAAAATTAGTGGTACTATCTCTTTTCAGCGACTGATCGATTCGCTCGAGCCTATGAATAACGGTATCCTCAATACGTTCCATCACAGGAACATTGAGTGAGTAAAGTGTGTAGCTTTTTTCAAAATCGCTTTGCGAAATATTATGCTTTTCAAAGATTTGTTTGTAGTAGGTATCCATCAAGCCAAAGGTGGAGTCTATGCGCTGATAACGCACCGTGTAAGAACCTTCGAGAATTCTAACATCTACCAATGCACTCGCAAATGCCTCTTCAGATAGCGGTGGTTCTTCTCGCTTTGTGCTCGATTGATGACAAGCAAAAAGGGAGAGTGCAATGAATACTATGAAGAGTACTTTTAATTTCATCTATTAAATTGAAGGCGCATTCCTCGAATGTCGCTCCATTTTCCATTATCAAAAACTAAATTTCCATTCACAAAAGTTTTTTCCACTTTTGAATTGAAGGTGTGTCCTTCGAACGGAGACCATCCACATTTGTATGCGATATTATCCGCACCCACTTTCCATGGATGGTTGCGATCCACCATTACCAAATCAGCGTAATAGCCTTCGCGGATGTAACCTCTTCTGTCGATTTGAAACATGTCGGCTACATTGTGCGACATCAGCTGAACCATTCTTTCAATCGAAAGAACGCCTTGATCCACTAAGTCGAGCATGGCCACAACAGAATGTTGCACCAAAGGCCCGCCAGATGGAGCCTTGCGATACTTCTGCATTTTTTCCTCCTTGGTATGAGGAGCGTGATCTGTTGCTATTACATCAATGGTTCCATTGTTCAGTGCATCTCTCAACGCAGATCGATCTCGACTTGTTTTGACAGCCGGAGTCCATGTTATAAAAGTGCCTTTCTCCAAATCATCCTCCGTGGAAAACCAAAGGTGATGGATACACGCTTCAGCTGTGATTCGCTTTTCTGACAGCGGTTTACTGCTTTCAAACAATGCCAATTCCTTTGCCGTGCTGATGTGTAATATGTGCAATCTTGTGTTATGCTTTTTGCAAGTCCAACAGCAAAGAGGATGATTTATAACAAGCCTCTTCGCTGCGAATCATAGGATGAAATTCTACAGGAATATCATCTCCATATTTTTCGATGTACTGAGCAAGATTTCTTTGAATAGTTGGATCGTCCTCGCAATGCGTGGCGATCAATGTTTTTACTTGAGAAAAAATATTTTCCAATGCTTCGGGATCATCTACAAGCATTTCTCCTGTAGAAGAGCCCATAAAGATTTTAACTCCACAATTGTTTTTTGGATCCAATTTCAACAACTCATTTAAATTGGTGTTGGTAGTACCCATGAAGAAAGAATAATTGCTGAAAACACCTCCGATGCTCGAGTATATTTTGTTCTAACAAATCGATAGTAACGGCGCCGGGAGAGTGTTCGGCATTTCCATGAAAGATGTAACTCCACCTGCTACAGCAGCTCTGCTTTCTGATTGTATATCTCCTTTGTGTGTGAGACCTGGCTCTCTGAAGTGCACTTGATCATCAATAGCTCCTGGGAGAAGGTATTTTCTGTACCATCTATTTCTACATCCGCGTGCGTTGTAATTTCACCTGGTGAAGTAATTTTTGATATGAATTTGTCTTCAATCCATACATCGAAAAACCTATGTGTCCTTCATTTACTACAGACACCTTTCGGATACAAGTAGACATGACTCTTTTATTTAGAACTACTAAAACGCATTTTTAAAACACCAACAAAAGCTTCATTGAAAATTCCCATGCTCATTTTGCTGGTTCCAAACTCACGGTCAGAAAAACGAATTGGTACCTCAACAATCTTGAATCCATTTTTCTTCGCCTTGTATTTCATTTCTATTTGAAATGCGTAGCCGATAAATTGAATATTGTCGAGTTGAATTGTTTCCAATACTTTTCTTCTGTAGCATACAAATCCCGCAGTAGCGTCTTTCACGCCAAGGCCTAGAACGATATTTACATAAATACCAGCACCACTGCTAATTAGTAAACGGTGCCATGGCCAGTTTTCAACTCCTCCACCTTTCACGTATCTGCTTCCAACGGCAACATCGCCATTTTGCTCAGTGCAACCTGCATACAATCGAACTAAATCGTCTGGATTGTGCGAGAAATCGCAATCCATTTCGAAGATATATTCATAATGGCGCTCAAGGGCCCATTTGAATCCAGCGATATAAGCAGTACCTAGTCCAAGCTTACCACTTCTTTCATGTATAAAAAGCTTATCAGGAAATTCTTTTTGAAGATTCTTTACGATATCCGCTGTACCATCAGGACTTCCATCGTCTACTATTAGCAAATGAAAAACTTTAGGCAATGAAAATACTTTGCGCACCATACGCTCGATATTTTCCTTTTCGTTGTAAGTAGGTATAATTACTAGACTGTCGCTCACTTAAAGAAGTTTGAGCAACAAAGATAAGCGGTTAAGGTCTGAATTTTAACAAAACATGTTAAGCCTCGGTTTTATCGAATTTTTCGATAAAACTGTGCGCTTTTTCCACCATGTTTTTGGAGCCGATAAACAAAGGAACACGCTGGTGCAACTCTGTTGGCTTTAAATCCATAATACGTTGATTACCATCCGTTGCAATGCCTCCTGCTTGTTCTACAATAAAGGCTAACGGATTCGCCTCATACATCAGGCGCAGCTTGCCATTCGGTGCATTTTGAGTACCCGGATAAATGTAAATCCCACCTTTAATGAGGTTTCTATGTACATCCGCCACAAGCGACCCTATATAGCGCGCGCTGTATGGTCGATTTGTTTTCTTATCCGTTTGTTTACACCAATCAACATATTGCTGAACGCCCTTCGAGCATCCAAATAAATTACCTTCATTGATAGAGTAAACCTTTCCATCATCAGGCATTTTCATGTTTTCATGTGACAAGCAAAACTCTCCGATACTTGGCTCAAGTGTAAATCCATTTACGCCGTGCCCCGTCGTATAAACTAGCATTGTGCTCGACCCGTATATCACATAACCGGCCGCCACTTGCTCCGCTCCTTTTTGAAGAAAATCATTCACATTAGCCAAGTCTCCTATGCTCGATGTTCTTCTGAAAATGGAAAAAATGGTTCCGATGCTCACATTCACATCAATATTTGACGATCCATCCAGTGGATCAAAGAGCATAACATACTTGGCTTTTTTGTTGATTTCTGCGTCAAAAGCAAAATACTTTTCATTCTCCTCACTTCCTACACCACACACTTGACCGCCCCATCTCACGGCATTGAGCAAAGTAATGTCTGAAAAAACATCAAGCTTCATTTGAGTTTCACCTTGCACATTGGTGGTGCCAACAGCCCCCAAAATATCTTGGAGTCCTGCCTTATTCACTTTATGGTTAATGATTTTAGCTGCTAATCCAATATCCGCAAGAAGTCTTGATAAATCTCCTGAAGCATACGGGAAATCACCCTGACGCTCCATGATAAACTCGCTCAATGTTACGATACTCATGGCGCAAAAGTAGTGCGCAAAATCACTAGATAGGTGACGAAAGTCCTGATTTTACTAGGTGTACAATGTACACTTAGGATAAAAAAAATACTTGGTTACCTTTGCACAAACACTTTTAATCATGATTAAGTACCTATTTTCCCTAGCCGGGATTATGTTTGGATTGTCTGTATCTGCACAATTCAACATCGAAGACAGAGTCAAAAACAAAGTCAACCAACGCATCGAGCGTAAGATCGACGAAGGAATCGACAAGACGCTCGACAACACCGAAGAAGAAGCCAAGAAGGCCGCTAAAGGTGGTAAGAAGGACAAAGGACAAAACCAAAACGAAGAAGCTGCAGGTTCTGAAAATGGGGCTGATGGCGAAACTTCAAACAATGGCACCAACACTCCTTCTAATCAAAAAGCCACTTTAAAAACCTATTCCAAATTCGATTTTATTCCAGGTGAAAACATCATCGCATCTGATGACTTTTCTAATGTAGAAATCGGCGACTATCCTATCGATTGGAACACCAATTCTGGTGGTGAAATCGTGACAGTAGATGGATTGGAAGGCAAATGGTTTCAATTGAGCCGCACGGGTGTTTACATGCCTGAGTACATTACAGATCTTCCTGAAAATTTTACTCTAGAATATGACCTCATCTGTAATGAAGGATTTAGCTATTACAGCACACCTTTTGCAACATGGTTTACAGCATTAGAAAACCCATCAGCCGACTTTGTAAATCACGGTAGATTTGATTCGCAGCCACATGGTGTTCGCGTTGAACTTCATCCAAAAGGCACAGGAAGTGATGGAGGATCAACCTATTTTATCAATTATGATGCTGATGGAAGAGAGCTCATTAAAAATGATGTGCGCACTGACCAATTCAACTCTTCTAATGGAAACACAAAAATTCACGTTTCAATTTGGAGACAAAAAACAAGATTGCGTGTTTATGTCAATCAAGACAAAGTATTGGATTTACCTCGTGCATTTAACCCTGGAACCAAATACAATCGCATCGTTTTTTCAAGATGGGAAAGTAGCGACAATGACTTGTATTTGTTCAGCAACTTAAGACTTGCAGTTGGCGCACCTGACACACGCAGCAAACTTATCACTGAAGGGAAATTAGTAACAAGAGGAATCTTATTCGATGTGGCTTCAGATAAAATTAAACCTGAGTCCTTCGGCACACTCAAAGACATCGCAAAAGTGCTTACTGAAAACCCTGACGTTAAAGTGAAAATTATAGGTCACACCGATAGCGATGGTGAGGATTCTAAAAATTTAGATTTATCAAAACGCAGAGCTGCAAGTGTTAAAGATGCACTTGTAAAAGAATTCAATATTGATGCAAAAAGACTTGAAACAGACGGAAAAGGAGAATCGGAGCCTGTAGACAAAAACGACACGCCTGTGGGCAAAGCCAACAATAGACGTGTCGAGTTTATCAAGTTGTAATTAAGCTACAATATTTACAATCTTCTTAGGAACAACGATCACTTTTTTAGGCGTTTTTCCATCGAGATACTGAGCCGCTTTTTCGTGAGAAAGAGCGGCTTTTTCTATTTCATCTTTCTCCATCGTAGTCGGTAGACTGATAAAGAATCTTGTCTTTCCATTGAATGATACAGGATAATCAAATGCGTCGTCTTCAAGATATGAAGCATTGAATTCTGGCCATGCAGCGACAGTTACCGAACCTTTCATGCCCAATCTTTCCCAAAGCTCCTCCGCCAAGTGAGGTGCATAAGGAGAGATCAAAATAGTTAACGGTTCTAGGATTTCCCTCTTGTTGCATTTCAAATCAGTCAATTCATTTACCGCAATCATACTCGTACTCACAACGGTATTCCAACTAAAACGATTTAAGTCATCATTGATTTTTTTTATCGTTTTGTGAAGTACTTTCAACTCTGCTTTTGTAGCTGTCTCATCAGAAACCGAACATTCATTCGCTTGGTTGTGATACAATCTCCAGAGCTTTCTCAAGAAATTATGCACCCCGTTGATTCCCTTGGTATCCCATGGCTTGCTTTGTTCAACAGGTCCCAAAAACATCTCGTAACAACGTAATGTATCTGCTCCAAATTTCTCTACCAATTCGTCTGGAGTCTGCACATTGTACTTCGACTTCGACATCTTTTCCACTTCCGTCCCGCAGATGTATTTTCCTTCTTCATTTAAAATGAATTCGGTATCACGATACTCAGGTAGCCAATTTTTAAAGGCTTCTGTATCCAACACATCATTATCCACTAAGCTGATATCCGCATGCAAGGCTTGAGTGTCGAATTCGTCTTTCTTATCAAAACTCACAAACTTATTGGTGCCTTGAATACGATACACAAAACTGCTGCGTCCAAGTATCATTCCTTGGTTGATCATCTTTTTAAACGGCTCATTAAAACCGATAAATCCAAGATCAAAAAGAATCTTTGTCCAAAATCTTGAGTAAAGCAAGTGACCAGTTCCGTGCTCCGCTCCTCCCATATATAAATCTACCTGACCCCAGTAATCTGCTTTCTCACGCGATACAAACGCATCATTATTTTGAGGGTCCATGTATCGCAAAAAATACCATGAACTACCTGCCCAACCTGGCATGGTGTTGCGATCGTACTTCCAATCTTGAGCACGAGCCAAAGGTGGTTCGCCTTCTTCCGTTGGAAGATATTTATCGACTTCTGGAAGAATCACTGGCAATGCACTATCAGCAGCTACCATAGGTACTTCCCCTTCATAGGAAACAGGAATTGGCTCTCCCCAGTAGCGCTGGCGACTGAATACTGCATCGCGAAGTCGGTAGTTGATCTTTCCTTTTCCGCAGCCCAACTTCTCCAATTCTTCAATCACTTTTTTCACAGCATCCTTGTACACCATTCCATTTAAGAATGATGAATTCACCAATTTAATTTCTTTGCTTGGCTCTGCCTTTTCAGAAATATCAGTATTCTCTAAAATATTCGGAATAGGCAAATTGAATTTTTTAGCAAAATCAAAATCTCTTTGGTCACCAGAAGGAACAGCCATTACAGCACCTGTTCCATATCCCGCCAACACATAGTCTCCAATCCAAACAGGAACCTTATCACCTGTGAATGGATGAATCACATAAGCTCCCGTGAATTCACCAGAAATATTTTTCACATCACTTTGACGGTCTCTTTCTGATTTCAGTTTAGCAGCATTTTGATATGCTTCCACCGCTGATTTACATTCTGTTGTTGTGATCAAAGAAACCAATTCATGTTCTGGTGCCAAAGTCAAAAACGACACACCGAAAATGGTATCAGGACGTGTGGTAAAAACTTCAATTTCATACGCACTTCCCTCTACCATAAATTTCACTGAAGCTCCTTCACTTCTTCCAATCCAATTGCGCTGAATTTCTTTGATGCTTTCCGACCAATCTATCTTCTCCAAATCATCAATCAATCTTTGTGCATACGCGGTGATTCGCATGCTCCATTGGCGCATTAATTTTTGCTCCACTGGGTGCCCACCTCTTTCGCTTCTACCGTCTTTCACTTCATCGTTGGCCAACACGGTTCCTAAAGCAGGACACCAGTTTACCATGCTGTCAGCCAAGTAGGTCAAGCGATAATTCATTAAAATCAATTCCTTCTGCTCGTTGCTCATGCTCCTCCAATCCGTATCGCTGAAATCACCTTCCCATTTTTCACTGAAGAAAAATTTAGACTTATCAATTTTGGTGTACCAATCATCTTCCATCGCCGCATTCACACCATAATTCCCGTTTTCTTCAAACTTAGAAATCAATGACGAAATAGGCTCCGCTTTATCGGTGTCCTTGTTGTACCAACTTTCGAATATTTGCTTAAAAATCCATTGCGTCCATTTGTAATATGATGGATCACTGGTTCGTACTTCTCTGTTCCAATCGTAGCAAAAACCCATTTTATCCAATTGCTCGCGATAGCGCGCAATATTATTTTCGGTGGTAATTGCAGGATGCTGACCGGTTTGAATAGCATATTGTTCTGCAGGTAATCCAAAGCTATCATAACCCATAGGGTGCAATACATTCCATCCTTGATGGCGCATATATCGCGCGTATATATCGCTAGCGATATATCCTAAAGGGTGCCCCACGTGTAGACCCGCTCCGCTTGGATAAGGAAACATATCCAACACATAAAACTTCTTTTTCGAATTGTCTTCGGAAACCTTATATGTTTGGTTTTCACGCCAGTTGTTGCGCCATTTCTGCTCTATCGACCTAAAATCGTATTCCATTTGTATTCAAACTTTTCTGCGCCGCGAAGATACTCGGTATTTTGCCCTAATTTTAGGCCTGTATATACTAAAACGTCGCTTTTTTCGTTGATAAGCGCCTATTTTTTGATCTTTGCCTCCCTATGAAGCATTTTTTATCTTCTGTTCTGTTGATTTTATCTATCGCCGGTGTGGCTCAAAACCGCTACGGTATTGGTTCCTGGAAAGACCATTTGTGCTATGAAAACCTGATAGATGTTTGTGAAGGAGAACCCAACATGTACTATGCTGCTACTCCTGCTAGTCTTTTTTCCTACAGCAAATTTTCTGGTGAAATTCAGCGAATGTCAAAGCTCAATTTGCTTTCTGATGTGCGTATTTCAGCAATTGAATATGAGGAGTCAAAAAAAATGCTCATCGTTGGATATGAAAATGGAAACCTCGATTTGATATTCGATGACGAGCGCACTGTCAATATTCCCGATATTAAAATCAGCTCCATAATTGGTGATAAAAAAATCTACAACATCATTCCTTACAACAACTTAATTTACTTGGCAACTGGATTAGGAATTGTAGTTATTGATCCTGTTCGTGCAGAAGTAAAAGAGTCTTATCAAATCGGTCCAAACGGTTCACAAGCGACGGTTTTTGACATCGCCATTTTCGATGGAAAAATCTATGCATCGCTCACGGACAATGTGCTGTATGCTGATATCACGAACCCAATTCTCGCCAATTTCGCGAATTGGACTTCCATGGAAAATCTTCCTGAATCACTGATTGGTATTACCAATATTGAATTTGTGGTAGATCAAATGTTGATTCTTGTAAAAGGAGAAACACAAGACATTATTTACAAAAGAGATGTTGGAAATAATGGATGGTTGGTGTTTTTGGAATATCCAGGTTTGTTTTTCAGAAATATGGTTTTCCGAAATAATCAACTCGTTGTGAGTGGAAGCTACACTGTTGTTCGATTTGATCAATTTCTCGCTCAAATTGATGATGTTACATTGGTTAATGGAATTCAGGTTTATCCCAACATGGCCATTGGAGATCGCAATGGTGAAATTTGGATTGCGGATAGCGAAAATGGTTTGATGCGTTCCAACCTGAACGTGCAAGACATTGTAGCGCCAAATGGTCCGCATCACCCTGATGCCCGACAAATTGATGCTTTCAATGATCATGTATGGATAGCTCACGGTGGTGTTACTGGGTACTATGGCAATCAATTCAACATCCGAAATATTTCTTACAATACAGATGACGAATGGAAAACCATTGCGAATCCTCCAGGCACTAACACCGATTTCCCAGGAACTTTAGATATCATCTCTGTTTCTATCGACCCAACTGATAACAACCATGTGTACATGGGCTCATGGGAAGACGGTTTATTGGAAATACAAAATGGAGAAGTAGTCAATTCTTTCAACTCTACGAACAGCCCACTTCAAATAGCAGGCTTCACTTGGACCGACGAATGGATTGGCGTTGCAGGAATCGACATTGATCTCAACGGCACGGCATGGTACACCAATTCATTTACAAACAATGCACTTCAGGCAAGAGATAAAGATGGAAATTTTTACACCTTCAATCTTTCCCCTACTGTCACCGCAAACAGCATCGTGACCGACATTGTGGCGGCACAAACAGGATTGATTTGGATGGTGCTTAGAGGAAGAGGTTTGCTTGTGTACAATACAAATGGAACGCTTGAAACAACTAGTGATGATCAGTTCAAATTACTCACCGAGCAAGAAGGACAAGGCAACTTAATCAACAACGATGTATATAGCATTAAAGAAGATTTGGACGGTGAAATTTGGATAGGAACTTTGCAAGGGCTTTCTGTTTTGTACAACCAAGAAGCCGTTTTCACATCGGATCAATTCGACGCTGAAACAATATTGATTGAACAAAGTGGAAACATCCAAGAATTGCTGGCTACCGAGACCATCACTGCTATAGAAATAGATGGAGGAAACAGAAAATGGATTTCTACAGCCAACAGCGGAGTCTATCTGTTTAGCGATGATGGTGTAACTCAAATTGAGCACTTCACCATTGACAATAGTCCACTGTTGACAAACAACGTGATCGATATGGCGATCAATCAGCGCACAGGCGAAGTATTTTTCATTACAGAGATGGGAGTGATTTCCTATTTCGGCGATGCCACCAATTTTGACCAAGAAATTAAAGAGGTACGCGCTTTTCCAAATCCTGTTTATGAAAACTATGAAGGTTTAATCACTATTGATGGACTTGCATACAATACCATTGTAAAGATTACGGACCTTCAAGGAAATATTCTATTTGAAACTTCAAGTGAAGGCGGAAGAGCAACGTGGGATGGAAAAGATTTTAACGGTCAAAAACCAGCCTCAGGCGTCTATTTGATTTTCGCTATTTCTGAAGTTGGCGAATCAGCAAATGTTGGAAAAATTGCAATCATAAAGTAGATGAAGTTTACGCAATATGAAGAGGTACTTGATTACCTCTTTGCCCAACTTCCAATGTATCAACGCGTCGGTCCTGCAGCTTACAAACCCGACCTGAGCAATACCATTGCCTTACTCGAAATTGTTGGGAACCCACAACACCAATTCAAATCAGTGCATGTGGCCGGCACGAATGGAAAGGGTTCTACATCGCACTTGATAGCGTCTTCACTTCAGGAAGCAGGATATAAAACGGGACTAACAACATCTCCACATCTCAAAGATTTTAGAGAACGCATCAAAATCAATGGTGCCATGATTCCACATGATGATGTGATTCTATTTGTCAATTCCTTTTCGGAGGATTGGCAAAAAATTTCACCATCATTTTTTGAAATGTCAGTAGCGCTCGCATTCTGGTATTTCGCAAAAGAAAAAGTAGATATCGCGGTGATCGAAACCGGACTAGGCGGTAGGTTGGACTCCACAAATGTGGTCGTTCCGGAGGTAACTGCTATTACCAATGTTGGATGGGACCATGTGAATTTACTTGGTGATACACTAGAAAAAATAGCCGCTGAAAAGGCTGGAATAATCAAACAAAATATTCCCGTTGTTCTTGGAGAAATGAAACCGAACGTTCATTCGGTTATGATTGAAAAAGCTTCATCAGTAGGTGCTTCGATTATTGACGCATCGTTGCAATCACCAGAACCCCCTCCATCGGCCTTGCTTGGAAATTATCAAAAAGAGAACAGAAGGACGGCTTTTCAAGTACTTCAAACTTTGAATAAAAAAGGTTGGAATATTTCTCAAAAAAATATTGAAGTTGGATTTTCAAAGGTGATTGTAAATACATCGTTGATGGGCAGATGGCAAATTCTCTCCCAAGCCCCTCTTACAATCGCTGATGTAGGACACAACAAAGACGGCATCGAGCAAATCATCGCGCAGTTGGCCGAGCAACAGTTTGATCATTTGCATTTTGTCATCGCCATGGTGAATGACAAAGACATTAGATCTGTGCTGGAATTATTACCGAAAGAAGCCACCTATTATTTCAGTAAAGCACAAGTTCAGCGTGGACTGGAAGCTTCAATTTTGAAAGCCCAAGCAGAAGAAGTCGGACTATCAGGAAACACTTACAGCACGATTGAAGAAGCATTCCAAGCTGCAAAAGAAAAAGCCTCCCAAAAAGATTTAATCTTTATAGGAGGCTCAGTCTTTACAGTTGCTGAAGTTTTATAATTCTTATTTCAATTCGAAATAAATAGTAATTGATCCTTTCTGGTTCGTTGTCGCATCAGGTTTTACCGAAAACTTCGCAGATTTCGCCGCTTTCAGTGCGAGTGCATATAGCTGTGTAGCACCACTTGCTGTAGTGTTTGACAACTGGGAATTTACATTAGCAGAAACCACATTCCCATTTTTATCTACGATAATATCAACCACAACTTTACCTTCTTCAGTTGGTCGTTCGTCCAACTTAGGTTGAGCAGTCATGCTTCTTCCTGTTAGCGCCCAGGAGCCGTTTCCTCCACCACCATTGAAAATTCCCTTACCATCCACTCTACCGTCAGGATTTCCTTCCTTTCCTCCACCTTGTGTATCTCCGCCCCCACTTTGGCTTCCGTTATTATTATTCAACGAATTCAAAGCATTATTGAGTGGATTACTCACTTCCTGTGGTTTAGGATCAGGCTTAGGGTTAGGTTTAGGATCGGGCTTTGGGTTGGGATTGTCCACTGGTTTTGGAGCAACTACAGGAGCTTCCTCTTGTGTTTCCACTGATTCTTCAGTTTGTGGTTCCGAAGCATTGGTTGTTTGAGCTACAGTGGCTGCATCTTGCGAATCCCCTGAACCTTGATCGAAGTCACCGAGGGAGGCCACGTTAAGTGACATAAACTGAGTTCCATCTCCTGCTCCGCCGCCGCAGTCGCGCAGCATCAACATGAGCAAAAGTGCCATTGCAACGTGGATTCCAAGGCTTCCCACCCAGGAAATACTCTTTTGTGAAGTGTTTGTTGTTTGCATGATTACTCCTTTTTTGCCTTAGTAGCAATAACGGGATTGCAGTGCAGTACCTTCAAGGTTGAAAAAAGTTCAATGGTCTCGCCTGTTGGCACGTCTCTGTCCACATTTAGGATTACAGTGCGTTTATCGTCTGGCTTACCTGCCATAAGGGCTGTAAGCTTATCCTTGATCATTTCCTTCCCTACTACATCATTATTTACCATGAATACCAAATCTTTGGTGATGGTAACCGACACAGCACCTGAGAGTGCTTCACCGGTTGAAGTTTTAGGGAGATTTACAGCTTCACCGTTTACAGCCATGGTAGACATTACGATGAAGAAAATCAAAAGAAGGAACACGAGGTCGGAGATAGACGACATGTTGGCTTCTGCCTTTATTGTATTTCGTCTTCCAAAATCCATAAGCCCTCCTTAGTTAGTTGGTTGTTCGAGGATGTCGATGAACTCAACTGCTCTCGCTTCCATTTTATTGATCACCTTTCCGATGCGTCCTACAAGCGTGTTGTATGCTACGAATGCGATAATCCCCACAATCAAACCAACAACAGTGGTAATCATTGCAAGCATCATATCACCGCCCATCGAAGCGAGGTCTGGACCGTTTACTTTGATAGAGCGAAATACACCGACCATACCTATTACTGTACCAAGGAAACCTAGCATCGGAGCAGCTCCAGCGCTGGTGGCAAGGAAAGATACATTTTTCTCCAAATTATAAATTTCAAGCTTACCCACGTTTTCGATGGCAGCTTTGATATCCGTCATATCCTTTCCAATTCGGCTGATTCCTTTTTCAAGCATTCTTGCCACAGGAGTTTGACTAGTGGCACACAGGTTTCTCGCGCTATCCAATTTACCTTGATTGATGTACTCCTTGATTTTATCCATGAAGTTACCTTCTTCTTTCAAAGCTTTATTGATGGCTTGTGTACGTTCGAAAAAGATGTACACCGAAACAAGACTCAAAATGATTTGAGGAATGTAGATATAAGCTCCTTTCAGAAACTCTCCCAGGATATCTATTTTTTCTTCCGGGTTTTCAATCTCTGGGGTGCTAATGCTGTCAACAGCTTGGCCTGCCACGGTTAGGCCTTCTTGTAAATAAACTAGAAAATCCATTGAGTAGTTGATTTAAGGTTACAAATCCCTTGCATTCGCTTGTAACAAGCGATTTTTCAACGAGCAAGTTGCTATAAAATTGTGTTTGCCCGTGAGCCCTTAAAATAATTTATTCAATGCCGATTGTCAATGAAGCAATGTCATTTCGATGATGTATGCAGCAGCTCCACCGAAATAACCGATCAATGCCCAAAGCGACACATTTTTGAGGTACCACATGAAGTCGATTTTCTCCAACCCCATAACGGCTACACCCGCAGCACTACCAATGATAAGGATGCTTCCACCTGTACCCGCAGTGTATGCCTAGAAATGCCAGAAAATACCATCTTGAACAAACATGTCTAACCACGGATCGCCCACCACTGCTGGACTGATATCGTACATATTCATGCTCGCTGCCACAAGTGGCACGTTGTCTACAATGGCCGACAATACGCCGATTGCCATATTGATCGCATAAACATTTCCTAAAGAATCTTTTAATCCCTCCGCCAAAGTGCGCAAGTGCCCCACTTCTTGTAAGGCTGATACCGCCAGTAGTATACCTAAGAAGAACAATACAGAAGGCATATCAATCTTACGCAAAGCATGCAATGCGCTCAATTGACTTTTTTCTGAAGCCATCTTGCCGCTGTGCATCACTTCGGTGGCAAACCATACCACCCCAAGGCTAAACATGATACCCATGAATGGTGGCAAGTGTGTTACGCTTTTGAAAATCGGAACAAATAATAATCCTCCAACACCCAAAATGAAAGCAATGCTTCTCTCGCGTGCGCTCACTATTGAATCTTCCGATTCATCAGAAGCGGGGCGCTCTACATTTCCTTTCATTACAAAAGATAGGATAGCAAGTGGCAACACCATGTTGACCAAGCTCGCAATGAATATCTCTGAAATGATGCTCGCGCTTGTAATTTGCTTTCCAATCCAAAGCATTGTTGTGGTGACGTCACCAATTGGCGACCAAGCACCGCCGCTGTTTGCAGCAATCACTACTACTCCACCAAAGAACCAACGTGTCTTTTGATCAGCTATCAATTTTCTAATCAAACTGATCATTACGATTGAAGTCGTCAAGTTGTCTAAGGCTGCAGAAAGGAAGAAGGTAAGAATAGCGATCACCCACATCAAGCGCACTTTGCTCTTCGATTGAATTCTATCCGTAATTACTCTAAATCCTTCGTGTGCATCCACAATTTCCACAATAGTCATTGCACCCATCAAGAACAATAGGATACCCGCAATCTCTTGTAAGTGGTGAAGTAATCGGTGATCAAAAAATCCAGCCAAAGTCAAATCTGTGCCTTCGGTGAGTTTCATGAAATCTTTGAGCTCTCCGAAATATTGAGAAAGGTGATCAGGCACTGCTGTTGCACCTACCACCAAAATAGACCAACATAAAACACCAGTGATAAGCGCCGTTGCCGCTTTATCAATTTTAATATTATGTTCGGTAGCAATACCTACATAACCTAAAACAAAAACTACTAAAATTAAAATTTCCATATAACAGATATTAGGACGGTTTTCCCGTCTTCAAGTACATTCTTATGTTGTGGCGTGAGCCGATTTGCATTACATCCACCAAATCTTGAACAGAGAGGTTTCTATCAATGTTGATAGCGCAAGAAGCGTCTGGTTCTTTCCTGGCAATGGCTTCTAAGCGAGTTTCCAGTTGTTCAAGCGACAACTCTTGTCCATCTAAATAATAATGGCGGTCGATATCAACTGTCAACTGAATATTTCTTTTCGATTCCTTTTCTTGATTGTCGGGTGCTGAAGGCAGCAACACCTTAATCACATTTGGATTCGTCATTGTTGAAATGATAAGAAAGAAAAGCAAAAGGAAAAACATAATATCGTTGAGTGAGTGGGTACTCACTTCAGCGCCATGTTTTCTTTTTCTTCTAATCTTCATCTGAATCGTATTGTGATTATTCTCCTTTCATTGACATTTTCAAAGCAAGTGCTTGCTCCTGAATCTTTGACAAGTAATTGTCGATTTGATTTTGGAAAAGGTGATAAGCACTGAATGCGATGATACCAACTACAAGACCTGAAGCGGATGTTACCATTTTCTGGTACAACCCTTCAGAAATCACAGAAATACTGATGTCTTGCGAAATAGATATTTTGAAGAAGATATTGATTACCCCGATGATAGTACCAACGAAACCAAGCAATGGTGCCAATCCTGCGATAATAGATAGGTAGTTCAATCCCTTTTCCAGTTTCGCCAGCTCTAATTCAGAACTTGCTTCCAAGTTGCTGTCAAGGTCCGCTCTATTTGGAGTTGCATAAATAAAAATTCTGCCCCAACCTGAGTTGGCATCCTGACAGATTTTAGCTGCCGCGTTCGTATCCTTTTTTGCCAATGCTTCAGAAAGCCTGGTGATATTGGTGTTATCCAATTTCATTGCTTTACCGAAAAACATCATTCTTTCGAAGATGATAATGAAAGTAACCACTGAAAGCAACACGAGTGGAATCATCACCACTCCGCCTTTCATCAGAAGTGCAATCACATCAATTGATTGTTCGGCTGGCATCGACTGTAAAATCATATTTTTTACTTTGAAGTGGCGAAGATAAGGAAAGGTTGGAAAGGTTGGAAGTGTTGGAATATTTGGATTATTTAGAGAGATTGGAAGAATTGGAACTTTCAGCGGTCTTCGGAGACTTTTAGAACCATCCATTTTGGATGGCCAATTTCACCGCATCCACTTTGTTATTGACTTCGAGTTTGCGGTAAATGTTCTCCATATGACTTCTAACCGTTAGCGGAGAGATAAAAAGCACACCGGCTATTTCTTGATAGTTCTTTCCCCCAACCATATTTTCAAGAACATCCAACTCTCTTTTGGTTAAATTGAAATCCTCTGTCTTTTTCTGATCTCCACCACTTAGTAAAGACAGTAGCGAGTTGTTCATTTCAGGAGATATGGAAATCCTATCTTCCATCGCATCGAGAATTGCTTGTCGGAGCTTAACGGGACGCTCACCTTTCAAAAGGTAACCAGAGGCTCCCGCCGAGATTGCGTCTTTCAAGAGTGATTCTTTTTGAGCTACAGTAAGCATTAATACGCGAGGCTCTCTATTCAGCTTCCGAATCTCCTTTAATGCTTCGATTCCACTCATTTCTTGCATTTCAATATCCAAAATAATCACATCAGGTATTTCGCGATTCAATTTAAACCACTGCACTAATTCTTTTCCGTCAAACAATTTAAAGATGATTTCAAACTCATCGAAAAGTCCGAGTACGCTTACCAGACCTTCCATTGCAGGCTTCTGATCATCAACTATTCCGATAGTAATCTTATTCATTTAATTCTTTCCTATTTGGTACATCTGTACTAGAGCACATGTCTTTCGAGTATAAAAATATACAAAAAATGGGCTGAATGGCCTATTGTACGCGCAATACGGCAAATGGAAATTGCAAAAAAATTACACACTATGAAAAAGTCGATTTCACTTTTTTTGCTTGCTTTTCTTTTTGCATTTCAAGCTTTGTCTCAAAACATCTCAGTTTCAGATGAAAAAATGCCACTTTCTAAAGAAGCGAGCAAAGCACAGAAACAATTCAGTCTCACGTTTATGGGCACATATCTGCCTGAGAACAGCTCGGAAATCTTGGCCATATACACGTATCAACCTAAGAAAAGTCCTACAATGATGGATATTGTGAAAATAAAAAAAGATGGGACGTATTCCGAAACGGAAACTGTAGAATTCACTCAAGCAAATTTGGATAAATATGGTATTACTCTAAAAAATGATGCGTTAGACAATCTGAATAAAGACATCTCCTCAAAACCTGTATTTTATGTAAAAGGGCCAGCTTTGGCGGGAACACCAAAAGTAAATGTTGGTCATTTTGAAAACAGATATAAAATGGGGGTCTGGTCAGGTTATTCATTCAAAGAAGAAAATGACTTTGACATGGATGTTAAATTTTGGCCATATTTTACTGTTGGTATGGGCTCTGAAGATCTGTCAAACACAAACTATCTTCTTTCTAAATACAACATGGTTTCTCGTTTTTTACAAGGAAAAAGAAATTACGTATCCGCGAATAGCCCCGTTCTTATCGGAGGCATGAAGGCTGTGATGGGTTCTGATGTATTCTTTGCTGGAGTCTATGATACAGAATCTAAAACCTGGTTGAAAAGTCAAGACATTAAATTTGAAAAAAGTATTGACCCTGGTTTCCGCCATTTTCATCAAGATGACAATGGAAATGTACACTGTGTTATTGGAGTTGGTGATCACTTTCAAGTACTTCAATTTTCTCCAAATGGAGACTTGGCACACAATGTTCCGCTACAAATTCCATTAAAAGGAAACACTATTGTTGATTGTAACATTGCAATGCACTCAACGGATAATGAATTTACCGTTGCGATGTCATACTATAGCGGCAGAACAGGAGGAGATCCCGCTATAGCAATAAGTCGAGTTTCTGAAGGAAAAGAAACTTTGTTTTCCAACATTACCAACGAAATGTTAGAAAGCATAATGATATCAGCTCCAAAATCGAAAGCGAAATTCAAAAAAATGAAATACCTCCAAATGGATAAGATCGAGGTTTTATCAAATGGTGACATGCTCGTTTTCTTTTGTGGTGCCCAAGGCAGTAATCCGATCAATAACTACATGCTTCATCTAGGAAGCACTGGGCAGGCAAAAGCTTGCTATCAAGCCGACCCTATTCCAGGTGACACTGCTCCACAATTTGATAGTGCTGGACATATTGACCCCCTTGTTGAAGTTCGTGGTGATAAGGTGTATTGGTTAATTAGAAGTGTTCCGAAAGAACTAAAGCAAGGAATGAAATCATTTAGCAGCACTGAGGATGCCGGTGCTTATTATGTGAAGACTACAACTACCCTTCGCGTTGACGAATTTTATCAATTGGGAAGTATTGTTACAATTGATTTAGCCTCCAAAAACATTTCCAATCAAATCACACCAGAGGCAGTTTTAATAGGAGCCAACCCAATGAGAATATTGGAAAATGGTTCTATCGTTTTTACCACGTTTGATTTGAAAAAAAGCATCTACACCACATTGATTGTAAAGTAACACTTTCAGCTAAGTAGTTAATAAAAGCACTAACCTGAGCATGAGTAGGTATGAAATCGACTCTATCCCTATTTCACAGGTTAGTGCTTATTTACTTTTTTTAAGCATAGGGTTATTTTAAAACCCTGATCGTTTATGAAGTGTGCGTACCCACCTATTTCCTCCATTCGGGTTTTAATATTCTTCAGTCCCATATTCCCCGAATTCTCTTTTGGTAAGTCGCTAATTCCATCACCATCATCTTCAATAATCATGGTGAATTCCTGCGATGCATCAATACTTATTCTGAAGTTCATTGCTCTAGAATATTTCAGCATGTTTTGCGTCGCTTCTTGAACAATGCGAAGCATATTCAATGACTCAGCTGGGCTCAAAATCATAGAACTATCCCCACTACAAACAACTTCCCAATGGACTATATCTTTGAGATAATTTTCTAAAAAAACTTCTA
>JAWKNK010000018.1:0-69478 GCA_041391745.1 Flavobacteriales bacterium
TGGAGCTTCGGCTTGCAAATTCTTCAGAGCGCCTTCTGGTGTAGTTCCCGACCAGCCCACTTTCACTGTTATGGTATTTGGTTTTGATGGATCTTTTGGAGCAAAAAGCATTGCGAAAATTTGTACTTCTTCATAGGTAATATTGCGTTCTCCTGTTTCAAGAATTTCATCATAGCGTTGCATGAGCTGTGTGAATTCGGTAAACGGTTGAGAGAAGACAGCATAAAAACAAGCATGTTGGTCGGTGGCCCACGCCTCAGAAACACGATAGCCATAGATAGCAGTGTCGCCTACAGTTTGAATGTCGTAATACTTCAAGTTATCTCGGTGCATCATGTCGATGAAAAGGCGGCATGTATCTCCCGGTTGAATGGTGTATTCGTGTATACCCACACGTTCAGTGGTGGTTAGTCGGGCTTTGATGTTGTAGTTGTCGAGTTTTATTTCGTAATAGCCCGGAGTTGCTTTTTCATTCTTATGAGAAAATTTACTCTTGTATGAATCGCGCCAATGTTCTGCAGGCACTGTTTTTCCGTTTGTTGGCATAAACAAAACATCCCCGTAATCACTCACCCCAGTACCTTGTAGATGGGTGTGTGAAAATCCATAAACGATACTATCTGAGTAGTGATAACCTCCGCAGCCGTCCCAGCCTTCTAGGCGAGTGTCTGGAGATAGCTGTACCATTCCGAAAGGAACAGTAGCGCCAGGGTAGGTATGACCGTGAGCGTCTGTACCGACAAATGGATTTACATAGTTGGTGAGCTCGCTGCCCACGGGTACTATGTTCTGAGCTAAAGACTTTTGGGAAATAGTTGCGAGCGACAATATCGCAGTGGCTAGGGCAAGAATTCTTCTCATGCTACAAATATAATCGACCTTGAAAAAGTGGTTTCTATTACATTTGAACACTCTATGAATGCTTTGATGAAAAAACATAAGTGGATTCCGTGGCTGGTGATTGCGGTTATGGCATTTGCGTATAATTATCATCAAACGCTTTTCAAAGGGCCCATGTCGAGGCATCAATGGCGCCAGTCGGATGCCTTATCAATGACGCTCAACTATGCTGAAGGAACTTCATTATTTGAACCTCAAATTCATTATCAAGATGTAGGCGAGGGGCATGGAGTGGGAGAACTTCCAATTATTTATTATTTCAATGCGCAGATGTGGCAAGTGGTTGGTGAAAATCCTTTCACTCCAAGACTGCTCACATTTATTTTCATGTTGCTCGGTTTGTGGGCATTGCACAAAATAGCATACCGATTTACACAAGACGCCTTTTGGTCGTGGATGCTTCCGTGGACGCTCTTTTGCGCACCCTTATTTGTGTTTTATGGAAATAATTTCTTGGTAAATATTCCAGCCTTGTCCTTAGTGTTTCTTTCTTGGCATTGGGTTATATCCTTTTATGATACCAACAAGAAAAAGTACCTATGGTTGGGTGTAGTGGCGATTACCATGGCCGGGCTGCTGCGCATGACCATGTTATTGGGTTGGATTCCTTTTGGGGTGATTTGGCTTGAAGTTTTATGGAAAGGAAAAAAAGTTCAGCACGGCATTCCTACCCGAGCTTTTTGGTTGTTGACTTTCATTCCCATAATGGTTTGTGGTATTTGGTTTTTCATTGTAAAGTATTACAATGAGAACTACCATTCGCAATACTTTCTTACTACTATTCGTCCATTATGGAAAGTAGAAAATTTGGAGCAGCATTTTAAATCGTTCCTATATTTTATTTGGGGCGAGTTTCATTTGAGTGGCTTCCGCTGGCTCTTTCCAGTGATCTTGGTTTTCTTATTGACTAGAATAAATGTGCTTAAAAATAGATGGGGAGTTTCCTTATTGCTGGTGGCTGTAGCTTCTATTTTTTATCTCGTGCTTTGGGCGAATAATTTGGACGTACACGACTACTACATGTTAGAAATGTATATTCTCTATGCCATGATTTTATTGGCAGTGTTGTACGCCATTCAAGAGTGGAGACCATCACTTTTTTATTCTAAAACATTGCGCATAATAGCAGCAGCAGGATTGGTATGGATGATTTATCAAACTGCTGCATGGCAGCGTGTAAAATATGATCCTGCAGATCGTTTTGCCCAACATGCCATGGTGATTGATAAAGAACACATGGAGCGATGGGAATATGAAAAATGGGCGCAAGACACACAGATAGCACCTTTCAAAGTGATGCGTGAAGGAAAAAGTGAATGGGGATTGAACAGAAATGCTGTTGTGGTAGTGCCACAAGATCCAAGTCCAAACATAACATTGTACATGATGGATTTAAAGGGATACACAGGCATGTATTACACCGATATTCCTTGGTCTGAAAGATTAAAAATGTATCACGACCGTGGAGCGGAATATTTACTCATCCGCGACGAAGCGAATATTGAAACTTTAGGCATCGATCCAAGTCAAATTTTCAAAATAGGACAGCGGGAGCAGATTTCTATTTATAGGATTTTGCCTTGAAAAGTTAAATGAGTTAAATTAGTTAAGTTAGTTAAATGAGTTAATTGTCTTAATTAATCTAACTAATCTAACTAATCTAACTAATCTAACTAATCTAACCAATCCAACCAAAGTTACTCCTCAATCCTTCCCGAAGAACTTCCGTGACATGAATTACAAGCTCCAGAAGTGATACTCGAAGGCATGTGCTTTACAGTACCTGATGCAAAAGTGATAGTTGGGTAGAGTCCGCCGCTGTAATTGATATTGTCTGTGGTGTAAAAATTACCAAGTGCATCGCCGTTGACGGTAGCCTTTAATTCTCCTTGTCCGTTGGGTTGGGTGTAAAGGCGCATAACTACGTTTTGAGAAACACCGCCATTTGATGTGTAAGCAGAACCTGCAGCAGTGAAACACCCCTTGCCTTCGCCGCCATCGGTATGGCACGACATGCAATTGCGACCGTTGTTGTGGCTTTCGTGACCACCCGAACTGGAAATGTTTTTTACACCACATTTTCCATTGCGCTCGCAAGAGGCCACCAAAATCCCAAAAGCAGCCAGTATGAGAAGAGATTTATATTTCATAATCGCAATACAACCCAATCTCAATTTACCCTAGTATTCGATTCACTATTCACGATTCATAATTCATGATTCATTATTCATGATTCATAATTCATTATTCATGATTCACGATTTTTTATTTTGAAAAGGACTCGAATCTTCAAAAAAAAAATATCGTAATTTCGCTTTCCCAACCCCGAACCCCGAACCAGGAACCATGATCCAGGTAAAGCACACCATCATAGCATTACTCGTATTCGTTGGCTTGAGCAGCGCAGCGCAAGATCTGCTTCCTCAAGACTCAACGTACTTGGCTATGCTTCACACGGAGTTGAAAACGGTGGGGCCTCAAAAATCATTGATCGACACCATCTTTATTACCTCATGTCAAGAAGTATATAAAGTAGATGCTCAAATGAAGGCAGTGCAAACCTCTGATTTGTCGGAAGATGAAATCAATCTTCAGATTCTCAATTTGAATCAGAAGAAAAAGGACATGCGCGAGTCGAGAGATTTGGCCATTCAATACATCCTTACTTCAGAACAAAAAGTAATTTATTCGGAGAAAATAAAACCGAATAAACCTTCGGTATTGCACTTTGGAATGAATCACGACCGCGCCAGTTGCGGTGTCTGTAAGCCTTAAGATTTTCTATTCTCATTTTCCAATTTTGTATATCTTCGCACCGCATTTGGTTCTTTTTCCGCTATGCTTCGGAAAGAGATGAAAAGGGAATCACGTTTGATTCGTGAACTGTACCCGCAGCTGTAATCCCATTAGAAAGGGGCTATCACATCAGCATCCACTGAACAAATAAGGTTCGGGAAGGAGATAGCAACCCGGGAAAGTCAGAAGACCTGCCAATTGTATTACCGGAAAAAATGCTCGGGAAGAAGCATTTCAAGGAATATGAAAAAGCTTGTTTTACTCATAGCACTATTGATGACGCTGTCATCGCAGGCCATGTTTTCTGATACGCTTGTAGAGGGAAAAATGTTGGCCACTATTTCTGTATCTGATATTTGGAGAAATCATGGCGTTTTCCTGCGCGACTCGCTGATACATGTCCGCTATAAGAATGCAGACCTCGGCGAACTGATGCTAAAAAGAGGTTGGGCAAATATCACATCATACGGCCCAAAAGGAATGCTAGCTACGGCGCGTGTCAACGGTTCTCCAAGCGACTATACTTCTATTTATTGGAATAATTTATCGCTGAATAATCCAGCATTAGGTCTTACCGATTTGTCTTTGATTCCTGTTGCTTTCTTTTCTAATATTTCCTATTCGCAAATCAACGCTTCTAAAGGAATTGGTCAAGGAGCAATGGCCGGTTCAATCAATTTAGAAAATAGAAATCTCGGTAAAAAACTAGAGATCTCAACTGGGGTCAACTCGCTGAATAATGCTTTTGTTTATCTCAATTGGCAAGAACAATTCAAATCGTTTTTTTGGCAGACTCAAATCAAAAAGGAATCGAACAAGAACGAGTTTTCTTATACCGATAAACATTATCGCTTAAGAACACCGAATATCGATCGAGCAATAATAATGTAATGCAAACTTCGGTGATGCAGCGCGTGGGTTGGTTGTCACATTCTAAAAAGAATAAAATAGTCGCTGACGCTTGGTACATAGATAAATCCATGCGCATCCCTGATTTGATGGGAATCACATCCTACTATGTAGCATCTCAAAAGGACAGCGTGATTCGTGGATCGATTGCCTATACCCGTATTTTTAATTCAACAAAAAAAGTATTCGAAGCAAGCAAGCTAGAAGCTGGAGTTGTCGGTGGACGTGAGTTTCAACGTTACACCAATTTTATTTCATCAGCGAATGAATATTCGGTATTCTCTGAAGTAACCTCTACGTCGTTACAAAATAGAATCTCCTTCGATAATTATTTTAGCGATCGCTCATTCCACTATTTGGCAGAACTCAGATACACTAATGTTCGTGTGGATAATTCCAATTACAAGAACAATCAGTACGTGGAACCATTCTTAGCCGTCAATAGTATCGTAGACTGGAATATTATTCCAACCACTTTTTCTGCCAAAGCTTTTTACTATCAAGAATGGCGATCTACTTATCAGAGTGTTCCATCTTTTGGTGCGAGTGTTACTACGCAAGTTGGAAGAAGAAGAAATGTTACAATAGAGATTTCAGGAGCTCACAAGTTTCGCATACCTGATTTCAATGAAAGGTTCTGGGCTCAAGGCGGAAATCCTAACCTAAAGTCAGAGCGAGGTTGGATGGGGCATGTATTCGCTGATTATTTTATTTTAAAAAGTAAAAAAAATACGCTAGATGTATCTGCACGTTACTCTATAATGGATATGCAACAAATGATTCAATGGATTCCTTTGGACGTTTGGACTGCAGTTAATTTTGCGAACGTGAGATTGCAAACAATCGAGTGTATTGCCCATTATACTAGGGCTTGGAATAGGTTGCAATGGATGAGTGATTTCAGAATTTCATCCAATTTTAATCAAACTACTTTGCTCTATACTCCTCAAACAAGTTTGTTTGCAAGCACTGATTTTGTTTACCGAAAATGGGACATGGGGTGGCAAGCACGCTGGGTAGGTTCGCGCTACTTTGAAACAGGTTTTGATAATCCTAGAAGTCTCGATCCTTATGCTGTACACGATGTATTTCTTGGTTGGAAAAACAGTATAGATCATCCCCTTTTTAGCATAAGAATTTTTGTAGAAAACATCTTTGATACTCGTTATGAAATGGTAAGAGCTTATGCTTTACCGGGAAGAGTTTTCGGTGTCCAATTGAATTTTAATCCATTAAATATTAGAAAGTCCAAATGAGAAAGCTTGGTTACATTTTATTAGCAGCAGTTATTTTTACTTCATGTAAAAAAGATGAGAAACAGGAAGAAACAAACACTCCAGTCGTTACAGAATCGGGTGTGTATGTGTTGAATGAAGGCAGCTTCATGAATAACAATGCTTCAATTTCTTATATTAATAGTAATGATGAGGTAAGCCTCGATCCTTTTTCGAATGCAAACAACGGCATTGGACTGGGCGATGTGTTGCAGTCGATGGTGATATTCAATAATGAGGCATATGCCGTATTAAACAACAGCGGTAAAGTTGAAGTTTTTGACGCAAAGACATTTGCCAGTATTACTACCATTGAAAGTGTAAACTATCCAAGATATATTGTAGATGGTGGAAATGGAAAGTTGTACTTAACTACTGGAGCGTTTGCAGGAGAAGTATTGGTAATCGACCCGAATACTCATTCGGTTGTAAACAGCATAGCGGTGGGCAATGGTCCCGAGCAACTTATTGTTTCAAATGGCAAGTTGTTCGTTTGTAATTCAGGAGGCTTTGATGAAGACAACACCGTTTCGGTTATCGATTTAAATACGGAAGCTGTGATTGAAACATTGACCGTAGGCGACAGACCAGTTGATATTGATGTAGATGCAAGTGGCAATGTTTGGGTAATGTGTCAAGGTAAAACGGTTTACAATGAAGATTGGTCAGCTATCATTGAAGAAACTCCAGGTCGCCTTGTAAGAATTTTGGGAAGTTCACTTACCGTGAGCGGTAATGAAACAATTGGCGTAGTCGGCGATCATCCTTCCAAGTTGGAAGTCGAAGGGAATACCATTTATTATGTCAATAATAACGTATATAAACTTTCTATAGGCAGCGAATTGCCTGGTGCTCTTTTTCGCGCAGGGATGTAGGCGCCATGGGTGTTGGTATTGACGGCAAATTGTGGGTAGCGAGTGTTTCAGATTTTGTAAGTCCAAGCACCGTTTATCGATTAAATGAAAGCGGAGGAGTAGAGGTGAGTTTCACCACGGGTATCGCGACGAATAGTTTTTATTTTAAATAATCG
Organism: Flavobacteriales bacterium; assembly: GCA_041391745.1. Taxonomy (GTDB): domain Bacteria; phylum Bacteroidota; class Bacteroidia; order Flavobacteriales_D; family Sanyastnellaceae; genus JAIXWP01. The sequence continues at coordinate 6,910 of JAWKNK010000018.1, forward strand.
AATAGTTAGGATAGTTAGGATAGTTAGAGTAGTTAGAATAGTTAGAATAGTTAGAATAGTTAGAATAGTTAGAATAGTTAGAATAGTTAGAATAGTTAGAATAGTTAAGAAAGTTAAATGAGTTAAGGGAGTTAATTGTTGAATGTGTTTATGCAGTTCAATTCCTGTTTTATAGTCTCTAAACTTCAAATGTTCGTATTTGAGAATCCTCCAGAACCGTTCGATGAAAATATTGTTGTTCGCTCGTCCTTTTCCATCCATTGAAATTTCGATTTTATGGCTCAATAGAAGGCTTGTATGTTCATTCGAGGTATATTGACTGCCTTGGTCAGTATTGACGATTTTATAGGCGCTCCAAATTGCTCAATAGCATCTTTCATTACCTCTGTAGTCCAATCGCTTGACATGGTATTAGACAGACTCCATCCAACGATGTATCTACTATAAACATCAATAATTGCGGACAAATACCGAAAGCCTGTTTTTATCGGAAGGGAATTTTGTTACCAATGGATCCATACCCAAAAACTTCCTAAGGGTGGCGTTGTAAATTCTGAAACCATAGTCGTACGTGGTGGCTCCGCCGCCCATGCCTTCTTTGTCCAATTCTTTTCCATTGAACCCGTAACGATACGCCCCCCCCCTGGTTTATGCCTCTGATTCCGAGTTTTCGGTTTCAAACTTTAAAATTAGTTTAGATAATTAATGCAAGACAATTCTCTTTTGGTTACAATTTAATTCCAATTGCCCGTAGATCTCATCCACAAGTCCAAAGAGTCACGAATTGCTTCTAAATACTTTTTTTTAGAATGATCTATTACGGAAAAACTATATATTTTTTGAGGAATATTCGTATATCGTAAAATGGGTTGTTTTGACGGAAATTCACATTTCATTGCACTATCATAACTGAGGACATCTCTCTCACTTTTAAATTCTCTTACAACGCAATCCAACACAGCGACCGAGTCGGGGAATATGAAAGATTTCCAGTAAATCTTGAAAGGCACATCTAGTTTGGAACAACCGATTTTTTTTACAGTGTCCTCCTTGATGCAGATTGAATCTTTTTGAATAAAACCTTGCAATCTGAGGTTCATCGAAATCAAATCTGCTTGAGAGTCATCAGGCCATTCACAAAGATCACCCTTTTGCTGATAATGTTGGCAACCACAAATCAAGAATACTGAGATCGCAATTATGATCAGTTTTTTTGAATAAGCCATAGCTTACTTATTGTTTTATTGGTTTTGAGAACTCCTTTGTCGTCTGTCCACTTGTACCAATCATGGTTCGCTTTTAGTAACCATGCGTCTATAGAATTTAAGTTACCCCCAATCTTAAAACAGTGACTTATCAAAAATAATTGTTTTTTATTCTAAGCCGCATTCGATGCGAAATAAATTTCTGCTGGTCTTTTGTCTAATGTGGTGTGCTTTCTTTCGTTGTAATACTCGAGCATAAATTCTTAAATATGCTTGTGCAGATCAAGACCTGTTTTGTAGTCCTTGAATTTGAGGTGTTCGTATTTGAGAGTTCTCCAAAACGGTTCGATGAAAATATTGTCGGTCGCTCGTCCTTTTCCAACCATTGAAATTTCGATTTTACGACTCAATAAAAGGCTTGTATGTTCATTCGAGGTATATTGACTGCCTTGGTCAGTATTGACGATTTTAGGCGCTCCAAATCGCTAAATGGCAACTTTTATTACCTCAGTAGTCCAATCGCTTGTCATGGTATTAGACAGACTACATCCAACGATGGATCGACTATAAAAATCAATAATTGCGGACAAATACAGAAAGCCTGTTTTCACAGGTATACAAGTGATATCATAGCCCAAACTTGATTTTGGATGATCGATTTTCAAGTTTCTCAAATGAAATGAATACTTGTGATGTTTATTATTTGCAGGCGATGTATGAGGACCAGAAGCAAGAGCATTAAGACCGAGAAGTTTGTAAATACGTGCCACTCTTTTCTCGCGAAAGATTTAACTTAATGTTTTTTTAGAAAGTCAACCTCAACAGTAAGTTGGCCGATTTTGGCCAGTAATTTTTCCTTCTCTTTATCACGAGTTGCATCGTCATTTGAGGCATTCCCTCCATTAAATGCATTCGAGGCATTTTCTAAAAAATCCTTTTTCCAAGTAACTATTTGATTGGGATGAACTTCAAAACGCTGGGCTAATACCTGAATAGTCTCGCGTTCTTTGATTGCCTCTAAGACAACCTTTGTTTTAAATTCTGCACTAAATGTTCGTCTGAATCCTTGTACCAAAATTGTAGATTTAATACCTGTTTTACAACATAGGCACTGTTCCTAATTTTTTTTGTGGGGGTATCTCATCAAATGCGTCAGAAAACTCTGATAGCTCACGCCACGTTCTTTGCAAAATGCCACTTTACTTAATCCTGATTGGTGAAAATCTGAAATCACCTCAGCCCAATTTTGTTTTGTTCTCATGCGTCAAAAGAATAACTTCGGTCGAAAAGAATCAATATGCAGTTGGCCGTGGGGTTACTTTGCACCCGAAGATAAACATTTTACTTCACTTATCTTATTATCCATCTACGGATATAATTATTCATCAGCTCATCAGATATTACGCAGCGTTCGACGATGATGTATTCTTTTTTGATCAGCTGCCAAGCAAGCAACTTCAATCCAGAAGAATGGTTAGAAGATCTGCTGCTCAGAATCAAATGAACTAAATAATGCGACCTCACCAATCTGCTTCCTCACCTCTTGAAAAATTCAAAACTGTAAAAAGTTATATTTTTAAAGACTTGCTTGAGCGGGGGGATAAAACGTAAAAGGCAGATAAGATTTTACGGGATTATAAATCATCGTGTTCATTGACATCTGAATTTAACTTCTTGCGATGTTTATACCTTTTTAAAAATTCGTAAAAAAAAGGTATGCATGAAACAATGGTTGTAATTGAAGATCTCTTCAATGCAAAAACCCAATCACCTGGTAATCTAATAAAGTTTTGATATACAAAAAAACCTATAAAAGCGGCTATAGCTGTTAAAACTAACCTTGTTTCCATTTTTGATCGAACTACAAATTTTATTAATGTGAAATAAATTAAGTAATAAATAAAAAAATAAATTAAAAAGTATTTTGGACCATTCTTTAAACCCAATATGATGTGAGAAGTAAAATCAAAAATGAGCATTCCAATGACGGAGAAACAAAAAATAATCATAAAATATTTGACTCGACTCATATGATAGAATAAAATTAGTTAGATAGGCCCTTTTTTACTTTTTCGCCAGCCCCTGGTAATTTTTTAATTGCAGAATTCATTACTTTACCATTAATGTCTAGTATATCTACGACTTCTTTTTTCACATCATCAGGCAGTTTATTATAGAAATCATTGAAATTTGAATCATCTCTTTGAGCTGATTTAGTTTCATTTGAATCACTGCCAGCTGTTTCAGAGTTGCTAGCTTCAATGCTGTTTTCATCTTGGTCTAAAACTTTTTGATAATAGAAAAACTCATCTGTTTCTTCGGTAACAGACTCAACAACTGCCTCCATACTTCCCAAATCTTGGTCGAAAATTGCCCCATATAAACTTGGCTCAGTATATCTACTTCCAAATTTTAAAGTTGTAATTGTTCTTGTTACTGTAGTAACTAGAACATCTCCGATCATTTCCCAATTTTCAAGATGCTGCTCAGTTGTGGTTATTGTGTATACAATTGCACTAACCCAATAAGCATTTACCCCTCCAGAAGTAAGTTTAACCCAATCCGCAACCGAAGAAGACATTGACTCAACTCTTGAAATATTCCGAAAGTGAACTATCTCCTCATTCAAATCAACCTTTTTCACAATAGTTTTATCATCAACATACTTCAAAGGAGTTGTTCCATGACAACTAGCTTTTTCAGGTGAATTGGGTAAGGCCCTAAAATCTAATGGCTCTAGGCCATCAAGGTCAACGCTTGTTATTGGTGTTAATCCAGCAAATTGATATGGGGTTAACCAAGCAAAACTTGAACTCAGCGGATCCACACTCAAAAACTTTGCAAGTGCTGGATTGTAAATACGGAACCCGTAGTCATATGTATTTCCGCCCCCGCCCATGCCTTCATCATCAATCTCCTTCCCATTATACCCATATCGATACTCCTCACCACTCCAACTCCTGCCGCTTAACGTAACTCCAAAAGGTGAATAGTCTTGGGAGGAAATAACATACGCCACAAAACTTTGCACCACGCCGCTTTGAACGATAGGGAGTTTTTGGTCGCCGATAACTGAGAGAACATTGCCTAAGTGATTCGACAACTCGTATTGCCTAAAAAGCCGAGTGTGTTGGAGACGACTACATCAATTTATCTTCCACCGAAAAATCATCCTCATTGATCGCAACCATCGCATTGTTGCTGTAGGTATAAGAATATTCTAATTTCTCCGTGATCATTCCAATTCGCGAAGAACCGTAGATGTGGCGCTCGGAAAGGTGATAAGACTCCGGTGTTTCTAAATCATGTTCGTAAACGGCCATCACATTACCACTCGCATCACGAACATAGAATGTAATGTGCTTCGCAAACTCCGTCTGCCCATCCATTACATATTTCGCCACTCGATTTCCCATTGCATCATACTCAAACTTCAAGTTATCCTTGTCACTCGAAGATATGAATTTTACTTCACTTATTTTACTATCCACCCTCCAAATAATCTCTTCGATTCCTTCTAACGCATCACTCTTGAGTTCTCCGATTTCTGAATAGATGTAATTATTGTTCTCTGGATCTACATTTCCATTGAGAAGCGTTACTGCTGATGTGTTACCTATTCCTCCTTCTCCAACATCACCCGAGGCATCTTCTACGTGATAAAGCCATCGTCGCTTTTATTTCTCGTAATCTCCATTACCAAAGAGCTCATGAAGCTTCTGTTGTAAAAGCTTCTTATCAGGAAGTTGTGTTTTATATTCCGCCACCATGGTGGGAGATAAGCTTCTGCTCAATGAGTATTCCACAACCTCACTGTCTTTGTCTTTACACAATAAGATACCAATACTTGGATTTTCATTCTCTTTTTTCACATCTCTGTCTAAAGCCTCCAAATAAAAATTCAATTGACCTAATTGATCAGGTCTAAACTTGTCTGCCTTAAGTTCAAATGCCACCAAGCATTGGAGTCCTCTATGGTAAAAAAGCAAATCAATAAAAAAATCGCTGTTGCCAACTTGCAACTTATACTCTTCACCTATAAATAAAAAGTCCTTTCCAAGTTCGAGAATGAAATTTTTCATTTGTTTTACAAGTCCTCGCTGCAAATCACTCTCATTATGAAGACTAGACAAGTTCAAAAACTCAAATACATAACTATCTTTAAATGTATTTGATATGTCTTGATTACTCTCTCTCAACGGTGTTGAGAGTTTTGAATTACCAATCATTGTCCGCTCAAAGAGGCTTGCAGAGATTTGGCGCTCGAGCTCCCTAAAACTAAAGCTTTCTTGCACTGCTAGCCGCAAATAGAACTCTCTTTCTTCAAAAGTCTTACACCTTGAAAAGATAGCCAAATTGTGGGACCAACTAATTTCTCTCAACAGTGTTGAGAGATTTGGAAAATCCTTGTAAGTCTCATAAAACTGTTTCATTCTCCAAATATTCTTATCGGAGAATCCCTTTAAATCTGGCTCTTGACTTTTTAAAAAACTTGCCAAATCCATTACTACTGAGTCGCCCCATTCAGATTGTTCAATCTTCCTGTGGATATATTCCCCAATATTCCAATAGAGGTCTATAAGTTCCGTATTAACGGCTTTTACAGCTTTGGACCGAGATTGTCTTATTAGCTGAATAATATATGTAAAACGATTATCCATTATCTGTTTCGAAAGCTATAAATCTATTTTTTTCTATTAATTGAGTTGGTCAGTATTCCTCATTTTGTCTTCATCATCTAACTCCTTCCCATTAAACCCATACCGATATCCCTCACTCCAACTCCTGCCACTTAAAGTTGCACCGAAGGGGGAATAGTCTTGGGAGGTGATATGAGGATGTTTTGTTTTCAATTTTTCTTTTTAGTTGAAAGTAAAAATAGGAAAAAGAAATATACCGACAATTGAAGAATTCTCTTTGCGAAACTTTGCTTACTCCGCGGCTTTTCTAGATATAAGGGTTACTTAATATGAATGAGTGTCTTTTATAACTACTTCACAATTACGTAATCAGTATTGACCAAAATTGAGCTTAAAGAATCGATTTTAAATTTTGTTTGCTCTTCCCATCTTGACTGCTCAGAAACATTTTGTGAATAATTGGTTTCAAAGTCATAAAGGGATTGTATCTGATCATATCTTTCACTTATACTGTCAGCTATTCTTCTCATCTCATTCCTGACATCAGGTTTGTTTCTTAGCTTACCAACTTCAATTAATGTCTGCAACGCCCCTTCTTGCATCAAATCAAAGTGACATTGTTCATGCCCAAGAAGTTGTGATGAAATCTCGTTTGTCTTAATCCAACTCTTTGATTTATCAAAATAAGCATAAACTGTGAGCTTCCATCCCATATAAACAGGTTCAATTGTGGAGGTAATTCCTACAAAAGACGATGCGGAATGTCTTGAGTATGTTTGAGGGACACATTTAAAATCTTCAATTTGCAATTTACGAGAATTGCTCCAAACAATAATATCATTTGTTTGATCTAACATTAAAATAAGCAACAAAGCTAAAAGAACGGTTTTCATATAGTTTATCTCGTTTCTGTATAAGTGACACCTGTATTACTTCCTCCTGTGCTCATATACAACAATTGATCGCCTGTGTTTAAGCTATATCCAATTGCTCCTGTATTATTTAGAACACCTAAAACTTGAATGGCTCCATTGTTCCTTAATACTGAAACAGTGACTGTTGGATTAACCGCTGTACCATCATTAGAGCTGGGTTGCATTAGAATATTAATTCTGCCAGTACGCTGTGTTGTCATCAGCGGTATATATCCATCAGCCCGCATTATATCTCTATTCAGGCCTCTTCCACCTGGGACAAAGGGCAAAATGTTGTTAGCATTTAATTGATTATTCTGATTTAGATTAGTTTGCGAACCCGAATTATCTGTTGATTGATTATTTATGTTACCAGTTCCGGTCAAAGAACTACCTGAAGTATTTGTTGCAGTGCTCTCCACAATCCTTTGCCTATACCAAAATCCAGCCATTTCTGATGATTGTACATCCGCATCAGGCCCTTTTCCCACCCCGTCATTACTTTCAGACATATTTCCTTGTCCTGTTACTTCAGGATGATTAGGATCATCGTATGGTACGAAAATATAATCATATTTCTCTTCAGGTTTTTGAATGACAAGCTTTTCTGGATTGTTCATACCACCATTGGTAGCATACCAATTCTTCACTCGCAAATACTCGTCTTTTGTTATTGGAATAGCAGAATCATCAATTTTTGTGCTATTCCACAAGCCGTCATTTGCATTATATCCCTCCAATCCCTCAGATTCAATTGTGGCAATAGGTGAATTTGAACAGAAATGATAAGGTGAATAAAAATTAAACTTATGTGCTAGCGGATCCACACTAAAAAACCTTCCCAATCTTGTATCTTCGACTCTATACTTAAATGAAATAGCGCCGCCCCAAAGCTCTTCGTCTGTTTCTTGATTTTGGAAACCATATCTATAACTTTCATCCCTCCAACCCCTGCCGCTTAATGTCACCCCGAAAGGTGAATAGTCTTGGGAGGAAATCACATACCCCACAAAACTTTGCACCACGCCGCTTTGAACGATGGGGAGTTTTTGGTCGCCGATTACGGATAACACATTGCCCAAGTGATTCGACAACTCATATTGTCTGTAGCCAAGTGTAGTGGTAATAATGACATCGATTCGATCCTCAACGACGAATTCATTTTCATTGATATCCACCATCGCATTGTTGCTGTAAGTATAGGAATACTCCACTTTCTCAGTGATCATTCCAATACGCGATGAGCCGTAGATATGGCGCTCAGAAAGGTGATAAGACTCTGGAGTTTCTAAATCGTGTTCGTACACTGCCATCACATTGCCACTCGCATCACGAACATAGAACGTAATGTGCTTCGCAAACTCAGTCTGCCCATCCATTACATATTTCGCAACTCGATTTCCTCCCGAATCAAGTTCGGGATTGAAATCTCTAAGATTTTTCCTAAGGAAAAAATCTTGACATTTCGAACATCGCATCATATTCAAACTTCAAGTTATCCTTGCCACTCGAAGATATGAATTTTACTTCACTTATTTTACTATCCACTCTCCAAATAATCTCTTCGATACCTTCTAAGGCATCACTCTTGAGTTCTCCGATTTCCGTATAGATGTAATTATTGTTCTCCGGATCTACATTTCCATTGAGAAGCGTTACTGCTGTTGTGTTACCTATTCCTCCTTCTCCAACATCACCCGAGGCATCTTCTACGTGATAAAGCCTGTTACTAATAAGCATCCCCTGAACTTTCTGATAATGATAAGTTAAATCATCGATCAAAGTTCCATTCTGATCCTTTCTTTCTTGAGTCAGAATGTTTCCGTTTCCGTCGTATGTAAATTGATTGAAATAAGCATCATTCGACATGGAAGTCCATACCCCTGAAGACTCGGTAGAGGATTTCGCTTGAATTAATCGATTGAGCTGATCATACTGATAACTCATGCCTAATTTCCCTGTAATATCAGATGGATCCACAGTAGCACCCGTAGCAGCATCAATGTTAGATATCATGTGGCCAATGTTACCATTCCAAGATCTTCTCTATTGGCAATCAAATCTCCTCCCGTGGCGCCCTGCCAAGATGGAGCTGAAGTGTTTATTCTATTGTAATCGCCTTCAAAGTATCCTAAACTGAGACTAAAGGCATCTTTCGCCACATTCGCATGAAAATGATTCTCTCGTGCATCTCCTCCCATATCATTATCTGGGTTCAAATCTTCGCTATTCACTCCTTTTAGCCATCCTTGAAGTGTATAAGCGTAGTCTATACCCTGCACAAGATGCTCTCCTAACTCCACTCTGGCCAAAGAACCATGTTGATAGTATCGGTAGGATGCGTCCTGGGTCCACCCTACAGCTTCCGCGTAAAAGTCGTCTAGTGGGTGCGCTTCTGTACTTGTAAAAACGTCTGTAATTCTATTGTCTGCATCATATAAATAATGATGATGCATCGCATCTGTTTTACCATCCTGATAATTGACCTCATGAACATTTCCAGAAATCAAATCATAGGTGTAATCCATTCGTTTGAATCGCATTTGGGCTAATTCATTTTCATGAATAGCCATGGCTGGCTGATCCTGAACGAGTGTCTTTACGTTGTAATAACCATTAATCAATGAACCAAAAATTGATTTCATTGCCACGGAATTGATAGAGTTCTCATCCTTCTGACCAGCCTCCTTCACACGTCCCAACTCATCGTATAGCGTATAACTGAACTGATCATTCACTTGCTGCTTCGTGTTAACTAGTTTAACTGTCTTAACTAATCAAGTAAGGTGTCGATGAAATATTGATTTTCAACGACTAAGATTCATTTAATTTCGACGAAAGTTAAAAAATCTTCGATAAAACTTGTTTTTTGTCAGATGGGGTTATACTTTTGTGATAACTAACTAATGACCGAACACAAAATGTTCAAGCCTAACACACTACAGCTAGCGGTTTACTTGCTTAGCGCAACACTTTTTCTTTCAAGTTGTCGCCGCGACAATTCAGAAGAGACCACGAATGATCCAACACCAACAGAGGACTTGGATATTCAAATCAGAGCATTATTAGAAAATGCGAGTCCAAATGGCGCAGTTGGCTTTTTCAAAATGCCATCAAGCAACGATTACAGCGCCATTCCACAAGATCCGATGAACCCATTAAATGCATACAAAGTGCAGTTGGGGCAAATGTTGTTTCATGAGACAAGACTTGCAGGGCATCCAATGGATAACTCTGCGATGTACACCTATAGTTGCGCATCATGTCACCACGCACCTGCTGGATTCCAAGCGGGAATTGCGCAAGGTTTAGGTGAAGGTGGTTGGGGTTATGGTTCATACGGAGAAGGCCGTCACCGCAATCCAATCGCGGCGTACGACGATGATACCTATTTGGATGTTCAGCCCATTCGCACACCTTCAGCGATGAACGGTGCATATCAAAAAAATCAACTTTGGAATGGACAGTTTGGTGCTACGAATTTGAATGTAGGAACAGAAGCTTCATGGACAGCAGGCACACCAAAAGAAACGAATTTCCTTGGTTTTGAGGGATTAGAAACACAAGCTATTGCTGGAATGGGTGTTCACCGTTTGGCATGCGATACCTATGTTTCCTCAATAATCCAACATATAATTATTTGTTCAATCAAGCATTCGCTTCCATGCCGCAAGACCAACGCATATCTAAAAAGACAATGGGCTTAGCGATTGCAGCGTATGAAGAAGAACGTTGCTTGCCAATCAGAGCCCATGGCAATTCTATTTGCAAGGAGACTTTACCGCATTGAACGATCAAGAAAAGCGTGGAGCTATTTTATTTTTTGGTGATGCGGGTTGTGTGAGTTGTCATACAGGTCCGGCGCTCAATAGCATGGATTTTTACGCCTTAGGTTTGGGTAATTTGGAAATGGGGAATTATGGAGTAGAAGTTTCAGATCCGTCAAAACCAGAGCACAAAGGCCGCGGTGGATTCACGGGCAACGCTGCGGATATGCATAAATTCAAAGTGCCTCAACTGTACAATTTGAAAGATTCACCATTCTACGGACACGGAGCAACAGTTCATTCTATTAGAGAAATGGTAGAGTATAAAAACAATGCTAATCCTGAGAATCCAAACGTACCATATACCAGATCAGTTCACAATTCCATCCGTTGGGATTGACGGCAGATCAAATCGACGACATCACAGCATTTTTATCTGAAGCTTTGTATGATCCCTATTTGAATAGATATGTTCCTATTTCGCTTCCTAGTGGTCAGTGTTTCCCGAATGCGGATACACAAAGTCAGATTGATATGGGATGTTTTCAATAAGGAAATCGAGTGAAAGATTGAGAGGAGCATTTAAGGGTATAAGTTGCAGCTTGAGGAGTGTGAAATGAACGGAAAAAAAGAAGTTGTCCTTCTACTTTTGAGATCGAAGGAAGTAGAGGATTATTTCTCTTCCAAAAGCGATCATTAGTTATTTAAGTAATCAAGAACCGACAGCCCCGCAACGAGCGGGGCTTTTGGTTTTTGGATCGTGGATCGTGGTTCATGGATCGTGGATCATGGATCGGTTCTGTTCCTTGTTTATTGTTCCTTGTTTCTTGTTCCTTGTTTCTTTTTCTTGTTCCTTGTTTATTGTTTCCTTGTTTCTTGTTCCCTCTTTTGCGCATCTTGGCGTCCCTTGCGTCTTCGCGTTTAGTAGAAACACTGCGATGAGAAGTACTACTCATCAAGACATATTGAAACATAGGCGCCAAGCACGCCAAGATTTCTAGTAAAGAAAAATGACTCTTCGCAGTACACAACTCCCGAAGAGAAAAGATAGTTAATTTAGAGACGTTTTATTTTTTGAATTATGCATTCTTATTCTTAAATCTAATTTCATGATTAAGCCCTAAATTTAAAATTGATTTTTACGATTGTCACCTTTTTGAGTCTGGTCTATATATCTATAGACTACTTTAATTTAGAATGCTTGGTGAGTATTTTCTTCTTTAATGTTCCATTTAGTAGGGGAGTATGAATTTGGGGGAGGCTGGGATTACTTATTTTATTTTCGATACAAGTAATTTGTTTGTACAAGGCTGTATTATTGTGGAAGAAGGGTGTTAGAATCGTTCTATAGTATTTATTTTAATAGTAGTGTTTACTTTCATTCCTATATTTAGTCTATGCTCCGTCAATGAGGATTTGAATTTGTGCGTGGGGTCTAACACACCAAGTTTATTTAGATCAAATTCAATTTTTCAGCATAAATTGAACCTTGATAAATACATAGACATTGAGAATTTTTGACTGAAGAAAGTAAGGAGCTTTTCTGTGTTTTGTTGTATTCAATATTTTGCCAGTTATCTCATGGCGGGAGGATTACACTTTGTGTACACCGATTCATTATACCTCGGCATGGAAGATAAAGTTATCACCGATTAATTGGTTTGACAATAATTCAGGAGATAATGTTTCGATACAGTTGGAGTATTTACGGGTAAGTACAGCATATGCTTAAAGAATAATTTCTATCAAAATTTAAAAAGAGACGGGTTTATTATGCAGAAATAGAACAAAGTTTAGAAATTAGAAAAATACAGCACTGTTGCTACTATAACTTATGAATCCAGGGACTTACAGGGCTTTGGAAGTATCATTTAAGATCAAAATTATAGTACTTTTTTTGGCCTACTCTATCGTTAATGATAAGTTGGATACAAATTTACTTTCTTTCGATAAAAAAGTTTACATGTTTCATTTCAAGGTTGGGGGAGTTACTAGAATAACTTGGTTTTCTTGAATGTGAAATGGCTGCGGGTATTGGGTTGCGTTATAGATGGATTCGAATTGAGGGTTTAAAATTTGATGATGACCGAGTTGGCACATGGACTGAGCAACATGGTACCTATCGTTGGATGGATCATGAGAAGAGTGATTCTTTCCTTCTTTTCAGTAAATCTAAGGTTAGGACTTCATAAAATGATTTGATTTACACAATAAAAGTCGACGGAAGGGTAAAGGTTTAGATTGAATTTAATCTGAAATTTAATATTTTAAGTGCTGCATTTTTAAAATAAATCGATCAAAAAGGACAAACCTCTTTTTGCGCACCTTAGCGTCTATTGCGTCTTCGCGTCTAGTGGAAACACTGCGATAAAAAAATCCGCCAAACTGCAAACTTATTAAACGCAAAGGCATAATACGCCAAGTTTCCGCAAAGAAGAATTACTTATCGATTTATGTTTACTCCCGAAATGATAAGATTGATTTTTAGAATAAATTGATCTAAAAAGACAAACCTCTTTGCGCATCTTAGCGTCCATTGCGTCCTTTAGTTTGTACCCACGAAGAATTTTATCCGATTATTGTCAAAAATAGACTTCCAAAAGAAACAGGGTGAATCAGTTTGCGTCGAAGGTTTTTAGGCCTATGCCAAGATTTTGAACCCTGTTTCTTAGGTACGATAGAACTAAATAGAAATTCGGGCTCACGACCCATTATTAAGGGCTTAGTCTAATCGTTCCACTTGGAAGTAAATAAAACATAATTTTATGAATCAAAAGTACTATGTAGGTGTAGATGTTTCCAAAGGAAAATTGGACATTGCGATTATTGACTCCAATTTCAATTTGAAAATGGAGAAGCTAATATTGAATAATCCTTTAAAGATTAAATCTTTTTTTACTTCCCTAAAACATCAGTTGAAGGTAAGCGAAAGCGAGTTTCTTGTGTGTGCAGAGAATACAGGTATTTACAACACTCCACTTGCTAAAACATGCGCTGGATTGGATATTCCCTATTGGGAGGAAAATGCATTAAAAATTAAAAGAGCAAGCACGGATTTTAGGGGTAAATCAGATCAGAAAGATGCCTTGCGTATTGCGGAATATGCTTTGCGATATAGTGACAAAGTAGTGCTTTATAAGAAGTTGGATCCTATTACAGAGGAACTAAAAGCTTTGACACATATCAGAGAAACTTTAGTCAACCAAATAGTAAGATTAGAGAATCAAATCAGAGAAGCAAAAACACATGACAAGGAGCTGTGGACCATATTGAAAAAACAACTTTCACCTGTCCTTAAGGTTATGAAAAAACGTCAAAGTGAAATTGAAAAACTAATAGTTGAAAAGGTAAGTGAATCACCCGATTTGGCGGTCAATATGGGGCTTTTAAAGACCATCCCAGGTATTGGAAATCAAATTTCGTTGATGTTCATTTTATCCACCAACAACTTCAAACTTTTCGAATCTGCAAAACAAATGGCCTGCTATGCAGGGGTAGTTCCATTCCCCAATCAATCAGGAGTAGTCAATAAAAAAGATAGAGTGTCTAGACATGCAAATAAATCTCTGAAAGCATTATTACACCTGGCGGCTATGGCTGCTGTAAAGTCACCGGGTGATTTAAAAGCGTATTACATAAGAAAGGTTAGTGAAGGGAAAAATAAGATGTCTGTTTTAAATGCTATCAGGAATAAACTGGTGCATCGAATATTCAGCGTCATCAAAAGACAAACTCCTTACCAGGCAATGATGAAAGAATCTATTAACCAAGATTCTTTAATTTTTACTTGACTTTTAACATAGAAATCTTGGCGTCTAGTAGAAACAATGCGATAAAAAGATCCGCCAAACTGCTTATTGACAAGGCGCCAAGCACGCCAAGTTGCAAAGAATTACTTATCGATTTATGTTTACTCCCGAAATGATAAGATTGATTTTAGAATAAATTGATCTAAAAAAGACAAACCTCTTTGCGCACCTTAGCGTCCATTGCGTCTTATCGTCTAGTAGAAACAATGCGATAAAAAGATCCGCAAAACTTCAAGCTTATTGAAACGCAAAGCAGCCAAACACGCCAAGTTTCGCAAAAGAATTACTTATCGATTTATGTTTACTCCCGAAATGATAAGATTGATTTTTATAATAATTAGATCTAAAAAAGACAAACCTCTTTGCGCCCTTTGTGAAACCTGTGCACTCTTTAGTTAAAATAATATCTGACGAGTACAATTTTCAATCAATAGAGCTAATTCTATAAAATTAATACATCAACGGATCTTGTTGTGTCTAATTCTCAGGATTCGGAGTTGTTTATTTTCAGCCTTGACTTGATAACTTGATAAAACTAAAAACGATAAAGGCTCGGAACGTCGGTTTGGTGGATCTTTAAGTTTATCCATTTCAAAGAAAAGGATTTTCTTGATAAGTTCTAATTGTTGTAAGATGCTTTTTACCGGTCGAGGTGCTTGGTCGCTTTGCTTGTTGAGGTAGGCTAGAATTCTGTAAACTCTTCAAGGCTTCACGGTCCCAAGTGATTTTGAAATTCTTTGTCCTACCATTTAGAAAGTTCTTGAAAGAGCTTTTTATGCGAAACAAATTTACCTTGGTCATCCGCGAGGCGGCCTCATTTATTTCTTTGTTGTATTTTTTTGCTTACACGCTTTGTCCCTTCTTCCATTTGAAGTAGGCTTTTGATCATTTCTAAAACTAGTTCTGTTGCTTGGGGTCAACAATGGTAGGTATTCATTCACTTGTTTTTGATCGCGGTGGTCGTCATGGCGTATTATTTCGTCAGTAAATCAAAGGTACAATTAATTCAAATGATGTCTTTGGAAAGTGAAACCGCAAGCACTTTCGCCGCCCAGCGCCAAGCACGCCAAGTTTCGCAAAAGTGCTGCAAGCTATGAATTGTTTAACTTTACTCTACATAAATTGATAATGGAAAAAAAGGTATTGTTACTAACCGTTTGGTTTGTTCAAGTTTCCGCTTTATGTGGGCAAGTAATTCCTGATTCAATGAAATGGCATGATCATTTGTCTTTGAAGATTTTAAAAACAGTCCGATTAGTTCAATAATTTTAAAATGGTTTGCTAGCTCGGGGTAAGGTTGTTTGCATCGACGAATGATAGCACTTTGTCAGATTTTTGGAGATTCAACCACATTTGTATGGAAAGTTTCAAACAAACAACAAGACGTACTGCTTTACAAATGGATCAAGGCGATTACTTTTTGTTCCTTATTAACTATTCCGGAGGGAATACAGCCCAGAAGGGTTTATTTATAGATTGACCTGTTGATGGTGATTGGGTTTTAGTGACACAAAATGTCAGAGTTAGAAAAGAAAAATTGTCGAAAAACAAAGCTACTATTTAAAATAGTCCATGACAACTAAGCAAGGCTTCTAAAGCTATTTTAGTGGTGAATAAAACGGAATAATATTCATTATAGGAGATACTGTGATTGTGCAGCCACCGTCCTGTTTCAATATGTTTCTAACGCGCAAGGATATTTCATTTACCGACTTATGTGACTCTTTAGCTACAGGTAACATTGAATATAGGGTTGTTAGCATGGGGATAGGACCAAATGAACTATTATGCTCATAAATATGTGGTCATCTTTGATAATTTTATGCTGAAGAAAAGGCTCCAGTTGTTCCGAACTTGAAGAAATAAATAATTTATATAATGATACTGAGTTGGATTGGTATATTAATCTTATTTTTTACTATGTTGAAGAAGCATCTTGGTTATTGCTCTGCACAGATCCAATTTTTTGGCGAAAGTTTATAAATCTAATCAAAGGAAAAAATTTCTTGGGAACGCCAACTCTAAATAGTATATGCGACAGTTTTAAAAAAGCAGAATGACTTGTCTTATTATTACTCCCGAAATGATAAGGTTGATTTAAAATATATCGAACCAAACCTCTTTGCACTTTTTGTGAAACCTTTGCGTTCTCTGTAGTTAAAACAACACTCCCAAGAAAAGTAACACTAATCGGCAAACATTGAAACAAGGCGCCAAGCCAAATTTCGCGAAGATCGACTTGTCGAATTACGTTTCCACCGAAAAGATAAGTTTGATTTTAAAATAAATCGATCAAAAAAAGACAAACCTCTTTGAGCCCTTTGTGAAATTACTGGTTCTCTGTGGTTAAAACAGCACTCCCAAGAAAAGTAGCATAATCGGCAAACTTATTGAAACGCAAAGCCGCCGAGCATAGTTTCGCAAAGGAGAATTTTCTGTTCGTGTTGTATTTCTTTTCCTATTTTACTTTAACCGTAGTAGGCCTGATTGTATATATAATAAATGAAAAAGTGAAATATATACTCCCAATTCTGATAGTCTTGGCTTTTTTGTCGTGTGAAGTGATGATTCATCGAGATACTATGTCCATTACCATATGGTAGGATTAACATTGGTAAATTGGATCCTCAGAATATGATTCATTGGATTTAAAGTTAATTGAGCAGTTTAATTGTTACTTGAACTTGAAAAGATATTTTGGTGTGAGGCTGTAATGTTCCCTGTGATCCATTTTAAATTTTGATGGTCATCAAATCACAAATGAAGTAGTATTATCAAATGACAGTGTTTATTTTCAATCTGCTTATTTTGACAATTCGATTACTTTTTGTAATTAAAATGAATCGGAAAAGCTGATCGAAAATATATTCGATCTGATAAATCATTGATCAACTTATAGATTTCATTGGAAAAGACACATCTCTGATATTTTCAAGACTTTTTTCCAAAAATAAAAGATGAAAATCTAAGGTTCACACCATAAGTTTCGTTATCTGCTGTTCTTTTGGATATGGACACCTCATTGTTTTTTGACTCACTATTTTAAAAATGGAATTAGGATCTTCACGAGCGCTCTTTAGCACCTTAGCGTCTATTGCGTCTTAGCGTCTAGTAGAAACAATGCGATAAAGATCGCTAATCTGCAAGCTAATTGAAACGCAAAGCCGCCAAGCACGCCAAGTTTCGCAAAGAAGAATGACTTGTCGAATTACAACTTCTCTCTTAGCTGATTCAACTTTCGAGAAATCAAATTTTGCAACTCCATCCAGTTCTGGGGCGAATTATCCTTGGCAAGCTTATCCATGCTCGACTTAGCTTCCATTTGCAATTGATGCAATTCAGATTTTACATCTTGTTGCTGATCTGCGATGTATTTGATTTTTTGTAAATACTCTTCTTCTTTACCAGCAAAATGACGCTGCGCGGTCTCCACACTTTTCTTGGCTTCTTCTTTTACCTGAGCATACGTTTCCTGATGCGATGCTGCCACTTTCTTGTGGTTTTCCATTTCTTTTTTCACACTATTGATACTGGTCTTGTACCTGTCTTGCAGCACAAAATAAAATATCAGTAGGATCAACGCCACGGTTCCAAAACCTATAGCCATAAAGGTTTCGCGCGGGGTGACCTTTACCGTTTCCTTTTCTTCAACATACCACTTGCTTTTTTCATCCTCACGAATCTTCTTCGTAAATGTGCCCAAGTCGGAAGGCAGAGATTTGAAAAACTGTGCTCTATTCGCTTCAAAACGGCCAAGCATTCCTTCCAACTTTGAATTGTATTCCGTGTATTGCTTTTTGTTTTTAGAAATGTCTGCAAACTCCACAGCATCTCTTAACGCGATTTCATATTGGAAAATATCACTGCGACTTTCTTCAATAAGTGCATCGTAATAATCGCTAACAGCATTTCTTTTTAAGTATCGAAAGACAGTCGACATCTGACGTCCTTTTTGAATCTTATGCCAAAAATCTATGGTCTGAACATTTTGAATGGAATCTAAAAAATTCTTTCGGTCTTTAGATTTTTTGAGCTTTTTCAATTTACCACTCCAGTCACCGTATTCATTGGCGATTTCGATGGTGAGTTCAGATTCAAATGGCAATTCGGGATGAAGCATCCAACTGAGTTTTTCAGTAGGGTAACTGATCTTAGTAGCTTCCACAAGCGTACGCGCCACGTATGGGTTGGACTCTTGAATAAATTCATTCACCAGTTGCTCTACCTCCAAAGAATTGATGGTGTCAGAACTCAGGATGTTCATCACACGATCCATATCCGTGTTTTGAGCACCAGAGGTCAAGGCTCCAATGAGCATTAGAAAAACGAGAATCGTGTTTTTCATTTTTTTTCTAGAAAATCTTTTGAAGGGTATAGTTCAAATAAGGATCTGTGCCTGTAGCCAGATGCTCTGGAAGCAAAAGTACTTCAATTGTTGGTTTCAACGGTTTTTCCTCATAAGTAAAAGTGTTGTCGTAATTATATCTAATCGTTGAAATACTCACTTTCAATTCTGTCAAGGGAAGCGTGTAAGTTGTAGGGTTGCCAAATGTTCCTGTCTTCGGTCCCATGCACGACTCGCCTAGAACATCGCCTCTTTCATTTTTTAAAAAAGCATTGGTAAAATCTACGCTAGCTGAAGCGGTCAACCCATTGATGAAAAGAACAGCTTTTCCATCATACACGTACTTCTCCTTTTGCACCATAGGATCCTTGAAATAGATGGTGTCCAATTTTCCCATTTCCAAGTCTTGTAATTTTAAAAAGCCTCTCACATCTTCGTCTTTTTTATAAAACGTGCGAAGCATCCACAACATAAAACTGCTTTTTTGCACCTTCGACCGGGTCTGAGCAAGTGCGCTCGCTTTACCAATAATATTGGATGGTGTGTTGTATCCTTTTTTATCTATAAAAGAATAGAGGTATTCAACATTGCTGGATTGTCCGCCACCATTATCTCGAAGGTCAATGGCGAGGAGTTGAACATCCTTAGCAGCAATCAGCTCGAATGAAGCTTTGATAAACTTCTTGTACTTCTTTTTATCACCCGGAGCAAAGGTTCCAATCTTTAATACGGCCACACTATCATGCGCATAGAAATCAAGATTCATTGAGCGTGACATAGCAGTATGTCTATTTCTTTTTTGACGTTCTTCCCATTGTGGCTTGGTGTAAAGCGTTGTCACAATTGTTTCGATGGTATCCTTTCCAAATGGTTCCACATCCACTTTAATGGTGTCTGGAAAGTTGTAGTACAATCCTGATAAGTATGGAAATACGGCATCTGCTATTCTGCGCTGCGAGGTAAGCGAGTTGCCTTCGATGTGTGAGTAATAGATGGCGGGTTGATACAACGTTCGCGCATCTTGATTATCTATACAAACAATTTTTGCACCCTTAGGGAAAATGGTGTCGCGGTCTGCTTCAATAAATAGATCAGAACCGTAAGAATGCACACGAAAGGGAAGGAAACTATTTTTATTTTCGATTTGCATTTTTTGCAAATAGCCGTAGTCCAATCCCGAATGTGAGTCGCGCATCACCACCATGGCTTGCTCTACGATTCGCACATAATCTTTGAGAGGCATGTCGCCTTCAATTTTTTCAATCGCTTTTCCGAATGCTTCGCGAAATTCTAATTCTGTGCAGAATGCATAAGGGTTGGGATGCGATTCTAGAATGGTGCTTTTTAAAGAATATAAATCCTTTATCAAATCATTTTTTCTGAAAACAGAATCAGGACTGATTTGACTAAATGCGCCATTTGCTACAAGAGCAAAAAGTAGAGTAGTGAAGAGTACACGAAAAAATATCATTCTTGGCTTCTCTTTTTTACCATGGTTAAAATCGTTGCGAGTGCCACCGTTTCTCCCGTTTCGTCGTACACATCAACAAGGAACTTCACAATACCTTTTGCTATATCTTCCTCAGAACGCTTTTCTTGATCAATTTTTTCCTTTACAGTAAATCGAACACCAAGAGTCGCTCCTGGGTAAACAGGCTTTGTAAAACGCGCTTCATCAATTCCGTAGTTGAGAAGTACCGGACCTTTTTTGGGGTCTACAAATAAGCCTGCTGCTTTTGACAATACAAAGTAACCGTGTGCCACGCGTCCTTCAAAGATGGTTCCATCAAGTGATGTAGCATCCATGTGTGCGTAAAAATTATCGCCGCTCACATTTGCAAAGTTCACGATGTCTGCTTCGGTCACGGTATGTTTGTGGGTGAACACGGTATCCCCAACTCGCAAGTCTTCGAAATGTTGTCTAAACAAATGCGGATTTGCTTCAGGTTGTTCTGCTCCAGGTTGATAAACGTTGGTTACTGCTGTTAGGAAAGTCGGTGAACCTTGAATCGCTGTGCGCTGCAAATAGTGCATTACGCCGCGCTTTCCACCCATTTCTTCTCCACCGCCTGCACGACCAGGTCCGCCGTGAACCAGCAATGGCATTGGGCTTCCGTGACCAGTGCTCTCTTTCGCACTTTCTCTATTCAAAATCAGAACACGTCCATGGTGTGATGCCGCTCCGATAGTAAAATCCCGAGCAATCGTTCGGTCGTAGGTCGCAATACTGCACACCAATGATCCTTTACCAAGTTTTGTTAATTGAATAGCATCGTCCAAAGTTTTGTAAGGCATCACGGTGGTGATGGGGCCAAACGCCTCTACTTCGTGCGTTGCTCTTTTGTTGAATGGATCTTTATTCAATAAAAGGATTGGAGACATAAATGCCCCTTTTTCAAAATCTCCAGCAATCAAATCTGCTTTTGATGGATCACCATAAACAATCTCCGAATCTTGTGTAAGCAATGCTAATTTTTCTAAGACATCTTTTCTTTGAGATTGTCCAGCCAATGCTCCCATGCGCACGTTTTCATTGCGAGGGTCGCCAATAGCCGTTTTGCTGAACGCTTGGCCTAATGCAATTTGAACATCTTCTAAATATTGTTCTGGAACAATTACGCGTCGAATTGCAGTACATTTTTGTCCACATTTCACGGTCACTTCTTTTCTTACTTCTTTGATAAAAGCATCGAACTCAGGAGTGCCTGGAGCCGCATCTTCGCCTAGCACAGATGCGTTCAAAGAGTCGGCTTCCATATTGAATGGAACTGCTTCATCCACGATGCGCGGATGACGTTTCAACATTCTGCCTGTAGAAGCACTTCCTGTGAAAGTAACGACGTCTTGTGAAATAACATGATCCAAAATGCCTTCAGCACTTCCGCAAACCAATTGCAGTGCGCCGTCTGGTAATATTTTAGAAGCAGCGATGTCTCTCACCACAGCTTCAGTCAAGTATGAAGTAATAGTGGCTGGTTTTACGATGGCAGGTACACCAGCCAGTAAATTCACTGCAATTTTTTCAAGCATTCCCCAAATCGGGAAGTTGAAAGCATTGATGTGAATTGCAACGCCTTCTTTCGGCACCATGATGTGGTGACCAATGAAAGTGCCTTCTTTCGAAAGCTTTGCATACTCTCCATCGATATAATAGGGTTCATTGGGAAATTGTCGGCGTAGACTAGAGTAAGCAAACAAATTTCCAATACCACCGTCGATATCAATCCAACTGTCAATCTTAGTCGCACCTGTGCGGTAACTCAAATCATAATATGAAGCTTTCTTCTCATTCAGGAAAAGTGCAAGGGCTTTGAGCATGCGTCCGCGCTCGTGAAATGTCATTTTGCGCAAAGCCGGTCCTCCAACAGTGCGGCCATAATGCATCATTTCACCAAAATCCAATCCTTGGCTGCTCGCTGTGGTGATGATTTCACCGGTAACGGCGTCAAACAATGGTTTCCCTTCTCCAGCTCCCGCTATCCATTGACCAAGAGCATAATTATGTAGTGCGTTCATAAGTTCAAATTAACGCCGCAAGTTACTAAATCGCCGCCATTTGGAAGGATTCCAAGAAGAGGGAATATGTGAATTGTTGTTTAATGTTTGATTTGTTAAATTTGTAAGATGAAAACCAGAGCCTTAACCGCATTTTTAGCATTTTCTGTTGTCCTATTCTCTTGCAAAAAGGACGAGAAAGAAGAAACTCCAACTCCCACGGAATCGGTTCCAACTGTAAGGGTGAATATCTCGAACGAAGTTGATGGAACGGTAATTACCACAGGTGATTATTTATACACCAACGAGGCTGGTGAGCCCTACGGAGTGGGAATGTTGAAATACTACTTATCGTATTTCACCTTAATCAAAGATGATGGTACAGAAGTGGTGTTGAACGACCATAAATTAGTAGATGGGTTAAACACTTCGAACAATTTTCTACAAAAATCTGGAATTCCAGAAGGAAACTATACAGGTGTGAAATTCTACATCGGAGTGGATGATGTACACAATCATACCGGTGCTCAAGAAGGGGATTTAGACCCTATTAATGGCATGCTTTGGACCTGGAACACGGGTTATATTTTCTTCAAACATGAAGGTCAATACAGAAAGGCGGATCAGTCTTCTGCTTACATGACGTATCACTGGGCAACTGATCAAATGTACCAAAGCATTGAATTGCCTATTTCATTCACGCAGACAAAGGAAGAGAAAACGCTGAAGTTGACGTTCAACTTGAACGATTTGTATAGAACTCCAAACGTTGTGACATTCGAAGGAAACGATTTGCATCAGAGTTTGGCCGCAGGCGATCACGATTGGCTGTATGACTTGAAAGAGAACTTTCTGACAGCATTTACTGTTGAAGTAGTTTCATAAAAAAAATATATCTGAAAATGAAGAGATACATCTCTTACTTGCGTTGGCAGTTGTAGTTTTTGCCTTTGGATGTAAAAAAGACGAAGAGACGGAACAAGTGGTGCCTACTACTGGTCCGACTCCATACACTTTGGTGATTCCGCAAGGATTGCCTCCAATGCAAATTCCAGCTGACAACCCATTGACAGTAGAAGGTATTGCTTTGGTAAAAAGTTGTTTTACGATCCGATACTTTCAGGTAATAATACGCAGTCATGTTCGAGCTGCCACCAGCCACATAGCGGATTCTCTCATTTACTATCGCATTCTGTGGGAATTGACGGCCTTCCAGGAAGAAGAAATTCTATGCCTATTATCAACTTGGGATGGCAGCCTGGATTCTTTTTGGGATGGTGGTGCGGCAGACATCGAAAGTCAAGTACTCGGCCCCATTCAAAATCCTTTGGAACTCCACGAAACATTGGAGAATGTAGTTTCAAAATTGTCAGAACATTCTGAATACCCCGCATTATTTAAAGCGGCTTTTGAAACCGACGAAATCAGCATCGTTCATGTAATGCGTGCAATCGCTCAATTTGAACGTACGATGGTGAGCGGCAACTCCAGATATGATCAATATGTGAGAGGAGAGGCATCGCTTACCCCATTGGAATTGCAAGGATTGGATTTGTATAGCGACATGATGAAAGGCGATTGCAATCACTGTCACGTGCTAGGGTCTACATTTTCTGATTTTGAATACAGAAACACTGGTCTTGATTCATTGAGTCCAGATTTGGGCAGATACTACATCACCTTACTTGAAAGTGACATGGGGAAATTCAAGACTCCGAGCTTGAGAAATATCGCTGCTACTCCGCCATATATGCACGATGGAAGATTCTGGACACTGAAAGAATGTGTAGAACATTACAACACAGGTTTCCACTATGCAGCCAATCTTGATGGCAATCTTGCAATGGCTCAAAAAGGCCGCATGACTGATCAAGAAATGGATGCAATAGTGGCGTTTCTACTCACCTTAAATGATGATGAGTTTTTGAATAATCCTGCGTTCCGTCCAGAATAATTTTATTCTTCTTCGGCTTTATTTTTTGACATCATGAGCAATGTGTATGCACCTTGTGTCACAATTTGCTTTTGAATCCATTCAGGACTTACAAGCAACTCCTCTTTGTTTTCATCGAGTGCTCGATGAGTCACTTCCTGTCATCTTGAAGGAGTGCTCAGTGTCTGTTCCAATCATTTTTTCAAAAATATAATCCTTTCCTTCCCACGAAACGATCGCTGCTTGTGGTATCACTATGCCCGAGTTGTTGTTGGTCTGAACATCGGCTTTCACATATGTTCCAGGCACCCATGACTCAGGGTAGTTGTTTGCTTTACAATAAATTTCTCCAACACCTTCTGCATTAAGTGTGTTGTTGATGGAAAGTACTTCAACATTGATTTTATTTTCAGGTGCATTCAAGGCATAAATTTGAACTTCCATGTTTTCGTGAATGCTCTGTGCATCATTGGCAAAAAATTGAATTACGGCGTGCATATTGTCTCTTCCGGAAACTTCTACTACCACGTCTTCTGGACGCATCAATCTTCCAGGATTAATGTTGAGCGCATTCACATATCCGTTCAACGGACTTTTAATAGCTACAGATTTACTGATGTTTGATTCAGACAAACCGTTCGCCTCAATTCCGATGAATGCAAGTTTCTCAGCTAATGATTTTACAGCAATCTTAGAAGATTCAAATGCCATTTTCGCTTGCTCTTTATTCTTATTACTTACCGCATTGGCTTGATTCAACTCGGACTGACGCACGAACTCTTTTTCATTTAATTCTAATTCAGCTTTAGCTGTGAGGTAGTCTTGTTGGAGTTGAATGAATTGCTCATTTTCAGCAATAAAAAGTGTACTGCCTTTTTTTACAAATTGACCAGGCAAGACATTAGAAGAAACAATGTATCCGCCAAGTGGCAAACACACTGATGCTTTTTGATTAAATCCAGATTCCATTTTTCCGTTCAAGACGATGATGCGACCTGAGTTGGATAATTGCGGTGCCTCAAATTTCACATTGGCTTTTTGCCATTGTTCTTCATTGAGTACTACCACGTCTTCAGTAGATGTGGTTTCAGTGTTTACCTCAGCAGAATTTTCTGGTGAGCTTGAGCAGCTAGCAACAAAAATGGATGCTGCGAATATGATGATTTTATTTATCGTAGTCATGACTTATTGTATTGGGGAGTAAGTGTGAAGAATGGATAATTGAGTGGAATATTCCAAGCATGTTTGGAGATATTCTAATTGGGTGTCGTTTCTCCATTGCTGAAGGGCTATCCATTCCACAATGCTGATTTCACCTTTTTCTAATAATTGTAAATTGATGCTCGACCAATCGGATTGGGCTGCCGAAAGTCGTTGTTCATACTGTTCAATGGATTGATTGAGCGTGGTGGCTTTAAAATAAACAGCATCATAATCCTTCTGTGTTTTGTTCAAAGCAAACCATTCTTGGTTGGTCTGTGCACTGAGCGAAACAGCATTCGATTGAAGCTTTCTTTTATTCGCACCAAATAAAGGAATCGAAATACCCGCCTGAACGGTGTAGAAGTAGGAGTCATTTCCATAATAGACATCGTAACCTTCGGTATTTTGATAGCCCTTAATGGTCATTGCAGCAACACCTAAATGGTAAACGGGTAGTCGCTGACCAACAATAGAGGATCTATCATTTTTTACCAATTCAATGCGATTGGTTTCTAGCAAAACGTTTTCATTTTTTGAAAGCTGCGAAGCATCAAGCTTGTCCATTAAACCAGGCTTCTGCCAGGTGGATTGAACATTTGCATAATCAAAATCTGGAAGATATGCTTGAATATTCGCCGTGGAAACTACCATTTGTTGCTTCACAGATGTAAGTCTGTTATGAAGCTTCCAAAGCTGCTCTTCGAGCATCGATACTTCCCATGCAGCACTTTCACCTTTTTCGAATCGCAGTCGCATTTTATCTACTGCTATTTCCATATTTTGGATGGAATTGCTCAAGAGTTTTTCTTGTTGAAGAAGAATCAGCGTGTGATAATAATTTTCTTCTATGACTTGTCTGATTTTCTTTTTCTCTGCGTCGAGTAATATGGCATTCTCTTTTGCGAGTAGCAGATACCTTTCTCGTTGCGCTTTGTATAGCTTCATCGAATTGATACTTTGATCTACTACCAAACGATGATCCATAGCGGCGCTATTCACTTGACCGTATTCTGCGCTGATATTTGTAGCATCCAGTGCGGCTTTGATATTAGCTAGTGTTTCATATTCCTCTACTTTCTTCTGCATGGCCTGAATAGCAACGCTTTCATTTGTTGCTTTCAATACTAAAGCTTCTAACTCTACAGAATCTTGAGCGTGTGCAAATGAGGATACAAACAATCCGATTATCATCACCGAAGTGATTTTATGGATGCTCATTTTTCTTTCTTTTCTGTTTTGAAATAATAGATAAAGCATAGGCAATACAAATAGGGTGAGTACTGTCGCAGTGAGCAATCCGCCGATGACAACAGTGGCAAGAGGTCTTTGCACCTCCGCACCAGCACCGTTGCTCAAAGCCATTGGAAGGAAGCCTAACGATGCAACACTTGCCGTCATCAACACCGGACGAAGTCTGCTCTTTGTCGCTTCCATTACACATTGCATCGCTGTCTTATCGCCTTGATGATGTAAGCGATTAATTTCACTCAACAATACAATTCCGTTGAGCACGGCAACACCGAAAAGTGCGATGAAACCAACTCCTGCGGATATACTGAATGGTAAATCTCTCAACCATAGTGCAAACACACCACCAATGGCACTCAGCGGAATTGCTGAATAAATCAACAAGCTCTGTCCAATCGATTTGAAGGCAAAGTAGAGTAGAAGTAAAATGAGTAGAAGCGCAATTGGCACGGCTATCATGAGGCGAGATACTGCTTGTTGAAGATTTTCAAAAGCACCACCATACGTCATGGAATAGCCAGATGGCAAACTCAATTTATCTTTCACTTTTTGTTGAAGTTCAGTTACGATACTTTCTACGTCTCTTCCTCTCACATTGAAACCGACAATAATTCTTCTTCGTGTGTTGTCTCTTTGAATTTGATAAGGTCCATTCACTATTTCAACATTGGCTATGCTTGATAGTGGTAGCTTCATTCCTGAAGGTGCATCAATAAGCAATTGTTGCACGTTTTGAAGGGATTTGCGTTGTGTGGTATCTAACTTTACCGCAAGATCAAAACGCTTTTCACCTTCATAAACTTGACCAGTTACTTTTCCTGCAAATGCAGCTTCTACCATAGCATTCACTTGATCGATGGCGATGCCATATCGCGCAAGTTCTTCTCTTTTATAGTTGACCACAATTTGCGGCATGCCCGAAACCGTCTCTACGTACAAGTCTTTTGCTCCATCTATTGTATTAATGATGGATCCCAATTGAGATGCGTAATCTGAAAGGGTGTCCAGATTTTCACCATATATTTTACACACCACATCTTGTCGAGCGCCTGTCATCAATTCATTAAAGCGCATCTGAACGGGAAACTGAAATCCAGTTGTAATGCCTGGCACACTTGCCATTCGAGCGCCCATCTTTTCTGCGAGCTCATCAAATGTTTTAGCAGAAGTCCATTCTTTTTTGTCTTTTAAAATGATCATCAAGTCGCTCGCTTCGATAGGCATTGGATCGGTTGGAATTTCACCACTTCCGATTTTGGTAACCACCTTTTCTACTTCTGGAAATTCATCCAAAAGTATTTTGGCGGCTTGCTGAGTAGAAGCGATGGTAGTTTGAAGATTTGACCCCGTAAGCACGCGCGTGTCTACTGCAAAATCACCTTCTTCAAGTTCTGGAATAAATTCACCTCCCATGTTGGAAAAAGTAAATACTGCTAGAACAAAAAGAATCAAACTACCACCGATCCACTTCGTTTTATGTTGAATAGCTTTATGCAATACTTTACGCTGTAAGCATGTTCGATTTTTAGCATTATCCGATCGCTCCAGTTTGGTTTGTGCGTTCGTGGTTGCTTCAAGAGCAGCGCACTCATCATTGGAACATAAGTAAGAGAAAGCAAGAAAGCACCGAGTATAGCAAACGCTACTGTCTGTGCCATCGGCTTAAACATTTTTCCCTCGATACCTTCCAGGGAGAGAATTGGAAGGTAAACGATAAGAATAATGAGCTGGCCAAATACTGCGGCATTCATCATTCGTGATGCCGAAGTTTTTACATAACCTTCTCTTTCCTGAGTGGATAATTTATGCTGTAGCTGCTTGGAGTGAAGTTGATGCAGCACAGCTTCTACAATGATTACAGCACCGTCAATGATAAGTCCGAAATCGAGTGCACCTAGGCTCATAAGGTTACCACTCACTCCAAACATATTCATCATGATTACTGCAAAAAGCATTGCTAGTGGAATAACACTAGCCACAAGTAGCCCTGCTCTTAGTTGACCCAAGAACAGGATGAGAACAAATAATACGATCAACGCACCTTCTGCTAAGTTTTTCTCAACTGTTGAAATCGCATTGTTTACCATTTTAGTTCTATCCAAAAATGGTTCTATGATGATTCCTTCAGGGAGGGTTTGTTGAATTTCTGCGATTTTATTTTTCACATTGTCGATGACCTTTGATGAGTTCTCACCTTTAAGCATCATCACAATGGCTCCAGCAACTTCGCCTTGATCATTGAAGCACATAGCTCCAAATCGAGTAGCTGTTCCTTCTCTCACTGTTGCTACATCTTTGATCAGAACAGGGAATCCAGCAGCCGATTGTCGGATTGGAATGTTTTCAATGTGTGATTTGTTCTGAAGCAAACCTTCTGTGCGAATAAACAATGCAGTAGGTCCGCGCTCAATATAGCTTCCTCCTGCATTTTGATTGTTGGATTCGAGCGCATTGAAAATTTCTGAAATAGAAATGTTACTCGCTTTCAATTTGTCGGGTTGAATCACCACTTCCCATTGCTTGAGATTTCCTCCAAAAGAAGATACATCCGCCACACCTTCTGTTCCCAAAAGCTGACGACGAACTATCCAATCTTGAATGGTTCTCAAATCTGTGGTAGTATACTTCGATTCGTATCCTTTTTTCGGGCGCACAACATATTGATAGATTTCACCTAATCCTGTGCTCACAGGTCCAAGTGTAGGAGCTTGAATATTCACAGGCAGGTCGCCTTGTATTTGAACCAATCGTTCTGATACTTGCTGACGCGCGAGATAAATATTTACATCGTCTTTGAATACGATGGTAACAAGCGACAATCCAAATCGCGAAAAGCTTCGAATGCTCTTCGTGCCCGGAATGTTGGCATTTGCCTGCTCTATTGGAAAGGTGATAAGCCTTTCAATATCTGTTGCTCCCAATGATGGAGCCACAGTAATAATTTGCACTTGGTTGTCGGTAATATCCGGCACAGCATCTATCGGAAGACGCGTTACTTCTAAGGCACCATATGCAATTAGCCCTAGGACCATCAACGCAACAATCAGTTTGTTACGGATGGAAAAATCTATAATATGTTGAAGCATTTTTCCTTGAAAAATTGAATTTTAAGAATACACGAAGTCCTTCCAATGGTTATTGAAAGCAAATTGAAAAAACAGTAATCTTAAAATTTGGGCGGCTGCCAGATGTTGTCTATCAAATTGATGGCTTTAGCAGAAACCTCAGGAAGAGGAAGCCATTCATTGATACTTAGGAAACTTGGAAAATCGAATTGAAATGTTTGAAAAATAGCTGTGAGCTGAACTCCTGAATCAACTTATGCTCTGCCTTGAACGGCAATTTCATATCGTCTGCATAATCGGCATCGTGCACTGTCTCTTGAAAATAGTGCATGTCGAAAAATTCTAACAATGTCATCGACGAATTGTGATCCGTGTGTTGCTGGTAATGCTCAATCAATTCAGCCACTTTGAAAAGCTCATTAATAATACTACAGCGACAAGCGGTAACAGATACCATTTGCACAACGAGTATATAAATGAAGAGCTTTTTTAACATCACGACAAAAATGCATTAAATATTCATTCGAGCAAGGTGATATTGGTCACAAAATGAAATTTCAATCAAAATTCTTGATTTTGAACATTAAAATCACTAAAATTGTAGTTGACCTTAAGTACCTAAACCAAATAAAATGAAGTCAATTTTACTTTCAGGACTGGCCATCGCAGCATCACTTCAGATGGCTGCCAATGACCCACAATTTATTGTAGAAAAAGTAGATAATAATGGCTTAGTAGCCGGAAACACTTATCGTGTTTATGTTCAATTGCAAGACGAAGGACAGTCGGTTCATGCTGTTTGGGGAGATTTAGAACATCCTTTAATGATCGAATCTACCGCACCTTTTTATCAAAATGCTCTATGCGGAGCTTCAAGCAGAGGTTTCGTGTCTGCTCTTGCGGCCGTAGACCCAACAACGGCTTATGATTCATATATTTCTCTTGGCTATAAAACTGCCGATGCGAATACGCTTTGGGATATTGGAGTTGATTTTACAACTTTCGAAGATGGTGGTGAAATCCTAGCCAATAATGGTTCGTGGTTCTTACTTCCTACAGACGCTAAAACGATGCCCCAAGAACAAGGGCTTGTTTTCTTTGGTCAGTTTACGACATCGGGTGTAGCAACGGGAAAGGTAAACCTTCAAGGTAAAAATGCAGACGGAAGCATTTGGAGAGCATACGATGTTTCATTTACAACAGCGAATGCACAAACCTTTGGTTGTACCAATTCAGCGGCCTCAAATTTCAATGCTGAGGCGACTTTCGATGATGGAAGTTGCGATACCTCTGCAAGTGAAACTTCACTTTCTGTAGAAACGATTGCAGAAGTTATCTCAGAAGATTGGTCGGTTTTTCCTAATCCCGTTCGTGATCAATTGATCCATATTCAATTCAATTCGGACAATGCTCAAAACGAAAAATACCGTATTGAGATTTTTGATTTGAGCGGGAAATTGATTTCTGCAAATGAATTGAGCAGCGGTGCATGGGTAGCTGGAAATAGAGTAACTATTGAGCAAGCTTTAGCTGCTGGTACTTACAAAATCGTTCTTTCTACTAAAGAAAAGTCTACTTCAAAGACACTTGTGGTAGCGAAGTAATTCGTTATCGGAAAAGTAAAATGTGTCCTTGATACTCGTGGTTCAATCCACCGTAGTCTGTGACAATAAATTGATATTGATAAATACCATCCGCGGCGTAATAATCCCCGCCGCGGATGTTTCCTGTCCAGGCGTCTTCTAAATTATTACTTGTAAAAATTAAAGTGCCCCATCTGTCGTAGATGCGGCATTCCGCTGCCGTGGCACCCGTGTAACTCGGCCACCAAATATCATTCAACCCATCATTGTTTGGCGTGAAAGTGTTGGGCGCATAAAACAGCAATCCATCCACAAACACACGACCTTCGGTAACACCTACACAACCAAATTCATTGGTGACATACTGTGTTATATGGTGATATCCGCCTCTATAAAGGAGTGAGTAAAATCAAATGTTTCATACGAGGTGCCATCACTTATATAATAGTAGCAAGTGACAGCGTGCTCTGAGGTATTTTGAACAAAAATTTCTGGATGGAGAATATTTAGTTCGTCTGGAGAAACTTCAAAACTTGCAATTGGTTTTGGTAATACAACTACCGCATCATTAAGCGTAACAAATAAATTTCGAATACATCCAGTAGTTGTGAAAGCGTGGAGCGATACATCGTAAAAGCCTTGGTTTTCATAAATGTATGTCGGGTTTGCCACGGTTGATGTGCCTCCATCTCCGAAGTCCCAGTCGTAGAATACTTGTGTTTCCGATTCGGCTTGTGCATCAAAACTCACACGAAGTGGAGCACATCCTTCTCCGCCCGTCACGATCGCGTCGATAGTGGGCACAGCCACAACCCACAATTCATCTTCGTAAGTTCGCTCACAATCGTTCTCATTAATTGTAAGTGATATTGGATAAGTGCCAGGCGCGTTGAAAGTAATATTTTGTGGATTCTGTAATGTTGTAGTTGGCAGGTTTGCAGCATCACCAAAGTCCCAAAAGAAGGTTGCTTCGTTGGTGGTGAACCCCGTTGCCGTGAAATCGTATTCATTTACATCAAAGCACATCGGACCGTAATCCTGAAATCCTGGATTCAACAAATCATAAATCTCAAATGATAAAAATGCAGTATCAGGACAAGTGTTGGGTGCACTTGAGATGAGCCGAATCACATAGAGTCCTGTATCCGGAAAAGTATACTCTGGACTTGGATTGAAAGAAATATCTCCATTTCCAGGGGCACCAAAATTCCAGCTGAAATCAGTGGTGTTCTGACTGGAATTTTCAAATGTGTACGTTAATCCAGCGCAAAAACTTTCTTGAGGAACTATAGAGGAAATGGGTTCAGGTACATTATCAATTTCAAGAGTTGCTTCATCAAAACATCCGTCGTCTTCAATTTGGACATTAATAACATAGCTACTTAATTCGGGGTTTAAGAGGATGTTGTTCGGTGCAGTAGCGGTTGAAGTTGCTGGTACGGCTCCCGGCCCGAAGTCCCATGTGAATGTGGCCTGTGGTGTGAGATTCGCGTTGCTACTGAAATCATAACGAACGGAGTTGTTTATACATTCCGCACCGTCAAAATTGATTTCTGGGTCAATAGGATTTCGTACATCAAAAGTCGTAATCGCAGTATCTGCGCAAGGCCAACCAGGATTGGCAATGAGCATAATGGTATAGTCTCCTTGTTCGGTATAAGTGTAGCTTGGATTTTGCTCCGTGCTCACATCAGTATCAATTCCTGGAACACCAAAATCCCATTCAAAGAATGTTGCATTCGTAGAAATGTTACCAAACTCAACCGTCATCCCATCGCAAAAGGAAGTCTGCTCCGGAATAGTTGCGATGATATTGGGATCGCAAAGGGTGACATTAAATTGAAAATCTCTACTTGTAGTATTGATAGGCACACCATCTCTCCATTCGGTGACACATACTCCAATTACGTATTGACCAATTTGATTGGCGGTACCAGTTATAAAACCGGTAACTGGATCTATTTCAAAAGGAGGATTGCTGGCAATTTGATAAGTTTCATCATAACCTGTGGCCCATTGAACATTGGCATACGGAGGTGGAGCAGGAGTATCTGGTGCAGGATCGTCGGCAGATGCACCGTGAAAGGGCGTACAGAACTCATACGAAAGTGAATCGCCATCGACGTCACTAGCGCTATGGTCGAAGAAAAATTCGGCTCCCGCGCAAAGCGCCACAGGAGGGAAGTTATTGTAAGTAGCTGATGAGTTGACGCCTTCAGGTAACACATCAAAGCCAGGAATGGTAGTAGTAAAAGTAGCTCCCGCCCATTGCGGATTGATCAAATTGATAATCGATGGATTGCGGCAACAACGCTGATAGACGAGCATATATCCATCATTGTTCGGTTGCAATGTAATATTCGTAGTATATCTCGCTTTTTGTACACACAAATCAGGAGGAAGAATAAAGCAAGGGTTCTCTAGCTCGATGGGCACAAATTCAACATTGCTATTGAACAGTTCAACGTCCATGTCCAATTCCAAACTATTGTTGGAAAGGTCGAATACACCAATGGAAGCAAACTCGTCAAAAGGTGTGTTGTTGCTGTTGGTAGGACCACAATCCCGATAAACAAAAAGGGTAATTGTATAATTTCTCGAACCATCTGCATTCACTCCAGTGTAGGCATAATAAATCTCTCCACCTACAATGTGGGTTGCCATACCTTGTAACCCCAGAGCCAAAAAGAGGAGGGTGGTAGCGGCACTGAACCATATTTTTAGACTTACAGCGTAGTTCAATTCGGGTTGGTTAAGGAGTCTAAATATAGATATATTAACAATAACTACATTTCCCTACTAGAAAGTTGCTTCTTAATTTCGTGGCATGAATGAATTAACACATTTGGACAATAATGGGAATCCAACCATGGTGGATGTTGGTGGTAAAAATGTCACAAAGCGTACGGCTGTGGCCCAAGCTAGCGTAGTCTTTCCCGAAGAAGTGTGGATGAAATTGAGTCAAAATGAATTTGTTTCTAAAAAAGGCTCCGTGTTTCAGACGGCTATTATTGCTGGAATTTTGGGATTAAAGAAGACGTCTGACCTCATTCCATTGTGTCATCCGCTCATGATTTCTAAGGCTGACATTCAAATTGAACGAGACGATAAGGGCTTTTCGTTGCACGTTCAATGCACTGTTGCCCTCGATGGCAAAACAGGTGTGGAGATGGAAGCACTGACGGGAGCTTCAATTGCTGCTTTGACTATTTATGATATGTGCAAAGCCTTGTCTCATGAAATTAGAATTAAAGAGGTTAAACTCGTTTCGAAAACCGGAGGTAAATCCGATTATACCCACGTGTTATGAGCCACGGAAAATTAGATAAAAAGGAGAGGGGGAGGTTCTATTCAAAAGAACTAGCGATCTATGGTACTACCTGCAATCAGGTATCAGAACTTTTTCTTGCTTTAGAAAAAAAGACGAATCTAAAACTCGCATATATCGACGGAGATCATAGCAACAGAGATGCATTTGTAATCAATCATATCGTAATAGGAGAAAGCGACACGCAGATTCAATTAAAGCGACATTTCAATGAATTTGATTTCCAATTTTTCAATAGTGAAATGGATGCTGTTGTTGTGAATGGAAATCATTTTGAAGCCTCAAAACAACTGATTGTTTTCAATCCTGAAAAAGAAAAATCTCTTGAAAAACGAAAGGGGCAATTAACGGAAATTATTGCTTTTTATTGTGATGGAAAAAAGGAGGAAGCAGAGGCTTACTTCAATCATCATTTTCCTGAGTTGGAGAATAAGATTTTGCTAGAAAATGAAGATGATTTAATACTTTGGTTTGTAAAGGAATTTGCAATCGTAGCACCAATAAAGGGACTCATTTTGGCAGGCGGAATGAGCACGCGTATGGGAAGTGATAAATCTAAAATGAAGTATCATAACACCGATCAAGTGGAGCACATTTCAAACTTGATGAAGGACCAAGGATTAGAAGTTTTTATTTCATGTCGAGAAGATCAAAAAGCGGGATTTTTGAATCGCGGTTTTCAAGTTGTTACAGATAAAATGATGGGTGTAGGACCAATGGCTGGAATGTGCAGCGCTTGGATGCAAGAGTCGGGCACGGCTTGGCTTGCCATTGCAGTGGATATGCCTTTGATCAATGAAAGTTCCATTTCTCAGATTTTATCTTCACGAGATGCATCTAAATATGCGACTTGCTTTATGAATGAAGAAAAGCAATGGCCAGAACCACTTTTTACTATTTGGGAACCTCGCGCATATCAACGTATGATGCAGTTTATTTCTATAGGTATTAGTTGCCCGAGAAAAGTACTTATGAATAGCGATGTAAAATCGCTTCAAACAATGGATCAAAGAATACTAATTAACGCAAACTCTCCGGAGGATGCGGAAATGATTAAAAAAATACTTCAATAATGAATTACGAACCTTACCGTCCCGAAATCAGATTTGCGGATTTGGATACTATGGGGCATGTGAATAATGCGATTTATTTGAGCTATTTCGAACAAGCGCGAATCCATTTCTTTCGCCAATTTTTTGGTGGAAAATGGGATTGGAGAAAGCATGGGATTTTAGTTGCACGAAATGAAATAGATTACAAGGTGAGTATCCTTCTTCGTGATGATGTGCGCATCTATGTTGGGTGCAAGCACATGGGGTCGAAAAGCTTTACGCTCGACTACAGAATTACAGTAGAAAGAGATGGTCAGGAAGTTGTTGCTAGCACAGGCGCATCTGTGCTTGTATGCTTCAATCACTCTGATGGAAAAACTGCTCCTATTCCCGATGAATGGAGAACTGTTTTCGAACAAATTCCTTCAGTTACCGCGTAAGCTGCAATACCAAAGAAGACTTGGGAGCAATTTCCAAGTTTTCTTTTAGTACAATGGCTTGTCCTGAAATGATGTCTACTCCTAAGGCATAGTCGTGAAGGCTTTCAGCGAATCTTGAAAGCTTGATTTCTTTGCTCTCGTCATTCAAATTGTGAACGACCATCACTGCATTTTTTTCATCATACCTGAAATAGATGTAGGTGTTGTCTTCAGGTACAAACTGTTTTAGATTGGCGTCTTTGAGCCACTTGTTTTCATTCCGCCATTGCATCATGCGCTGCACGAAAAGAAAGGCTTCCAATTCTTTTCCCTCTAAATTTTTACTGTCGAATTTGTTTATTGAATCCCCGGCCCATCCGCCTGGGAAATCTTCACGAACAAGTGCATCTGGATTTGCATAATTTTTCATTAAAAATTCATGTCCATAATAAATGCAAGGAATTCCTCTCAAGGTAAAGAGCATTGTATTCGCGATTTTCCATTTTGCAAAATCCTCATTTATTACACTATAAAATCTGCTTAAATCATGATTGTCTAGGAAGGTCACATTTCGTGAGGGTTTTTCATATAAAAAGTCATGCGAAAGCGTCAATTCAATTCTTCTCAATCCTTCTTCCCAACCGAAGTTTTCGTTGAGACCCTTAGTGATTGCGAAATACAATTGAAAATCTGTAACACCATCCAAGTTTGAATTGAATGATTTATTCAATCCATTGTTTTCAGTATACCAAGCTTGAATAGGGGAGCCTTGAACCCAAGTTTCACCAAATAGTAAAAAGTGGGGGTACTCTTTTTTAATAGCTGTATTGAGATCACTCATGAATTTTTGATCGGGGTAAGAATAGGTGTCGATTCGAAAAGCATCGATTCCTGAATATTCAATCCACCAAATAGAGTTTTGAATGAGATATTTAGCCAAATGTGGATCTTGCTGATTCAAATCAGGCATATGGTTGTCGAACCATCCATTGAGCATTGTGTTTCTGTCGATATCACTAGCATAAGGGTCCATAAGTGTTTCCGCGCGGTAGTTGGTGCGCACAAATTCTTTAGACCAGTGAAACCAATTGCTATCAGGTAGCGCTTTAAAAAGCTTGTGTTCTAATCCCCAGTGGTTGTACACCACGTCCCACACCATTTTGATTCCGTTTTCATGGCATTTTTGAGTGAGATTTTTAAAATCCTCATTCGTGCCGAATCTCCTGTCTATAAGGTAGGAGTCGGTTGCTGCATAGCCGTGGTAGCTTTCTTTCTTTTGATCATTTTCAAGGAGAGGGTTAATCCAAAGAGCTGTAATTCCTAAGTTTTTAATGTAGTCAATGCGGTTTTCGATTCCTTTGATATCACCGCCATGACGAAGTTTAATTCCTGTTCGATCTGCATTAGGTTCGTTCATTGCTGGGTTGTTGTCATTCGATGGGTCGCCATTCGAAAAGCGATCGGGAAACAACAAGTACATGTTGTCGCTTTGATCCAGACCTGTTGGGGAGTAAGAGTTGTTTTCCAAGATGGGAAATGCCACGAAGGTTCCTTTTTTAGCATCAACTGGTGTAATTTTAAAGTAAAGCGTTTCAGGCATTTGATTGGCTGAAATTCCGATGCTTACATAAACAAAGTCCTTGTTTTTAGCGGGTTCAACAGAAGTAATTCGTGTGCTTATCGACGTTGTTTTTTTATCATATTGAAATAGCTCAATGGTCGCATTTGCAATGTTTTGACCCTGAAACAAGAGTTCAATATTGTTCATTTTCATGCTCGTCCACCAGTTAGCAGGCTGAATAGTAGTCTGGTAGACTTCTTTTTAATTGCAAAAGTCGTTAGGGAAATGACGGTGAAAACTGTAGAAATCAAGCACTTAATAGCACTTTGTTTATAATCTCTTTTTGAAAATTTCATATGAGGTTGTTGTAAATGTCGAAAATAATTACATTTGGAAAGTGTTAAAAGTACACCAAGTATAAAACCCAAACAAACAAAACCTATGAAAAAAATCTACACAATGCTTTTTGCGATGTTAGCTTTTGGTGCCCTCAACGCTCAGGTGATGGTAACACTAAATGTTGACATGATGAATGAGACAGTGAGTCCAAATGGAGTTCACGTTGCAGGTAATTTCAATGACTTCGACTACGATGGAAATGCTGAAAACCCTGATTATGTGAACTGGGATCCTGCTGCTCACGAAATGACGGATATGGGTGGTGGATTATATTCTATCACTTTCATGTTAGTACCAGGTACTTACGAGTACAAATTCATCAACGGTAACGATTGGCCAGACAACGAAGTAGTTCCAAACGCTTGCTCTGTAAGCTTAGACAATGGTAATCGCTTCGTGGTAGTTGGCGAAGAAATGGTTGAAATTGATCCAATTTGCTTCGGCGAATGTGCATTCTGCGGAGAAAGCGTAGTACGTTTCCGTGTTGATATGTCATTGGTTGATGAAGATGGAGATGGAACTCCTGGTGAGCCTGGTGAAGATATTTGGCCTGATGGCGTATCAGTAGCTGGTGACTTCCAAAACCCATTCGGAGACGAAGGTGACTGGACTCCTGGTATGATTTGGTTGACTGACCCGGACGGCGATATGATTTATGAAGCGAACTACAACGTTGGTTCAATGACTTCAATTGTTTACAAGTTCATCAACGGTAACGATTGGATTTATCCAAACGAAAACGTTTCAGGCGACTGTTCTGACGGTGGTGGAAACAGACTTACCGCTATTGCTGGTTCAACAGTTCTACCAGTAGTTTGCTGGAGCTCTTGTGGTTCTTGCGTGGCACCGACTCCTGTAACTTTTAATGTTAACATGGCTCTTCAAACAGTATCTCCAAACGGAGTTCACTTAGCTGGTTCATTTGGATCTTCAGGATATCCAAACTGGTCTCCAGGTGAAATTGAAATGACAGACGGCGACGGTGATGGTATTTACAGTGTAACATTAAACCTTCAGCAAGGAGACTACCAATACAAATTTGTAAATGGTAACAACTGGGATGGTCCAGACAACTCAAATGAATCTGTACCTGGTGAATGTTCTTCTGGTGGAAACCGTGGTATTACAGTTGGTGAAGAAGAAGCGTCGGTAACATATTGTTACAATCAATGTACATCAGATTGTATTGCTGATCCAGATCCAGCCACAGTTACTTTCCAAGTAGACATGTCTAGCACAGCTCCAAGCGCAGAAGGTGTTTGGTTGATTTCTGGTGCTACTAACCCACAGTGGCAGGCAGGTGCGGTTCAAATGACTGATGATGATGGTGATATGATTTACACTTGTAGCTTCTTGATTTCAGGACCAGCAGCAGTACTTTACAAATTCGTTAATGGGGATGTAAGTAACTCGGCAAACGACGAAGGTGTACCTTCAGGTTCTACTGGCGGTATTGCTGATTGCGCTATTGAAAATGGACTTGGTGGTTACAACAGAACCTTCAACAGATCAGGAGTGGATGAAACTATATCTTCTGTATGTTTCAACGAATGCGCTCCATGTATCGTATCTGTAGAAGAAAATGATTTCGTTGGAAATCTCTCTATCTATCCAGTTCCAGCTTCTGATATGTTGACAATCAATTTCAACACAGCAGTAGCTAATGCAGTTGAAATTAGCCTTATCAACAACCTCGGACAAGTAGTTCGTGTTAAAAACCTTGGAACAGTTTCAGGTTCACGCACTATTCAAATGGATGTTAATGGTTTAGCTTCAGGAATTTACGCTCTTCAATTCAGCAATGGATCACAGCGCGTAGTGAAGACTATTTCAGTGAAATAATTGAATTTTAATATTCGCAAAGGAGCCCTCTGGAAATTCCAGAGGGCTTTTTTTTTTGTTCATAAATGTTCAAAAACCAAGTTTTTTACACAGAGTGTTTCAAATTTGAGCATATCGTTTATATTTGGCGTGATAATCTTAATCACCTTATACCAAAATCAAACATCACATGAAGAAACATTTACTTACGCTTTTTGCAGCAGGTTTTCTTAGTGCAGTGAGTATGGCGCAAGTAGTAGGAATCACCATTGAGCCGTTTTACACGGACGATGGAACAGTCGCTGGCTATCCTACGGGCTACACTACTTATCGAATTTATGCCGACGTTACAGACCCGAACGATTTGGTTCTAGGGGTTGCTGGTTTCAACGAGGCACCATTAGCTTTGAACGTTCCAGACGGAATTTGGAGCCATCCAGAGCCATCAGGTGTTGAAGCAGATGAAAATAACTGTAATTTGTATTCAGTGTTTCCAGCTTTACAATATGACTCTTATGTAACTGTAGGTCGTACTTGTAACACAGATCCAGGTGGGGATATCTTCTCAGTAGAGGATGGAGCTCAACCTTGGAGATCAAAATTTGATACTAACCCAGTTGGTGACGGAAACATTTTGTTGAACACTACCATCGGTGGTGCTTGGCAGTGTCTTCCAAGTGATCCAAGCGGAAATATTTATACAAACGTTGTTGCTGGTGACGATTATCGCGTTTTGATTGCACAAATTACTACTTCAGGTAGCATTTGTGGATCTTTCAACGTAGTAGGTCGTGCAGCAGGTACAACAGGTAGCCAAACTGCTACTTCTTTGGCATTTGGTACTGGTGACTGCGGTCTTCCAGGTTGTACTAACCCAGATGCATTGAACTACGATCCAGATGCAGGATTCAACAACGGTACTTGCTTAATGCCATGTTCACTTGAGTTCGCAGAAGTTACTATCGTTAACCCAACTTGTTTTGGCGATAATAACGGATCATTCAC
Source organism: Flavobacteriales bacterium (assembly GCA_041391745.1). Classification (GTDB taxonomy): domain Bacteria; phylum Bacteroidota; class Bacteroidia; order Flavobacteriales_D; family Sanyastnellaceae; genus JAIXWP01. Next base: position 47,702 of record JAWKNK010000018.1, read on the forward strand.
TGTAGTTGCAGGTGGTAACCAAGACATCGTTGAAATTGAAATCAACGGTGGTGATGCATTTCCTATCAACTCAGGTTCTTATTCTATGAACGGTTTAGGTGAAGGTTCTTATACTGTAACTATCCGTGATAGAAAATTTGAAAATGAATTGTTCAACCCAGGTGGTGCTTACGGTTCATGTGAAGCTACAGAATTCATTGAAATCTACACTGCACCTATCGAGTTTGGTTCAATTACAACGTCAAACGTTACTTGTGGTGGCGATAATGATGGTTGCGCTTCAACTTCTTTCACTGGTGGTGAGGGCACTGTTATGTTTACTATTCACATGGCAGCTAGCGGAAACGCTTTAACTGATGAGAATGGTGATGACATTATGCTTCCTACAGCAGAGTATTGTGGATTTGGTGGTGGAAACTACTATTTCATGGCTCAGGATGAAAACGGATGTACTGCACAATCAAACAACTTCAGCATCGTATCACCTCCTACCTTGAATATCCTTCTTGGAAATGGAGTGGATGCAACTTGTTTTAACTCTCCAAATGCTACACAAGTATTTAGCTGGAGCGGTGGAACTGGTGACGTTGATTGGAGCATGGAAGATGATGGTGTTTATGACATCGAAGGAAATCCATCTAACTTAGTATTGACAGGTCTTACTCCGGGAACATATATGTTATATGGTCAAGATACAAACGGATGTACAGCTTCTTTGGAATATACTATCGACGGAGGTCCAGCAATTACTGCTGAAACAACTGTGATGACTCCAACATGTGCTGGCAACGAAGATGCTACTGTATCAATCGCTGCTGCTGGTGGAACTGGTATTCTTCTTTATGACTGGGCTTGTGAAGGAAATTATTCTTCTCAAGATTTGTTCGGTCCGCTTGCTCTGGAATGTACTCTATCTGCGTTCAGGACGAAGCAGGTTGTACTTTGACTGTTGACGTTGAAGTTGTAGATGCTGAAGCTGTAATGGCTGAAGTAACTTCTATGAGCATTTCATGTAATGGTGAGCAGGATGGTTCTATCTCTGTAAGCGCTATGGGTGGTACAGGTACTTATACTTATAGCATTGATGGAGTAAACTTACCAAGACGATGCAAACTTTACAGGTCTTGCTGCTGGTCCTTATGATGTATATGTAATGGATAGCAACAACTGTGAGTATTCAATGATGGAAGCTGCTACAATTTCAGAACCAGAAGTGTTGGCTGTTACACTTGATGATTTCGGTGGTGACGGTGGAAACAACGACGGTTTTGTAAACGTAACTGTTACTGGTGGTACTCCTGATTATGTTTACACATGGTCTGATGGTCAAGGTTTCACTTCAGGTGATGAAGACCTTGCAGGTGTTGGTGTTGGTACTTACACACTATCTGTAACTGACGCAAACGGTTGTTCAGTTGATATGACTGCTAGTGCAACTATCACAGGTATCAACGAAATCGTTGACGGTGTTAGCTTCACGATCAATCCAAACCCAACTAACGGTAAATTCTTCTTGAATGTTCAAGGTCTTTCTGGTCAAAAGTTGACTTATAAAGTTCTTGACACTACAGGTCGCTTGATTGCTTCTAAAGAACTTGGAAACAACAGCGGAAACAGAATGGAACAGGTTGACGTAACTGGCGTTGCAGCTGGTGTTTACTATGTTCAATTGATCGTTGGTGAAAACGTAGGAACAATCAAATTGGTGAAAAACTAATTTAGATTAGATAATACTTAAGTAAAGCCTCCCCAACCATTGGTTGGGGAGGCTTTTTGTTTTGGTGCAACTTAGCCCTTCAAGAATTGGTCAATATTTTCGATAACAATGTATTATCCTATTGATAATGTGGACGTTTATCACTATTATTACAACTTGAAACCAAACCAATTAATTATGAACCCAACTTCTACAATGAAAAAATCTCTTTTCACTGCAGCGGCAATTTTGATGGGTGGTACAATGATTAACGCACAAGTTACCTTCAGCGGCGTTACTACTGGACTACAAACCATTTCTTCAAGCAGCTATGCGGATTGCGCAGCAGACATGAACAAAGACGGTCTTGATGACATTGTTCGTGTTACCTCTAGCGGTATTTACATCGATTTTCAAAACCCTGATGGATCGTTTACTCCATTCTTTCAGGCGATGAGTTTGCAGAATCTTCCTTCTTGGAGTATCTGCGCTGCAGATATCGATGGAAATGGCCATACAGACCTTCTAATGGGTGCTGGTAATGCTGTTTCATTCGTGTATGCGAATGCTGACGGTACGGCTTTCTATGAAGATGCTCAACCAGAATATATCTTCTCTCAAAGAAGTACTTTCTCTGATATTGATAATGATGGAAATCTAGACTCATTTGTATGTCACGACGTTGATCAAAGCCATGCTTATAGAAATGTTGGTGGAATACTAGACTTGGATATTAGCTTACTTCCAACATTGGATGTTGGAGGTAACTACGCTGCTATTTGGGTGGATTATGACAATGACTACGATTCAGATTTATATATCACCAAGTGTCGCGGTGGAGCTGCTGTAGGTGATCCACAACGTATCAACTTGTTGTACAGAAATAATGGCGACGGTACCTTCACTAGTGTTGGACCAGAAGCGAACATGAATGATGGTGACCAAAGTTGGGCTACTACGTTTGAAGATTTTGATAACGATGGTGACTTCGATGCATTCACTGTAAACCACGCTTTCGCTAATCGTTTTATGAGAAACAACGGTGACGGAACATTTACTGATATCATTGGCACAACGGGAATAAATGCTGCTGACCTTGGAGCATGGAACTGTGACGCTGGTGACTTTGATAACAATGGATTTATCGATATTTTCTCTGAAATGTCGAATGAAATGTATTGGAACAACGGTGATGGAACTTTCACTGGTGCTTCATTGTCTTTCAATAGCGGTGGCATCGGTGACTTCAACGATGATGGCTTCCTAGACGTAATTGCAGGAAATACGAGATACATGAACAATGCTAACTCAAACAACTGGGTGAAATTTGATCTTGAAGGTATCGTATCAAACAAAGACGCTATTGGAGCAAGAGTAGAAATCTTTGGTGCTTGGGGAATTCAAGTGCGTGAAGTAAGAGCGGGTGAAAGCTTCGATCCTTCTTCTTCATTGATTACACATTTCGGTCTTGGATCCGCTTCTGCAATTGACCAAGTGGTAATTCACTGGCCAAGTGGAATGATCACTTCTGTTCAGAATCCTGCTATCAATCAAACGCATCACGTATTGGAGTCTACATGTATTCTCGATCCAGTTGCTATCACGGTAGAAGGTGAATCAACACAAATTTGTCAAGGAGAGACGTTGGTGCTTACCGCTCCAAACGGAGATTCTTATGCATGGAGCAATGGCGCAACTACTCAATCAAACAACATCACACAATCAGGAAACTACAGTGTGTATGTATTCGATGCTGAAGGTTGCGTTGCTTCATCAAACGTTGTAAATGTAAATGTGATTACAGAGGAAACTCCTATTGTTTCTGCACAAGGCGAAACGATGTTTTGTCAAGGTGGAAGCGTAGTATTGACTTCTACAATTGGCGATAACTACGACTGGAGCGAAGGAACACAAGGAAGTCCAACAATCGAGGTATCAGAATCGGGAATGTACCATGTCAATGTTGACGGTACATGTTCAGGTCTGCCACTTCAATCAAATGAAATTGAAATCATCGTATTATCAGCTCCAGCTCCAGAAGTTACGGATGTTCAAATTGGAGAACCTGGCTCTGCTGAATTGACAGCAACAGGTACGAATGTGGAATGGTTTGCGACTGAGACATCAACTGAAGTATTGGCTACAGGCAACACTTACAATACACCAATCGTTGATTCACAAGCTTCATACTGGGTGCAATCTACAACAGAGCATCCAGGTGAAATTGAAAACGGAGGAAAGTTGGACATCACTGGTAATGGTGGATTGCCATCACAAGGCGGTGTGCTTTATTTCAACGCTTCTGAAGCATTTACATTGAATCAAGTAACTTGTTATGTACCTGCTGAGGGTTTGGCTGGAAACAGAACAATTGTCCTTTACAATGCTGCTGGAACAGTATTGGCTCAGACTGTTGTTAATCTTCCAATCGGAACTACTGTAGTTGATTTGAACTTCGCGGTTCCTGCAGGAACTGGACACCAAATCGGATGTTTGGAAAATAACTTGTTCCGTAACAGCGGAGGGGTTTCTTATCCATATGCAATTGGCACAGTTGGTGAAATCACAGGAAGCACTTTCGGAGCTTCTTACTACTACTATTTTTATGATTGGAAAACTCAAAAGGCTTCATTTGAATGTGTGAGCCCAAGAGTAGAAGTAAACGTAACAGTAGTTGGTGTTGACGAACTTTCTGAAAATCCACTTGGATTGAACATTTATCCAAACCCAGTTGAAAATACACTTTCAGTTTCTACAAATGCCGACCTTCAAAACGCGGTATTGCGTGTAACTGATGTAACTGGCAGATTGGTGATTGAAAGAAAATTAACCAATGCAAATCGTGTTCAAATGCAATTGGATTTGAATGATCTTAATGCAGGTTTATATCACTTGAGCATCACTCAGGATGGATTCACCTCAGAGAAGGAATTTGTAAAGCTTTAATAGTTTTCTATCCAATAAAAGCCCTCTCGAACTCGTTTCGGGAGGGCTTTTACATTTGTGGCTCATGGCTCATGGTTTTTGGTTCGTGGTTCATGGCTCATGGTTCCTGATCCCGAATCCAGTTCGGGACGAAGGATGATTCGTGATTCATGATTCATAATTCATGATTCATGATTTATTCTCAAACTCTCCAACAATTCCAAACTCTCCAACTCTTCCAATTTTAAAATGAAAAAAGTAAAATACATCGTAGTCCTATTATTAGCAGTGTTTGCTGGGATCTGGACATTCAAAAAGTACAATATTAACTCGAGTCATGAAGTAGGTGATGTTTTGGATTCTCTTAATCATGTATATGTATATTATAATGGAGGAGTGGACCATGTTTCTGGGAGGAATACAACAAAGGAAGGCTACAATCTTGGGCTGAAATATCAATGCGTCGAATTTGTAAAGAGATACTATTATGAATACTTGAATCATAAGATGCCTGATAGTTATGGTAATGCGAAGGATTTTTACTCTGCAGAATTAGGAGATGGTCAACGAAATAAGAGTAGAGGGCTTAAACAATGTTCAAATCCGAGTAGCTTCAGACCTAAAGTAAATGACTTGCTGATTTTTGATGGAAGTGTATTTAATAGATTCGGCCATGTGGCAATAGTTTCTGAAGTGACAGAAAAGGATATTGAAATTATCCAACAGAACCCGGGCCCTTTTTCAAATTCTAGAGAACGTTTTACTTTGGAACGTATAGAAAATAAATGGTACATTAACCATGGAAGAATTGTAGGCTGGCTTAGAAAAGAGGTGTAAAGTCCAAAATTATTCTTCGTTCCCACACTTCCACTCTCTCCAACATCTCCAAAATTTCCAAAGAGTTATCTCTTTAAAAAGCGCTTCACCTTATACGTGTTGCGTTCAAAAAGAAAATAGACAATGTAGGCGTATATCAATACTACGACTACGATAAGGCTGAATTCAAAGATCCCATTGGTGTCAAGATCAACTCGCTGAGATCGCAGGTACGATGAAAGGAAAACGATGAAAGGAAGATGGGTTACATACAATGTGTATGAAATGTTGGACAGAAACGTGCTGAGCCGTCTCAGCCAAGCATAACGCATTTCGAAATTGGCTAAAAATGCGACCAACAGCAAGCACAGAAATCCCAACGAAAAATCGTTGAATATCATCGGAAACTTATTCATGCTAATGAATAACAATGACAAAATAATAAAGCCTGCATTGACAATTGCTAGTTTCCAATTATTGAAAATATCAAATTGATTTTTATGTAGAAAATATGTAACGCCTCCCATCAACCAAATAAAGAAATAGGAGGTAAGATGTGTAGATGGAGTGAATGTGTATTGTTGAGAAGGAGCATTATTGATATTCCAGAAAATGCAAGAAGTATTCTCACAGTAGGGGTGTATAGCTTTGTAAAGAACACATAGAGCAACGGGAATAATACATAATACCAAAACTCATTGGAAAGACTCCATAATGCTCCATTCGATCCATAGGTAGGAACAAATATTGTTTGAAGAAAAAGATTACCGATAAAAACATCAGTGCCAAGTTTGCCTGTTGGGACAATCCAAAATTTAATAGTTTCAATTTGTCCAGCATAGATGTACGATTCAGAAAAAGTGGAGCCCCAGGTTGTCCCAGAACATTCCGAGGAAAAGTCCGGGTATTAATACAACCCATAATCTTGAAAGTCGATGTCGCGTATTTTTTCCAACTCCAATTTCCTGATTGAGTTGATTCAACAATTGATTTGATGATGAAAAAGCCGCTTAATACGAAGAATATCATCACAGCTTCATGACCTAGATCTGTTATGAAGTAGAAAAATTTTACAAAAACGCTAGGGTTTTGAATTAGACTAAAATCAACAAATGTTATGGAACGAAGGTGACCTATCAGAACAAGAAAAGCAGCAATGCCACGCAACAAGTCTAGCCATAATAGCTGCTTTGAGTCATTCTCACTCATAGGCGTAAGGTTAAAACGAACCACGAATATAGAAAAAAGCCCGTTCTCGTTAGAACAGGCTCTTCCTTTCACCTATGAAACCAATACTATTTTAACGCTGTGTAGTATGGTTGTGCTAATAATTCAAATTGGGTTTTGATATTTTCTGTGTAATCCATGTCCCAAATCATTTCTTTCTTCTCCTCATCAAACTTACCTTTCGCATATGGGACATTACAAAGATTGAGAAGATCTGCATCATCTACTTTTTCAAATAATGAAACATCAACCAGACACTTAATGGCGGTATCGTCATTTGGTCTTGTTACTTCAGTGCAATCGAGCTCGAAACTCTTGCAGAAGTATCCTTTTTTCAAATACGATGTGATAGCTTTTTCCAGCTGGCAGAACCGTGGCAAAGAACCCCGTTTCTCTAACATCAGCAGTGCTGATAATTTCACTTCCTGAATAAACATACATCTTCACTTGCGCCAATTTTGGTGCTGATTTCTTCTTCTTTTTAGAGGAAGTAGATGTTGATTCAATTTGACCCTGCTCAACGTATCCGTAGAACATTACCTGCGCTTGTTGAGCAAACAACTGTGCGCAGATAAAAAAGGTCACTAGGGTGGTAACTAACTTTTTCATTTTCGATCACTAGTTGCTAGTTTTAACGGAAATGAAGGTATGAGGTTACAATAAAAGGGAATAAAATGGACTATTCGTGGTCTCGAATACGTAAAGTATCCTGTTTTTCTGCGATCACGTCAGGATTTTCTTCTGTGATAATCTCCTTAGAATCAATGAATTTGTTCAAGTCTGGCTGGCCTGCGTTGATCCAAGCCGTCATCCAGAAACTTCCAATAGTAATTACTGCGCTTTTCATGCGCCTTTCCACCTGACCGTCCAACATTTGTTGGTAGGCATTGGTATATTCTTCACTATACACCTTGACTTGTGACATGCCTCTTACCTCATAAGAGTACTTTTTATCGGAAGTGTATTTTTCATTCAACTCTCTTTCAAAAGAAAGTACGGAATCCACCGCACTATAGCTTTGTCGTACTTTACCCCAGATGTGCTTGAGCGGAGATTTTACATATTCAGCTTTGCCCACAAAAAAATCATAGTTGCTGTCGTACAGTTCGGGGATTCGACTTTCCCAGAATCCATGAATACCTCGTTGCCCCGTTTTTTGACCATTATAATTACTAGTAGTGTGCAACGGTACGTGAGCATCGCCTATATAATGTCCGAGTTCTGCGCTCAAATGAAGTATTCTTGTGAGATTTCCGTCTTCGAAAGCTTTGGTGAGTTTGTATACCATCAAGTTGACATGCCAAGGCACTATGCCGTGAGCGCGAAGTGTGTCTTCTGAATATTTTGCAACGGCATCATTCCAATACATTGGCACATTGGTAAATGGATCACAACCCAATGTGTCGAAGCAATAGCGGTCCATATCAATATAATGGCACTCCGCTTCTCCTTTTACACCATATCTTCTTTTGTCTGGATCAACACTGTGCTCTATCAAGAAATTCATGTTGGCTTTGTAGAAACCAAACATTTCCTCAGGAAGCGTATAAATCGCCAATTCGTTCAGGCGCTTATGACCGTAGAAGCCCCAATTCATCGGATTGTCGGCGCAAGGGTCTGTGTTTTCTTTGAGAACAATGAATGAACTTGCTCCCAGAAAAACAACAAATGCCAGTATGAATTGGAGTTTTCTCATGCTATTGCGCCTGCGGTTCAGGTTGATATTCGAGTTTCACCAAAACACCATCCTTCAAAATTGGAATAGTATCAATGGTGTTTAATGTCAAACAGTATTTTACGTCTTTTTGAATGTTCAATTTTACCAATCTTCTTCTGTGTGAACTTGATCGTAAAAAGCTCCATAGATGTTCTCGTGCACTCTTGTAGATGAATTTGGCAGCCACAGTGCTATCTTCATCAGCTCTGAATTTTCTAGAGTCCAACAATGCATCAGCGATAGCGCCGCCGCAAATGGTATCTTCTAGATTTACTTTGTCTTTCCAACCGCTGGCAAGAATCAACGTGTTTTGATGTTGCTCAATCAACCACTTACAAAGTGCATCCAAATTATTTAAACAACCTATAACAACGGTTTTTCTTTCCGCAGCCATTTGAATGGCGCGTGTACCGTTGGTGGTTGTGAGTACTACGGTTTTTCCCTTTAAGTCTGGATTCATGAAGGCATAGGGTGAGTTCCCAAAGGGAAAACCATCTACAACCTTACCATCGCGTTCAGCCGCCACGATATATCCTTTTTGTTGATATTCTAACGCTTCTTCAACAGAACTAATGGGAATAATTTTTTCTACGCCGTAGTGAAGTGCAGATGCAATGGCGCTCGTAGCGCGCAATACATCTACCACCACCACGATGTCAAAATTCTCCTTATACAAATGGTATTGACCAGGTGTATAGCAGACTTCGACCAGTTTTCTATCAGCTAATGGAAACATCAATTACTTTTTATAAAAAGGAATAGAAACAGTTTGTGCCTTGATGGCTTTGCCACGGATGTTGATGTAAATGTCATTTCCAGGCTTGGCCAAGGCTGTAGGAACATATCCCATTCCAATCGCCTTAGAAAGGCTAGGGCTTTGCGTGCCGCTCGTTACAACTCCGATAGGATTCATTTCGGCGTCCACAATTTCGTATCCATGACGAGGAATACCTTTGTCAATCATTTCAAATCCTACAAGCTTTCTCGCTGTGCCATTTTCTTTATGACCCTTGATGTAGTCAGAATTCATAAATTCTTTGGTGAATTTAGTGATCCAACCAAGTCCTGCTTCAATTGGAGATGTAGTATCGTCGATGTCGTTTCCGTATAAACAGAAACCCATTTCCAATCGCAATGTGTCTCGCGCACCCAAGCCGATAGGTTGAATTCCTAAATCAGCACCTGCAGCAAATATTTTGTCCCAAATATCGTTTGCTGCCTCATTTGGAAAATACACCTCGTATCCACCAGCACCAGTATATCCTGTAGTAGAAATTACGATGTCTTGATGACCAGCAAACTCACCAATTTGGAAAGTATAATATTCCATTTCAAGGTTCAAAGGAGTCAACTTCTGAAGTACTTGCATGGCGTTAGGACCTTGAACGGCAAGTAATGAAGTTTCTTCACTTTTGTTGATCATCTCTACACCATACTCACCAGCTTTTGTCATCAACCAATTCCAATCTTTGTCGATGTTTGAAGCATTTACCACAAGTAAATATTTATTTTCATTTACTCTGTAAACTAAAAGGTCATCTACGATACCGCCCTTGTCGTTTGGCATGCAGCTGTATTGAACTTTTCCATCAAACAATTTGCTCACATCGTTTGAAGTCATGTACTGCAAGAAATCAAGCACACGCTCGCCGCTCACCCAAAACTCTCCCATGTGGCTCACATCAAAAACACCCACGCTATTTCTAACGCAGTTGTGCTCCTCAATCAGTCCTCTGTATTGCACAGGCATGTTGTAGCCTGCGAATGGAACCATTTTAGCTCCAAGGGAAATATGTTTGTCAGTTAAAGCTGTTGCTTTCAATGTGCTGGTTTCTGTAGTCATTTTCTATAAAAATATTTTGGCAAATATAGGTTTGCGAGGTTAGATATTGGTGGTAAGGTAATCGATGATTTTTTCAATCAAATGCACTCTGTCTTTGCCACGTACATTGTGCGGGTGACCAGGTACACGAAGAAGTCGACCTGTACACCGCTATCGATGCATGATTTAAGGAATCGAATGTTGTGTTGCATTACCACCACATCATCATCAGTGCCGTGAATCATCAACAGTTTGCCGTCTAGATTTTTAACCGATTTGGTAAGGTTGGCATTCTCATAGCCTTCAGGATTTTCAGAAGGAGTGTCCATATATCTTTCGGTGTACATCACCTCATAAAGATTCCAATCGATTACTGGACCGCCAGCTACACCTACTTTGAAGGTACCTGGAGTTTTGAGCATTAATGAAGTGGTCATAAATCCACCGAAGCTCCATCCGTGAACGCCCATTCTGGTCGCATCCACATATGGTTGAGATTTCAACCAGGTAACACCACTGATTTGGTCAGCTACTTCTGCAGTGCCCAATTGGCGGTGAATAGCTTGCTCGAAAGCTTTACCACGATTGGCAGAGCCACGGCCATCAACCGTAAATACCAGATAGCCTTGCTGAGCTAAATAGTGCATCCAAAGTGATGCTCCACCAAGGTATGAATTGGTAACTAGCTGCACGTGTGGTCCATTGTACACATACACGACAACAGGATATTTTTTCGAAGCATCGAAGTTGCTAGGCTTGATCAATCGCGCATGCAATGGCATTCCATTTTCACCAGGAATGGTGAAAACTTCAGTAATTCCAATGTTGTAATCTGCATAAGGATCTGCAGCGTTCAATAAGTTCTTGCCAATTTTTCCCGTTTCATTGATGAGATCAATTCTGCGTGGAGTAGTGAGATTCGTATAGACATCAATGAATACTTTACCACTTTTAGAAATGCTTACTCGGTGGGTTCCTGAAACTTTCGTGATCTGAGTTTCAGACATGTCAGAAAGTCTAATTTTGAAAAGGTGAGATTCCGTAGGATTTGAGCCTGTACCCATAGCATATCCATATTCTCCTTTTGAATCAAATCCAAGCCACTCTGTCATTTCAAATGCAACTTTCATCTTAGCCAATAGTTTGCCTGAAGTGTCATATTTATACCATTGGTGGAATCCATCTTTTTGACTATACCAAAGAAAATTATTAGCTTGGTTGGGAATGAAAATAATAGGTTGAGTAGGTTCTACCCATTTGTCGTCAGTCTCGGTAATCAATGTTGCACGAAGCTCTCCGCTGTTTGGATCAAAAGCCATCAACTTCATTTCATTCGTTCCGCGGTTCATCCAAATCGCATAAAGCGTATTGTCTGGGCTCCAGCTTACATTGGTCATGTAGTATTGATCATTGTAGTCTGAAGGGATTTTCAAAAAGGTGGTTTTTTCTTTCTGAACATTGAATACACCTACACGAATCTTTTCACTCTTTCCTCCAGCCATTGGATATTTGATTTCATGCACAGAAGCAGGAGTAGTTGTGTAGTCCGTAAGTGGATAATTGGTTACATCGCTTTCATCTTTTTCATAAAAAGCCAAGTAGTTCCCGTCTTCATTCCAGAATGTACCTTTTTCAATTCCGTACTCGTTTCTAGAAACCGATTGACCACTCACAATATGCACAGGTTGATCTGTTACCTGAATGGCTTTTTCTTTTGTTAGAACAAATAGATTGTTTTTATTGCTGTAGGCAAGATGTTGCGATCCGAAGTGGAAGTCGCTCACAGTGCCATCTCCTTCTTCCTTAATACCAGCTTCCATTGTGCTCTTCTTGGTATCTACAAAATAGTATGTGCCATCAGAGTGCTGAAAATATCCTGTAGTAGCTGAAGTCCAATTGATGAAAGGCATTCTGTTTAAATCGGCAGGAGCATTTTTATATGCTTTCAACCCATCCAAAGTGAACCACATTTTTTCACTTCCTTTTGCATTACCAATCATCATAGTCGATTCTTTCAAATAGACATAATTATCGGACTCAGGCAAAAATGAAATGCGTGATAAATTTTGAGGAGCGAATTCTCCAAATTGACCCATCACCGATTGTTCGAGGGTAAGTTCTTTCTTTTGGGCAAAAGAAGAAAGCGAAAGGATAGCAACTCCCACGCTCAGAATAATAGCTTTCATACTTGTGAAATTTTGCGAAAAGTACTCGATTTTTTGCATAAAGCCTATCTTTGCCGCGCAATGATGCGAGTGAGTAAACATAATAGGATAAAATCGGTCGGAATGCTGGCTATTGTCCTATGGTTGCTCAGTTTTCAAACCATTCACCAGTTATCTCATTCTCATTCCTATACACATTTCCACTCTCATTCTGAGCAATTGTCTCATGCCACATTTGCAATTCCAGATGACCATGGAGATGTGGACGACGATTGTAAGATTTGCGAATTAATCAGTTTGCCATTTACTTTTTCAGAGGCTTGGCAATCGACTTTTTATTCATCTTTTGAAATCAGCCATGCAGAAACGTCCATCGTTTCTTCTTCCTATTTAGCTGATTTTCTTCTTCCCAGACACCGCGGTCCACCCAGTATTGCTTAAAGAAATCATTTTTTAAGTAATCATTCTTTCCATGAAAATTTTTCCATTCTTGGGAATATTCCTGTTGTGTTTTGCATCAGCAAGCTATTCTCAATCAACTTATACTTTTTCAGGAAGAATTTTAGATGCCGAAACAAAAGAATCTGTGGTGGGGGCGCACATTGAATGTCATGAGACAGGATATATGACCTTTTCAGACACAACAGGAGCATTTGAAATTCCTCAATTGAAAAACGGTCAATACCATTTGCACATCGAAATGGCGGGCTTTAAGGCCTACGCAGAACACTTCACCATTGAAGGTGAGGATGTTTTTAGTGCCCTTGTTTTATTGGAGTCTTCTCATATCGAACTTCGCCAAGTAAACATTGAAAGCGAGGTTTCAAAGGCGGATTACCGACATTCTTCGCAAGACTTAATGATTTTAGATTTAAAGTCAGCGTCGAGCATTGGCGCCACCAATTTGTCGCAGAAACTTGCTCAGTTGCCAGGAGTAAACAAACTCGAGTCAGGCACAGGCATCGCCAAACCCATCATTCGCGGACTTTCGGGAAATCGAATCTTGGTAAGCGACTTGGGGATGAAACAAGAAGGTCAGCAATGGGGCAGCGATCACGGTTTGGAAATTGATCCTTTTATCAATGAAAAAGTAGAGGTGATTAAAGGTCCGGCCTCCATACTGTATGGCAGTGACGCACTTGGTGGAGTGATTCGCGTTCAAACACCTGCCATTCCTTCAAAAGGATGGAGCGGAGGTTTGACAGGAATCTATCGTTCAAACAATGATTACTATGGCAGTTCGGTCAACTTAAATTTTGCTTCCAATCATTTCTTTGTAAAAAGCAGGCTGACTTGGGCCGAATATGGAGATGTGAAATTGCCCGCAAATTCATTTACCTATCTCAACAGAACTTTGCCGATTTACAACAATGAGTTGAAAAACACGGCAGGAAAAGATCTCCATTATCAAGTAACGATGGGATGGAAAGGTGTGAAGAATGTGCACAAATTGACCTTCAGTCATTTTCATCAGAACAATGGGTTTTTTCCAGGTCTTGTAGGCATACCAAGTGGTTTTAATGTACTGCCCGATGGGAATACGAGAAATATTGATTTGCCGAATCAGCAAGTGGATCATTACAAGCTGGCTTTGAACTCCACGCTTGTTTTGTCTAAAGGTTGGTTGCAATTGGATGCCGGTTGGCAGCGTAATATTCGTGAGGAGCGTATCATTCCACACCAACAAGGCTACGCGCCTATTTCTGAAAGTCCTGTGGCGCACCATCTGGAATTGAGCACTACGCAAATCGCTGCAAGGTGGCACGTTCCTGCAGTCAATGATTCAAGCGATTGATCCTGGAATTGCATTTTCTTTATCAAGAAAATAAACGAGGAGGATGGGAATATTTGCTGCCGAATGATCGTTCGGTTTCAGGAGGAGCGTTCTTGTACGCAGAGAAAAATATTGAACGATTTGATCTTGTATATAATGGAGGATTGAGATTCGATGCTGCGCAAATTTCAAGCACGTTTTTTAGTACTCGATATACAATAGCTCAGCAGAAATTGTGGGTGATTTGACCAGAGTAGAGAATAATAATTTATCATTTTCAAATTGGTCAGCTTCTTCTGGATTGAGCTGGACACCGCGTCAGTGTTGGAATTTTAAATTGAACCTTTCAAGAAGTTTTAGGGTTCCCAATCAAGCGGAGCTATTTATTAATGGAGTGCATCATGGTACATTTCGACACGAAATGGGAGACGCTTCACTGCAAAGCGAAATCGGTTATCAGGCGGATGCTACAGTGTTGTATGAGTTGAAACAATTCTATGTAAAAGTATCGCCGTATTTCAATTATTTCAACGGCTATATTTATTTGCGACCCACAGCTCAATTCTCAACGCTTCCTGATGGAGGACAAGTGTATCAGTATTCTCAACATGATGCAATTTTTGCAGGTTCTGAATTTTATATTGAATGGCATCCTGTCAAGCAAATTCACATGGAGTATATGATTGATGGTGTTTATACGTACAATTTGAATACAGGATTGGCATTGCCTTTCACTCCTCCGGTGAGAGGACGTTTTCAATTGGAATATGAAAAAGATTTTGACAAAAGGTATTTATCAGAAATGGCTGTAGGAGGAAATTATCTGGTATGGAGTAGTCAAAATCGTGTGGATAGAAACGAACATGCCACGAGTGGTGCGTTCACAGTGGATTTGTTTTTGAAAATGGAATTTAAAGAAGATGGTGCTTCTCTTAATTTTCAATTCAACAACATTTTCAATCGGTATTATTTGAATCATTTGAGTGCCTACAGAGCGCTCAATATCCCACAACAGGGGAGAAATTTTACAATTATGTTAAACCTGCCATTTGGCAAAAAATAAAAAATTATGAAAAAAGTATTTCTAGCACTATTAGCGATTACAACAATTGTTTCTTGTAAAAAAGAAGAATCGGATACTACGCGACCGATCATCGAAAGCGTAAAGGTGAATGGCATTGCAGCCAATGAACATGAGTTCAATGCTGGTGAAACGTTCACGGTGGAAGTTCAGGTTTCAGACAACGAAGCATTGAATCAATTGAAAATAAACATCCACGCAGCGGATGACGGACACAGCCACGAAGGAGAGTCTGGTGAGACTTTTGAAGCCAACACGGGAACATGGAGCGAAAGCGAAATAGTAAATCTCAGTGGAACATCATCTACAAAAACAGCAACATTTCAAATTCCGAATTCTGTTGCGGGACACTGGCACATCGAAGTTCAGTTGATCGATAAAGAAGGAAACGAAGCAACGGAGTATGTCACCTTGATTCATGTGTCCAACACCAATCTACCTGTGTTCGATATCACTACCAATCCTGCTGTAGATAACTTTGAAATTGCGTTGACTGCCGGAAATTCTTTTACCATCAATGGAACGGTGTCGGACCCGGATGGATTGATTGATTTGCATATCGAGTTGGAAAATGAATCTAGTGGAGAAGTGTTTTTTGAATATGAAGTTCCAGGAGTTTCAGGAACAAGTTTCACGATGCCGGAAGTTTTGGTAGGCCCAATTTTGCAAACAGGCATCTATCACCTTCACCTGCATGCCGCGGATGGTCAGGGCTTTGTAGGTGAATGGGCAGTGGATGTGCACGTAGAATAAGTTTGACTTATTTTCGCTGAATGAAACAAAGACTCCTCTTCTTGATATTGATGTTGGTATTTGTAGCGTGCCAAAAGGAAGACACTACAAATCCCGAGTTGTTTGATTTTAAAGTGAATGGTCTGTCGGATGTCACTTTGAGCTTGGCTCAGGGGAGCGCCATCACTGCGACCTATTCCTTTTCTGATGATATGGAATTGAATCAATCTAAAACGGCAATGTCAAGTGGAGGAGTTTTTTATAGTGAAGGACCTGCATCTATTTTTTCTCCAATAAATTATGGGGATTGGACTGATTTTAAAATCAACGAACTTTCTGGTAAATCGGGGAGTGCGAATGATGAATTTACAATGCCTGATACTATTGATGGGTATTGGACAATTGCTGCTAACGTCATTGATGTAACCGGGAATTTGACAAGCTTTGAGAAAGTAGTAAACGTTCGAAATACCGCCCGCCCTCAGTTTTATTTTAATGATTTAAGCCCGGCCGTTTCAGGCAACGTTTGGGAAGCTACAAGTCCTCAAACCATTTCACTCATGGGAGAAATTCAAGATTTAACCGTTGTGGATTCACTTTTTAGAATCGTTAGATTATCGAATACTACCATCCTTTCAGATACCATTGTGATTTACAACTCTAACTACGATTTGAGTAATCTTACATTTCCTGAGTGGACTTCTACAGGCAATTACAATATCTCTTTGAGAGCTCGAAATGCTCAAGGAAAGTCAACCACTGTGTCAGGAGTATTTAAATTGCAGTAATGGATAATGCATCACTTGTAGCACAAACGGAGCAATTCGTAAAAGAACAATTAAGGAATGCTGAAGGTGGACATGATTGGTTTCATATTGAGCGTGTGTGGAGAAATTCAAAATTAATTGCTGCATCTGAATCATGTGATTTGTTGGTGGTGGAGTTGGCGGCATTGCTCCACGACATTGCTGACTCAAAATTTCATGATGGTGATGAAGAGATCGGACCGCGCACTGCACGCGCATTTCTTGAAAATTTGGAATTGGATCATTCTAGAATTGATCATGTAGTATCTATCATCGAAAACGTTTCTTTCAAAGGAGGAAAAGGCAAGCGCAGTCATGAATCAATTGAATTAGACATTGTGCAAGATGCCGATAGATTGGACGCCATTGGTGCCATAGGAATCGCTCGAACGTTTAATTATGGTGGATTTAAAAATAGAGCGATCTATGATCCGAATATTGCTCCCAACCTTCACATGACGAAGGAGGAGTACAAAAAAAGCGAAGCTCCTACTATCAATCACTTTTATGAAAAGCTTTTACTTCTTAAAGACTTGATGAATACCAGCACGGGGATGAAATTAGCTCAGCAGCGCCATGATTACATGGAGCAGTTCTTAGAGCAATTTTATGAAGAGTGGGAGGGGAGGCGCTAGAATCATAGGAATTTGTAAATAAGTGAATTTAGCCTTACGTTTGGTGGAAGAAACCAATTATCTAAACCAAACCAAAATGAAGTTATTCTACTTCTCTCTAGGCCTTCTATTCTTTGTACTTTCGATTGAATCAATAGGTCAAACTCCTTGTTCAGGCGTTGCTGGCGTGATAGGTGTGACGGGTTACAACAACACCGACGGTGGATTCTATCAGTTTTGTGAAGGTTCTGATATTGGACTTTCTTTAAACAATGCAATCCTTCCTGACGGAGTGAATGCTTATGATTACTCTTGGCAATTTTCAACCTTGGAAATTACCAACACAACCAGCCCTTTATTGAGCATTAATTCTCTGCCAAATGGAGTATATAATTTAGAGCTTCATATTTCTCAAAGTAATTCTTGCGAGTCTGTGATTCCTGTGGATATGCCTATTTCAATTGTGGCTTATCCAACAATCAATATTCCAACATCAATAAGCGTATGCGAGGGCGGAACTGGCGAATTGGTAGGTGCTTATAGCCAAAACGCTATCGGAGCAGGAGTTCCTATTTCTGTAGAAACAGTTTCTCAATTGGTGGATGTCACTACTTCTACTTTCACATTTCCAATTGCTGACGTTACAGACGGTGCTACCATCACTAACTGCGATCAAATCATCAATGCTTTTGTGAACATGGAACATTCTTACATGGGGGATCTCACTATTCGTTTGATTTGTCCAAATGGTCAACAAGCTACGCTGCATCAAGGTGGAGGCGGTGGAACTTTTATCGGTCAGCCTGTTGATAATACCAACGGAACAGCTGGTGTTGGCTTCGACTACTATTGGGTGGAAGGTTCTCCAAATGGTACTTGGGCATCAAACAATGGAGGAACGCTTGCAAGTGGCGAATATGCACCTGTTGGTAGCCTTTGCGATTTGGTAGGCTGCCCTGTTGCAGGTACTTGGACATACACGTTTACAGATAATGCCGCAGCTGACGATGGTTTCTTGTTTGAATATGGCGTTACGCTTTCAGCTGAATTTTTCAATCAATTCGAAACATATACTGCTACAATCGGTGCAGGTGCAGACTCTTCTTTTTGGTCTGGTCCTGCTATCCTCATGTCTGATCCGAATGGCGACGTAATTGAAATCGCTGGTAATGAATTAGGCACTTTCGATTATATTTATTCAGTAACCAACAGTGCTGGCTGCACTTCAACTTCTCAAACAGAAGTATCAGTTTCTCCAGTGCCAGCAGAACTTGTTGTGGATGCAGGTTTTGATTTCGTTTATTCGAATATCAATAATCAACTCAACGGAAATGTGTACGTTCAAAACGAATGTAACAATACACTCGAGTTCCAATATTGCTTGAGAAATACTACAGACCTCACTTATACTTATTGTCCGGAAACCTATTTCAATTGTAGCGCTCCGATTCATTTATTGTTCGCATCTGGAGCGCTTGAGGTCAACTTCGATTACGTAAGAGTTTATGATGGACCATCCAACACTGATCCATTACTTGGAGAGTTTGACGGGACATTGACCGGACTTCAGTTTACGAGTTCTCACCCTTCGGGATGTATCACGTTAGTTTTTCACACCGACGTTTCTATTTCTTGTTCTAACGGAAATCAACCTCCTGTTGTGGTTCAGCTTTCTGCGAATTCAGTGGGCACTGCGAGCTATTACTGGACACCCGCAGATTATTTGAGCAACGCAAATGTGCTCAATCCAAATATCACACAGACGGGTGAAGAGATTTTTGTTCTGCACGGATACATGGACAATTTTGAAGCATGTCATGTAACAGATACAGTAGTGGTTCAAATGCCAACCAATTTTATTTCCGGTCGCGTATTCCAAGACTTAAACTCCAATGGTGTATTCAATGTTGGTGATGCATTGATGCCTTACTATCCTGTAAATATCAATGGTTTCACAGTGTCGTCAGATGCAAATGGAGACTATTCATTTCCTGGTGATGTGGGAAACAATACTGTGAGCATCGATTATGATGCAAACATTTGGCAGCCAACAACTCCTACATCGCTTAACGCAACGATTCTTGGTAATGAGAATTTAAGTGGATACAATTTTGGATTGATTGCCAACGGCAGCGTGATGCAAGTGGACGGTGCAATCAGCGGTTATCAAGGCATCTGTGATTCAGAAACGGAAATCATCGTTACTCTAACTAATTCTGGGAATCAAACCGCAAGTGGTACTTTCCTTCTAACCATAGATCCTGCTTTGGTGGTTACGGGTATCAATCCTTTCCCATTAAGCTACGTAAATAATCAAGCAGAATTTAGTTACAGCAATTTGGGTGTTGGTATGACTTCAAGCTTTTACATCCAAATTCAAAATCCTGGAGCGAATTATTCTGGTTCTTTAATCAATAACACGCTAACTGTTTATGTAAATAACGGCACTTCTACCGAGGTGACGGACATGGTTGTAAGTTCACAACCTTTTGCTTGTACTAGCGGTGTTCAATCGAAACAAGAAACTACTGGAATTGGTGTGGATCATTCGGTGAACCAAAACGCAGATTTGGTTTACTTGATTTCATTTACAAATCCATATCTAACCAATAGCGCAAACATCATCATCACGGATGAGATCGATCCATCTTTGGATGCATCAACCATTCAAGTATTAGGAAGTAGTCACCCAGTGACATACAACATACTTCCTGGAGGTGCAGTGCAGTTTGTATTTGCAGGAATCAATTTGGAATCATTTACCGCGGGTAATGGCGCTTCTGGTTTTGTTCAGTTTAGCGTAGCTCAGAATTCAAACGTTCCATTGGGTACTTTGATTCATAATTCTGCCTCGATTCAACATGTTGGTTTAGGAACACAGATTACCAATATGACAAGCAATGTTGTAAACGGTTGTACTTCGATGGCATTGGCGATTATTCAAGATGCAAACGACCCAACACTTTACACTACGAATCTAGAAGGTGTGATTATCGATTGGTATTTGAATGGCGAGTTGATTGCAGAAAATCTTTCAAACGTTATTGTGGAAGATGCGGGAACACTTACTGCCACAGCTTATTCAGCTGGTGGTTGTATTTGGGAAGCTCCAGGGGTGACCATTACGAATGTGGAAATGCTGGAAGGTGCGGATGCTTTTGCCATTTGGCCCAACCCTGCTAATGATAATATCCAATGGTCGATCGACTCTAAGTTGAAATCACTTCAGGTTTATGATGCCATAGGCCGATTGGTATATCAGTCCAACATCAATCGCATGAATCAATTGGATATTGTAGATTGGACCTCAGGAAGCTACCATTTTGTGTTTACTACTGAAAATGGTACTACCCTTCACCGCCAAGTGCAGGTAGTTCATTAAGAAAGTCGTACTTTCGCGCTCGATTTTTTAAAAGATGAGCAATATTCAGGAAATTAAGCGCAGAAAGACTTTTGCAATTATCAGTCACCCGGATGCCGGTAAAACAACCTTGACTGAAAAGTTGCTGCTTTTTGGTGGTGCCATTCAAACGGCGGGTGCGGTGAAGAGTAACAAGATTACTAAAACTGCAGCTTCCGACTTTATGGAAATTGAGCGTCAGAGAGGTATCTCCGTTGCCACTTCTGTAATGGTTTTTGAATACAATGGCATGCAGGTGAATCTGCTCGATACTCCTGGTCACAAAGATTTCGCTGAAGATACCTACCGCACGCTTACCGCTGTAGACAGTGTAATTCTCGTCATTGACAGTTCGAAAGGGGTAGAGGAACAAACCAAGCGCTTAATGGAAGTATGCCGTATGCGCGATACCCCCGTTATTGTTTTCATCAATAAAATGGACCTTGAAGGTCGCGATCCTTTCGATTTGTTGGATGAGTTGGAGGAAACTTTAGATATTAAAGTCCAGCCATTCTCTTGGCCAATCAGCCAAGGGTATTCTTTCAAAGGGGTATATAAAATCTTTGATAAAAAGCTTCACTTATTCGAATCATCGAAAACAAAAATCACCGCAGATGTTGTTTCTATCGATGACTTGAACGATCCTCGATTGGATCAATTGACAGGGGAGTATGCCCATCAACTTCGCGAAGACGTAGAGTTGATTGATAGCGTTTACGATCCTTTCGATCAACAAAAATATTTGGATGGAAAATTGGCTCCCGTTTTCTTCGGTAGCGCGATGAATAATTTTGGTGTGAAAGAATTGCTCGACAAGTTCATCGAAATCGCACCAATCCCGCAACACAGAGATACGACAAAGGGTACCGTTGAACCCACCGACCCGAAGTTCTCTGGTTTTGTTTTTAAAATTCACGCCAATATCGATCCGCGCCACCGCGATAGAATTGCATTCATGCGCGTGTGCAGCGGGAAATTTGAAAAGAATAAATTCTATTCTCA
>JAWKNK010000019.1:0-61867 GCA_041391745.1 Flavobacteriales bacterium
TCTATCAAATCCCAAACGTTCCTTTTGAAGCAGTAGCAGCGGGTAAAACACCAGAGGAAAATGTGGAAGTATTCGCTCATGGCGATATTCCAAATCTTGGTGAAAACAATAAGCCACACTGGGATCTTGCCGCCGAATACAAGCTTATCGACTTTGAACTTGGTGTAAAAATTACAGGAGCTGGATTTCCAGTGTATACCGGTAAAGGGGCAAGACTTCAACGCGCCCTGATCAACTTCTTTTTGGATGAAGCTCAAAAGGCAGGCTATCAGGAATTCATTCCACCTCACGTGGTAAATGAAGCAAGCGGATATGGAACAGGTCAACTTCCGGACAAAGAAGGTCAGATGTATTACATCAAAGAAGATGATTTATATCTTATCCCTACTGCGGAAGTTCCGTTGACCAATTTATTCCGAGACGTCATTTTGAAAGAAGATGAACTTCCTATAAAACTTACTGGATACACACCTTGCTTTAGAAGAGAAGCTGGAAGCTACGGGAAAGACGTGCGAGGCCTCAACAGATTGCACCAATTTGATAAAGTAGAAATTGTTCAAATCGCTCACCCAGATAAGAGTTACGAGATATTGGACAATATGGTAGATCATGTTAAAGGACTATTGACCAAACTTGAACTTCCATTCCGCATTCTTCGCCTTTGTGGAGGAGATATGGGTTTCACTTCTGCTATGACTTATGATTTTGAAGTATTCAGTGCCGCTCAAGAACGTTGGTTGGAAGTAAGTTCTACTTCAAACTTCGAGACATTCCAAGCCAACCGCTTGAAGTGTCGATTCAAAGGGACTGATGGAAAAACGCAATTGGTACATACACTGAATGGAAGTGCACTCGCATTGCCGCGAATCATGGCGTCATTGCTAGAAAATCATCAAACGGAAAAAGGAATTAAAATTCCTGCCGCATTGGTTCCATATACCGGATTTGAGTGGATTGAGAAAAATTAACCACCTGTTGAATCCAACGATTGGCACATTCCTTTAACTTCGCAGGAATGGCAGCCAAGAAAAAAATAGTTGCCATCGCCATGCTTTGCATGGCGATGGTTGTTTTTAGCAGATGCAACTGGAAAAAAGAATTCCAATCGGAACTACCTGCTTTGAAATCGCTACAACTCTCTCTAGATTCTGTTATCAATAACTCCGCGGAAATCAGTCCATCCCAATTGGAGGCTGCTTACGACACGATCGAATATCAAATCACATTTATCCAAAACAACTTTCAAAGTGAAATGAAAAAGGAGATGGCTGAAAAGCTTTCTGCCTATCGAAACATTCCTGAAATACTTCCCAACCCAAGTGAGCAATGGGTAAACGTACTTTCGGCATGTAGTATGAGTAAAAAACAGCTTGAAGATCTGCAACAAGTAATCAGTTCAGAAAGTAATGTGGACAGTCTTGGAAATAGCATCAACGCAGCCTATGTTACCGAGGCCATAAAAGCAGAAAAGGCTGCAGCACAAAAAGCGTTGAATTACTCTAATGAATACAAAGCACTTTATTTAAAATCTTTGGAAGAATATTCGCAATATCAAACGCAAATAAAAGTTTGGATTGACTCATTAAAATTGCAAATGGCTCCGTGAGAATGAACAAATACATTAAAATACTATTCGGCTTTTTCTTTTTATTGATTGCTCAATTGGCATCAGCTCAAGAAGATTTAGACCTTGCTGAATACTACTACAACAATGGTCAATTTGAACAAGCGAAACTTTACTACGAAAAAGTTTACAAGACCAACAAAACGAATCGCGTTTACACCAACTATCTAAATACCTTGATTGGTTTAGATGATTTTGATGAAGCCGAAAAATTGGTGAAAAAGAAAATCAAAACATCGAACGAAGATGGTGTTGCCAATGTTCAACTCGGAGAACTTTATAAGAAGTTCAATAAAAAAGAAGACGCGGAAAAAGAATTTGAAAAGGCCATTTCAGAATTAAATCCAACAAGAAATAATGTACTGCGATTGGCGAGCGAATTCTCAAGAATCAACGAATACAACTACGCATTAAGGGCCTACGAAAAAGGCAAACGGCAAGGCAATGACGGCTATTCATTTTCTTATGAAATAGCCAATATTCAAGGAAGTTTAGGACTCTTCGATGACATGATTGAATCCATGCTTGATTTGATTTTGGAATCTCCGAATTACATGCTTACTGTTCAAAGTTCATTTGGAAGAAATCTACAAATTCCAGAGAATGAAGAAAACATGGATTTGCTCAAGGCTAAACTTTTGCAACGTTCACAAAAGCATCCCGAGAACATCGAATATACTGAGATGCTCACATGGCTTTTTATGCAGAAAAAAGATTTCGCAATGGCTTATATCCAAGCGAGTTCTTTGGACAAACGACTTGGCGAAACAGGGTTTAGGATTATCAATTTGGCAGAGCTTGCGGCAAACAATCGCGATTACACAACTTCAAAAAAAGCCTATCAATACATCATTGACAAAGGACCTGCAAATGAATATTACGTAATAGCGCGCACTGAAAAACTTCGAGTAACTTCAATGGAGCTGGAGGAAAAACCTGGCGTTGATAAAGAAGGATATGCAGCACTAGCACGAGAATATGAAACGACTTTGGAACAGGTAGGCAAGAATGCAGAAACTGCCAACATGCTCAAAGATCTCGCACATATTTATGCGTTTTATTTGAATGATGCGCCAAAGGCTATTGAACTTCTGCAAGAAGCTATTGATACTCCTGGCGTTTACGGTAAAGTTCAAGCAATTTGTAAACTTGAGTTGGGAAATGTGTATGTATTTACAGGTGAAATCTGGGACGCGTCTTTACTTTTTTCTCAAGTAGAACTTGACTTTAAAGAAGATCCCCTTGGGGCAGAAGCAAAATTCCGCAACGCAAGAATCAGCTACTACACAGGAGATTTTGAATGGGCTCAAGGTCAGCTGGACGCGTTGAAAGCGAGCACCACAAAGCTCATTAGCAACGACGCTATTGACCTTTCTCTCCTGATTACAGACAACTTCAATATGGACACGACGACTGTTCCAATGGAGATGTTTGCACGTGCGGATTTACTTGCATTTCAAAATCGTTTTGATGAAGCCATACTGACGATGGATAGTATTCTCAACGAATATCCTGCGCACAGTTTGACAGATGAAATATTAATGTTGAAAGGTGATATCAAAAGAAAAGAAGGAGATGTACAAGGGGCATTAAAATTATATCAAGACATTCTAGATTTTCATTTTAAAGATATCACGGCAGATGATGCATTGTTTAAGATGGCAGAAATCAATGAGTACAATTTGATAGACAATACCAAGGCCATGCAATTGTATGAGCGATTGATTACAGAATATCCAGGAAGTCTTTATGTGGTAGAAGCTCGGAAAAGATTCAGGACGCTTCGAGGAGATGTACTGGAATAAAACAAAAGCCCCCGAATCAATGATTCGGGGGCTTTTTTATAACATGAAAAATGATTCTCACTTGAAGCTCAAATCAATATTTCCGAAACTGCAATCCAAATTAATTACCACTCCTCCACCTGCTGCAGTTCCTCTAATTTCTTTAGAGAACATTTCAGTTTCTTTTGAAGTGACATTGTACTCACCTCCCAAGTCTATGTCGCCGTAACTTACACTTGTTTCGAAGGTGCATCCGACGCCGCCCGTATTCACGTCGATATTTCCGTACTCGCAATCTATTTTGAGCATTTTACACCCTTTTGAAATACTTCGTATATCGACATTTCCAAAATTATCTTCAATATCGCTTGTGCCTACAATATCGCGTAGTTTGATATTGCCATATTCCACTTCAATATCTCCACCACTCCATAATGCAATCGTTGCGTTTCCAAAAGAAATGGATAGGTCGTTATCAGAGTATTTCAATTCACCACTATCAAAGTTTCCATAGTCGACATCAAAATCAACTTTACCATGAAGTGGGTTGGTGATTGTCACATTTCCGAAATCCTGGCTACCAAGTAATGAAGCACCCTTTGGCATTTTGATTTCAACGTTGATACTAACGCTCTCGCTTCCTTTCCAGCCGTTTTTTGGATCTACTCTAACGGTAACAATAGAAGATCCTTCCTCGATGGATACAGAGTTGTAAATCTCCTCGGCGCGCTTTTCCGATTTCACATTTGCATCAATTTTCACTACAATCTCCATGTGATTTTTATCCCATGTTTCTATACGCAAATTCGCAAAGTTGATTTCCGCTCGCAGCGTAACATTTGCATTTACCGCAAACGATTTGCGTATTTCTTTGTAATAATCTTCCGCTGCAAAAGCGATGGACGACAGCAGAATAAACGCGGCAACTAATGCCGAACTAAGCAATTTTGTTTTCATTTCCTTCTTTGGATTGGGTGATTTCTAAATATGATTTAAGCTGCTGCATAATTTTCAAACGGAACTCAAAATTTTCAATCATTCCATCAATTAGATTTGAATTGTTGGGTTGATTTTTATACAATTCATTCAACTTATTGTATTCATTTTCAAGGCGGGTCAATTCTTTCACGAAGTGATTGATTACTTCATCGTTTCCAACTGTGACATTCACATTCATCAGCTTTACTTGTTCAGAGAAATAGACGGCTACTTTTCCTACTTCTTTTGGCAACTCCACCTCATTCTCTGCGATGACATTCCCTACCGGGCGAACCGTCCACACAGTGATAGCGATGGCGATGAAAACTGCGGCTGCCCACCAAATTTTCTGAATTTTTGATGATCGCTTTTGTTTCATCGCTTGATTTAAGCGCTGCTCAAATCGAAACTCGTGACCTTCATTGATTGGATTGGAATCCGCCCAGTCTGCGAGTATTTTTTCCAATTCCTTTTCTTTATCCATTGATCATTTCTTTTCTTAATTTTTGAATGGCTCTTGCGTATTGACTCCTCGCGGTGGAAGGAGTAATTCCAAGATGCTCCGCTATATCGGCATGCGGCATTCCTTCAAACGCATGCATCTGAATCACCACTTGAAACCCTCGCGGCATATTTGCTATCGTTTGTAAAAGATTTTCCGTCAATTCCATGTCTTCATCTGCTTCTTCATCTTCTATATGTGCGAAATGCTCTTCTTCGAATTCTCTTGAAGTATTGAGTTTTGCCTTTCTCAAAAAATCCAATCCTTTTCTCAAACAAATAGACT
The DNA here is from genome assembly GCA_041391745.1 of Flavobacteriales bacterium. Taxonomy (GTDB): domain Bacteria; phylum Bacteroidota; class Bacteroidia; order Flavobacteriales_D; family Sanyastnellaceae; genus JAIXWP01. The sequence continues at coordinate 5,174 of JAWKNK010000019.1, forward strand.
TCAGCCACGGAACAAATTTCTCTGCATCTTTCAACTCGCCAAGCTTTTGAAAGCCTTTCAAATAGCCCTCTTGCATGATGTCTTCCGCTTCTTCTTTATTTTTCAATAAAAACAAAACCGATGGATAAATCTGATTCCATGTCATTTTATAGAGCGCACTCATGGAAGCTGTGTCTCCATTTTTGGCTTTTTCTATAAGGAATGATAGGTTTATCACAATTGTATCAAGTGGTATTCGGATATATGACGCAACAAATTGAATTATGCTGCATAAAAATTAAAAAAAATACACTACGTATGCATTCAATGAAATAGCAATGAGAAGCCACAAGAAATAGGGAATCATCAACCACGTCCAATTGCGCTGTAAAGACAAGTATTTAATAATAAATATACCTACTACGACTGCCAATGTGATAATGACTAATAGTGCCAATGTAATTTCATGAAAATAGAAAAAGAGTGGATTCCATCCTACATTCAGTAACCATTGAAAAGTGTATAAGGATGCGAGACCTCTTTTGTTTTTAGTAGTGCCCCATGCCTTTGCTAAATAAAAGGAAAAGCAAATCATAATAATGGTCCAAGCAGCACCGAAAACCCATCCTGGTGGCGTCCATGGTGCTTTATTCAAATTGGCATACCATTCTGAAACAACCCCTTCATTAGTGAAAAGACCACCAATGGCCAAACCCAAAAAATTTAGGAATAGAAATGCGAGTACTCTTTTTACCATAGTCTTCTAATTTAATTAATCATTATTATTTGACCTTATATCACCGATCTGAATCTGGCTTTAAACATTAATAATTAAATTGCTCAATCTTAATTATTTAAGCTCTATTTATCGCAATGAAGCATCTATCCACCACTATTCTATTTCTATCCATTGCTTTCATTTTCACCCAGTGTAAAAAGGATAATCCTAGCAATGAAGATAGTAATTCTCCAACAAACCCAACATCTGATGTGACCATCAACTTATCAGGATCTGTGATCGACGAAACTTTCTCTCCTATTGTTGGAGCAACAGTTTCCATTAATGGTCAAAACACGGCTACAGATCAAAATGGCGTTTTTCAATTCAACAATCTAGGAGCGTCTTTAGGAGATAACTTCGTGAAGATTGAAAAGCCCGGTTATTTTTTCTCTGGAAAACTGTTTCTAGTTGATGCTGCAGGAAACTACACTGTGCGTATTAAGATGTTAGAAAAAGTTTTGATTGGAACTATCAATGCCTCATCAGGTGGTAGCGTACAATCTTCTGATGGCTTGCAGCTCAACCTTCCAGCAAATGCAATCGAAGGAGGATATAGTGGATCGATCAATGTGTATTCCAGATATATTGATCCGACTGCCAACCCAATGAGCCAAGCCATCCCGGGATTACTCGCCAATAATTCTGCAGGAGAGGAAGGAATATTGTTTTCTTATGGAATGGGACACATTGCACTTGAAGATTTATCTGGAAATCATTTACAATTGAATGGTTCAAGCATGGCTCAAATTACCATGCCCATACCTTCTTCACTTCAAGGTCAAGCCAATGCATCTATTCCACTTTGGTATTTTGATGAATCCACAGGAATCTGGCAAGAACAAGGCTCAGCATCGCTGCAAGGAACAAGTTATGTCGGAGAAGTCAGTCACTTTTCACTGTGGAATTGTGATGACTGGAGTTGTAGCGAAAAATATAAAATCAATATTCATTGCTCCGCTGTTCCATATAGCAACTTGCCTGTGATGTTTAAAGTTGGACAAGATCCTTATGTAGTAACCGCCGACGGAGTTACAAATTCCGAAGGCTTCGTTATCACACACTTGCCGTGTAATAGCGAAGTTAGAGTGTACACTACAGTAACCGGAGCAGCAGAAGATCTTCAATTACTTGGAATCATTTCGGTTTCATATACACCAGCCGACGACATTATTTTTCATGACCTAACATCACCTTGCCCACCTTACACTGGTGTTTCGGGTAATGCAGTGAATGCTGACGGACAGCCTGTAGCCAACGGCTATATGCAGCTTGTGACGTCTGATTTGATTACCCTTCCAGTATTCTTTGATTCGAATGGTGCCTTCAGCAATTATTTCTTCGATTTCACTCCTCCTAATCCTATTGACGTTCAAATCAAGGCATGGGATATGGATAATTTCATTTATAACGACCAAACCATTATTCCATTCAATAACACCATGAATGTATTGGAAAACCCAATTATAATTGGAGGAGCGAGCGCAGCAATAGGTGGTAGAATTTATGTTGCTAGCTCCAGTTCTGGCATGTTCTATTGTCTCGACAGTGCGGATGGAAGTGAAATTTGGTCTACCAATTTTAGTACTTCTGATGACGAAGTATCTCCAGTTTTTTACAACGGAAAAATTGGTTCAACAAATTTGAGTGGCACATTTAGATGCTTTAACTCATTTGACGGAACACAACTCTATACCACAAGCAATCCAGATGCGAACTCTCCAATTTCTGCTGATAACGTATTTTTCTTCAGCGGTCTTGGCGGAACGTTGAGAGCACGAAATGCGGACGATGCAACAAGTCTTTGGTCGTACAGCGAATCCTCAGGATTATTCTCAGGAATGAGCATTAATGGCAATATTCTCTACAGCCCTAAAGGAAATACTACGCCTGGCGTTATTGCGCTGAATAAAGATGATGGTTCCCTCGTTTGGGAATACGATGCAGCAGACGACGTTAATTCCAATCCGGCCTACTACAACGGAAAAGTATATTTTTCAAGCAACGATCAAGAACTGTATGCGCTTAATGCACTGACAGGTGAATATCTATGGCAAGCCAATTTAGATGATGCTACAGAACTCGATGGTAGTGTAACCGTAGGAGATGGAAAAGTAATTGCTCAATCCGTAAATCATGTTCGCGCTTTCGATGCAGAAACGGGCCAACAATTATGGGTATATAATATTACATCAACCGTGTACGGCTCGGATCCCTATTACTATAACAATAAAGTTTATGCATGGGGAGGAAGTGGTATCGTTTGTTTGGATGCAACAAATGGCAATCTACTTTGGGAAGACGCCTATGCCGGATTCGGGCATACACCGCACTATTTTGTCGTTGCAGATAATGTGCTCTACATGAATCGTTACACTATTCCATCCACGATGGAGGCAAGAAACCCAAATACCGGGGCACTAATATGGACGAGTCCGATAGAAGAAGACATGATCGCGCCTTTTGTAGTTCTGGACGCAAATGAAATTCCACATTACTGCACCCGAAGCGGAATGCAACAATAAAATTATGACTCAGACTTCTTGTACAACCATTCTACAAGAAAACAAAAAAGTATAATTCCTCCGGCCACGAGAACTCCATCAATGCTTGATTGGAGTTCTTGTTTTATTAGAACAATCAAAGCGAGTACAGATAAGCTTGTGCCTAATATTGGAAGTAACTTGTTTCCTTTTATTTCTTTTGAAAGCTTGTAGGCTACAAAATTGACCACACCAAAAATCAAAATGAATCCGATGCTTCCTGCAGTAGAAATGCTCTCTAAGTTGAGTAGATTCACCAGCACTAGTGTTGCGAGTGCCGTGATCAATAATCCCACAGGTTGATTCCATATTTTGGATAAAAAGTGATGGGGCAATTCATCATCTTGAGCGATTTCGAAATTGACTCTACTGCCCCCGTACAATGAAGCATTGATGGCTGAAAAAGTTGAAATCAAAGCTGCAATGGTGATGATGGTAAAACCAATTTTTCCGAGCATTGGTTTTGCAGCTTCCGCAAGAACGTAGTCTTCCGCGTCTGCAATTTTGGAAAATGGTAAAGAGCCAACGGTTACAACCGCTATGACACAATACAACACAATTACAAACCCCACAGAATAGCAGTATGCCCTTGAAATATTTTTTTCAGGATGAATAATATCTGGAGCTGCATTCGCAATCAATTCGAATCCCTCGTATGCCACAAAAATGACCATCCCTCCGGCTAAAAGTTGAATCGGACTTTCCCAATTAGATGGGTTGAGCTGTGCGACATTGACGTTGCCGATGAGACCATAGGCGCCAACAAAAACAAAGCTTATAAGAATCACAAGCTTAATTGTGACAGCATACGATTCGATTCGACTTACAACTTTTATACTGTAGTAATTTATCGCCGTAGCAAGCACAATAATCGCAGTTGCGTATACGTGAAAATTTATTTTTTCATTAGACGAAAATGCGAAGAGATTTGGAGCATACGATCCAAAAGCTGATGCATATAATGACAGCATAATGATATAGCTAATCCAAAGGAGATTATTGATTGCTCCACTAAAAACAGTGCGTCCAAATCCTTGATTGATAAACTTTACAGTACCTCCTCTGTCGGGAAAAGCGATCGACAATTTGGTATAGCTGTACGAAGTGATTAACGCTAGTGCTCCAGCAAATAAAAACGCGATGGGTGTGCCACCTTTAGCAATAGAAACGGCCAAACCTAGCACAGCAAATATGCCACCGCCAACCATACCGCCGATGCCAATTGAAATGGCATCCTTTAAACTGATTTTATCTTTCATCATCGCTGCACAACTAACTTTTCAACCCTCTGCCCTTCCGTTGAATTCATTTTGACATAATAGATTCCAGATGGTAATGGAAGTGTAATAGAACTCCCTTTGGCTCTCCACCCAAAATTTTCTATAAGCATCCCTGAACTATTATAGAGGCTGAAACTTCCAGAAACATTTAATCGAATTTCATTTCGATTTTCATTCAATAAGTTGGGATAAAAAAGGACTTTTTCATCTTTCACATCATCCTCAACAGGTTGAATCATGGATACAATTTTCAGATAAAATGCTGACTTCTCAGCCGCATTTTGAATATCCGTATTTTCAGTTATATCAAAATCACAATCACCCGTTGTGACTCCGGTTAGATACAATTCATTTTGACTATTACGATAAATACAACGGAATTGCTGGCCCAATTCGCCACCAAATTGAAAGGCGTTCAAGAAATTGCCTTCACTATCAAGTTCAACTGCGAATGCATCCATTCCTCCGAGAGAAGTGTATGGGGAAACCTGTATTGATGGATCAAAGTCCGAGTATCCATTGAAAAATCCACCAAACCAAACATTTCCATTTGTATCAAGTTCCACGCACTGACCTCGCGTTGACGCTTCCCCTTCTATGGGGAAAGCCCAGGCCACTTCACCATCGCTTGTCAACTTCATAAGCAGAGCGCTTGCTCCAGTCGTAGAACTCACGGATACATCGTTCGTTCCGTTACTTATTGTCATGTCATCTTGAAATACGCCAACGACAAATGCTTCGTTGTTTTCGTTGACCACTATATCGTATCCCCAATCCTGTCCTGTTGAACTAAACTGTCCGCCCCAAATGAAGTTACCTGATGGGTCGAGCTTAAAAAAGCAGCCGTCTTGCGAACTCAATTCATCTAAAATAAAATCTTCATCGCTAGGATCTAAATCTATTGTGCTTGAAAAGAGTCCTGTTCCGTAAATATTACCGCTTGCATCACATGCCAATGCCACAATATTCGATGACCCAGTAGTGACTAGGGATTTATGCCAATTTACGTTTCCATCTTCATCAAAACTTGCAATAAAAGTTCCTGTTTCCCCAGGTAACATAGGATGACTTGGATCACCGATGTATCCATTGGACCCCATGATACCACTCACTAGAATTTCTCCATTGGGACTAATTGTAACGGATTGAGCCCTATCCACTCCGCTTCCGGAGATTGTTCGCACCCAAAGCAACTCTCCATTTGAATTTAGTTTTATGAGGTAGCCATCACCTGTGCCTCCATTTATTATTGTTTCATTTCCAGAAGGATCAAAATCACACGAGCCAATAAAACTTCCTGCAACATATACGTTCTCTTGAATATCCGTAACAATTGAATTCGCCCACTCGCTATTGTTTGTGTTGGATCCGAAGCTTGCTGCCCATAAACACATTCCATTGGGATCCAATTTGCAAACTATGCCATCAGTGTCATCCTCACAAGTCAGTATAATCTGTCCATCTGAACCCGGAAATACTAACTCCGTTCCACCAATTCCACAAATCAACATATTACCGCTTAAATCCGTGGTTATTCCATAGCCTACAAACTCTCCTGAAATATTTGATAAACCACCTGTTGAAGCGTATTGTCCAAAAGAAAGGACGGTGTTTAAAATGAAAAATAAAAACGCAAAATATTTCATTCGTTCAGTGTTTTAGTAATAATCTTTTAAAGAAAGCAATCTAATTTCTTCCCTTAAAATTTTTCAAGTTAAGATTTTATTTTAAAAAAAAAGACCCTTGCCGAAGCAAGGGTCTTTAGTATTAGGGGAAATCAAATCAACCACTACACATTTCGCATCCATCGGGATCATCCAAAGAGCATGATATCGCGGCTTGCTGTTTTGCAATCTCTTCAGCACTCATCCCTGCACGCTCAGACATTGAAGCTGGAGTCTGCATCTCGAATTGAGGAACTGCTGCTGCTGTCTCTTCAATTTTCGTTGCAGCTTCTGGCGCTGTCTGATACTTCTTGTCTACAGTGAATTTGATTGCGTCCGTTGCAGCTTTCGTTCTTAGGTAGTACATACCAGTCTTCAATCCTTGTTCCCATGCATAGAAGTGCATTGAAGTCAATTTACCGAAGTTTGGATTTTCCATGAAAACATTGAGCGACTGACTTTGACAAACGTATGCACCTCTGTCTGCAGACATCTCAATAATTGTCTTTTGAGAAAGCTCCCAAGCTGTTTTGTAAAGCTCTTTCAAATTGTCTGGTATTTCATGAATGTTTTGCACTGATCCATTGGCACTGATCAACTTGTTTTTCAAGTCTTCACTCCATAAACCAAGGCTTACAAGATCTTTCAGCAAGTGTTTGTTCACGATAATGTACTCTCCAGCCAATACACGACGCGTGTAAATGTTACTGGTATACGGTTCAAAACACTCGTTATTTCCAAGGATCTGCGCAGTCGATGCAGTTGGCATTGGTGCCAAAAGCAATGAGTTACGCATTCCATGTGTTTTAATTTCTTCTTTCAATACATCCCATTCCCAACGATCTGTAGGTTTAACGTCCCACATATCAAATTGAAGAATTCCTTGTGATGCTGGTGAACCAGGGAATGTCTGATAAGCCCCATCACGCTTCGCAAGATCCTTTGATGCTGTACAAGCCGCGTAATAGATTGTTTCAAAAATCTCTTTGTTCAATTGCTTCGCCTCTGGACTGTCAAATGGGAAACGCATCAAGATAAACGCATCTGCTAACCCTTGAACACCGATTCCGATTGGACGGTGACGCATATTCGAATTGCGTGTCTCAGGAACTGGGTAGTAGTTGTTATCAATAATCACGTTTAGGTTAACGGTCAATTGATATGCTACTTCAAATAGTTTGTTGTGATCGAATTCGCCATCCTTCACATACTTTGGAAGTGCTATCGAACCCAAATTACACACAGCGATTTCATCTGGAGCAGTATACTCAATGATCTCAGTGCATAGATTTGAACTCTTGATCACACCCAAATTCTTTTGGTTGCTCTTCTTGTTTGCAGCATCCTTATAAAGCATATAAGGTGTACCAGTCTCAATTTGAGATTCCAAAATCTTAAACCACAAATCTTGAGCTTTTACTGTCTGGCGACCTTTTCCTTCGCTTTCATACTTGGTATAAAGTGCTTCGAATTCTTCACCATAAGTATCACTCAATCCAGGACATTCATTTGGACACATCAATGTCCAAGTAGAATCTTCCTTCACACGCTTCATAAACAAATCTGGAATCCACAATGCATAGAACAAGTCACGTGCGCGCGCTTCTTCTTTACCATGGTTCTTTCTCAAATCAAGGAATTCGTATACATCAGCGTGCCATGGCTCAAGGTAGATTGCAAAAGAACCTTTTCTCTTTCCACCACCTTGGTCAACATAACGCGCTGTGTCGTTGAATACCTTCAACATAGGAACGATACCGTTACTAGTTCCGTTTGTTCCTTTGATGTAAGAACCTTTAGCTCTCACGTTGTGAATGCTCAATCCAATACCACCAGCACTTTGAGAAATCAAAGCAGTTTGTTTCAAACTGTTGTAGATTCCTTCAATGCTGTCTGATTGCATTTGAATCAAGAAGCATGAACTCATCTGTGGTTTTGGAGTACCTGCGTTGAACAATGTAGGAGTCGCGTGCGTAAACCAACCTTCACTCATCAGGTTGTAAGTCTTTACTACTTCATCCAAGTTGTCCTTGTGAATTCCCACTGCCACACGCATAAACAGATGCTGAGGACGCTCTGCTACTTTTCCGTGTAACTTCAATAGGTATGAACGCTCCAAAGTTTTAAATCCGAAGTAATCGAAGTTAAAATCTCTATCATAGATAATAGTGCTATCCAATAGCGGAGCATTGTCTTGAACAATCTTATATACATCATCTGCAATCAAACCAGCGCTTTGTCCGGTCTTTGGGTCGATGTATGTATAAAGGTCGTGAATCGTTTGACTAAACGATTTCTTAGTATTCTTATGGAGGTTACTTACCGCGATTCTAGACGCCAATAGCGCATAGTCGGGGTGAGTGGTTGCATTTGTTGCCGCAATCTCTGCAGCAAGATTGTCAAGTTCACTTGTAGTCACACCATCATAAACCCCTTCAATTACCTTCATGGCAATTTTCACTGGATCTACAATTGGACTCAGCGCGTAACTCATCTTGGTTACTCTTGCTGTGATCTTGTCGAACTTGACACTTTCTTTGTGTCCATCACGCTTGATAACGTACATAAACCTTTCCTCCGTTGGTTCTTGTTAATTATAGGGGAAGAATTAGCCAACTAACATCGTATTCCCTTTGTCGGATGTTAGCCGTTGGTTAACTAATTAGACGCCGCTCCGTTAGGAACAACTCCTAATTCACAATAAAATTTTGTTTAGGTTGCGGTGACCTTTGTTAAGGTTAAAAAACAAAAGTCTTGCGGTTTGGTATAGTCAGCTCGCTTAGAAGTCTTCGTCTAGCGAGAATGTCTGCTTTTCCTTTTCTGCCATCACACCAGCCTTCTGGTAATCACCTACTCTCTTTTCAAAGAAGTTGGTCTTACCCTGCAATGAAATCATTTCCATGAAATCAAATGGGTTCGTCACGTTAAACTCCTTCTCATTACCCAACTCCACCAAAAGTCTATCTGCCACGTACTCGATGTATTGTGCCATCAAATCGCTGTTCATTCCGATCAACTTCACTGGCAAAGCATCGATGATAAATTCTTTTTCAATCTCAACTGCATCTACAATGATTTCACGAATACGCTCTTTTGGAAGCTTATTTACAATGTGATTGTTGTACAGCAAACATGCAAAATCACAATGTAATCCTTCATCACGGCTGATCAATTCATTACTGAAGCTCAAGCCTGGCATTAAACCACGCTTCTTCAACCAGAAAATACTGCAGAAGCTACCTGAGAAGAAAATTCCTTCAACAGCAGCAAAAGCAACCAAACGCTCAGCAAATGAACCATTCTTGATCCAACGCAAAGCCCAGTCTGCTTTCTTGCCCACGCAATCCAAAGTCTCAATCGCTTTGAACAAACGCCCCTTATCCGCAGAATCCTTGATGTAAGTATCGATCAACAATGAGTAGGTCTCACTGTGAATGTTCTCCATCATAATTTGGAATCCATAGAAAAACTTGGCCTCCGTGTATTGCACCTCACGTACAAAGTTCTCAGCCAGGTTCTCATTTACAATCCCGTCGCTAGCTGCAAAAAAAGCCAATACATGCTTGATGAAATGTCTTTCGTCATCATTCAACTTCGAATTCCAATCCACTAGATCTGCCTCAAGATCTATCTCCTCTGCTGTCCAGAAATTCGCCTCTGACTTCTTATAAAATTGCCAGATATCATGATTCACAATTGGAAACAAAACAAATCTGTCCGGGTTCTCCTTTAAAATTGGTTCCTCTACTGCTCCTTGCGTGTTTCTCTGTAAATTGTCCATTTCTGCTTCTACTGATTGAATGATTTTGCTAGTCTCTCGCGTCCCAAATCCGGCTTTCTCTTTTTTTTGAGGACTTTTTTACGATAACCCCAATAAAATCAAGCGTTTCACTTTTTTCGTTTCGCGCTTTCAAATGTTTGCATTTTCTCTTTTTAAGTCAACCTAAAACGATTAACAAGACCCCATAGTTTTCCACATGACAACGATCAACTTTGCTCAAAGTCACGCCAAACAATGGTTCTCAAAATTTTGGCAGAATTACTCCATTTTGCTTTGGTCATTTTGACCGAATTTCATGGCACACTATTTCGTGAGCGGGATATTCACCATCAGTATGTTAACTTAATCCCGTGGCGTCTACAAAAACTTGTAGAAAAAATGTGCATAATCTGAACCCCTATCAGTTTGCAACTTGACCCATTTTTCCTTTTTCGCGCGCGCGTTCCTTATTTAATGTAGCCAGATTGTCACTTTTCTGATTTTGGCATCGTTTTCTACAGACGGGTGTCCTAAATTTGCAATCCACAACAAGATTATGATTGGCACTTTAAATAAAATCCTCAAGAAACTCGTCGGAGATAAAGGCGAGAAAGATCTCAAAGAAGTTCAACCTTTAGTAAATAAGATAACTGAACTATACGCATCTTACGAAAACTATTCGCCAGATCAACTTAGAGAAAAGTCTACAGAACTCAAAGCTATAATTCAAAAAGGCATTGCTGACCTGGAAGCTCAAATCAAAGATTTAAAATCTCAGGCAGAAGCCCTTCCTAGCACAGAGCTAGAACAGAAGGAAGCCATCTTTGCTCAAGTAGACAATTTAGAAAAAGAGATCAACGTTCAAATCGAATCGATCCTTGATGAGATTTTACCTGAGGCTTTTGCAACGCTTAAAGCAACCGCTAAAGCGTTAAAAGAAAATAAAGAGGTAAAACTGCAAACATCAGAGTTCGATCGTCAGCTTGCAGCTTCTGGAAAAGAATACGTTCGCATCGAAGGTGATACCACTTATTGGAGCAACACTTGGATGGCAGCAGGTACCCCTGTTACATGGGATATGGTGCATTACGATGTACAGCTAATCGGTGGTGTAGCCCTTCATAAAGGTAAGGTAGCGGAGATGGCTACAGGTGAAGGTAAAACCTTGGTTGCTACACTTGCTATTTTCCTAAACGCACTTGCAGGTCGTGGAGTCCATGTAGTTACTGTTAACGATTATCTCGCTAAACGTGACTCGGAATGGATGGGACCAATTTTCGAATTCCATGGTCTTTCCATTGATTGTATCGACAGACACCAACCCAATTCTCCTGGAAGAAGAAACGCTTATAAAGCAAATATTACTTACGGAACAAACAACGAATTTGGTTTCGACTATTTGCGCGATAATATGGCCTCAGATGAAACCATGTTGGTTCAAAGAAGACACCACTACGCCATTGTCGATGAGGTCGATTCAGTATTGATCGATGAAGCAAGAACTCCATTGATTATTTCTGGTCCAACGCCTAAAGGAGATCAACAAGAATTTGACAACCTTAAGCCTAAAGTTCAATTGCTCGTTAATGCACAAAAACAAGCAACTAACGACTTTTTGAATATTGCTAAAAAGAAACTTCTACCTGAATCGGGAACTCCTTCTAAAGAAGATACCCAAGAAGGTGGATTGGCGCTGTTCAGAGCATACAGAGGTACTCCAAAAAATAAAGCACTCATCAAGTTCTTAAGTGAAGAAGGTATCAAGCAACAACTTCTTAAAACCGAAGCTTACTACCTTCAAGACAAGGAGCGTGAAATGCATAAAGCCGATGCCGAACTTTTCTATGTGATTGATGAAAAGCATAATCAAGTCGAGCTGACAGAAAAAGGGATCGCACTTATTACAAAGAACATGGAGGATGAACGATTCTTCATTCTTCCTGATCTAGGCACTGAAATCGCTGAAATCGAACAAAAAGCTTCTACTGACGCTCAAAAAGCAGAGCTCATTGAAGCTCTTCAAAGAGACTACAGCATCAAGAGCGAGCGCATTCACACCATCAACCAGCTGCTAAAAGCATACTCTGTATTTGAAAAAGATGTAGAATATGTTGTCATCGATAACAAAGTTAAAATCGTTGACGAACAAACTGGTCGTATCATGGAAGGTCGACGCTTCTCAGATGGATTACACCAAGCGATTGAAGCGAAGGAAAATGTGAAGGTAGAAGCTGCCACTCAAACCTATGCTACCATTACACTGCAGAACTACTTCAGAATGTACCATAAATTGGCGGGTATGACCGGAACGGCGGAAACTGAAGCTGGTGAACTTTGGGATATCTATAAATTGGACGTAATGATCATTCCTACTAACAGAGGAATTCAACGTCTAGACCATGATGATAAGGTATACAAAACCAAACGTGAAAAGTACAATGCCGTAATTGAGGAAATTGTTCAGCTTCGTGAACAAGGTCGTCCGGTTTTGGTGGGTACAACGACAGTTGAAGTGAGTGAAATCTTGAGTAAAGCACTCAAGCTTAGAGGAATTGACCACCAAGTACTGAATGCAAAACTTCACCAACGTGAAGCTGAAATTGTTGCCAATGCTGGTCAGAGCGGAACTGTAACAATCGCTACGAACATGGCTGGTCGTGGTACCGATATCAAGCTCGGAGCGGGTGTTAAAGAAAGAGGAGGTCTTGCAATTATTGGTACTGAACGTCACGACTCGCGTCGCGTAGACAGACAGTTGAGAGGTCGTGCTGGTCGTCAAGGTGACCCCGGTTCATCTCAATTCTATGTGTCGCTTGAAGACGACTTGATGCGTCTTTTCGGTAGTGATCGTATCGCCAAAATGATGGATCGTCTTGGCATCAAAGAAGGTGAAGTAATTCAAGCTGGAATGATTACCTCTTCTATTGAACGCGCTCAGAAAAAAGTAGAAGAAAATAACTTCGGAATTCGTAAACGTCTTCTTGAATTTGACGACGTGATGAACTCACAACGTGAAGTGATTTACAAGAGAAGAAGACACGCTTTATTTGGAGAACGCTTGAAGCTTGACATCGACAATATGTTTTTCGATATGGCTTCTGCTGTGGTTTCTACTTTTATATCTTTCAAAGACTACAGTGGATTCAACCTCGAAATGGTACGATTGTTTGGTATTCCCGCTCCTGTAAGTGAAGAGGAATTCCTCAGATCGAAAGAAGACGATTTAACTCAAATCGTTTATGCAGCAGTTGAAAAACAATACAAGCATCGCGTAGAGTCGCTGGCTGATGAAGCATTCCCTGTTATAAAAAGTGTATTCGAAAATAACAATCAAGGATACAACAATATCGCTGTTCCATTTAGTGATGGTAGAAAAGGAATTCAAGTAGCAGTGAACCTTGAAACCGCCTACAATAGCGGCGGACGTGAAATTGTAGATGCCCTTGAAAAAGGAATCACTCTTGGAATAATCGACAACAACTGGAAGGAACATTTGCGTGCAATGGATGATCTTAGAAGCAACGTTCAGTTCGCTTCTCATGAACAAAAAGATCCACTATTGATTTACAAATTGGAATCGTACAATCTCTTCAAAGAAATGGTAACAAAAACCAATTCTGAGATTGCCAACTTCCTATTGACTTGTCAATTACCAAAAGGAGCAAACGAAGTGAAGGCACCACAAGCTCCAAAACCTGCACAGCAGGTTCAAACTTCTAAAGCTGAATCTTTGAACTTAAATGAGAGATCAGCTGCAGCAGCAAGACAAGGTGTGCCTCCAAGTCAAATGCCTCCTCAAGGACCACCACCAAAACAAGAACCCGTTAAAGCCGAGGTAAAAATTGGCCGAAACGATGCTTGTCCTTGTGGCTCTGGAAAGAAATACAAGCAATGCCACGGAAAAAATGACGCTAGCATAGCCTAGAAAATAAAAAACTCCCGTTTCAAATATTCAAAATGAAACGGGAGTTTTTGTTTTATATAATCTCTTTAAGCTCCTAGCTTTTCCCACTCAGCGTAGAGCTCATCCAGCTGGCTTTTTGCTTTTGCATACTCATCCAATACCTTTGTTGAGGCATCTGCATCACTATAATCTAGTGCTGCAACTTTCACATCCAAATCACTGAGCTTTTTCTCACCGTCCTCAATTTGCTTCTCAATTTTCTGAAGTTGATTTTGTATTCTTTTCTTCTCCTTTTCGAGTTCTTTTTGCTCCTCTCTTGAAAGCGTATTCACCGAATGTTCATTCGGTTTTGTGTTTTTTGCTTCTTGTTCTTGCTTCTTCTCTACCTTATTTCTTTCAAACATAGCAATGGATTCAGCCTTCTTCTCTTTCAAGAAATCATGCACATCACCTTGCCATACTTTCAACCTATCTGGTTTGATCTCATATACAATATCTGTCAAACCGTTTAAGAAATCACGGTCGTGAGATACCACCAACATGGTTCCGTCATACTTTTTCAGTGCCTGCTTTAAAACTTCTTTAGATGCAAGATCTAGGTGATTGGTAGGTTCATCCAGCACCAAGAAATTGTATGGTTGCAAAAGCAGCTTACAAAAAGCCAATCTTGCCTTTTCTCCTCCACTCAACACTTTTACTTTCTTATCTACATCATCTCCACTGAAAAGGAATGAACCAAGCAATGTGCGCACGTTTTTACGCATATCACCTGTTGCCTCATCGTCAATGGTTTGAAATACGGTCTTATTTCCATCTAAAGAATCGCTTTGGTTCTGTGCATAGTATCCTACACTCACAGAATAACCAGGAATGAACTCCCCATCATGCGATTCTTGCTTCATAATCATGCGAATCAATGTGGATTTTCCCACACCATTCTTACCTAACAAAGCAATTTTCTCTCCTCGGTTGATCATCAAATCCAAGCCCTTAAATAGACGAAGATGACCGTATGCTTTACCTAAATCTTTTCCTTCCAAGATCACTTTACCAGCATGAGGAGAAGGAGGAAAAGAGATTCGCACTTTCGTACCATCAAAATCATCTACCTCAACCTTTTCCAGCTTATCCAACTTTTTCATCAACGATTGCGCGAAAGAGGCTTTAGAGTTTTTCGCTCTAAACTTCTCAATCAATTTCTCCGTGTCTTCTATATACTTCTGCTGATTTTTCGCAGCTTGCTCTTGCTTCAATATTTCGTCTTGGCGCTGAACCAAATACTTTGAATAGGCAAATCGATAATCGTAAATTTTCGCTTTTGAAATTTCAATGGTTCTGTTGGTGACGTTGTCCAGGAATGTTCTATCGTGAGAAATCAAAACGATTGCACCATTATAATCCACTAAGAAATCTTCCAACCATTCAATACTTTCGATATCCAAGTGGTTGGTAGGTTCATCCAGAAGAAGCAAATCAGGATTCTGAAGAAGAATTTTTCCTAGCTCCACTCTCATTTTCCATCCTCCACTGAACTCGTGCATTTTACGATTCATATCGCTCGATTGGAAGCCAAGACCTTTTAATACTTTTTCAATCTTTTCTTCAATATTTCCAGACTCCAAAAGCTCAAGGCGATGGGCCACCTCTTCCAATTCTTCAAGCTTGTTTCCATAATCGTCAGATGTATAGTCGTGGTGATTTGAAATGGCTTCTGTCAATTCTTCCATACGAACAGAAAGGCGCTGAACTTCAGCAAATGCTGCTTTAGCTTCTTCGTAGACAGTGGCTTCCTCTTGGTGATGCATTTCCTGTGGCAAATAGCCAACAGTTGCACCTTTCTGAAATGCCACAGTACCTTCATTTGGTCGCTGGATGCCAGCTAGCGTTTTCAAGAGTGTTGACTTGCCCGCTCCATTCTTTCCTACTAGACCAATACGGTCTCTGTTTCCAATAAAAAAACTTACTCCTGAGAACAATTCTCTAGAGCCAAAATGAATTGTAAGATTACCTACTGTTACCATTGCTATTAAAAAGTGTGCAAAGGTAGTTTAAAAAAAAAGCCCCGACACAATGTGTCGGGGCCTTCTATTCGATTTAAAATCTTAATAATGCCATAAGTCATGTTCCATAATGAAAAGATCGTTCTTGATCTTCTCTGACTCCAACAAGGCATCTATACCTTGAGCGTAGTCTGCAATAGAACGGTTGAACACGTTATCTTCTTTGATAATGTACCCAGAGAACATTCTTTTTTGGAACAAATCATCAAAAGTCATCCTTTGAGATTCATTGTGTAGGTTGTAAACTTCATTGTTTGCAAACACATATCTGCACTCAGGGAAGTAAAGCCAGAACAAGTCTTTCTTACCTTTTACTTCTCCTTCGTCGGAGTAAACAAGAATTACTGGAGCGATACCAAGGATTCGCACATAACGTTCAGAACGCTGCTTATCAAAAAGCCATACTTCTTTAATTTTATATGCTACCACATCATCAGAACCAATTGGCTCTACGTTTTCTACAGGTTCCTTTTCACCGGTATCCAGATTTTCTACATAACGAAGTCTGATTGGATTCAACACGGAGTCCACTTCTTCAGCCACCATTGGATATCGGAACTCGTCGTCTTCTTGAGTTGGTCCGAGACCATAAGCAGTCAAAGAATAATCTTCAAGGATTGCTTTTCTCATTACATCAAACAAGCTCTTTCTATTATTGATTTCCTCAATAGGAAGATAAAGCGGTTGATTCATCTTCTGACGAAGGTCGATGTATTCCCATATTCTGCGCTCCCACATCACATCTGCTTGACGCAGGTGTGGGTAAGGAACCACTTTTCTGGTGGGGTTGTGTTCTGGAACATACGCACCATCTAGGACGGTTTGTGTGCCCGCACCTTGAGCCCAACTCGAGGCCGATACGACCATGAGGGCTAAAGTTACCAGTGTTAAAATCGACTTTTTCATGATTATTTAGGTTTTAACCTTATACTACTTTAAGTGTAATCGGGTTGAGCTTTCTTTTTGATCTATCCGGCATAGTCACCATGATATCTTCAATGAAAACGCGTTCACCTTTCTTCACTTTT
Source organism: Flavobacteriales bacterium (assembly GCA_041391745.1). Lineage (GTDB taxonomy): Bacteria > Bacteroidota > Bacteroidia > Flavobacteriales_D > Sanyastnellaceae > JAIXWP01. The sequence continues at coordinate 22,170 of JAWKNK010000019.1, forward strand.
TTCAATGCTTCTCTCAAACCACCATCAACAGAATTGCTTGATTGAGGATATTCTTTCAATGTTCCGTTTCCTGAAACAATCGTAAGCTTGTAACTATCTACAACAACTTTAACGTCAAAGTCAAAGTTCTCCATATTAGCTCTACATCCTGCAGCCAAACCCAAGTCAGCTTGAGTTATTGTGCCATCAGTAGGGCGCTTACTTGCGAATGAAGGAACTGGATCTGGAATTTGCTTAACGCGAAACTCTTTTGTTCCAATTGATTTCTTCTCACCGTTGATTGTTGCAGTAACAGAAATTTTAGCTTCTTTTCCTGCCGCTGGTCTAACGATGTAAGTGCCTTTATCGCCCTTTTGGAATGTTTCACATCCTTGACAAGATGCATCTACACTGTTCTGTGGAACTCAGGAACTGAAACCTCTACTGGGTTGTCAATACCGCGATAGAACACGTTCATTTGCGTAGGAGAAACAACTAATGCCGCTTCACCCACCATAAATGGAGGAACGTTGAAAGGAATATATGTTTCAACACCATCTTTCATGTATGCAATCTGACCTTTATATCCATGTTCACCAAGAGACATTCCACCAGTACTTACGGTAAAAATACATTTACCTTCAGAATTAGAAACTGCACTTGGTTCTCTTCCATTCACATCAAACGTAGTCGGAACAGCAGTTGGACTTCCCTCACCTGCCATATAAACTTTAGTTTGACTCGTTTTATTGAATGCCGCTTAAATCTCAGCTTCAAACTTGTCGCCTCTAAGCATATGATTGCTTAGGAACTACTGCAACTGTAACATCCTGTAAATTTCAACATCTGAATTGATACCAGCAGCTAAGTGCCGTTACAACGTTATTCTTCGCATTCATTACGTCGGTTTGGATTTTCGCAAGGTTTGTCAACACAGCCACCAATGGCATGTGATAGAAATTGCTCGCTTCCCATACTTCCTTTACTCCGTCATGGTCAAACGCCATCAGGAAACTGGAACGCGTTCTCAATAGATGCTTTAACATCATCAGGAAGTGTCCATTTCTGTCCGGTGGAATCTGCTTGTGTACAGATAAAGCAACTAATCTATCCTTAAACTCGTTCAACTTTCTTTTCAACTAACAGCTGAAAAGGACCATCCTTTGGTGAGTTTGGTTCAGAACCAATTAACATAGAAGTTTGATCTTGGCTATCTGGTGATTTAACTATCAAATTGCCATCAGCATCATGATGGTCAGGGTAAATGGCTTTACCACCTTCCATAAATTCCTCAAAACCAGTACCATCTTCGTTACGCTTCACAGCTGAGGCCATTGAGCGAGCTTTCATTTCTTCAATGTAGCTCATCATATCATCAGCCCATTTGTTTACGTCGTCGGCTGCCTTTTTAAATGGAACCGCCTTGGCACCTTCCTTCGAATCGGCATGGCATTAATAGATGCTGCCTTTTCTTCAAGGATTCCATTGGTATTACCCAAACCTTTGTTGATTTGGATAAACGCATTCAATACATCTTTTGAAATGTTCATTGCAAGAAGAGCGGTGAGTACTAAGTACATCATACCGATCATCTTCTGTCTGGGGGTTTCTTTACCGCCTGCCATTTTTTCTAAGGTTTTAAGTTAGTAAATCTTTGTTTGAGAGGCTACAGAGTAGCAACAGTAAAACATTGATTACTGACGGGCAGAACCCATTGCATTCAACATATTTGCATAAACGTTGTTCAACTGTTTCAAGTTGGTAGCAAGTTCAGCAATATTCTCTTTGTAAACTTTAGTATCTTCAACTGAGTCAGCAAGGTTTTTAACCAATGCAGTCATATCACCGAACATTGCGCGAGATTGCTCAAGTTCTGTCAATTGAAGTTCATACATGTTGTTTAACGCAGATAGATTTTCTGTCATTTTCTGAAGGTGAACACCAGCTGCTTTTCCTTCTTCAGCGTGTGAAGTGATACCAGTAAGTGTTTCAGATGCTGCAGCATATGTATCAGCCAATTGAGAAACTTTTCCAGAAGCACTTCTCAATGTGTCTGCATATTCGTTTGATGCAGTAGCCGCTTCAGTAGTGTCAGCCAAGTTTTTAGCGTTTGAACTGAAAGTTCTCATGCCATCACCCAAACTAGCTATAAGTTCAGGCTCAATCTTAGCTTCTGCCAACATGTTATCTAGTTGTGCGGTAAGACTATTGTTTCCAGCACCGACGCTTCCAAGTGAAGAGCGCTTGCCTTTGTTTTCCTCCTTAACCAATTTTTTCTGCTCATCTGGCATTGCCAACTCTGGATACACTAAAGACCAATCTGGATCTTCGTGTAGAGGTTCGAATGCAGAGAAGAAGAAGATAACAGCTTCTGTTGAAAGTCCAAGTACTAGGAACGCAGACGCTCCTGGCCAGTGTTGGATTTTAAACATCGCTCCAATGATTACAACGGCTGCTCCAATACCGTAGAGCTTTGCCATAAAGTTTTTCCAGGCTTTACTTCCAGGTTTCATGATTTTTTTCTTGCTTGTTGGTTTTTATAAATTGGTTTAATTGTGAGGCCTTATTCAGGTGCGTTGAAATCCTCAGGTGCAACGTTTTTACCGCGACCCAAGTAACTCATTACACAACGGAATCCGATATAAGACTTGGCTGTATCCTGATACTCATAAGAGCGAGTACCTGTTTGGATAAAATATCCAATGTCTTTCCAGCTACCACCACGAATCACCTTACGTTTCATGCTTGGTGGATCTTCTTGTGTAGCTCTGTAGTCGTATTCTGATGACATGTCGTGAGTAAACTCATAAACAGATTCATCGAAAGTTGTATTAGTCCATTCAGCCACGTTTCCAGCCATGTTGTATAGACCATAGTTATTTGCTGAGTATGAAGCAATCGGTACTGTGTAACATCCATTATCTTCAACATAGTCACCTCTCATAGGCTTGAAGTTAGCCAAAGGACAACCTAAGTTGTTACGGATGTATGGACCACCCCAAGGGAACGGCGCCAATTCGTAGCCACCTCTTGAAGCGTATTCCCATTCAGCTTCAGATGGAAGTCTGAAACGTTGAACGAATGTTTCTCCAACTTTCATCTTGTAATCGTTGAGAATCTGCGTTCTCCATGCATTGAAAGCTAGACATTGACCCCAAGTCACACCAACTACAGGATAGTCGTCGTATGCTGGATGCCAGAAATAGGTTTCTGTTAATGGTTCGTTGTAACCATATGTAAAGTCGTGAACCCAACAAAGTGTGTCTGGGTAAACGTTGATTGTTTCTTGAATCACGAACTGTGAACGGTCGCTGTGACCTCTTACAGAGTGAAGTTGATTGAGCTGGTTGACTTCACCATACTCTTCATCTTTTCCAGCTTTGCTTGCTGCGCTCTTAAGATCAATCCACCAGTAAGTGTAAGCGAGTTTACGAGTATCTACTTCTTTTTTGTTGTAGAAACGCTCAGAACCTTGAAGATAGAAAGCTCCATCAATCAATTCGTAAACTTCTTCATCTTCCATATCGATATCCTCTTCCCAATTCAATAGGTAGCCTTTATCGATTAGACCTTCGAGTTCACGACCTGTGTTTTCATCTTCAGTGATAGAGAACCCTTCAATGTCGTTTTGAGCAAGAAGGTCTCTCATCAACGAGTCTCTCACATAGTACACGAATTGACGGTACTCATTGTTAGAGATTTCGTGCTGATCGATATAGTACGCAGGTAGCGTAATGGTCTTTGAGCGAGAATTCAGTGCGTAAGGCACATCCTGATCGCTTGGACCCATAGTAAATGAACCAAAGTGGATGTAATTCATCCCATATGGATTCACTTGCACCCATTCCTCACGAGGATAAACTCCTACAAGTTCGCCTCGGGGACCCGAGTAACAACTTGCGAGGGTGACAACAACGATTAAATAAAACAACGATTTTTTCATGATTTCCTTTTTTAGTAACTCAACTTCACTTTTTGTAGGGTTATTTATTACTAAAACTTTTTATTCTAAGGCAGGTTTCCGATTATTTACGGAGGTATAACTTCAATGGTTACAATTTATTTTACAGGAATCTTGGGTTATTGTGACGAATCTTCATTGGCACCTTGTCGATGCTGAAGCAATAAGTCAAGAATAATTCGTGGGATCCCGATGAATAATTTCTGATTTCTGAGGTAGTTACATCATATGCGTAACCCAAACGAACACCGTGATGAAGAATGCTTCCTGCATTAATCTTATCGGCAAACATTGTTTGGAATCCAACCATTGGAGAGATTGCATCTCCTGGACGGAAAGAAACTCCACCAAAAAGCATATTATCGTACAGCGCATTAACATTCAAATCAATGGCGGGTGATGCCGCTAGATCTGTTTTCACCAATGCATTGGTTCTGATTACTAAAGGCAATGAACTAAGAGGGAAGTCATAACCACCCATTACATAAACGTGTGGAGAAGACTTATAATAAAGATTATCGAAATCTGCAGAAGTCAAGTGGGTAACACTTACTCCGAAATAGTACTTATTCTCTTGAGAAATAACCGCTCCAAACCCAAGATCAAACTTGGTTTGTGCAATTTCTTTATCTGGAATTGAAGCATCGTTTGGATCGATATACACCCAACTTGCACCCAATTTCTTGTTCATCATTCCGAAGTTTAATCCAATACTTAATGTGTGACCATTCAAGTCGAACTTTGGAGCTAATGAAGCACGGAATACGTTATTCTTTTCTTGACCCAAAACGTCATTGAAGAAAGTAACACCGACACCCGTTCTGATACCGCCAAGATTAGCGTTACCACTGTAATTAAACAAAGTAGTTTTTGGGTCTCTGTTAAATCCATCCCATTGGTCGCGATAGAAAAGCGACAAACAATGCATCGGATCCATACCTGCTGCTCCCGGATTGAATGACTGGCGATCAAACATCCAAAATGTCATTTGCGGGTCTTGCTGAGCAAAAACTGAAAGGGAGGAGAATATAGCAATGATGAGTAAACTCTTCTTCATATTTGGTTTCTAATGGGTTAAGCGTCTCTTCGGTTAAAAAGGTATTTTTTGCAAAGTCGCTAAAGTAAGAACTTTTTCAACTTGACAAAAAAAAATTCACCGAATGTTACGTGTTTATTAAAGGGATTTTCACCTCCAAGTAACAACTATGGGCGACAAACCCGATATAAACCCCTATAAAACCTCGATTTTCTTAGACTAATTTTTGATAAGTTTTCCACCACTTATCCGGCATTTCATCATTCGTAGCTTGTTGATACTCCTCGTACGTGCAGGGTACTAAATGATGGCGTTCGTACTTGCTTTCGCTTCCTGCCGGATATGGCACATCCATCCACCATCGGTCACTTTTATTGCTCTTGTAAAAAATCAACTCATGTGACTCTGTAGTGAGATTAACGATATACTTCAAATAATCGTCGTATGAACCTACGGGGTAATCGCTCTTACGCATTAAAAACCCGTCCACAAAGCACCAAATCATTTGTGCGATAAGCTTTGCGGACTGCCTATCTCTATCAAAAGCTGGATTGTATTCGTAAATTCCGAAGGAGGTCAGTTTATCGCTCATTCCCGCATACCAGCAAAGTTGTGCAGCTTCATGTCCGTAAAATCCATTGGGACCGGCATAGGCGCATCCAGGGCTCTCCCCCATTCTGATAGCTGAAATATCGATGCTCAACAAATCCGCGTTTCGAATCACAGGTTCGTTTCGAAGAATAAACTGATGTTGCATTTCGCCAATTCGATAAGCGTCGAAATACATCTTATTCATCAAGTCCAACATTTGCGGATCAGTGAGATAGCGCTGATGCCCGATATTGCTGTAATTGAATAAATAATTCGGCTTATGAAGCACAATTTTGTTCAAATATCCTCTTGACGTCTCATCCTCTGGCTGTGACCCAAAGTCTAATCGATGATCTATCGTCACCAAATTCACAGTCTGCTCCATTTTTTCATAAGCCAAATAGTTGGCATAAGTCAAATCCTGTGAGCCCCCGATAATAATTGGGATGATATTCTTCTTGAGGAGATACTGACAAGTTTGATTGAGCGCAAAATAGGTATCACTCACTTCATTGCCCGCTTCAATATTTCCTAGATCAATAAAATCAGGATTTCTGTCAAAATGATATAAAGCATAAAGTTCCTGTCTTACATCGTTTGGACCTAGCGCCGTGCCAGTATTCTGCCCGCCATTTCTATCTTCGGCCACACCAATTAGTGCCAACTTTTTACCTTCGATTTCTTCTAAATCTCCAGTAAAAAAAGTAGCATTGTTGCCCCACAATGCTGGCTGTTGGTCGTCGATATTGAAATCTCTGAGAGAAACTGGTTTAAAAAATACGCTTATATCCATAAAAAAACGTCTGTAAGAGGTTACGAAAATACCCTCAGACAGACGTCTTTTTTTGATAAAAACCAAGATGTATTAACACCTCGTTCTTAGCAGTTATTTTTTCTTAGTAGCCGATTTTTTGGCAGCGGCTTTTTTCGCTGGTGCTTTTTTAGCTGCAGCCTTTTTAGCAGGAGCTTTTTTAGCTGCGGCTTTACTTCCGCGCCCCCCGCGTGCAGGCTTGACTGGAGTTTCCTCAACTATTTTGTCGATTTCCTCAAGTGTGATGGTTTGAGCATCCTTGTCTTTTGGAATCTTATAATTGTTCTTGCCCACTTTGATGTACGCTCCGAATCGACCATTCAATACTTGTACTTCTGGACGGTCAGGGAAAGATTGAATAAGTGCTTTCGCGGCAGCTTCCCTTTTATCCACGATCAACTGTTTTGCACGATCGAACTCGATGGTGTATGGATCATCACCTTCTTTCACTTTCAAGCTTGCAAATGTATCGCCATGCTTTGCGTATGGACCAAATCGACCCACGTTTACTACGATTGGTTTGCCATCCCACTCCCCTAGATTTCTCGGCAAATCGAACAACTTAAGTGCTTCCTCTAAAGAAATATTTCCAATGCTTTGGTCTGGACGGAGGGATGCAAACTTTTTATCATCGTCGTCGCTTGCTCCAATTTGAACGATTGGACCGAACCTTCCGATTCTCGCAATAACTGGCTTGCCCGTCTCTGGGTCGGTTCCCAATTCACGCTCTCCTGTTGCTCTTTCAGCAGACTCTATAGTCTCTTTCACGTTAGCGTGGAATGGTGTGTAGAAACGTTTCAACATATCCTGCCACTGCATTTTCCCAGTAGCAATATCATCGAACTCATCTTCTACTTTAGCAGTAAATCCGTAATCCAAAATATTTGGAAATTGATCAACTAGAAAGTCATTTACCACAATTCCAATATCTGTCGGAAACAACTTCGCCTTTTCAGCTCCAGTCATTTCAGATTTTTCTTCTCTAGAAATTTGATCATTTTTCAATGTCAATACTTCGTATGCTCTTGGTGTGCCTTCTTTCTCGCGTTTTTCAACGTATTCTCTATTTTGAATAGTAGAAATCGTTGGGGCGTATGTAGAAGGTCTTCCAATTCCTAATTCTTCAAGTCTTTTTACCAATGAAGCTTCCGAGTAACGCGATGGCTTTTGCGTAAAACGCTGCGTTGCCGTCATATCCATCAAATCCAATTTCTGACCGATGTTTAAAGGAGGAAGCATTCCGCTGTCGCCATCTTCATTTTCATCTTCATCGTCAGAACTCTCCATGTAAACTTTCAAGAATCCATCGAATTTGATGACTTCACCTTTCGCTTGCAGAACATCCGTGGTAGTGCTGATTGCAATGGTGGCAGTAGTTTTTTCCAATTCTGCATCCGCCATTTGAGAGGCGATAGTGCGCTTCCAAATCAAATCGTACAGACGCTCTTCATCGCGCTCGCCACTGATTTGATGCGCTGACATTTCGGTAGGACGAATGGCTTCGTGGGCTTCCTGTGCACCTTTTGCCTTGCTGGTGTATTGGCGAGGCTTTGAATATTTTTCTCCGTAAGAACTCGAAATTTCCGCTTTGGCAGCATCCATCGCGAAATCAGATAGGTTAACGCTATCTGTTCTCATATAGGTGATCTTTCCGCTTTCGTAAAGTCGCTGTGCTACCACCATCGTGCGACTCACGCTGAATCCTAGTTTGCGACCCGCTTCCTGCTGAAGTGTAGAAGTGGTAAAAGGAGCTGCCGGAGTTCTTTTCGCTGGTTTTGTTTCGATACCAGAAATGCTGAATTGTGCGCCAACACACTTTTCCAAAAACTCAGAAGCTGTTTTACTTTCTGTCAGTTTCTTGGCCAAGTCGGCTTTCAGAACAGCAGATCCTAGATCAAAATTCGCTTTTACGTTGTAAAACACATTGGCAACAAAGGCTTGAATATCTCTTTCGCGTTCTACTATTATTCTCACCGCCACTGACTGTACTCTACCCGCGCTCAAGCTTGGTCTAACCTTTTTCCAAAGTACAGGAGAAAGTTCAAAACCCACCAGTCTGTCCAAGACGCGTCGAGCTTGTTGAGCATTCACCAAATCCACATCGAGTGTTCTTGGCTTTTCAATGGCATTCAAGATCGCCTTTTTGGTAATTTCAGAAAAAACAATTCGCTTGGTTTTGCTGATTGGTAATTTGAGCGCTTCGAGCAAGTGCCATGAAATGGCCTCCCCTTCGCGGTCCTCATCCGTTGCTAACCAAACCGTTTCGGCCTTATCTGCTAACTTCTTCAGTTCCTTCACCACATCCACCTTATCAGCAGTTATTTCATATACCGGTTCAAAATTATTTTCTACGTTAATAGCGACATCCGACTTCGGCAAATCCCTTACGTGACCGTAACTGGACTTCACGGTAAAATCCTTACCGAGGTATCCTTCGATTGTTTTTGCTTTAGCTGGAGACTCTACTATTACTAGGTTTTTTGACATACTTTCACTCGTTTTTTCGCTCAAAAATCATGAGCCACATTTCAAAATGGTCGGGGCAAAAATAGACGGATTTATTTGGGATTGTCATTTTGCTTAACATTCAGTATTCTATTCGTATTCTGAATAACATATATAAAGTAGGTTGAAATACCCCTATCTTTGCGGCTTTAATAACCATTTTCAATACAGCCAAACACTGTGGAAGAAAAAGTAATCGATGAGAATCGTCAAGGGGAGTTCTTGATGATTGACAACCCTTCAGAATTAAAAGGAAGGAAATTATTGTTGGAAAGCTATGGATGTCAGATGAATTTTTCTGATAGCGAAATTGTAGCTTCCATAATGTCTGAAGCTGGGTTCTCCACTACGCGAGATCCCGAAGAAGCCGATTTAATCCTATTAAACACTTGTGCAATTCGCGACAACGCCGAACAACGAGTGCGTGGTCGATTGGATTATTTCCGAAGCATCAAAAAAAGAAAGCCAGAGATGGTGGTTGGTGTTTTGGGATGCATGGCTGAGCGCCTTCGAGAAAAACTTTTAGAAGAAGAAAAACTGGTTGACCTTGTGGTTGGACCAGATGCATATCGCGATCTACCCAATCTTGTAGATCAAGTAGATTCAGGTCAAAAGGCGGTGAATGTCCTATTGAGCCGTGAGGAAACTTACGCGGAAATCACACCTGTTCGTTTGAATAGCAACGGTATTACGGCATTTATTTCAATTATGCGCGGGTGCGACAACATGTGTTCTTTCTGCGTTGTGCCATTTACGCGTGGTAGAGAAAGAAGTCGTGATCCTCAAAGTATTGTAAAAGAGGCTACAGATTTGTTCAACATGGGCTATCGCGAGGTAACTCTTCTTGGCCAAAACGTAGACAGTTATAAATGGAACATCACCAACAAAGGTGAAATCGTGAATCCAGGTGAACCTACTACCAATTTTGCTCAATTGATGGAAATGGTAGCTTTGGTATCTCCAGATTTGAGAGTTCGTTTTTCTACGAGTCACCCTAAGGATATGACCGATGATGTGCTCCATGTGATGGCGAAGTACGACAACATCTGCAAGTACATTCACCTTCCTGTTCAGAGTGGAAGCAGCCCAGTATTAAAGAAGATGAATCGCGGCTACACTCGTGAGTGGTATTTGAATCGCATTGATGCTATCAATCGCATCATGCCCGATTGCGCGATCAGCACGGATATTATTGCTGGTTTCTGTGGTGAAACAGAAGAGGAACATTCAGAGACCCTTTCTTTGATGGCTCAAGTTCGCTACGATATGGCATACATGTTTAAGTACAGCGAGCGACCAAAAACATTGGCTGAAAGAAAGTACGAAGACGATATTTCAGAAGAGGTAAAAGGACGTCGATTGAAGGAAATTATTGACCTTCAGATGACCTGCAGCGCAGAGCGCACCAAGCAACACGTTGGTAAAATCCAACGGGTGCTTGTGGAAGGCATCTCAAAGAAATCTGAAGAACATTACCACGGTCGAAATTCACAAAACGTAGTTTGTGTGTTTCCGAAAGGAGATGCCCAACCAGGAGATTACGTGGATGTTCGTGTAAACGACTGCACAGCGGTGACTTTGATTGGTGAAATCACTTCAGTGTATCCTAGAGTTATTTCAGCCTAGAAAAAACGCATTTAACAAGTTTTTTTTCTGATTTACTGACAAATCGTCAGTATCTTCGTCGTCCTTATTATGGAAATTCAAGCAGTAAAACAAAGATTCGAAATCATTGGTCATTCACCATTGCTCAACAGGGCATTGGACGTGGCTATACAGGTGGCTCCCACCAATATGTCTGTGCTTATCAATGGGGAAAGTGGTGTAGGTAAAGAAGTGGTTCCAAAGATTATTCATCAGCTTAGCGCTAGAAAACACGCTCCCTATATTGCTGTGAACTGTGGAGCTATTCCAGAAGGCACTATTGACAGTGAACTTTTTGGTCACGAAAAAGGATCATTTACGGGCGCACACGAGGCGCGTAAAGGATATTTTGAAGAGGCAAATGGAGGAACAATTTTCCTAGATGAAGTAGCGGAACTTCCATTGGGCACACAAGTGCGCTTACTTCGTGTATTGGAAACCGGAGAAATAATTCGTGTCGGTTCTTCAAAAGTGATTAAAACAAATGTTCGAGTAGTTGCGGCAACCAACGTTGATTTTAATGCTGCTATTCAAGCTGGAAAATTCAGAGAAGACCTTTATTATAGATTAAATCAGGTTCCCATTCACATGCCATCCCTTCGTGAACGAAGAGATGATATTCCATTATTGTTTAGAAAATTCACAACCGATTTTTCTGAAAAATACAGAATGCCAGTGCTACAGCTAACACCTGACGCTGAGCAATTATTGATGAATTACAATTGGCCTGGAAACGTTCGCCAATTGAAAAATATCACTGAGCAAATGAGTGTGCTCGAAGAATTAAGAGAAGTTTCTTCGGACACCTTGAGAAGATATTTACCAGCAGACAGTTTCAGCAGTAAACCCATGATTGTGGGTAAAAACGGAAGTGCGGGAGCTGATTTCACGGAAAGGGAAATATTATACAAAGTGCTTTTTGATATGAAAAATGACCTTACCGATTTGAAAAAACTGGTATTGGGAATGATTCAAAGTGGAGGGAATTTTGTGGCCAATAAAGAGAATGCCGCATTATTTCAAAAGGTCTTTCAAGAAGATGATCATTTGGAAGAGCACCATGAAGAATTAGAGTATCCTCAAAGCACATCAACAAGCCTTATCCATGTGGCACAACCTCAATCGGAATCGCATGTGTCGCATTCGTCACATGAAGAAGTTGAAGAGTCTTTGAGTCTTACTGACAGCGAAAAAGATTTGATTAAAAAAGCACTTCAAAAGCACAAGAATAAGCGCAAATATGCAGCCCAAGAATTGGGTATATCTGAAAGAACTCTGTATCGAAAAATCAAAGAATATAATTTGGCGAAGTAAGATGAATAGTTCAAGATTGATGATGTTTTTCTTTGCGCTTATGCTGGCATCCTGCACAGTAAATTATTCTCTTACAGGAGGACAATTTAGCGGTGCAAAAACATTTTCAGTTGACTTATTCAAAACGCAAACGGCACTCGCTAATCCGATATATGCGCAGCGATTGACCGAGTCGCTAAAGGATTTGCTATTAAGCCAAAGTCCATTGAAGTTGGCAGAATCGAATGGGGAGTTGCAATATGAAGGCTTTGTAACGGATTACAACATCGCTCCGGTAGCCATCCAGGATAATGAAACAGCCTCCTTGAGCCGACTGAGTATAAGTATTAAAGTAAAATACACGAATACTCTTGAGCCTGCTTTGAGTTTTGACCGATCTTTTACGAAATTCGCAGACTACCCAGCAGCATCTGACCTCCTTTCCGTAGAAGAAGAACTTTGGAAGGAAATTAATGATCAGCTGCTTCAGGAAATTTACAACTCAAGCGTAGGAAACTGGTAATAAATTGGATAAAACGCTCATATATCAAGCCATCGAAAACCCTGCTTTAAGGGCTAAAATTTCTGTGGAGGAACTTGAGCGCATTCAAGCCGAGTACCCTTACTTCTCTACCGCACACGTTTTGCTTGCCAAGCTTTACCAAGAAAAAAATGATCACCGCTTTGCAGACCAATTGCAGCAAGCGGCCGTTTATGCTAGCGACCGAACGGTGCTTTATGATTACATAAAAAAGGTAGATGAGGTGGAGAATGTGGAGGTGCTGGAAGAGTTGGAGAAGTTGGAAGAGCTGGAGAAGTTGGAAGAGTTGGAGGAGTTGGAGGAGTTGGAGGAGATTGAGAGTGTAGAGAAAGTGGAGGCGTTGGATTTGGTGGAGGAATTAGAGAAGTTGGAAGAATTGACTTTAGAACAGCATGAAGAGGATGATGTAATATCCGAAGAAGAATCTTCTGAAGAGCCTAGCTTGGAGTCAAGTGTTCGGAAAGCAGTTAGCGCAGCGTTTGAAGAGTTTAAAACTCAGTTTCAGCAGGAGAAAGCTCCTGAAGAAGAAGAGGAAGACAAAATCGAAGAGGCAAAATCAGTAAAGGCTAAAGATTATGACCCTTTAGATAGAGATATTTTAGTAGAGGCCATCCATAGCAGTATTGAGATGGAATTGGATGAAGATGAAGTGGAGGAGTTGGAAGAGATGGAGAAGCTCGAGGAATTGGATACTGAGGAGGAAACCAGGGAAATTGAGGGCGAAAAGTCTTATGCTCAGCTGATGATGGAGCGCGCAGCACGAATCCAATCACATAAAACTGGCCCACAGGAAGTTAAAACGCCTCAAGAAAGCGTAGAGAACAGTGAAGACTTTGAAGAAAGACCTGCCCCTGTTTCACCGTCCAAAATGAATGTGAAGTCGCCATTGGATTTGCAAAAATCCTTGATCGATAAATTTATCCGTGAACAGCCAAAAATCACTCCCGGTAAGGCTTCCGACTACACTCATAATCAAAATTTGGGCAAGGAAAGCTATGAAGAAGACTTCTCTGTTGTGACGGAAACTATGGCTAAATTATTTGTGGCTCAGGGCAAATTTGACAAGGCGCGAAAGGTTTATCGTCAACTTATTGCACTTTATCCGGAAAAAAGCATTTACTTTGCAGCCCAATTAAAAAATCTGAATCAGAATAAAAAGATATAACTATGTCAACTTTTATCTTCATTTTAATCGTTCTCGTGTCCCTTCTTTTGGGCGTTGCAGTTCTTATTCAAAACCCAAAGGGTGGTGGATTGGCAGCAGGATTTCAAGGAGCATCACAAGTAGGTGGTGTGAAGCGCACAGCTGACTTCTTAGAAAAGTCAACATGGTATTTGGCGGTAGCACTATTTGTATTGTGTTTGGCATCTGCAAGCTTCTACTCTACTCGCAAGTCGAACTTTGATGATGAAGGTACGCAAATCGAAAACACCACAGGTGCTGAAGACGCTCTACCAGCGAACTAATATTTGACAGAATATAACCGATATAAAAATGACAATGTGACAAACCACATTGTCATTTTTTTTTTGCAGTCTGCCAAAATTTTCATTCTAATATGCCAAAACTCAGTTGGCACAGAAAATGACTAGCGGCGGACGAAAAAATAATTTCACTTTAATAATAAAAACACAGAAATATGTCAGTTTCAATCAAACCTCTCGCAGACAGAGTGATCGTAGAAGCCGCAGCTGCAGAGTCTACAACTGCTAGCGGCCTTTACATTCCAGACACAGCTAAAGAAAAGCCTCAGCGCGGAACTGTAGTTGCTGTAGGAAGTGGTAAAAAAGATGAGCCTATGACTGTACAGGTTGGAGACCAAGTTTTGTATGGTAAATATTCAGGAACCGAAATTACAGTGGAAGGCAAAGAGTATTTGATTATGCGCGAATCAGACATTTTCGCAATTGTTTAACTTCATTTAAAAATTAAAAAGAAAGGATATGGCAAAAGAAATCACCTTTGATGTCGCAGCTCGTGAAAAGTTGAAGGCTGGTGTAGACGCTTTAGCAAACGCTGTTAAAGTTACCTTGGGACCAAAAGGAAGAAATGTAGTAATCGATAAAAAATTCGGTGCTCCGCATATCACTAAAGACGGTGTAACTGTGGCGAAAGAAATTGAGCTAGAGGATGCCGTAGAAAATATGGGCGCTCAAATGCTTAAAGAAGTTGCATCTAAAACAGCAGATCTTGCTGGTGACGGAACAACTACAGCAACTGTGCTTGCTCAAGCTATTGTGACGGCAGGATTGAAGAACGTAGCCAGCGGAGCCAACCCAATGGATTTGAAAAGAGGTATCGACAAAGCTGTTCAAGCAGTAGTAACAGAACTTGCAGCAAACTCTAAAACAGTAGGTACTGATTATGAGAAAATCAAGCAAGTAGCTTCGATTTCAGCAAACAATGACGATGCTATCGGTACATTGATTGCAGATGCAATGAAGAAAGTTGGAACAGAAGGGGTGATTACGGTTGAAGAAGCGAAAGGCACAGAAACTGAAGTAAAAACTGTAGAAGGTATGCAGTTTGACAGAGGTTATTTGAGTCCTTACTTCATGACCAATGCAGAAAATCAAGAAGCTGAATTGGAAAATGCTTACATCTTGATTTACGACAAGAAGATTTCAAGTATGAAAGAACTTCTTCCAGTACTAGAAAAAACAGCTCAAACCAGCCGTCCTCTTTTGATTATTGCTGAGGATGTTGACGGTGAAGCATTGGCTGCACTTGTAGTAAATAAAATTCGTGGGGCTTTAAAAGTTGCTGCTGTTAAAGCTCCTGGCTTTGGTGATCGTCGTAAGGCAATGTTGCAAGATATCGCAGTACTGACTGGTGGCAATGTAATCAGCGAGGAGACAGGTTTCAAACTTGAGAATGCAGAATTGACTGACCTCGGTCGTGCAGAGAAAATCACTGTAGATAAAGATAACACCACTATCGTAAATGGTGCAGGTGACAAAGAAGCTATCAAAGCTCGTGTTGCTGAAATCAAATCTCAGATTGAGAAAACTACTTCAGACTACGATAAAGAAAAGCTTCAAGAGCGTTTAGCAAAGTTGGCTGGAGGAGTTGCAGTACTTTACGTTGGAGCTGCTACTGAAGTTGAAATGAAGGAAAAGAAAGACCGTGTTGACGATGCTTTACATGCAACAAGAGCTGCAGTAGAAGAAGGAATTGTTCCAGGCGGTGGCGTAGCATATATCCGCGCTGCGGGTGCTTTGGACAACATGAAGGGATTGAACGAAGATGAAACAACTGGAATCGCAATTGTAAGAAGAGCAATTGAAGAACCGTTGCGTCAAATTATTGCCAATGCTGGAGGTGAAGGTGCAGTAATTGTTCAGAAAGTGAGAGAAGGAAAAGATGATTTCGGATACAATGCAAGAGTTGAGCAATTCGAAAACATGTTTGAAGCAGGTGTAATTGACCCAACGAAAGTGAGCCGTGTAGCATTGGAAAATGCAGCATCAATCGCAGGAATGTTGTTGACTACAGAATGTGTAATTTCTGACATTAAAGAAGACGCTCCAGCAATGCCGGCAATGCCAGGTGGCGGAATGGGCGGAATGATGTAATTGAAAACCGAATGAACATTCGGTCAAAATAAAAAGCCTCTCGATTCATATCGGGAGGCTTTCTTTTTTATTGAGAAAATTGATTATTTCTTAAGGCCAGACCAAGTCATTTCCTTGAGCGCTGCTACTTCTTTATCGGCACCTTTTTTCTTGCCTTTTGATGCTTTTCTAGCTGCTGCAATTGCATTGGTCATGAAGAATTCGTGAAGCAACTCTGGTTCCGATTTTTTCAGGTCTTTGCTTTTAATTCCGTCCGCGAAAAACTTTACTGAGGCAGCGTCAAATTTCGACGCATCTTTAGAAACAGAAGCGTTGATCAGTGGACTAGAACTGAATTGATCCATGAATGAAATTTGAACTGCATTCGAAGTAGCGTGATTCATAACCGCGCTCCACATTAAGTCAAATTTCTTAGCAGTGTTGTTCTTTCCTTCAAAAGCTGGGGCAATGGCTGCTGCCATCTCTTCCTTGCAATAAAGATACATTGCCTTCACCATTTCATCTTTGTTTGCAAAGTGGTGGTAGATTGTTCCTACTGCAACTTTTGACTTCGATGCAAGTTCAGCAATTGGTGCGCCCTGGAATCCTCCAGAAGCTACCATTTGAAGGGCAGTTTTTAGGACTTTTTCTTTTCTTGAAATCGTTTTTTTCATGTGATTCGAATGAACGTTCGGTTCAAATATAAACGAATTTAATTTAGTACTTTTGAAAAAAATTCATGATATGAATCTTACAGAACGCATCAACGAGGACATCAAAGCCGCTATGAAAGCGGGTGAGAAAGATAAATTAATGGCACTTCGCGACATCAAGAGTAAATTGCTTTTGGAAATGACAAAAGAAGGAAGTGAAGGAACGGTGGATGAGGCGCAAGGAATGGCGGTATTGAATAAGCTATACAAGCAGCGCATGGAATCTATTGAGATTTATAAAAGTCAAAATAGACCCGAGCTTGCTGAGGAGGAACAGAAGCAAGCTGATGTGATTAAGGCGTATTTGCCAGAGCAACTCACTGGTGAGAAGTTAGAGGAAGCAGTGAAAGCAATTATGAGTGAAGTTGGAGCAAGTTCTATGGCTGACATGGGAAAGGCAATGGGTGCCGCCAGTAAGGCCTTGGCGGGTAAAGCTGATGGTAAGGCTATAAGTGAAATTGTAAAACGCGTGTTACAAGGTTAATATGTCAAAGCACCAAGTTCCACTACAGATTATTGGTCGCAGGGAAAGAATCACTTTGCCTGACTTGGGCAACGTACATGTGGAGGCTAAAATTGACACAGGCGCATTTCGTACAGCCATTCATTGTGAATCCTGCAGGGAGGTTCAAGTTGACGGTCTAACTCAACTGGAGGCCGTTTTTAATCTAGATGGAAATGGGAACAGAACTTTTCATTTCGCCAACTACACTCAAAGAGAGGTTAAAAATTCCTTTGGACAAAGTGAGGTACGATATAGCGTAAAGATAAAGATTAAGATCGGAGGACGTGACATCCGTTCGGATGTCACCCTCACCGATCGTTCTGAAATGAAGTATCAAGTCTTAATAGGACGTAAAACCCTGCTTAAGAAGTTTCTTGTAGATGTGAATCAAGTGCACCTATTGGGTCACCACTGATTACACGTTTTTCTCGATGTATTTAATGATTTGGCCTGCGATATCTTTTCCAGTTGCCGCTTCAATTCCTTCTAGTCCTGGTGAAGAGTTCACCTCAATAATCAAAGGACCGCGATCACTCTGTAAAATATCCACCCCTGCAACACCAAGTTTCAACGCCTTTGCAGCTTTGATTGCAGCGATTTCTTCCTCTGCCGTCAATTCATACAACTCAGCTGTACCGCCGCGGTGCAAATTCGATCTAAACTCCCCTTCTTTCGCTTGACGTTTCATAGCCCCTACAACGTGACCGTCTACCACAAATGCTCGTATGTCCGCTCCTTTTGCTTCCTTGATGAATTCCTGAACAATGACACGTGCCTTCAAACCATTGAATGCCTCAATAACTGAAGTAGCTGCTTTCTTATTCTCGGCCAATACCACTCCCAACCCTTGAGTACCTTCAAGAAGTTTGATGACAAGAGGAGCTCCCCCCGCTTCTTTCAAAATTCTATCCACGTCTTTAGAATAGTTCGTGAATACCGTTTTGGGAAGACCTAGACCAGCTCTCGACAATATTTGAAGGCTTCTGAGTTTATCACGACTTCTAACAAGCGATTGAGACTCCACTGCGGTAAAAATGTTCATCATCTCAAATTGACGCACTACTGCGGTACCATAAAAGGTAACGGAAGCACCAATTCTAGGAATGATGGCATTAACTCCTTTGACTTCTTCCCCACCGTAAATGATCTTCGGATTTTCTTTCTCAATCACCAGATTGCATTTCAAGTGGTCGAGCACTCGGACGCTATGACCTCTTTTTTCCCCAGCTTCTACAAGTCGCTTGGTGCTGTATAGCTTAGGGTCGCGTGATAGAATAGCAATGTTCATGTTTGTTTATTGGACGGCAAATTAAAGGCGAAATACGGCTGCAATATTATCCTAATGTAAAAATTATTTTTCGGAATAATTATATGAATTTATTCGAATAAAAGTTGGTTGGCCCGAATGATTTCTGGAGAGTTTGTTAACTCATTTCCAATAGATTGAGCCGAAACCACCATTTTATCAAATTCCTTTTGATCCATAATACAAGCCTGCTTTATGGCTTGAATAAATTCGTCTTTATCTAACGGAAGATCCCAACCCGCATTTTTACTCATAATATCCTTCCATGGTGTCCTGTCAGAAATTATAACTGGTACACCATTGACTAAAGATTCCGCAATGGCATGACCAAAATTTTCACCTTTAGTAGGAAGAATAAAAAAGTGATATTCACCTAAGGTTTGAGAAATTAAGTTCGGATTAATTTCACCCTTAATACTCACCCTTCCTTCCGAGGCCTCGGCCAACTCCTTGCACTTTTTTGCGTACTCCGTATCAGGAATAGCACCGAACACATCCAGCGAAACCGAACAAACATTCGGTATTTTACATACCCATTCAATTGCTTCTCTAACGCCCTTTTCAGGGCTAATTCTCGCCAAGGTTACTAATCGAAGTACATTGACCTCTTTGATTCTATTAGTTAATTTATCCGGAGCACTTGCAGATAATACCGGTGCTAAATGAACATTTGCACCCGCACCAAATCTTGATTTTATTTCTTGTATTTCATCTGGATTTGTAGCATGCCATTTTACACCTTTGTAATACCCTAGATATTTGGCTAGAAAAATGAAAACTCTTTTCTTTCTAGATTTAATAGATAAAGCTCCTGAAGTAAGCATACCCCGGGGAGCTACAATCGTTTGAGATAACATTCCCAATTTTCTGAGAACCCAAAGAGGCTTGATGGTAAAGTTGGGTGAAAACAATGAATTCAAATAAATCCATTCGGGTTGAATTTCCTTCACCAACTTTTCAATCACTTCATTTGTAAATTCAGCTTCGGGGATATAGAAAACTTTACAGTTGGAGGAAAGTGTATTCCACTCATTGGTTGAAACATTGTCATACGGAATTGTTGAGTGATAGTCGGTATTTCGTGTGACTACAAAAAAATCGTGACGAACATTTTGGGTAATATGAAAAAGCGATCGAATGGGTCCTCCAGCTTTATAACCAGGTACGAACCAATCACTGAAAACAAGTATTTTTTTTCTATTGTCCAATACCATTTTTTTTCATCCAATGACCGAGTACAACTAATGGCCACATGCGAGACCAAGTTATCATTTGGCTTCCATTTAGAAATTCTTGCCAATATACTTTTACTTGATCCCCATTGATAAAATCAAGTTTGCACAATGCGTCCAAACCTTCTTCGGCATATGGTTTCAATTCATTTTTCATCCAAATAGCCCAAGGAAATGTAAATCCCATTTTCTTTCTATCTACGATTTCTCTCGGAATCACATCGCTGCAAGCATCTACCAACAATTCTTTTGGTGAATGCGGAAATTTAACCGCATCATTTTGCTTTAATATGAATTCCACAAGGCGATGATCGATGAATGGAACTCGAATTTCTAATGCATGTGCCATGCTCATTTGATCGGAATCTCTAAGCAATACATCCATCATGTATGAACTCATTTCCCTTTTCGAAACATATGAAATAACTCCATTTTCCTCTGGTTCTAATTCTTCGAATGGAAAATCATATTGATTTTTCGCATCGAATTTTTTTATCATTTTCCCGATGGACTTGTCCATCCAAACTTGGCGACTTAATTTGTATGCAGGGTCGAGTTTGAGTTCTGAAGACTTTAATAATTCCGAAATTTTCTCACCTGCAACGTTAGGCTTCATCCACATCACAGCGCTTCCTACAGCGCCTCTGATTGCTTTAGGAGTACTTGCCAACCACTTTTTCTGATCCAGCGCATGAAGTCTTTTAAACACATCATATCCTGCAAACAACTCATCTCCTCCCAGTCCCGAGAGCGTCATTTTCACTCCCTTTTCCTTTGTTACTTTTGAGACCACATATGTGTTGGGACCATCACCGCTAGGATGATCCATTGCATTGATCGCATCGGGTACTAAATTCAAAAAATCACCGGCAGACAATTTAATTTCTGTATGATCGGTGTTGTATTTTTCAGCAATTAAGCGCGAATATTTCCCTTCGTCATATTCCTCTTCATTGAATGTGATTGAAAACGTTTTGACTTGATGTGCCGATTTTTTGGCCATCAATCCAACTATGATGCTTGAGTCTATTCCACCCGAAAGAAAAGCTCCAAAAGGCACGTCAGACCTCATCCTCATTTCCACAGCACTTTCCAAAATCTCTCTCACATTTCTCTTTACTTCTTCACGCTCCATTTGTGTCGAATCAAGACATTGCTCTTCTAAACTCCAATACTTCTGGATTGCAATCCCGTCGTTATTCGCAACAATAAAATGACCAGGCTTAAGCATTTGAACTCCATCCAAAATTGTGTTTGGAGTATGCACCGTTTGGTACTTTAGGTATTGAATAAATCCTTTTTTGGAAATTTTAGGTTCAAATAATTTCGAAGCCATGAGTGACCTTATCTCAGAGGCGAATGCTATACCATTTTCTTTATGAAAAAAGTATATAGGTTTTATCCCAAGTCGATCTCTAAATATGATGGTTTTGTTTTCAATCTTATCAAAAATGGCGATTGCAAACATTCCAATAAAGTGCTCTACACACTTCTCGCCCCATTTCAAATAAGCCGCAATAATTACCTCCGTGTCAGATGAAGTTTTGAACTGATACTCTTGAGCCAGTTCCTGTTTCAATTCAAGATAATTGTAAATCTCTCCATTGAATACGACAACGATGTTTTGATCGGAGCTGTAAAAAGGCTGATTTCCTGCATCAGAGGTATCAATGATACTCAGTCGACGGTGCCCTAATGCTATGTTATTTTCGAAAAATATCCCATCAGCGTCTGGTCCTCGATGGGCTATGGCTAGATTCATTCTTTGAACAATTACATTCAAAGGTTCTTTTGAAACTATATTAATAACACCAGTAATTCCGCACATATAGGGTTTGTTGTTCTAGCCGCACGAAGGTACGGAACGTGTGCGTTACTTCATCATTTTTAAAATAGATTGAGCGTATTGTTCCTCGTTGAGATCTGCGGCAAGTTTATGACTCTCCACTCCCATTGCTAATAGCTGTTCCGTTGAAGTAGCATTAATTCTTTCGAATAATTCAATAAAATTTTCAGAAGAAGAAGCTTCGAACATCCAACAATTTTTTGGAGTATTAAAATAAGTCGCGGCACCTATTGCTGGCGTCAAGGCGAGTGCATAACCGCTTTGTGCAAATTCGTTTACCACCACTCCCCAGGGTTCGTAATGACTCGGAAGTATAAAAACCGCTCCATCTTCTATTGTATTTAAAAGAGCATCACCTTGCAAAAACCCATGATGAAAAATAAACGAATTGTCGGGTCGCTGCTCCCATAAAACTCCTGTGCCGATGCAGTGCAACTCCCATTCATTTGAGGATCGTCCTTTCCACTCTGTAAAGGCTTGCCAAAGGCGTTGTATATTTTTCTCGGGAGCGTATCTTCCTACGAAGAATATTTTTTTCTTGACTTGATTACTAGCTAAACGTTTTTGGAAAACGCTTTCGAATCTCGCCGACTCTCCAACGTATGCACCCATGTGCACTTCTTCAGATTTAAAACCCATTTTCATTGCAAACTTCTTTTGTTGCATTCCAGGAACAAAAGCAAAGTTGAAATGAGGTTTCACTTTCCACCGGAGGTACAGCGTTGCGAGTTGATCTTTCGTACTACCGAGCCATTGCTTGTCGAATCCGATAAGTGAAGGAATACTTTTATTGTTTTTTACAATTTGAATGTAACCCTCATCAGACCAACCCCCACAGAATATTAAATCATAGTTATTTTCATCGATTAGCTTCTGAATACTGGCATTATCCATTTCCTGCCTTTTAAATATTCGGATTTTTCCACTATTTTCGAAACGAAAAGGAGCTTCAGCAGCTATTGGATAGGCAATGATGTCAATTTTTACTTGATGGTTTTCGGCAAGGTAATCCATGACATTCATGAAATATCCGGCCAACTCTCTGTACAGTACAAGCATACTTTTCATAACTACACCCTCGAAATTGCTACGCAAATATGAACATTTTACTATATCAAGACTGGATGAGACCTCAAGTAATTGATATGTTCGTTAAAGAATACAAGGTTGACCCTGTAGTTTTTGAACGACAATTTCTTGAGTTTTATGAGTCTAGCTTTCAGAAAGATCAATGTATCAGGATTGTAGCTGAAGAAAATGGAAAGATTGGCGGTTTTCAATCTTTTTTTTACTGGCCAGTACAATTTGATGGACAGATTGTACGCGCCTTTCAATCTGGCAACAGCATTGTGCATCCCGATTTTAGGGGAAAGGGACTTTTCACGAAGATGCTTGACTTTATACATCAACCGGACAATAATATTGATATTGACTTGCTGATTGGGTTTCCAGTAGAAGCTAGTTTCAAGGCTTTCATGAAAAACAATTGGAAAAACCCATTTAATCTGCAATGGTATGTGAAACCGATGCAGCCGGTTAAATCGATGCTTTTCGATGCCTCCGTTAGAATGAGTCGTCATTTTCAGCAACGTCACCCTGAAATTATTTCGTGGCCATCAGAAATTAATGCAGTTCAGCAGGATCAACAATTTGACACCTACCGTTTTCAATTTCAATTAGGACATTACTACCGATACAAATTCGAGCACAACGGTTCAAGCGTTCTTTTTGAATTTAAAATTCATCAAAGAAAGAAATGGCTTAAAGAGTTGATCATCGGAAAAATGGTTACTTCTACAAGTGATATTGCGATACTTGAGCAAGCTCTTCGCTCACTTCGCAAAGAAGTAAAGAAAAGCGGTGCAGTTTCAATGATGAGCATTGCAATCAATAATCAGTCGAATGAACTCAAGCAATTGCTAATTCAAAGTGGATTTAGAAAAATAAATCGCCAGATTTATTTCATTGCTAAAGGAAAATTAGCCGATACCGTGAAAGATTGGAGTAACTGGTGGATTTCTAGAGGGGACATTGATACTTGGTAAGATGAAAAAATGGATTGTTCAGACTTACAAATCCTTGGTAGGTCGCATAGAGCGTTTAGTTGGAGAGCTTACTCCTCAAAATGATTTGGTGGTGCTGTGTATGCACTCCATTCCGGTTGAATTTGAAACCACGTTTCAAAATCTTATCTCAAAATTGAGACGAAAATATGTCGTACTCAGTCCCGATGAATTAGAAGATTTTTTGAAAAATCCTTCAAACTATCAAAATGGACCATACCTCATTTTTACTTTTGATGATGGATTAAAAAACAATCTACGTGCAGCAAAAATTTTGGAGAAAAATTCAATCTCAGGATTGTTCTTTATTGTACCAGATTTCGTGAACTCAAGTAATCCTTCGGAATTCTACCGAACGAACATTCGGCCCGAAAAGGAACGAATAGAAAAGAGCAATTCAGATGTAACTCCAATGACATGGGAAGAGCTCGAGGAGCTTGTTTCAATGGGACATGTAGTGGGGTGTCACACTCATTCACATTTGCTACATCCTGACATGAATGAAACTGATTCACGAAAAGAAATTGTTGAGAGTAAAAAACTATTAGAAGATAAACTTTCCATTCAAATTACTCATTTCGCTTCACCGAACAACACATTAGAAAGTGTGAATGAAAACAGTGCTCAACTGATAAGAGACAACTACAAATACCATCATACAACGGTGCCTGGATTGTTCAGAAAACATTTAGTAGATGACCATTTAGTTTTTAGAAGAAACATTGAGGTTCATTGGAAAACCGGGCCTACGTTGTTTGCCTTAGGGTCTTTCGATTTGCGGCGCTGGCGAGAAGCTCGAAACGTTCTTTCTCGGTTTTGAGTAACTTCTCATCTCTTTTTTTCCAATTATCTTTTGCCACATAGTAGTACATCCAAACGAAGAATGGGAACCCATTAAGGAAGTAGTGCCCTTGACGAATGAGGTAAAGGATAATTACCGCTGCAAGTCCGTTGGACATAACCCATACTTCATTTTCATCTGTAGCTTTTTTGAAAATCCAACATTTCACGAGAAGAAACAGGTATATAAATAAGCCGTACAACCCCGTTTCAGACATCAATCTTAAAAGCATAGAGTTCGCGTCCATTTTATTGAAATCGATTTCAACTGCTCCTTCTAGATTTGTCAAACTATACTTGTCGAATGCCACTGGATGCGAGCCTAAGCCTGTTCCAAAAAATGGATTTCTTTTAAAATTTTCAAGTGCTACGTGATAGTTGTTGTAGAGTACGAAACTACTACCATTGATGTCGTAGGAGCTGTAGTTTCCTGAAGAGAAAATTTCTATCGTTGAATCATATCTATCTCTGAACTCGTCCACATTTTCATAAGAATATTTGAATACAACAACAGCAAGGGGGATAAAGACAATTGCGTATCTGACAAACCCAAAATTGATCAAAAGGAGAAGTACCGTCAAGAAAATACCGAGAATTCCCAAACTGGAGAATGTGATTAAATAAGCCACAATTATGATTAGACTCGTTCGACGCGTTATAAAAATGGCATCCTTTGCTGTCCAATTATAAACGCTTACAAAAAAGGCTGGAGCAATTGTTGCCGCAAAATAAGATGGTTCGCTAAAAAGTGCGTTTACTCGAATTCCCAGTCCTCCGGGAACGAATCCCCACTTGTTCAGAAGCCATCTAAAATCATAACCATATCTGAAGCCAATCCAAAATGATAGTAATTGAAAAATGCCAATCAAAGCCATTATGTAACTGGCTTTCATATAGTATTTGAAAAGAAGTTTTAAATCGAAATTGAATAACTCCACTACATAGTGGTAGAATAAAACACTCGAGAAAAACCCTATGAAAATCTTAAAAAACTGACCATAAGTATTTAGACCAATTGCGCAGTATGTAACACCGGCAATTAATATGGGAATAAACAACAATACAGGAGCTCTTGGAACACCATATTTCACAAAGAAAATTGGAAACAATGCTATAAATACTACATACGAAATATAAAACTCAAAAGGATATCTAAAGAAAATATATGAGCTGATGAATATGCTTATAAAAATAGATACTATAACAATCCATCTAAACATTTCAATTTCTATTTAGCGTTCTCTCCACTTGTGACATTTGTAACACCTTTCTTCAATCGAATAAAGTATCGCTCGAAACCATAATAGCTAAGCGACGCTAAAATAATAGTTATTCCGATTACACCAAGGTAAACCATCAAATTCTGAGTCCCTGAAAGGTCACGATCTATTTTAAAGTAGTCACGAGCAATGTGTAAGACAAGGGCAATAGACATCATGTGATACATATAGATCCCAAACGAAATTTTGCCCAGATAATTGAGCCACTTGTATTCAAGAGCAATAATTGGTTTTTTTGCAGCACTCAGATGTAAAATAATAACTAAGAAACTTACGGAATAAATCAGGTAAATTCCATTTTGAAATGTTCGAGAAGAAAAAAAGATCAGAATCGGAATAATCAAAATCGCAAGAACAAAAAGTAGTTTGCTTTCTATAATATTTACAATTTTCTCCTTTTTATAAAACAATAAATAGGCCCCAATCCCGCCAAGTGACATGCACTCCAACTTGGACATTGCAACGAATTTTTTTAAGACCCCAAACCAATAACCGCTGTAATTCGTGGTAACAAATAGAACAATAACTTTAAAAATAATTAGCACTACAGTGAAAATGACCATTGCTTTCAGGAAACCTTTTGTCTTCCTGATTATCCAAGGCCAAATAATATAAAATTGCTCTTCAACTCCAATCGACCAAAGCTGTCCGATATTTGGCATCGCCAAGTACATTGAGAAAGATAAATTGGGCAATAAAAATAAAAACAAGAAAAAGTTCTCCCAATAGTCATTTGTCATTGCCCGGCTTTGTACTGGAACTTCAAAAAGCGCCAATTTATTTAAAACAAAAAAGCCCAGAAACATTACAAAGTAATATAGTGGCCAAATTCGAAGAATCCTGCGCATATAAAACTGCTTAATGGAAATTCTTGAAATTAACTCCTTTTCAGAGAACAGTAAGTATGTAATCAGAAAACCAGAAAGAACAAAGAAAAAAACCACACCTAAGGGGCCACTATTCGCTATCAAAGGAGTAACCCAGCTAATTTCTCTATGGTAGATTGAATTTGCAGGAATTTGGAATGAAAGTGTATCCAAGTCCCTCCAATGACTTCCGAAGCCAAGCATTCTTTTTACCAATTCAATATGCGTAAAGATAACCGCCAAAGCCGCGAAAAACCTTAACCCATTTAGATTTGGAAAATAAACTTTATTAGAACTCATTTTATATCAAGCGCAGCAAAATTAGCTATTTGTGACGGCCCGAACCAAACTATCCGCCGTTTGCTGTGCTATTAATTCCCATTTATACTTAGACTCTACTTTCCTTAAACTCGCCACTCCCTTATCATTCAGTGACTTGAAATCCATATCAGCAGCTTCTGTAAGTGCCTTTTTCAGTGCAGAAATATCACCAGGCTTAACAAGCCATCCATTATCTGTATCTACCATGAGGCTAACAGCACCTACATCGGTTGCAATTACTCCTAGGCCCCTAGCCATCGCCTCCATTATTACATTTGGCATTCCTTCTGAATGAGAGGGGCTGATCAAAACATCGCAAGAATCAATTCGACTGATTATTTCCGTTACGTCTTTTAACTCACCTGTGTATTCAACATCGTCACGTTTCAATCTTTTGCTATGAGGAATTGCACCAATGAATAAATATGAAACACTGTCGCGTGGTACTGTCTGCTTTATCACTTCATTTAGCTCTTCAATTCCTTTTCTTCTTTCATATCTCCCGAGAAAAACAAATCGCCTAACCCCGTGTTTGCCGGATTCTGAAATTGACCTGATTTTGTCGCTCGCAATGCCTGTCGGAATTTCAATAATCTTGCTTTCATCAACCCCTTGATTTTTAATTATGGACGAAATCTTACCACCATAAGAAAAAACAGTATCCGCATTTTGCAAATTCCATTTTACCGCTCCACGAAGCAAGGATGCCCTGAACTTCTGCTTCCAACCAATAGCGGGTTGGAACATCTCCAATCCGTGAAAATTGACTCCAATTTTAGGTCTATTAATTTGACCTTTTGATTTAAGGTGTAAAAAATGCCATGCAGAAAATCCCTTCGCGTATATAAAATCAAACTTATCTAAGCTTTCAGACAGATGCTCATAAACAAGCTTTGAATAAATATATGATTCCTTGAGATAATGTCCTGGAAAAATTCCAGGTTGCGGAAATTTAAACCCTATAATTTCAATATTGGAATATTCCTGCGGTAAATCTAGAGCTTGGATTACCTCTCGATTTGTAGGTATTTTTTTATCGAATGGAACACAGTGAACTAATGTGATATGATGCCCGAGCTGTTGCAGAAACTTGGCCAAGTAAAAAGAATGACGTTGCATACCACCTGTCACGAATGGCGTAATACCATCTGTTAGTAATAAAATTCTCATGAATACAATCTTTCTTGCGGATTGGCAATATCAAAATCTTTCAAGGAGTAAAAATTAAAAATGTGGGCAGTACTTGGAACATTATTAACGATAGACTCAAAACCCTTCTTACAAACCACTATTCCTTCGGCATCAATAAATGCCTCTTCTGGCGAATTTGCAATATGCTTCACTACAGCAGCTTGTTCGATGCGAAGAGTAGTTAAATTTATATCTTGATCATAAATTTTCAACTCAATGCCGTGATCTTTTAATGCGTTGAACAATCGAAGCATTGGACTTTCTCTCACATCATCTGTTCCACTTTTAAAAGTTAAGCCATACATTCCTACTTTTCTAAAGCCTGAATTTACCACTCGAGCAATCATTCGATTTAAAAGTAGATTATTGCTTTGAATAATATTTGACAAAACTGGAATATCGTAATTCTTCGAAACAGCAAAATTCTGAATGGCTCTCAAATCCTTTGGCAAACAAGAACCTCCAAACGGAAGCCCTGGTCTCAAATAAGTGGGTGCAATATTTAAATGCTTGTCTAATAAGAATATTTCATTCGCTTTTTCGACGTTCACTCCATATTCTGATCCCAATCCGTATACCTCGTTCGCGAAGGCAATTTTCATGGCATGAAAAGCATTATCAACATACTTCACAAACTCTGCGGTTTTATAATCTGTAAATACTAGTGGAATGTTTTGATCAAATGACAACAATGCCTTTATTACTTCATCCGACTCATCGTTTGTTCCAACTACAATTCTTGAACAATTGAAAAAGTCTTTGATCGCTGATCCTTCTCTCAAAAACTCTGGTAAAAAAGCTACCACAGGTTGCACCGTAGGTTCTAAAGTTTTGAAATGTGGAAGAATGGTATGCTCAATTGTTCCAGGAGGAATCGTACTTCTATAGACTACTCTGAAAGTTTTATTCCCTTCCTTGAGATAATCAACCATGTCGAGAGTGGTATTCTCAGTATAATCAAGATTTACTTTACCATCAGCGGTGCTTGGTGTACCAACGCAAACGAGAACAACATCTGCATTTTCTAGAACATCTCTTGTATTTGTGCTGGCATGAATCAAGCCTTTTTGAATCCCTTCCGATAGTAGCTCATCAACTCCTGGCTCATAAATGGGGCTCTTTCCAGAATTGATGGCATCCACTTTTTGTGATTTCACATCACACCCCCACACCTCATGACCTAGCTTCGAAAAGCACACCATGTTTACTACTCCAACATATCCTAATCCAAAGATTGCAATCTTCATCGTTCTAGTATAGAATTATAAATATTCAAGGTTTTTTCTGCTACATCCTTCCAATCATACCTCTGCGCCACCAGCTTGCAAAGGTGCAATATTTGTGCGCGACTTTGCTCATCATTTTGACAAAAAGAAACAATTGCTTCAAGTGCGGCCAATTCGTTGTCTCTTGAAGAAAGTCGAACACAATTCTCTTCAATAAAAAAATCACCATTAAAAACATCTGAAATTACTACTGGAGTTCCTATTGCAAGACTCTCGAAAAGAGCATTATTTCCACTAGCTTCTGACACAGGCAAGTACATTACCGACGAAGTATATAATTGTTCTTTCAACTTCATATCAGATAAATCATCATGCACATGCACTCCTAACTGCCTGAATTCCTCTTTTTCTTCTTCAGAAAACTTCCTATTTACTAAATGAAATTCAAGGTTCATTTTTTTTAGACTAGACATTGCAACAACGCGCTTATAGAATTCCCAATCACGCTTCCAATTGCCTACAGTAACTACTTTATTTAAACGCTTAGCAATTCCTTGGCTTTTCAGTAATTCAAACCCTTCTGTGAATTGCGACAAATGCACGCCAAGAGGAATCACATGAATTTTGGAATCATCCATTACTAAGCTCAGTACTTCTTTCTGAGACTTCTCTGTAACAATTGCTGCAGCTAATTTTTCAAACCTCTTCTTCGTGAATAAATGAGTAATCATTCCTATTCGTCCTCTAAGGTCTCCCTTAATCACT
Source organism: Flavobacteriales bacterium (assembly GCA_041391745.1). Lineage (GTDB taxonomy): Bacteria > Bacteroidota > Bacteroidia > Flavobacteriales_D > Sanyastnellaceae > JAIXWP01. Next base: position 52,240 of record JAWKNK010000019.1, read on the forward strand.
TCTCTTTTTAAGGTAGAGGCTGGCTGGTGAAAGGTGGCTACAATAGGAGTTTTAGTACAAAGCCAAGGTAAAAATCGGAAGTAGTCTTCACCATAAAAAACATGAATGATATCCACGTTCTTGGAGAGCTTTTTAGCATCCCATTCAAACAGCCACTGGTATTTTTGTTTGATTCGAGGTGTCTTTTTAGGTTGACTCTCATCTATTCCCAACTCAATCGCTGGTGGTAAAAATTTTAGAATCTGCTTGTATCCTGAATTTTCTCCATGGTGATGAAATTTGGTAAGAATAACAAGCAATTTAATCATATTCCGAATTGATCGAGGCGGCTGCTAAGTTAGCCACTATTTTCTCAAATCAGGATGCCTGTAATCTCCAATATTATGCTTGGTGAAAAATTCATTGTCCGACTGATTACTCGCTTCTAAAATAAGACTTTCAAGTTGACTAAAATTATTGAACGAAATATTTGATAAAGTTGATCGCTGCATAGGAAATCCTTCAATCCCATGATTGCCCAGGATCATCTTCTTAGCACAATAAAGTCTTTCATAAATTATTGTCGAGAAAGTTGAAATTCCAATATCTACTCTATCAAACTGATATGAACTAGGAGTCGAAAAATCTGCAAACTCCCAGTCATTTCCTTCAAAGTACTCAGCATAAAATTGCTTGGACCTTTCCAAAAACTCAGATTTCCGCTCTCTTGGATGTAAAAAAATGGTCAATTTAAATGCCGGATATTTTTTCATAAATGTGCTTAGATCTTTTAGCGCACATTCTTCTGCATAATGAAGGTCCATTTCGGTGGAAGTGTGATTAAGAAATGATCTTAACCAACTGCCATGGGAATAAAACCCAATTGTTTTGTCATTTTTTACTTGACTTTCTAAAAGATACTTCGAAATATATTCATAGGCACGCTCTGGTCCCCACGACAAGATATTTTTATAAAGTATCGTTTTTTCAAACTTCACCAATTCCTCCTTGTGATATGGTGAAGAGAACACAATATTGTCTGCCACCATTCTTTTATTCCAAGTACCTAAAGGTCCGGAGGAAGGAATTAAAGTCACTTCTATACCATTCTGCATTAGCAGACATGACATCATATTCGAATCAATTTCATAGGGCACAAAATTGAATACATGGCTAATTTCTCGCTGTTGCAATTCTTTTAAAATGGCGAATAACGTTACGGTTTCGCGAATCAATAATGCTCTATTCACTCTGCTCTTCGAGCTCATCAAACACCTCACCCCAATAGCCATTCCCCAAAACAGAAATTGAATTTTTGAACTCAAACTCACTCCATTTGCTTTCATTTGGTCTCTTGCAAATGAAACCCCCAGAAGCTTGTTGCAACTAAATTCGATGTATGATTTGGCGACATCATTCGACCTCTTATCAGCTACAATCAGTGCACGTTTGCTTGTTCCAAATTCTGTTATTCCTGATGAAGACTCTCCGAATCTCGATAATGCCCTTTTTAATTCTTTAAATCCAATTAGCCTGTCTTCATCTGCGCTTTGAGGCAGTTGAAAAGAACGACCCATTCTAAGGCAATATCCCGCTATTCCTTGTGCACTATCACCTTCAGAGCGCCATATTTTCTTAACAAAGCTTATTACTTGTGAAAGACTACTAGCCATAGATTCTAATAAATTGGAAGCTCTGGATCAATTTTATCTATCCAGGCCAAAATGCCTCCTTCCAAGTTCCATAAATTGTTATAACCATGTTGCTCTTGCAAGAATCGAATCACGTTGGCACTCCTCACTCCACTTCGGCAAAAAACAACCACTTTTTCTGTAGAAGGAATTTCAGACCACCGTTCTCCTATTTGAGATAATGGTATCAATTCACCTCCGATGGAGCAAATTTCAAATTCTTCTACTTCGCGAACGTCAATAAGCCAAAACGGCTCATTCGAATTCATGAGAGCTTTTAAGTCGTGGACTGAGATTTCCTGGACCATATGATTAGAGATAGTGTTAGTACTTTGGCAAAAATGTGATTTATTTTCATTGAATGAAACATTTCCTTCCTTAATTCTCAAAGGATTTTGAGGATTGGGAACAATTTTCACCACACGCGATTCAAAACGTTCGAGATCCACCGTGAGCATGCTGCCGTTTAAATTGGAGTTACCCACCACTAAATGAATCACTTCCTGCGCTTGTATGTTGCCAATAATTGTAGTAGAAGTTACTAGAATCCCCGTGCTGTCACATGACGGCATCAATGCAGGATCTGGCATGAATGGATAAACATCCCGCAAGTTGATCAATTCGTTGGAAGCATTAAAAACTCCCACTTGTCCTTCATATTTATAAACGGCACCAAATACAAAAGGCTTTTTCAAACGAAAACAAACATCATTCAGCAAGTATCGAATGTCGAAATTATCGGTAGCGTCTACTACTACATCGAATGAAGAGATGAATTCTGCTGCATTCTTATCTGTAAGTCTATTATAAAAAGGCAACACATCTACTTTACTGTTGCGTGCATTCAATTCTCGGAATGCAGCGAAAACTTTAGGTTGCCCAATGTCTTTCTCGGTAAACAACCATTGTCGACTTAAATTGGAAACCTCCACATGATCGAAATCTACTACCCCAATTTTTCCTATACCCGCTTCGCACAGACTCATTAAAACGGGGCAGCCAAGACCACCAGCACCTACCACTAAAACAGATGATTCTGCAAGCCTTTTTTGGCCCTGTTCACCTATCTTATCTAGTCTTGTTTGCCTTGAATACCGCTGATTTGAACTCATTAACCTATGAATGAAGGCCGCAAGGTAAAGGGATAAACTATGCAAGAATAATATGCCCCTTTAAAAAGCAAGAATTTCATAGGATTTCAACAAACCAAATCATTGATTTTCAGTGATAAAAAACACAAATAGCGATTATTAATAATTTTGAGATTCAAAAATTTGTTTGGTACAACGCGAAAAGATTTACTTTTGACCCCGCATTTAACCATTAAATAAAATTTACAATGTCTGAAATCGCAAAGAAAGTCACCGCTATCATCGTTGATAAGCTTGGTGTTGACGAAGCCGAAGTAACTCGTGAAGCAAGCTTCACAAATGATCTTGGTGCTGACTCTTTGGATACGGTTGAACTAATCATGGAATTTGAAAAAGAGTTCAACATCGCTATTCCAGATGATCAAGCTGAAAAAATTGCTACTGTTGGTCAAGCTGTTGACTATATCGAAGCAAACAGCAAGTAATTAAATCGAATTTCATTTTTCCTGCCTATGGAGCTCAAAAGGGTTGTTGTAACAGGTCTCGGTGCACTTACTCCACTTGGAAACACTGTCGATGAATATTGGCAAGGTTTGATTAATGGGGTGAGCGGCGCAAATCTTATTACCCGATTCGACGCATCCAAATTCAAGACCCGTTTTGCGTGTGAACTCAAGAATTTCAATGTGGAAGACCATATTGAAAGAAAGGACGCACGCAAAATGGATCCTTATACCCAATACGCTATGGTAGTGGTGAAAGAAGCCATTGCTGATAGCGGAATGGACCTTGAAAATCTTAACAAGGACCGTATTGGTGTTATTTGGGGTTCTGGAATTGGAGGTCTTTTGACATTTCAGGAAGAATGTTTCGCCTTTGCGAAAGGGGACGGCACACCTCGCTTTAACCCTTTCTTCATTCCAAAGATGATTGCAGATATCGCCTCAGGGCATATCTCAATCAACTATGGATTTAGAGGTCCAAACTACACTACCGTATCGGCTTGTGCTTCTTCGACTAACGCTCTTGTTGATGCCTTCACTTATATCCGTTTGGGTAAGTCCGACATCATTGTTAGCGGCGGTTCAGAAGCTGCAATTACTGAAGCTGGTGTAGGGGGATTTAATGCTCTAAAAGCTCTTTCTGAAAATAATGACAATTTTGCTACGGCTTCAAGACCATTCGATCAAACCCGTGATGGATTTGTACTTGGAGAAGGTGCTGGTTGTATCATTCTTGAAGAATATGAGCACGCAAAAGCTCGCGGTGCTAAAATTTACTGCGAACTCGTTGGTGGAGGTATGTCTGCAGATGCTTACCACATTACAGCTCCACACCCAGATGGGATTGGCGCTCGCAATGTAATGAAGTACGCACTAGAAGACGCCGGCCTTCAAGCCACAGATATTGATTATATCAATGTTCACGGAACATCTACTCCTCTAGGAGACGTGCAGGAAGCAAAAGCTATCCAAAGCGTATTCGGTGATCATGCTTATAACCTCAATATCTCTTCAACAAAATCAATGACCGGTCACCTACTCGGTGCAGCTGGAGCCATTGAATCGATTGCTACGATCATGGCAATCAGAACAGGTATCGTTCCTCCAACAATCAATTTTTCAACTCCGGATCCGGAGCTTGATCAAAAGTTGAATTTTACTTTCAATACTGCACAAAAACGTGAAATCCGCGCTGCGATTAGCAATACTTTCGGCTTCGGTGGACACAATACTTCTGCAGTGTTCAAGAAGATCTGATGCGTTGGAAATTACCTTTTCTTAGTAGAAAAAAAGCTAACCCCAATATAAAGGCGTTCATCAAGAGCGCCTTTGGCATTTCAAGCAGTGATACTGCTCTCTATGAGCAAGCGCTGCGTCATAGTAGTGCCGCACAAAAGATCAAACCTGGTCTTAAGAATAGCAATGAACGCCTCGAATTTCTGGGCGATGCTGTGCTTGATTCTATTGTGGCCCATTACCTCTACAACAAGTACCCAACGATTGCCGAAGGTGAACTTACCAAAATGAAAAGTAAAGTGGTAAGAAGAGAAAACCTCAACATGATTGGATACACACTACATGTAGATCAAATGTTGCAATTGAATCTCGGTCGCCAAGAAATGCACGACTCGATCGTTGGTAATGCGCTAGAAGCCTTAATTGGCGCGCTTTATATCGACAAAGGATACAATACCACAAGAGATATTATACTTCGACTTTTGAAACAACACGGTCTCGACACGCGCGTGCACGACGATATCGATTACAAAAGTAAACTTCACGAATGGAGTCAGAAGTACAAGCGTACCCTGGAATTCCGAGTGCTCTCTCACCGCAATGAAGGCGGTGCAAGCCATTATGAAGTGGCCCTATTTATCGACGACAAAGAATACGGAAAAGGTGAAGGTGGCTCGAAGAAAATTGCTGAACAAAAAGCAGCAAAACAAGCGAGCCAATCTTTGTTTAACTCGTAGTCATCATACTATATTCGCTTAATAAAATTATTCGCCATGTACGGAAAAATGAAAGATTTCCTTCAGTCTGAATTGAAGGCAATTCAAGAAGCAGGACTTTACAAAAAAGAAAGAATTATTGTAACCCCTCAAGATGCAGTAATCAAAACGGATGACGGTAAAGAAGTTTTAAATTTCTGTGCGAATAACTACCTTGGTCTTTCTAGTCACCCTGCTGTATTGGAAGCTTCGAAAAAAGCAATCGATACTCACGGTTTCGGTATGTCAAGCGTTCGTTTTATCTGCGGAACACAAGACATTCACAAAGAACTTGAAGCAAAAATTGCTGAATTCCTTCACACAGAAGATACCATTTTATACGCTGCCGCTTTCGATGCAAACGGAGGTGTTTTCGAGCCATTGCTCAACGAACAAGATGCAATTATCAGCGATTCACTCAACCACGCATCCATCATCGATGGTGTGAGATTGTGTAAAGCTCAACGTTATCGCTATGCGAATAATGATATGGCCGATTTGGAAGAGCAATTGAAAGCCGCATCTGGAGCACGCTTCAAAATTATCGTGACTGATGGAGTGTTCTCAATGGATGGTTACGTAGCACAACTCGATAAAATATGCGACTTGGCTGATAAATATGAAGCACTCGTAATGGTAGACGAATGTCATGCCACAGGCTTCATCGGAAAAACAGGAAGAGGTACTGTCGAATTGAAAAACGTGCTTGGTCGAGTTGACATTATCACAGGCACTTTAGGAAAAGCACTAGGCGGCGCAATGGGTGGATTTACCACTGGAAGAAAAGAAATCATCGAACTTTTGAGACAACGCTCTCGTCCATATTTATTCTCCAACTCGCTTGCACCTTCCATTGTTGGAGCATCCATTGCCGTGTTTGATATGCTATCGAAAACCACAGAGTTGAGAGACAAATTGGAAAGCAATATTCATCAATTCAAAGCAGGAATTAAAGCAGCTGGATTTGACATCAAGGACGGCGACTCAGCAATTGTTCCTGTGATGTTGTACGATGCGAAATTGTCACAACAATTTGCCGATAGATTGCTTGAAGAAGGCATTTATGTAATCGGATTCTTCTACCCAGTTGTTCCGAAAGACCAAGCGAGAATTCGCGTTCAATTATCTGCTGCGCACAACCCAGATCACATCGAAAAAGCCATTGCAGCATTTACCAAAGTGGGTAAAGAACTCGGTGTTTTGAATTAATTCATGAAAAAAGAGATACTCATAATAGGCCAGGGAATCGCAGGAACATCCCTGGCTTTTTCTTTGTTGGAACGCGGACATCGTGTGCAGCTCATCGATGATGGACATCTTAGCTCATCCTCCAAAGTAGCTGCTGGAATGTGGAATCCCGCTAGTTTTAAAAAACTCAGCCTCGGTTGGAAAGCCGCAGAACAGCTGCAACTCGCCGAAGCTTTTTACATTAAAATTGAAGAAAAACTTGGGATTAAATTTTATCATCCCATGCAATTGTATCGCATCTTTCCCGACCAACATTCGGCGAATGAGTGGGATGAAAAATCGGCACAAAAAGAATTTTCTTCCATTCTCTCACCTGAAATCGGGCCGCCGCTCAAAGACGTGAAAGCCCCTTTCGGATATGGAATAGTAAAGCATGCAGGTTGGTGCAATCTGCCCGCATATCTGCAAGTTGCAGCAGATTATTTCAGAGAGAATAATATGTTGGTAGAAGAAAAATTCGAGGCGTCGCAACTCGATATTCAAGATGAAAAATTCTTTTATGAGAAAAAAAAATACGACCGTGTAGTCTTGAGTATCGGATACAAGAATCAGACGATTCCGTATTTTGAAAACATCCCGATTTATCCAAATAAAGGGCAGGTACTCACGCTTTCATTCGATAATTATAAAGAGGACAAATTATTGAACTATGGTAACTTTTTGCTTCCGGTGGATGAAGGAAAATACCGACTAGGTGCGACTTATGAATTCAATGACCCCAACCCCGACCCTACCATAGCTACTCGAGAAAAACTATTAGAAAAATTGACAACGGTGCTTCCTACACAAACACCTCATGTATTGGAACATAAAGCTGGCTATCGCCCAACAGTGCCCGACCGTAAGCCCACAATTGGCGAACATCATAGTATTCCAAAACTCTACTTGTTTAATGGATTCGGATCCAAAGCGGTAATGTATGTTCCCTACTGCCTACCCTATTTCATCGATTTAATAGAAAATGGTACACCTGTGCCTGAGGAGTTGGATTTGTACCGCTTCAAGAAGTAGAAATGAAAGCACCAAGGCATTTCAGTTGTTTAGAATGAACCTATTTTATTCCATTTGGTTTCATTATTATTGAAAGCCATTACTTTTGTCTCGGTCAATTTGTAATGAATAAAACAATATACCATGTTGAATAAGAAAGTAGAAAAAGCGCTCAACGATCAAATCAAAATTGAAGCGGAGAGCAGTCAAACATATTTGAGCATGGCCTCTTGGGCTGAAGGTGCGGGCTTATCTGGTGCTGCGGCATTTTTTTACAGACACAGCGATGAAGAACGTATGCACATGTTGAAATTGATCAAGTTTGTAAACGACCGCGGAGGAAAAGCCGTAATCCCAGCTCTTGCTCAACCCGGCAAGGATTTCAAAAACCTCCAAACCGTTTTCAAGATGCTACTAGACCATGAAACCATGGTAACAGAAGGCATCAACTTGGTAGTTGAAATTTGCTTAAAGGAAAAAGATTACACTACGCACAATTTCATGCAATGGTATGTGAGCGAACAGATTGAAGAAGAGACTCTTGCGAGAAATATTCTCGATAAATTGAAGCTTGTGGGCAACGATAATGGCGCCCTTTATTTATTCGACAGAGATTTACAAACTATGGCCAACGCCCCTGTAACTCAAGCATAATCGTCTATTAACCATATCCTTACCCCTTTCAGAACATTTCTGGAAGGGGTTTTTCTTTTAACATTTTAAGGTTCAAAAAGGCTGAAATACAACCTTTTTCGCCGTATCCGTAGAAGTAACTTTGTAAATTGGGTTATTCCGTTGGAACTATGGTGCGCTATGGAACTATACTATTTCTGTTCATTTTTCTGCAATTCGCAGGAACCAATTGCGCGCGGGCCCAAAAAATTGATGAAAGTGACACTCGATCGCTGATTTACGCCAACTTCCTGTATCAATTTGCCAATAATTGCAACTGGCCAACGGAAGCTAAAAAAGGAAAATTTTACATTGGGGTATTAGGTAATAACGACATTTTTGAAGCCACAAAAGAAAAATTTGGTTCCAAGCCTGTGGGCAGTCAAGTGATTGAAGTTGTATCCCTCACCTCTGTGCCTACAACTCAATTCTTTCAAATTCTCTTCGTTGACAAGTCTCGAAAAGCAGACTTGGCAAAAGCTCTAAAGGAACTAAAAAACAAGAACACCATTATTGTTACCAATTGGGATGATGCCTTGAACCAAGGCTCAATGATCAATTTCAAACAAGTCAATGGCAGCATTCGATACGAAATGAATGTTAAGGCCATTGAGGAAAAAAACATTACACCAGGAGTCAAAATCATTCAATGGAAAGTAGATTAAAATGAAAAAAATTATCTACATATCAATTGTATTCCTTGCATTCGCGAATAGCATTTTCGCGCAAGCTGATCTGCCCATCACCAATGATGCAGTGCTGCTGGTAGAAGCTGGGAAACTCTTGGATGCTGAGAAAAAAATTCAAACTGCGGTTGTCCATAAAGATGAAAAAGATGCGCCCTATACCTGGTATGTAAAAGGATTTATTGAAAAGGAAATCTATAAAACTTTTGAAGCTAACCAACGAGAAAGTGAGCATCGAAAACTGTCTGTTCAATCCATTGAAAAATCTTTGGCTCTAGATACGAAGAGGCAATACACCGAGATGTCGAATGCGCTGCTTCGATACATCGCAGTGAGCTATTTCAACGACGCATTAAAACGTGCTGAAGAAATTACTAAAGCTTCTGCGCAAGAACCTGAGCAGCTCTATGGTGAATTTAGAAGAATCATGCGATTGGTAAATCCGCTTACCAATTTTGAAGAATATGATAAACAAATCTTCAAAATATTAGGTCAGTCGCACTATCGTATCTGGGAGGACAACATCAAAGATCAATCGGAAGCCCTTATTTCAAACGACTATTTTCAACGTGTTTTGATTATTGATCCGGATGATTGCGACGCCATTTTAAACTTGGTAATTTTACATTACAATCAAGGGGTTTATAAAATCAGATCTATAGATATCAATACGGACATCGGTCAATTAATTCCCATTCAAGATTCAGCGATTCGCAACTTTATGACCGCCTTGCCTTATGCAGAAAAGTGTTTCCGTACATGTCCTCCTTCTGTGGA
>JAWKNK010000020.1:0-50991 GCA_041391745.1 Flavobacteriales bacterium
TCCACAAGCAGTCCAGGCCATGTCCAATGCAGCACTTCCTAATCGACGCATTCCTCTCGTTTTATGCATCAATGCTTGAAACAAATTCAAATATTGAGATTCACGTCCAAAAGCATCATAAGGGAATCCTGTTGCAAGAAGACTTGCCTCCAATTTATCAATCTTTGAAACCTCAATTCGTTCGCCATTCAAAAAAGCGCCGTTTCCTTTACTTGCTGAAAACATTTCATCTCGATTTGGGTCAAATATTACCCCAAGTATCGGACGATGTCCATCTGCCAATCCTATACTCGTACACCACACGGGCACGCCATGTACAAAATTGGTTGTGCCATCCAAAGGATCAATGACCCAATTCAATCCATTCTCATTTTTTTCACCCGTTCCTTCCTCTGCCACAAAGCCTGCCTCAGGTAAAATTCGCTTTAATCCATCTACAAATCGACGCTCACTTTCCTTATCGACGTATGTCACAAGATTATTAACTGTTTTAATTTCAGCGCTATTCTCACTCGTTTTTTGAGATTTCATCCAGTTTCCAATCTCTCTGCTGAGTTGAATAACTTCGTTGGTTATTTCTTGTAATTGTTGTGTTGTCATGCTACGAATTTACTTCTTTTGCTACATTAGTAAAAAAGTGACGCAATGAACGACACTCAACAAACCGCAAGAAGAGTTAAAATTGTTCCAACAGATGAGCTAACAGGACTTAAATTGGAAAGTCCTTCTAATGCTGCTGCTGGAGTGACCGGAGTAACAGTAGCCATGAAACATATCGCCGAAGAAACGGGAATGTGGAAAGGCTTGAAAATATTATCAAAGCTTAATCAGAAACATGGAATCGATTGTCCAGGCTGTGCTTGGCCAGAACCTTCACACCGCTCTGCTATAGCAGAATATTGTGAGAATGGAGCTAAAGCAATCGCGGAAGAAGCAACGGAAAAAAAATGTGATGTTGGTTTTTTTGCAGAGCATTCGGTGGAGGAAATGAGTTTTTGGAGTGACTACAAAATTGGCAAAAGCGGTCGCGTGACGCACCCAATGTACCTCCCAAAGGGCAAGTCATACTATCAACCAATTTCTTGGAGTAAAGCATGCGAATCATTGCTGAAGAATTGAATGCTTGTTCGGCTGATGAAGCTGTTTTTTATGCGAGTGGTAGAACAAGCAATGAAGCGGCTTTTTTAGTATCAGCTTTTTGCAAGAACAATAGGCACCAACAATCTACCAGATTGTTCAAACATGTGTCATGAAAGCAGTGGAGTAGGTCTTGGAGAAACAATTGGAATTGGAAAGGGAACTGTAACTGTTGAAGATATTTATAATGCCGAAGTTATTTTAGTTGTTGGACAAAACCCTGGAACAAATCATCCTCGAATGCTTTCCGCATTGCAGAAGTGTAAGGAAAACGGAGGAATAATTATTCATATCAATCCTCTTCCAGAAACAGGAACTACGAAGTTTGTCAATCCGCAAAGTCCTATCGAAATATTAAAGGGCGGAACAACTATTGCCGATTATTTTCTTCAAGTAAAAATTGCTTCTGACCTCCATTTATTTAAAGCAATCAATGCATTATTGATTGAAGAGGATAAAAAACACAATGGCGTTGTAGTAGATAAAAAGTTCATCGAAGATTACACTTCGGGCGCTGAGGATTTCTTAAATGAATTGTCATCGATCAATATTTCTGAGGCTATAAAACACTCAGGAGTAGAAGAAGACTTGGTAAGAAAAATTGCTGAAATATTAGCAGCTAACAAGAAAATAATTACTTGTTGGGCTATGGGTGTAACGCAGCAAAAGCATGCTGTTGCTACGATTCAGGAAATAGTAAACATGCATTTGCTTCGAGGCGCCGTTGGTATTCCTGGCGCCGGTCTGTGCCCTGTGCGAGGACATAGTAACGTGCAAGGTGATCGGACTATGGGGATTTACGAAAAGCCTAAAGAAGCCTTCTTGATGGCTTTGGACAGAAATTTCGGAATGCAGTCACCGCGCGAACATGGCTATGATGTAGTGGAAGCTATTGAGGCTATGGATAAAGGAAAAGTAAAAGTCTTTATGGCAATGGGCGGCAATTTTATAAGTGCCACCCCTGATAGTGAATTTACGGGTAAAGCTGTTCAGAAAGTTGGATTAACAATTCAAGTATCCACAAAATTGAATCGCGCGCACCTTGTTACAGGAGAACATGCTTTAATACTGCCTTGTCTTGGAAGAACAGAAATTGACATGCAGAAAGATGGACCACAGTTTGTAACCGTTGAAAATTCGATGGGCGTAGTGCACACTTCTAGAGGAAATGTGAAACCTGCTTCTACACAATTGAAGTCTGAACCTGCTATCGTGTGTGAGTTGGCTGATGTTGTTTTTTCAGATTCAAAGCTTCCTTGGTTGGAATGGAAAAATAATTACGACTTGATTCGAAATGAAATTGAAAAGACCATTCCAGGATTCAATGATTATAATAAGCGTGTGAGAAATGTGGATGGCTTTTACTTGCCCAATGGCCCAAGAAAAAGAGAATTTACCACAGCTTCAGGAAAGGCACATTTTACGGTAAATCCTTCTCCAAACTTTAGCGTCCCTGCAAATCATTTGGTAATGATGACCATCCGAACGCACGATCAATACAATACTACAATTTACGGACTCGATGATCGCTATCGCGGCATTAAAAACGAACGACGCGTGATTTTGATGAATCGAAAAGATGCGGAAAAATTGAATTTGCGTGAAAAGGAATTGGTAAATATTGTGAGCAATCAAGATGGAGTAGAACGCGTAGCGACACACTTTCATGTGATTTGCTACAACATTCCTGAAGGAAATTGTGCTACTTATTTTCCAGAAACAAATTGCCTTGTTCCACTCGGCAGCGTTGCTGAAAAAAGCAATACGCCAATGAGTAAATATGTGATCGTTAGAATAGATAAACTTTGATTGATTATATTTGAGGTATGCCAATTAATATTGATAGAAAGAGGATACAGAATATTAGCCGACTCGAAATGTTAGCTAAACAAGCGGTGGAAGGATTTATCACAGGCATGCATAAAAGCCCATTCCACGGTTTCTCAGTGGAGTTTGCTGAACACCGACAGTACAACAGTGGTGAAAGTACCCGTCATTTAGATTGGAAACTGCTAGCTCGAACCGATAAGCACTTTGTAAAACGATACGAAGAAGAAACCAATTTGAGATGCCAAATTCTTATCGATTCTTCGGCGAGCATGTACTTCCCAAATGGTGTAAAACCAGAGGGGGATGAGCTGAACAAACTCAAGTTTTCGATTTACGCTGCAGCTGCCATTATTGAGTTACTTCGCAATCAACGCGACGCCATTGGACTGACTTTTTTCTCGGATAAAATTGATTCAGTAACCAAAGCGGCAAGCTCTGGTGCACACATCAACTATCTTTTTACAGAATTAGAAAGACTTCTTGAAACTGTCGATAAAACAAGCGGTGCAAAGTCATTCGTAACCGACACCATTCATGAAGTAGCAGAAAGTGTTCATCGCCGTTCACTGATTGTAATTTTCAGCGACATGCTTGATAATTCAGAAAAGTCAGATGAAATGTTTGCTGCATTGCAACACCTCAAGCACAACAAACATGAGGTCATAGTTTTTCATGTAGTAGATAAAAGCAAAGAAGAACTTTTCGAATTTGAAAACAGACCGTACACATTTACCGATTTAGAGTCGGGACAAGAAATAAAAGTGAATCCAGCTGATATTCGCGACCACTATTTGGAGAATATGCGCCGATTCAAAACAGAACTCAAATTGAAATGTGGTGCGTACAATATCGATTTTGTTGAAGCTGATATCAATGAAGGATATGATCATGTGCTTCTTCAGTACTTAATAAAGCGTCAGAAAATGAACGCTGGTTCGAGACGCTAGACTTTGAAAGTTAAACCTTCATTTGCTAGCTGAACATTCTCAAAAACTGTTTTAGCCTCAGTCAGAAAATCTTCGTCATTATTGTATCGACTGCTGTAGTGACCAATAACAAGTTTCTCTACCTCAGCCTTCTGAGCTATGGTAGCAGCTTGCTTGGCAGTGCTATGAAATGTTTGCTTGGCTCTCAATTTTTCGCTTTCCAAAAATGTGCTTTCGTGATAAAGCATGGTGCTTTTCTCAATAAATGGCACTAAAGTTTCCCAATACATGGTGTCTGAGCAAAAGGAGTAGGACTTTGAAACTTCTTTTGGAAAACATGCAAATTCCGTGGTAATTGTTTTTCCGAGTGCTTCAACTGAAACTCCTTTTTTCAAAGCAAGGATTTGTGAAGGTTGTAAATCGAATTCTTTAATCACATCTTTTCGAACCTTTGGCGACTTCTCTTTCTCTACAAACTGATATCCATAGCAAGGAATGCGATGCTTTAGAGGAAAGGTGTAAACTTCCATGGTTCGGTCTTCATAGATTCTCATCTTTTCATCCGTTTCAATTGGATGAAAATGAAGTTCGTATTCTAAATACGTTTGGGAAACTTTTAAATTGAGTTGAATAAGGTCGTTTAGAGCGGCAGGTCCATAAATGTGCAAGTCACTTTTTTTTCCTAATAAATGAAGGCTGCTGATGAGTCCTACAAGACCCAAATAATGGTCACCATGAAGATGACTGATGAAGATATGTTGGATCTTTTGAAACTTGATTTTGTTTCTTCTCAGTTGCATTTGCGTGCCTTCCCCACAATCTACCAGAAACAGTTTATCATGGACATTCACCACCTGAGCCGTTGGCGCATGCTTGCTAGTTGGCGTTGCCGCTCCACATCCTAATATGGTTACTTCGAAAGTCATGGGTAAAAAAAAACCGTTGTATGCACAACGGTTTTCAAAGTCGTAAAAATATCTTAGTGCTGAACAACTAAGCGCTTGGTTAGACGCTTTTCTCCAGCTTGAATACTAAACAAATAAACACCGTTTTTGTACTGTGATGTTTCCAACTGAATGGCATTCGATCCTTTCTTTCCAGCAATAGTTCTGCGATCGATTACCTCTCCAAGAAGGTTATAAACCGCAAATTGAATTTGACTAGTTTGAGTCAAATCAAATTGAATGTTTGTCTTGTCATTAGCAGGATTTGGATTAGATCCAATCAAGGTCATTTCAAAAGGCACATTCACTTTCTCAACTACACTAGTTTCTTCATTAATGATTAAAGTATAGTCTTCAAATGCGTAAGGAACCGCTTGAGGAGAACCAAAAACGAAATATCCGGTTGCATATATCTTAACAGGGAATGAACCCGCTAGATTTGGCACACCCGTGATATCACCGCAATAAGCGCCGCCTGGGTAGAAGTTACATTCAATTGGAGAAACGCCATTGTTGTTACACGCAACATTCAATCCGAGAGCTGAAATGTTTTGTTCTAGGCTTCCAATGAAGAATGTGATACTATCCAAAGCCAAAGAATCGATGGCAATCGGTAGATCAGGAGCTCCAGGAATATCACTCAATTGGGTCGGTGCCTTCACATAAACCTGATCGCTGTATGGTTGATTGATGAAACCTTCATCAAAATTTTCACCAGCAGCAGGATTTGGAGAAACCCCAAATGGTTCAGAACCCCAGTCATAAGCCGAAGGGTCGCATTGCTGCGCACTAGCGGCTACACCAATTGTTAGAGTAAAAGCGAAAAGTAAAATTTTCTTCATAGGTCAGGTTATAGATCTCTTTCAACTTCCTCCATGTAAACCAAGTCAACTGCTTCGTTTTGGGTAGGAGTGATTTTTAATACGCTTTGTAATTGAGAAATTGTAATCAATTTCATCACCGTTTCTTGAATTCCGCACATTACGAAAGTTCCATTAGCGTCTCTGCAGGCTCTATTAGCAACCAAAACAGCTGACAGTCCAGACGAATCGATATAGCGGGTTTCACTTAAATCAAGAATGATGTTTTTAATGCCAGACTTGCTTAGCATTACAATTTCACTTTTGAGCTCAGGTGCGTGGATGGCATCAAGTTTTTCAACTTTTGACTTAATCACACTCACTTTTTCTTTGTTTTCAACTTCGAACTTCATTTTGTAGAGAAGGTTTGTGCCAAATATACAGAAAAAACTGCCCTTATATCACAAGAGAATTGAAATTCAATATCAAGGGAGGAATGTGAATTATTTACCTTTTGATCGGCGACGCTGAGCAAGGAGGTACATCACGGCCATTCTGATAGCGACCCCATTCTCAACTTGTTGAAGAATAACACTTTGGTCGCCATCGGCCAATTCGCTGGTGATTTCAACACCACGATTGATAGGCCCAGGGTGCATGATCAAAATATTTCGTTCGCTTCGGTAAGGGGAGAATCTTTTTAAGCCATATTGCATCACATATTCGCGAATACTTGGGAAGTAGGGCACATCTGTGTCCTGTCGCTCCAACTGAATGCGAAGCATATTGGCAACATCGCACCAATCGAGTGCTTTGTTTAGATTATGTTCGACTACAACTCCTAATTTCTCAATATGCTTGGGAATCAGGGTCGTTGGCCCACAAACCATTACTCGAGCTCCCATTTTGCGAAGGCAATGGATATTCGAAATGGCCACTCGGCTATGGGTAATATCTCCAACTATAACTACGTGAACTCCTTTGAGTCGCCCTACCGCTTCACGAATAGTGTAAGCGTCCAAAAGTGCCTGGGTGGGATGCTCGTGGGTGCCATCACCTGCATTCACTATAGTTGCATCGATATGCTTAGACAAGAACTGACAGCTGCCTGGAGCACTATGACGCATTACCACCATGTCTACTTTCATAGCCAAGATGTTCTTTACGGTGTCAATGAGGGTTTCTCCTTTTTTCACAGAAGAACTGCTCGCAGCAAAGTTGACTACATCCGCACTCAATCTTTTTTCAGCGAGCTCAAAACTCAATTTGGTTCTGGTAGAGTTTTCGAAGAAAATATTGGCAACTGTAATGTCTCGAAGAGAAGGAACTTTTTTGATAGGTCGACTCAATACTTCTTTGAATTCATCGGCCTGAGAAAAAATCAACTCAATATCTTCACGAGTAAGATCTTTGATACTTAATAAGTGATCTACGCTGAGTTGTTTTTCCATTATTCTTTCTCGGTTAATAGTAATACCTTGTCTACATCGCTGTCTTGCTTCCAGCAAACTTTTACCTTTTGATTGTCATAGCTATCGATGCTCAATCCTACATAATTTGCCATTACTGGCAATTCTCTTTGCAAGCGGCGATCGACTAAAACCATAAGCTCGATTTTACCAGGTCTACCATATTCAAATATTCCCGCAATTCCAGCTCTAATGGTGCGTCCTGTGTACAAAACGTCATCAACCAACACAACCGTTTTTCCTTCTAAATCAAAAGGAATTGTAGTTGGCTGAGCAATCAAGGTTTTATCATGTCTTCTGAAATCATCTCTGTAAAATGTAGGATCCACCTTTCCATATTCAACTTTCGAATTTGGCGAGATTTCTTTTAATCGCTCCACAACTCGTTCAGCGAAATAAACGCCTCGGAGGTTGCAGCCCGATGATTACTGCATTTTCAAAAAGATTATGATTTTCAATTAATTGATAGCATAGTCGGTTGACTATAAGTTGCAAGTGATTGCTATCAATTAGTGTTACATTTGACATCTTGTCTGCAAATATAATTGAGAAGTTCAATAATGAATAATTTCAACTATTATCTAATCCCAGGAATGGGAGCTGACCATCGAATTTATAGCAAGTTTAACTTGTTGCATGGAGAGGTTCATTATCTAGATTGGTTGCCTCCAAAAATGCCGATACGTTTGAAGAATACGCGGTTGAAGTTGCAGAAAGAATAACTACTCAAAACAACATTATCATAGGCTCATCGATGGGAGGGATGATGGCTGTGGAGGTCTCAAAAATCATCCAACCTAAATCTACCATACTGATCAGTGCACCAGTGGGTATTCACGAATTTCCGAGAATATTGAAATTCACCAAATGGACAAGGGTTCATCATGCTGTGAGTCCACGCATGGTGAAAAATCTCAATTTTCTTGCAAATACATTCATGGGTTTTAAAGATCAAAATCAAAAAAAGCTATTTTTTGAAATGATGGATAAGCTTGGCCCGGAGTTTATTCGGTTTTCAATAAAAGCACTTTTGGATTGGAAAAATAAAGAAAGACCAAGTGGTGATTTATTGCAAATAGTGGGAACAAAAGATGTTCTCTTTGATCATAAAAAAATGAAAGAACCGGTTCTACTAGATGGGGAGGACATTTTAGTTGCTTTGATCGCTCTGAAGAAATCTCGGAAATTATCAATTCATATATTGAGGCAAAATTTATTAGCAAAGTGTAACGAATACACAGATTTTGCGTAGAAAGCCACAAAACCACCCGAAAATATGAAAGTTCTAGTTACCCTATTTTGTCTTGCAGTTGCAGGTATTACCAACGCCCAGCTTACAAAACCTCATTATTTGTATTTGTATTCTGGAGACTCAATAGAAGGCACAAGACTCTTGTATCAAACGCCCATTTTAAAGCCTGCAAATTTCAGTATGGACGGTGAGATTTTTGAAACAAACTTGGTTCAATTCCTTAGTAATAACAACGGTTATTTTGCCAATCTGAATAAAATCTATGGCGACAAATCCGAGCGCTACGCATTAAGAATTAAAGCAGGTAAAATCAATTTATTCGAAGAAATTGACATGGAATATTATGGTCAAGATGAACTTCAAATTGATAAAAATGTGGATGAGACTAAACAGGAAATGTTGGCTACCGGAGAAATTTTTCAGTACTACAATTTGGGCACAGGTGAATTGAAAAAAGCTTCATATAAAAACTTGAAGTTAGACCTCGGTTCTAATGAAAATTCAAAACAAGAACTGAATAGATTCAGAAAACTTCAATTCTTGCAATACGGACTTATGGCTGCTGGAGCAGGAATTATTACTTACGATATTATTCGTCAAAGCGGCGATGCTGTGAGATTCTCACCTTGGATGGCCGTAGGTATTGTAGTAGGAGGGTCTAGCTACTTCCTAGAATCTAAAAAGGATGATGCTAAATGGTTGGCAGCTGACGCTTACAACAAGAATTAAATGCTTTGAACCATCTTGCTGACTTGCTTGATGTCGTTCTTCAAATATCCTTTCGTATCGTACTTTTTAGCCTCATTTATCATATTTAATGAATCTCGCTTTTTGCGCTGATTTGCTAAAATTACAGCTAGGTTGAGGTAAACTGCTGCCTTGTCATGATCCATACGGAGTCCGTGCTTCAAAGCTGTTCTAAAGTACTTTTCACTTTGAGCAAGGCTGTTTGTTTGAACGTCCACAGATCCCAAAAGAAAGTAATAGTACCCTTTTTGGCTTTTCCATAAATGTTCTGGATTCACACGATTAATCCAAACTTTCGCCTTGTCCATTTTCTGCTGACGAATTTGCAAAAAGGCCATCACCAATCGTAAGCTTCTCAAAGTTAGGAGAATCAATACTGCTGTTAGCAACAACATGAAAATGCCACTTACCCAACTACCTTTGATAAAAAGGTAAACTGTATATCCCAAAGAGGCTGCAGAAAGTGCAATTTTGATGATTCTTCCGTCTATTGATTTCATCTTCGATTAATTTTCAAAAGGACGGCAAATGTAAGTGATAATTCTTAGATACGCTTTAAGCGTGGAATGTCGCGATGCTGAATTTTTTGAAGTTGACCGAGCATTTCTAGACTCTTCCTCTCAGAATCCTTACAAACAGATTGATAGTGTTTTTGTAATTCTGGACAATCATTTTTGAAATTATGACTATCAAGTTTGAGCAACTGATAGTTCATTTCATTAGTGGCATCACTAATCAAAACACTTAATTCTGAGTCATTTTGAGGGTAGTTTACAAGATGATGAAACCCCTGTTCAATGACATCATTGAAAAATTCTTGGATACTGTATTTTAACTCATCTCGATTGAGCGCCATGAGCAGAATTTTGGGTTAATTAAGGTTAAGGTGTTACTAATATACTCCAATTAGGCGGTTTTTATACTTTTGTGGAAAAATAAAATTATGAAGTCAGGTTCGGTTAATGTGTCTGTAAATAGCGGTATTGCTACAATTTCTTTCTTTCATCCTCAAAGTAACTCCCTTCCTGGAGCGCTACTAAGAAATTTAGCAAATTCTATTGCAGAAACCGATAAACGTGAAGACGTTAAAGTTATTATTCTAAAAAGTGAGGGTGAGAAAGCCTTTTGTGCAGGAGCGAGCTTTGACGAGTTAATTGCAATCAACGACACAGAAACCGGTCTTCATTTTTTTAGTGGGTTTGCGTTGGTAATCAATGCGATGCGCGAAGCGTCGAAATTGATCATTGGACGTGTGCAAAATAAAGCTGTAGGAGGTGGAGTAGGACTTGCTTCTTCAGTAGATTACTGTTTCGCTACTACTAAGGCAAGTGTAAAATTGAGTGAGTTGGCAGTAGGTATCGGACCGTTCGTAGTGGGGCCGGCTGTAGAACGTAAAATTGGACTTTCAGCGATGTCTCAATTGGCGATAAATGCTACAGAATGGGCTTCGGCTCAATGGGCAAAAGAAAAAGGTTTATACACTGATATTTTCGAAACCGAAGCAGAAATGGACGCCGCAATTGATGCCCTTGCACAAAAGTTGGCTGCGAGTAACCCAGAAGCGATGGCTGATTTGAAGAGAATATTCTGGCAAGGCACCGAAAACTGGGGTACGCTTCTCTTCGAACGTGCGGCCATTTCAGGTAGATTGGTACTTTCTGATTTTACCAAAAATGCCATCAACAAGTTCAAGAAAGGTTAACCCTATTTTGCTGTAAAAAGCAAATCAATTACATCTGAGTATCCTTCCAAATTTGACGAAATCTCCACGGCTATGGCCGAAACTACGTACAAGGAAGTCATTTCGGTTGAGCTATTGCTAAAAGTAGTTGAAGTTGTGTATTGATCAGGTGTAGGAGCACTGATTGATTCTACGACGCCATCACTAAAAGCAACGGATTCTGATTCTTCTTGCACTTCATCTGCTGAAACGTTAGCATCTTTTTTTACACTTGGTTCAGGAGCTTCAAAGTGGGCAACCATGCGCTCCTTTGTATTTTCTGTGAGCGGCTCACTCGCATCAGCTAGCTCCACTGAAGGAGGTGCAGGATTTACAACTTGTTCGTCTTGCTGTGGAACTTCCTCGGCATTGTTTTCAATCACCTCATCTTTCAATTCAGGGCTAACTGTGTTGTTTGAGTTGGAAAGCTCGTTTGACTCTTTGGGTTGCTCAACACGATTTTCCGCTACCACAATTTTTTTGGTTGAGAATTGAAAATAAAGATTCCAACGATGGCGATCACCGCAAGAGAAAAGCTCAATTGCACTCCACGTTGTCCAAAAAAGGATCTATCTGGCGCAGCAAAAAGCGAGTTTAACCAAATAATAAATGGAGACTTTCTTTCACCTTGAAAAGCGCGAAGCAATTCTTTTTTTAGACCAGCGTCGGGACTGAGTAGATCTCTATTTGAACTGATTTCTTTGATTTCAAATAGTGTATTACGCATACTGTTGTATTCTTCCTCATTGTCGAGGTGACGCAATACAAATTCCTTTTCCTCAGGATAAAGCTCATGAAATTGCTTGTGAAGCATCAAGGATTCAATATCCTCTGGGTCATATTTATGGTTTGATTTCATGAATAAAAACTTATTAGTATCAGAAAAGCTTTTAGAATGTGTTCAAAATCTTTAAGCTTTCCATTTAATTCTTTTAAAGTATAAAACAATCGCGATTTCACTGTTCCTTCGCTGCACTCCATCGCCTCACTTATTTCTTGAATACTCATTTCTTGATAAAACCGCAATTCAAAAGTTGTCCTTTTTACTTCATCTAAAGTCTGTAAAGCTTCTTCTAGCTTTTCTTTAAACGAGCTTTTGTCAATCGCTTCTGTACTTGATTCATGCGCCCGATCAGCTGTGCTGTATTTTATTTCTGCATGAGCATCAACACGCACTTCATGCTTAGCATATTCATTTTTACACATGTTGTGCGCTACACTATAAAACCAAGTTTTAAAATTTCGACCTTCCTGAAAATAATTTGATTTTTCAAAAAGCTTCGAAAATAATTCTTGCGTAAAATCCCGAGCTCTCTCTTTGTCTTTCCACAGCATTCGATGGAAGTAGGTGTACATTAAAGCTGAATACCTATCATATAAACTCTCAAAGGCATAAGCATCCTTATCTTGAACAAACTGCATCAGTTGTTCGTCCGTATAAGATTTATATGTGGCCAGCTTCTTCGATGCCATCAATGCACGATCGATTGCGGGGTTTTATTTATATTTTGTCTTAAGAGAATTCCTCGTATTCGTTCCAACTCCACATTCAGTCCTTGCGCTTCGTAATACTTTTCTAGTACTCCTAATGGGAGCAAATAATTTCTGTTGATTTTATCTGCTTGAAATAATGGCGTTTTATCAAATTTGGTATCGAAGTTTTCCTTCAAAATTTCAATGTTGTTGAATTTTGATTTGCTGTATTTCAATGCAAGTCCAGTGCAATAGAGTTCCTTCAACTTTGACTTAATGAGATAAGGTGGAAGCGTTAGACTTAAATATACATTCGGGTTTGATTTGGTTAATGCTTCCTCTATGAAAGTCAATTCATTGATATAAGACTTTGACTTGAGGTGCAATAATTCCTTGACTTCGAGATAGTAATTTTCATTTTTGAGCCAATCGATGCAAACAATTTTTACATCTGTTCTTAATTTCTCTTTTTGCTGCAAAACGATGATAGGGTAGGTATCTTCGTAGCCATATGTGATGAGAATTCCGTTCTGCTCTACGCTATTGAGCGCGTTTCTATTGTAAACAATAACCGCCTTGTTAAATAATGGTTTTTGGTCTATTTTATTAACGAACTCGGTTATTTGTGCTTGATTTTTTCGGATAACGGCTTCAGCGAGCTTGTCGTCAAACAAGTCTGGCGATGGATTGAGAAGATAAGCTTGATCGAGATATTGAAATCCTTTTTCGGATTTTCCTTCAACTTGGTAGTTTAAAAATTGTGCTGCATAACTCTGTGGCGCGGCATTTTTGATTTGGTCTGCAATCGATTTCAATTGGGTTTTTACAGAATCAGGGTGTTCTCTGCTTCCCTTAAACTTTGAAGTGCTTGCAACACTGTTGAACTTATTAATTACAGCCTGCTCGTAGCTCGGGGTAACTAACAGAAGTCCTGCATCTCTTGTTTTTTCCTCGGAATCACTCTTGGGTGGAGCTGATTGTGCGAAGGCGCTAAGAGAGCCAATTACTACAAATATGAAGAGTGCAATTTGTCTCATGTCTTTTGCTAAATTAACCATCTGTACATGTTACAACTACATTGGTTCATTTTAGAGGATTCGAATTTACAAAATCAAACATGATTTGCTTGAATTCGGCTACAATCATTGCAGTGGCACCCCAAAGTGCATGGCCTTCCACGTCAAAATAGGGAACAGTAAGTCGTTTATTAAACTTGGCGATGACCACTTCTTTTTGTCCCATTGTTTCGGGAGCAAATAATTTTTTTACAGGGAATGTAATCACCTTTTCAACCTCTGCCGGGTTGGGGATAAAAGATGGCTTTTCTTTCAAATACCCTACAAATGGTTGAACTAGAAAGTTGCTTGGAGGGATGTAGACTTCACTGAGCTCACCGAGAATCTCAATCTGGTGGTTCGGAATTCCCACTTCTTCAAAAGTTTCTCGAAATGCTGTTTCCATCAACGTTTCAGCGATTTCTCGCTTTCCGCCAGGAAATGAAATCTGACCACTATGCACACCTTGATTTTGTGGCCTCAACATAAAAATAGTTTGTAATTCCTCGTGCTCATGATAGAGCATCATGAGTACAGCACTTTCCTTGGGCTTTACTTCAAAAGTTCTCGCTTCAGCAGCAACGGGTCTATTGTAAGACATCATTTTGCCATGGGCATCTTCACCAGGCAAAGCACCGGATAGTGCTTCTTTGATAATATGAGGTGTTAAACCTTCCATTTGCCTTGCAAGGTCGGGTATTTCAATTCAACCTTGAGAATATTTAAGAATTCTTGTCTTGGAATTTCTCTTGCACCTAGCGAACCCAAATGCTCGTTGTATATCTGACAATCAATCATTTTCCATCCTTGCGAACCGAGTAGCTTGCACAAATGGATGAATCCGAATTTAGAGGCATTACTCATTCTGGAAAACATGCTTTCACCAAAGAAGATATGGCCCAGTGCTACACCATAAAGACCTCCCACAAGTTCCTTTCCTTTCCAAACTTCCACGCTGTGGGCTAATCCAAGCTCGTGTAACTTGGTATATGCTTGAATGACTTCATCATGAATCCAAGTCTGGCCCACGCGTTCTCCTTCTCTGCAACCTTCCATAACACCTTTAAAATCTTTATCTAACGTGAATGTGTACTCACCTCGATTTAGAATATTGCGCATGGATTTACTCACTTTTAATTCATCAATGAAGATGACGCAGCGATTTTCTGGACTCCACCACAAGATTTGATCGGGATCGTCGTACCATGGGAAAATGCCGTTTTGATAGGCAGCCACAAGCCTTTCGGGCTTCAAATCTCCACCTACAGCTATCACATCAGAATCCAAATCTTCGTGGTCTGGAAACCAAATATCATCATCTAGAAAATACGTCGGCATAGGTCGAAATTAAAAAGATTCTCCGATTGTAAAATAATAATTCATTCCATGTGGACCTACCGCTGCATCTAACCGAATGGTTATTCGCTTTTTGATATCAAAAAAATAGCGTGCGCCCATTCCTGCAGCCGCATAGTCAATTCCCTGTGGAAGATTGGAAATATGATCTTCTAGTTTTGCATAGCTGCCAAAAACGGTGACTCCCCATCTTTTATGAAAATGCCAGCGGTATTCTAGTTGAGCCAAAATCAAATTATTCGCACGATGTCTGCCCTCAACATAACCTCGCATTCGCTTGTTGCTGCCAATTCCTGTCATGTCATAAAAGGGAATATTCCCATTCATAAAATCTCCGAATACCTGAATTCCAATCGTGTTTTTTGAGTCAATCTTTTCGAAAAAACGGTAGTCAAAACGGTAACGATTGTAATCAAAATCGCTTCCAATTTTTTTCGAATAATTATTAAAACTCAGCTCCAAAAATTGGCCTTTTTCGGAATAGTAGATGTTATCTCTTGAATCGAATAATGCCACCAATCCTAATCCGGAAGTAGTTCCTCCGAGCGCACCTTGAATATTATTGCTCACCATTTCGCTCATTTCAAGATTTGGTTGAATGTTGTAATGAGCAAACCAGAATCGAGGTCCAATGAAAATCTTTGATTTTATTTTTCTTAAATAACTTATTCGAAAAAGGGGATAGGTAGCATCGTACTTTTCTCGATGAACTTGAGGAGTAGAGAAAGTGCCGTAATAATAATACGGGTAATCGTTGTAGCCTATTTCTCCACTGATTTCATGTCGCCTTTCATTCCAATAGAAATGAAATGGCAGGTAACCGAGCACTTGGCGATGTTGAGTATATGCAATACCAAGTTGAACCTGGGAGGCAGGGGAGATGGTATCTTGTTTATTTAAATGAAAATTATAACTGATGGCTAATCCTCCACCGAAGCCTGTTTCAGGTAAATAAAATCCAACGGGATAGGCCAACAAGCTGTTTTGCAGTGAATCCGAAGTTTGTGAGAATGTTCGGAGAGAACAAATCACGAAAAGACTACAAAATAATAACCTATAGAATCGCGGATTCATGGGCTAAATATAGGCTTCAATTGATACAATTTGTGCATATTGCGGCTGCTAAACTCAACCCGTGAAGAAAATACTCACCATAATACAAGCCATACTCATTGGCGTCTGGACGATGTTCTGCGGACTTTTTGGTATGCTACTTTTGCTATTCACCTGGAATCAACGCTTTGTAATGTTGGTTATGTCGCATTATATATGGAGCCCTGTGATTTGCGCGGTGTCTGGAGTGCGCATTGAAAAGCAAGGATTGGAGAATATTGATAAAAAGAACAGTGCTATTTATGTTGCCAATCATTCTTCACTGTTCGATATCGTAGCCGTGTGCAGAGCATCTCCGGTTCCCCTATTTTACGTTGCGAAAATTGAATTAAAGAAAATCCCAATTATGGGACATTTTATGTCGGCAGTGGGGATGATTTTTATAGATAGAAAAAATAAAGAACGCGCTATGCAAAGCATGCGTCTTGCTGGTGAGAAAATTAAAAATGGAAAGAATATTATTTCATTTCCTGAAGGTACACGATCAAAAGATGGAAACGTTCAATTGTTTCGCCGAGGTTCTTTTATCATTGCAAAAAGTGGAGATATTCCAATTCAACCTATTTCTATCAAGGGAGCATATGAAGTGCTGTCAGCAGGAACATCCAATTTGAATTCAGGGAGAATAAAAGTTTATTTTCATCCGCCAATTCTAGCTTCAGATTACGGATCAATGTCTGAAGAGGTACTAGCTGAACATTGCAGAAAAATCGTTGATTCGAAAATAGCCTCGATGTAAAATTATTTTATACCACGGGCCTTTTTGATATGCTCGTATGCATCTTGAACTTTGCGAAACTTCTCGGCCGCGTCTTTTTCAACTTGCTCACCCATACCGCGAACCTTATCAGGGTGGTACTTCATGGCCATTTTACGGTAAGCCTTTTTCACTTCATCATCTGAAGCGTTTTCTTCAAGTTCAAGAATCTTGTAGGATTGAGCCTTGTCCTTGTAGAACATTGCTTTCAATGACTCGATATCTTTTTCAGAAATGCCCATGTATTGAGCGATTTGCTCGATTAAGCGTACCTCACTTTGATCTACATCTCCATCCGCTTTTGCTATACCGAATAAGTAGTGCACCAATTGCAGGCGCAAAGGATGTTCCATGTAATAGCGAATTTGCTCACATATTTCTCTGACAGGAATATCCTTGTTGAGCAACTCTTTCAACACATTCATTTGTTGTGCTGCCGCCGCTGCTCCATATTGATTCGTATAAAATTGACGGATGTAATCCAATTCGCTGCGCATGTGCTTACCGTCAGCTTTCATCACGGCAGCAGACAATACCAGCAAAGCGCTAGCGAAATCACCTTGTCTGGTTTGATGTCGAGATGATTGATATCTTTTATCGGTTCTTGGATCATATCCAGTTTTTGATTGGACTTCGAGACTACTGTCGTCGAACATTGCACCAAATACAAATCCTAATACACCGCCGATTGGTCCACCCAAAGCCCAGCCTAGGCTGCCACCAATCCATTTTGCAAATCCCATAATTTTTTAAATGAAAAATAAATTACCAACTTCCTCCAGATCCACCGCCACCAAAACTACCGCCGCCGAATCCTCCAAATCCTCCACCGCTGCTACCGCCGCCGAAACCGCCGCCGCCGCCGCCCCAGTATCCACCGCCGCGACTCGAAGAACGATTGGCTTGATTCAGAAGCGTCCACGCAGTCCAAAACGGTGTGTTATTTAAAACGGAGTATTTTTTTACCTGGCGATATTTCACGAAATAGAATAATCCAAACAACAACAGAAAGGCTAGCATCATTCCACCAAAGTCATTTCTTTTCTTCTTTTGAACTTTGGATTTATAATCTGCGATGCTAAACTCCGACTTGGCTACCGACATCAAGACATCCAACGCCTCATCTATTCCTTGGTAATAATCACCTCTTTTAAAATTAGGAATGAGTTCATTTTCTACTATTAAATATGTAGAACCGTCAGGAATGGCACCTTCAAGTCCTTTTCCTATGGCAATGAAAACTTCTCCACGTGAATCCGATGTTTTTGGCTTTACAAGAAGTACAATTCCATTATCGTTGCCATCTTGACCAACTCCCCATTTGTCACCGAGCTCAGTAGCATAATCAGATTTGTCATAGCCACACAAATCGGGAACAATCACCACTACAATTTGATTGCTTGTTGTCTTTTCAAAATTCAAAAGCTTGTTTTCAAGTGCACTTAATTGTGAAGCATCCAATTGCTGTGCTTCGTCATATACCAATTTGAGCGACTTTTTTGGAAAGCAGTCTTCAATGGCAGCCAATGATACCAAACTTTGTAAAAGCAGAATGAAAGAGATAATAATATGTGATGTATATCTTTTCATTAGCCTATTGAAATATCATTTGGTAATTCATTGATGTCATTTTTGCGGTAGGGGAAGTACTTCTTCAACTGATTGCCTGCCTCGAGGACACCAACTGTAATTGCTGTTTTGTAATCTCCTTTAGACAAGTGAAATAAGACCGTTTCTTTAGTAATGTCCCAGAAATTAGCTTCGACGCGCTGATTAATTCCCTCATCACCAATAACAGCGAATTTTCGAGAACTAACAGCCACATAGAAGAGTACACCGTTTCTCAACTCGGTTTTGTGCATCCCCAGTTTTTCGAATACCTGCCAAGCTCGGACCACAGGATCAATGGTACATTCTTCTTCAAAATGTACTCGAATCTCTCCGCTAGTCTGCAGCTCGGCAGATGAAATAGCATTTTTTATTGATGACTTGACGTCATCAGTAATAATATCTGTTACTTTCAAAATATTCTGAATTATTCAAAGCTAACCTGAGGAGTGTTCTCGCTTCCAGCTTGTGCTTCAAATGGTGTTTTTGTGGAAAGTCTTCTAGCGAGCCAAGCATGCCTAATGCTTTTGTTCTCCAAATTCCACGAATGTGAGAATTGTATTCTTTCACAGCCTCGTTATAGTCGCTGCGTGATTTCTTAATTCTATTTTCAGTTCCTTCCAATTGTGATTGTAACATCCCAAAATTTTCGGTTGCACGAATCTCTGGATAGTTTTCGAATACAATTGAAATCGCACGATTCAACGTTGCAGCGTGTTGATCTATTTCTGCAGGAGTTGTAGCCTTAGAAATACCAGCTCTAGCATTGGTTACCTCTGTCAAAATGTTCTTTTCATTCTCAGCAGCACCTTTTACTGTAGCAACGAGATTTGGAATTAGATCCGCTCTTCTTTGATAGTCGCTCTGAACATCAGCCCATTTTTGAGAAACTGTTTCTTGTTTAGCTACTGCTCCGTCATAGACCTTACCAGCCCATAAATAGAACATCACTACAAGAAGAATAATACCGCCTAATCCAATTAAAATGTTTTTCATTTTCTTACTTTATTGTTTTTGTAAATATTAAAAAAATACGCGCTCATTCGTCAATCCAAGTGCCAATCGGCTTTCTTCTGACAAAGTGTCAATTGAACTTTAAGATTATTTGTATGTCTCACTGTAAATATATGTATCTACATATGTTATTCTTGCATTCTCTATTCAATTTCGATAATTACCTTATGAAGAAGCATTTTAATCTAGTAATGCAACTCTCAATAGTTAGCTTTTTACTAGCATCATGTGGGGAAGACAATACAAAAACACAAGGAAACACTCCGAATATGTCGGCGCTTTCTATCGAAGGATTTGTGGCCAAAACATCGCAAATCAACGATTTTATGGAAGCGGCAGGAACTGTTGTGGCCGGAGAAGAAGTTCAAATTGCACCCGAAATCAGCGGTAAGATTATTAACCTTCCCTCTAAAGAAGGTCAATTTGTCAATAAGGGCGATCTACTGGTGAAACTATTTGACAGTGATTTGCAATCGCAAAAACAAAGAACTACAGCTCAACTTCAGCTGGCGCGTGAAACTGTGAAGCGCCTCCAACCCTAAAAGACAAAGAAGGAATTTCACGACAAGAGTTCGATCAAGCTCAACTACAAGTGGAACTTCTCGAAGCCGAATTGAACATTATTGAAGTGAGTATTTCGAAAACGGAGCTTCGAGACTCCATTTTCAGGAGTACTTGGATTAAAACAAGTGAGTGAGGGGGCCTATGTAAATGCGGGAAGTACAGTTTACACCTTGAGATCATATCAGCCACTAAAGTTGGATTTCACAGTTCCTGAAAAGTATGCATCTTCTATCTCAAAGGATTTGAATGTAAAGTTCAAAATTCAAAATCACGATTCTGCTTTTAATGCGCGAATTGCGGCAATCGAAAGCGGAATTGAAATGGATACCAGAAATTTAAAAGCACGCGCTATTATTACCTCCAAACACAACGCAATCATTCCTGGAGCTTTTGCGGAGGTAGAAGTACCAGTAGCTGTAAACAAAGATGTTATCTTGATTCCAACAGAAGCTATTATTCCTTCTGATAGAAAAAAGATGGTGGTGGTATCTCGAAATGGAATTGCAGAATTTGTTCCGGTGGAAACTGGAATCCGACAACAATCTTTGGTAGAGATTTCTAAAGGTCTAACAGTAGGAGATACCATTGCAGTGACAGGAATTCTATTCTTGAAGCCAGGCACGCCAATCAAATTTTCATCCATCAAAGAATAGTGTGAACGAATGAAATTTTCATCTTTAGCAATAAGAAGACCTGTGCTGGCCATAGTGATGAACTTGATCATCATTATTTTCGGCTTCATAGGTTATAAGTTTCTGGGAATCCGAGAATTTCCTGCAATTGACCCTCCAAACATTACGGTTCGTACTTCATATACCGGAGCGAATGCAGATATTGTGGAGTCACAAATTACTGAACCATTAGAAAAATCGATTAATGGTATCCAAGGAATCAAATCCATCTCATCTTCCTCCGCCGTTGGAAGCAGCTCTATTACGGTTGAATTTGATTTGTCTGCTGATCTAGAACGAGCGGCAAATGATGTTCGTGATAAAGTTTCTCAAGCACTTCGCAACTTACCTCAAGATATCGACGCGCCTCCGGTAGTTTCAAAAGCGGATGCTAGTGGTGACCCGATTATTTTCATGGCCGTGCAAAGCACTACTCGAAGCATCACTGAATTGAGTCAGTATGCCGAAGATGTACTTCAAGAAAAATTGCAGTCCATTCCTGGCGTCAGTCAGGTGCAAATTTATGGATTGAAGAGACCTGCAATGCGCCTATGGATGGATCCAATTCGATTATCAGCAAAAGGACTTACCACACAAGATGTGCTAAGTGCTTTAGAAAAAGAGAATGTCGAATTACCTGGTGGAAAGGTGAGAGGGAATGCAACGGAATTGAATGTAAAAACATTTGGTCGCTTGGTAACTGAAGAAGATTTTAATAATCTAATCATCAAGCAAAATGAGAATGCAGTGATTCGAATGAAGGATATCGGCTATGCGGAAATAGGTCCTGAAATCGAAGAAACTTCGGCAAGAAGAAATAATGTGTTCAATGTGAGTCTAGCGATGATTCCTCAACCAGGATCAAACTACATTGAAATTTCTGAGGAGTTTTATAAGCGATTCGAACAAATTCAATCACAACTGCCATCAGATATCATCATCGATATCGGATTGGACAAATCTAAGTTTGTAAGAAAAGCAGTATCAGAAGTTGAAGAGACTTTGCTGATTGCATTGATTCTGGTCGTACTGATTGTTTACGCGTTCTTTAGAAATTGGAGCATCGCACTTCGACCTTTGATTGACATTCCCGTTTCGCTCGTGGGTGCGTTTTTTATCATGTATGCTTTCGGCTTCTCGATCAATATTCTCACGCTATTGGCTATTGTCCTCGCGACGGGACTTGTGGTGGATGATGGTATTGTGGTTACCGAAAACATCTATAAAAAGTTGGAGTCTGGTATGGACAAGTGGACAGCCGTGCGTCAAGGAGTTGAGGAGATTTTCTTTGCGGTAATATCTACATCAATTACTCTTGCTGTAGTATTCGTTCCCGTAATTTTTCTTGAAGGTTTTACCGGAAGACTGTTTCGTGAATTTGGAATAGTGCTCGCCGGAGCCGTGCTGATTTCAGCTTTCGTATCACTTACATTAACGCCTGTATTGAATTTAAAGCTTGCCAAAGAGGGAG
This sequence comes from Flavobacteriales bacterium, assembly GCA_041391745.1. Taxonomy (GTDB): domain Bacteria; phylum Bacteroidota; class Bacteroidia; order Flavobacteriales_D; family Sanyastnellaceae; genus JAIXWP01. The sequence continues at coordinate 21,908 of JAWKNK010000020.1, forward strand.
CTAAGCCAGGTTGGTTCTATTTAAAAACAGAGCCCTTCTTTCAAGGCATGGAAAATAAATACAGAAACGTTCTCGATGCTTTTTTACATAGAAAGTGGATTGCACTGGTAGTAGTATTTTTCTGTGCGGTGCTTGTTGTCTTCTTCTATAATGACTTGAAAAGTGAACTGGCTCCGCTTGAAGACCGGAGCCGAATCCGCGCCCCGGTAATCTTACCTGAAGGAACAGACTATGATGTCACTCAAAGATTCATTTCTGATGTTTCCCAAGTTGTCATGGATTCTGTGCCAGAAGCAAAAATGATTTTTGGTATCGCTGCTCCAAGTTTTAATGGAGCAGGCGCCACCAATTCAGGATTCCTTGTGACCATGCTTAAAGATCCAGATGATCGAGAAGCATCACAACAAGATGTATACGATCGGATGATGCGCATTTTTAAACGCATGCCCGAAGCTCGCGTTTTCCCTGCTCAAGAACAAACCATTTCTACTTCATTGTCAGCAGGAAGTCAGCAACCAGTTCAATTTGTGCTTCAAAATTTTGACTTTGAAAAATTAAAAGAAGTGTTGCCGCAATTCTTAGATGAAGTGCGTCAAAATCCAACATTTGGAAACTCTGATGCTAACTTGAAATTCAATAAGCCAGAGCTTCAAGTGGAGATTGATAGACTTCGTGCCAATGAGCTTGGAGTGAGTGTAATGGATATAAGCAATACACTTCAACTTGCACTCAGTGGTAAACGATTTGGATATTTCCTTATGAATGGAAAGCAATATCAAGTGATTGGTCAAGTAGAAAGAGACTACCGTGATGAACCGCTTGACTTGGCTTCTTTTTATGTGAGAAATAATGTAGGGAAAATGATTCAGCTTGATAATTTGGTGAGCTTCTCGGAAACAAGTAGTCCACCTACCATTTATCATTACAATAGATATAAGTCGGCCACAATTAGCGCTGCGCTTGCACAAGGCAAAACATTGGGTGAGGGAATTGAGGCGATGCAAGAAATTGCCGATAAACTATTAGATGAGTCCTTTGAAACTGACCTGTCAGGACCGTCGAGAGATTTCGTGGAAAGTTCTTCTAATACAAGCTTTGCTTTCATGCTTGCGTTGCTTCTCATTTATCTTATTCTTGCGGCTCAGTTTGAAAGTTTCAGAGATCCATTCATCATCATGATCACCGTTCCACTGGCGCTTGCGGGGGCACTATTGAGCTTGTGGTTGCTCGACTTGACTTTGAATATTTTCTCTGAAATTGGAATGATCATGCTGATTGGTTTGGTTACGAAGAATGGAATTTTGATAGTTGAATTTGCAAACCAAAAAAGAGAACAAGGCTTGGATTATTTTAAGGCTGTGAAAGAAGCAAGTGTTGCTCGATTACGTCCGATTCTAATGACTAGTCTTGCTACAATATTGGGAGCATTACCTATTGCCTTGGCATTGGGTGCGGGCTCGCAAAGTAGAATTCCATTAGGAGTTGTAGTTGTCGGAGGATTGTTGTTTTCGCTTTTACTTACACTTTTTGTTATTCCAGGGATGTATCTGTTTTTATCGCGAAAAAAAGTAACAGAGATGCCAACATCAATAGAGGAGGGTCAACAATGAAAAAATTAACGCTCCTATTTTTTACTAGTATTCTGACTGTTTCCTCTTACGCTCAGGACTCGTTATTTTTAGATCAAGCCATCGAAATGGCTATTGTAAATAATTATAATGTTCAAGTTGTGAAACTCAGTCGTGATGCATCAGTCATCAACAATACGGCGGGTGCAGCAGGCATGACTCCAAATGTCAATTTGAATGTTGGTGATCAGTACACTTCCAATAACCTATTGCAGCGATTTGCAAATGGTCAGGAGATTACTTCGCCAAATGCAAGCGGAAATTCATTTACAACAAATCTTACTGCATCTTGGGTCATCTTCGATGGCTTGAAAATGTTTGCAACAAAAGATCGACTTGAGCAACAAGAAAAGAACGGTGAGCTCACTTTCACAAAACAGATTTCAGCCACCATCAATGAAGTGACTCAAGCTTTTAGTTTGCTTCAACAGCTTCAACTCAAGCGAGATTACATTACGACGCTTATTGCATTTAATGAACTTCGAGTGGATTTATCTAACACAAGATGGCAAGCAGGAACTGGTGCAAAAACAGATTTCTTACAAGCGTCAATCGATTTGAATGCTTCTCGAGCACAATTTTTATCTACAAACAATGAAATAGAAGCTGCTTCGACCAATTTGAAAAATATAATTGGAATAAAAGGAAGTGATGAGTTGTTGGTGTCGCAAGTGATTATTGCACAAGAGAATGATGTGACTCAGTTGAAGGAAAAAATCAAATCAGAAAATTTGGATTTAGCCATTGCAAATACACAATTGGAAATTTCAAGACTACAGGTAAAAGAAGCCAAAGCAAGTTTTCTACCAACGGTCACTTTGAATGGTGCATACAATTTTTCTCGTGCAGATAATTCGGCAGGGTTCTCACTATTCAACAGAACGTATGGACCAGCAGCAGGAGTTACGCTTTCGCTGCCGCTATATCAATCAGGTCAAATTTCTCGAAACAATCAGTTGGCGCAAATTAATTTTAGGCAAACTGAATTGATTTTAGATCAAATGATTTTAGAGACAAATGCAAAGGCCGAACTTTTATTTACGCAAGTAAATAATCTAATGGAATTGAATAAGCTCTATCAAATGAACCGAGACTACTCATACGAATTGTTAGATTTGGCTTTAGAGCGATATAAGCAAGGACAATCGAGCAATCTAGAAGTTCAGCAAGCTCAAGTAGCATTCAATGAGGCGAATAATGCCTTCTTAGAAAATAATTATCAACTTCAAATAGCCATTTCAGAAATGAAGTTCATGGCAGGGGAAGTGAACTAATAAAAAAGCCGCCACAATGTTGTGGCGGCTTTTTATTTTATATCGTATCAAAACTTCGCTTAATAAACTTCGTCAAGTCTTCACCTTTCAAAAGTCCTTTAGCGAGTAATGCGAGGTCTATCGCTTGTTTCGCTTTTGCCTTTGAGTCTTCTCCAGCACCTGTCAAAGTCTCCATTAGCGGGTGATTTGAATTTGCTACAAGATTATATGAATCTGGTAACGTTCCGTAGAACGACATTCCACCGCCCATGGCACTTTGCTCTTTCATTCGGCGCATGAACTCATTTTGAGTAACAATAAATGGAGCTTCATCTGCACTCAAGTTCTCAAATTGAATGCTGTATTTTTTGCTGTCCACTATCGTTTCAAAAATACCCTTTAAAGATTCTTTCTGTTCATCGGTTAGTTTTGAAGGAAGCATTTCATCCTTCTCTATCAACTTGTCAATAACATCAGCATCTACACGCTTAAACTTCAACTTTGATTCTTTCTGTTCTATTTTAGAAATGAAGTGAGAAGCGAGTGGACTGTCAAGTACTATTACTTCATATCCTCTTGAGTTTGCCGTATCGATGAAGCTGTGTTGCTCTTCTTTGTTTTGAGCGTAAAGAACGACTACATCACCATTTTTATCTTTTTGAGTTTCACCAAATTTTGATTTGAATTCTTCAATAGTGAAGTACTCATCTTTAGTCGTTTCAAGCAAAGTAAAATTCATTGCTTTTTCTGCGAACTTTTCATCTGTGAGCAATCCATATTCAATGAAAACACCAATGTCTCTCCATTTCGATTCAAAGTCTTTTCTATCAGAGTTGAACATGGAGTTCAACTTGTCTGCTACTTTTTTAGTGATGTGTGAAGAGATTTTCTTCACATTCGCGTCTTCTTGCAAGTAGCTTCTTGAAACGTTTAGAGGAATGTCTGGTGAATCAACTACACCGTGAAGTAATGTCAAGAATTCTGGAAGAATATTCTTTACTTCATCAGTGATGAATACCTGGTTGCTATAAAGTTGAACCTTATTTTTTTGCATCTCAAAGTTGTTTTTCAACTTCGGGAAATACAAAATTCCTGTGAGATTAAATGGATAATCCACATTGATATGAATATTGAAAAGCGGCTCATCAAATGAAGTAGGGTAGAGTTCGTGGTAGAACTCTTTATAATCCTCATCTTTTAAATCTGCAGGCTTCTTCGTCCAAGCTGGAGAAGTATTGTTGATGATGTTCGCAACTTGCTCTTCGACTTTCTTAGCATTTCCTTCTTCATCCTTTTCTCCAGAAGGATCGTCAATCCAGTTGGTACGAGTACCAAATTGAATTTGAACCGGCATGAATTTGCAATACTTGGTTAGAATTTCTTCTAATCTAAAATTGTCTAAGAATTCTTCAGAATCTTCTGCAATGTGTAAAATGATTTCTGTCCCTGCATCCTTCTTTTCAATTTCTTTTAATGTGAAAGCTGTTGTGCCATCGCATTCCCAATGAACTGCCTTTGAATCATTTTTCTGGCTAAGCGTTTTAATTTCAACTTTTGAAGCCACCATAAAAGCACTATAGAAACCAAGACCAAAATGTCCGATGATTTGTGCGTCTTTATATTTTGAAACAAATTCCTCAGCTCCACTAAATGCAATTTGATTGATATATTTATCGACCTCTTCTGCCGTCATACCAATACCATTGTCTTTAATGGTTATGGTTTTAGCTTCTTTATTTACATCAACTTGTACCAATAGATTTGACGTGTCGGCGCTGATTTCTCCGAGGGAAGAAAGGGTTTTAGCCTTCTGACAAGCATCTACGGCATTTGAAACTAATTCTCTTAAGAAAATCTCATGATCGGAATAGAGAAATTTCTTGATAATGGGGAAAATGTTCTCTGTTTGAACTGAAATATTACCTTGTTGCATATTCTTAAATATTTGACGCGCCTTTGTCAATGCTTGTGCCAATTCATTTTAACTGACACGATGTCGGTTTTTGATTATTTTAGGGCCTTCAAAATATAATTTTAGTCATATGAAAAAACACTTTACACTAATTGCTTTAAGTTTAATTACAGCTTCAGCTGTTGCCCAAGTTCAGAATCCGAGCTTCGAAACATGGGCTTCTGGAAATCCTTCTTCATGGACATCTTCCAATGTAGCAGGGATATTTAATAATGTTCAAGAATCCAGCGATGCACATGCAGGAAGCAAAGCTGCGGATCTTGTGGTTGGAAGTTTTGCCGGAAACTACGTCGGTGGAATTGTATTTCAGCAGAACGTACCATATACAGGTGCTGCTGAAAATGTAACAGTTTGGTACAAAGGTGAGCTATCGGATGAAGCGTCATTGTCGGTAACCTTAACTTATTCTGATGCGAGCGACAATATTCTTTATGCAACTTCTCAGAGTTATACCAGTTCAGCAGCAGTATATACTGCAGCTGTGGTAGTACCAGAGATGGTAATGGCGGGCACAATTTCAAAAATGGGACTAACTATTTCTTTGATGCTTGCGAGCAACTCAACACCTCCGTCTGGCAATCCTCATGTTCTAGTTGATGATGTACAAATGGGTGGCATAGTAAGCACCAATGAAATAGAAAACGCTGTTTCAAAAGTGAATGTGTTCCCAAATCCAACAAGTGAAAATTGCACTTTGTCAATTACCTCAGTTTCGAACCAAAAAGTTTCTATAAATGTATTCGATCTTCAAGGAAGATTAGTACTTTCTGAGACGAAGCTTGTTACAATTGGCACGAATAAGATGGACTTAAATTTATCAGATTTGACTGCTGGCATGTATGCAGCAGTAATCGAAATGGATGGTGAGAAAATTACTCAACAGATTGTAAAACAGTAGAAAAAGAAAGCCCCCGATCGTTATCGGGGGCATTTCATAAACCTTAACCAAATAGGTATTAAACCAAAACCAATACTTCCTAAGAAGCTTGTGTTTTACCCTCTACCAAAGGGCGTGCCAAAGGTAATTCAACTATTTGGAATAAGCATTACAGTCTGCATCAATTCGCAATAATTTAACATTCGTTATTTTATTCACGAGCGTTTCATCCCAGGGTTGACGAACTTTAATGTAATTGGAAGTGAACCCATTCATAAAGCCTTCGTCATTACTTCCTTCCCAAAGCACTTCATAGTTGCTTTGTAAATGTTCTTCATAGAAAGCTCTTTTCTTCTTTTCACTCAACAAGCGCAGTTGCTTATTTCTTTCATATCTAATTTCCATCGGAACCACTTCGTTAATTCTTAGAGCAGTGGTATTATCTCTTTCGCTATATGTAAATACATGCAGATAGCTCACGGGAAGGTCAACCAAGAATTTTTGAGTCTCTTTGAAATGATCATCTGATTCACCTGGAAAACCTACAATAACGTCTACACCAATGCAGGCATGTGGCATCAATTCTTTGATACGCGAAATTCTGTTTTGGTATAAATCCGTGCGATATCTTCTTCGCATGGCCTTCAGTACATCATCACTACCGCTTTGCAGTGGAATATGAAAATGAGGCATGAATTTTTTTGATTGAGAGACGAATTCTATGATTTCGTCTTGAAGCAAATTGGGTTCGATGCTGCTAATTCTGTAGCGATCTACTCCAGGCAACTCATCTAGTTCCTTTACCAATTGAAGTAAAGTCTCACCTTGAGCAGTTCCAAAATCTCCAATATTAACACCTGTAAGTACAATTTCCTTTGCTCCATCGGCGATGGCTTTTTTAGCTTGATCGAGTGTTTCCTCAATGGTCGCACTTCTTGATCTACCACGAGCCAATGGTATCGTGCAAAATGCACAGAAGTAGTTACAGCCATCTTGAACCTTGAGAAATGTTCTGGTGCGATCACCTTTGCTATAGCTGGGAATAAATGTTTTTACGTCTTTTATTTCTCCCGTTTTAATCAGTCCTTGTTGATCAGGGGTTAAGGCTTCAACGTGATCCACAATATTGAATTTCTCATTTGCTCCAAGTACCACATTCACTCCTGGGATTTCTGCAATTTCCTGTGGTTTCAATTGAGCATAACATCCAATCACAGCTACATAAACACCAGGGTTATGACGTACAGCACGACTAACAATGTTTCTACATTTTTTATCAGCCTGATCTGTTACGCTGCAAGTGTTAATGACAAGCACGTCTGGATGATCTTCCATTTCCACGCGTGCATATCCTGAATCTGTAAACTGGCGAGCAATAGCACTTGTCTCAGCGAAGTTCAACTTACAACCAAGAGTATGAAATGCTACTTTTTTATATTGATTCATTTTACTTTCTATCCGAAGGTTGACGAGTAGGAGTGAGGGTTCCAGGGCGAGGCTCCACACGGACCCCATTCGGAGTGCTGGTATTGCTTGGAGTTTGTTGACCTGGTCGCACTGCATTTAAAGTGCATGAGTAGCCACCACAATCCTTTGGATTCATTTTATCATCCAATGGAGTCAATGTTCCGGTTCCAATTTTGAAATAATGAAATTTGCGCGCATCAGATTTATAAGTCACCACGATAATTGAATCATTATCGGCTCTATAGTTCCAAGAACTTTCTTCAGAAACTGATTCTGTTTGTTTTTTATCGTGACCCACTTTTCTTTCTCTATAGCGTGCTTCATGATTATTGCTCAAAGTAAGAATTACCTTGATTGTTTCGCAATCCTCGCATGGTTTATCTCCAATATATGTTCCCATTCCCCCGCCTTGTGGAGTAGAAGAAATGGTTTCTTGGTAAGTGATTTTGGCTTGATCTACTTTTTCGGCTCTTTGTTTGGGTTGATCCTCTTGAGTAGTAGCTTGGACGCTGTTTTTTGGAGCATCATTATTACATGCCAAAACTAAAATTCCTAACGCTATATATAATAAGGTATGTTTCATAGTTATTTATCTATTCTCTTGATGATACGAAGTTGATGGGAGTACGATTTGGTTTCTTCATTGAAAATTCCCTGGTGATCAATTTTATCCAATCTAACTTGACCCGATGCGTGAATAACAGATTTAGTTCCCAGTTCTTTTTGATTTAGGATGATACCCACGTGAGTAATGCGCCCCTCGCTGTTATCAAAAAATGCGAGATCCCCAGTTTCCGCTTCATCAATAAATGAAATTGGGACACCTAGTTCAGCTTGTTGAAATGCATCACGAGGGATTTGCTTGCCATTCATTTTGAAAACGAGTTGAGTGAACCCGCTGCAATCCATGCCGGTTAGTGTTTTGCCTCCCCACAGGTATGGAGTTCCAAGAAATATCATACCTCCTAGAGCGAGTTCTGCCGGAGAGGTTGCATTTTTTCCATCTTGCTCCCCGCACTTAAAGGTTGACTTGCCACAAACAATTTCGGTAGGTGAGTTGAAATACACTTGTCCGCCTGCAGGAATAAAAGTAAAAGCTCCCGATCCATTTTGAACCACGAAGAGTGGCGCCGATACAGTTGCAGCTGATGTCTTCGGTAAACTTTCAATTTCTTCGTATTGCTTATTATCTATCCATCCTGTGTACCCATCACTACTCAAAGTCACCATAGACCATTTTTCTTCCTTTTGGATGATTTCGAAAGTCTCTCCAAAAAGCAATTGACTGGTCATTTCACTTTTATCTGATGGTTCCTTTCTAAGTGGAACCGCTGTCAAATGACAAATACCGTAACTCATAATCAAAATTATTGGGGTGCAAAGATGCGTTAAAAGCACCATAGAAACGAAATGTGCGATAAGCTCCTAATTTTTAACATTTACGTAAGTGGTTGATAATCAGCGCTTATGAGCTTTGAGTTTCGATAAAAGATCAAAAATGTTCGACGAAATTTGGTTTTTAATCGAGAAGATTCAGATATTTGTCGACGAAAACAGTCGGTCTATCGAAATATCCTCGTCCTGAGGGCATATATATTTTTATTAATAACCTAACATTTAAACGTAACAAATGAAACATTCTACATTGTTTTCATGGGGAAACGAAGTCTGTAGAAAGGGCATCTACAACAACGTTTCGACGACAGTTAAGACTTTTGTTCTTGCTGTATTCATGATTTTGTGGGGAAGTATCACTGTAAATGCGCAGTCAGCTTCCTTGTCTGTATCGGGTTCAAATCTTTTCGATTTGCCACTTGGTTCACAGGCTCAACCTACTAACAACCACCATCACGAGGGTTGTAGCAACTGCGGAAGTATTTCTTCAAACAATTGGGTTGAAGAATCTTCTACTGCTTGTGATTTCGGATTTGATAACTGGACTCCTATTTTGTCTGGCGTTACTTCTAGCTGCGATAAATCTGCTTGGACAGGTGGCTACTGCAGTGGAGTACCTAACACTACATCAGTTACGAAAACAGTTAACTTCCCTACAAATGCAGCCTTCTTGGATTTTGAAGTTTTCAGTTTATCAGCGGATCTTCTCAATGACGGATTGGACTACTCTCAAATCAAATTGAATGGAGATGTAGTTTATACTCGCATGCACACAGTTGCAAACAATACAATTGGTTATATCAACCAATCTGTAAATGTTTCAGCTTATGCAGGTCAATCTGTTACAATTGAATTATCAAACGTTGTTTCTGAAGACAACCTTCAAGGAAATGTTTTCTTCGCTTGTTTCGAATTCAATTGTTCTGATTGTGTTCCTACTATCGAAATGACTTGCGCTGCTGATGCTTCAGTAGAGTGTGGTCAAGAAGGAAACCTTGATCTTACAGGTATGCCTTCTATCGAAGTTTCTGCTTGTGATGACAATACTACTTTGGAAGTTTCTCATTCAGATGAGATCATTCCTGGTAACAACTGTTCTTATACCATCATCCGCACATGGGTAGCTACCTTTGGCAACATCAGTGAGTCTTGTACTCAAACGATTTCAGTTTCTGACTCTCAGTCACCTGAAATTAGTGGTGTTGAGCCTGTAGTTACTGTTCAATGTTTGGAAGATGTTCCAGCACCAGCAGAAGCATCAGCGTTTGATGCTTGTTCTGGTAGCACACCAGTTGTGAACTTTGTAAGTAATACAGGAGAAGTTATTTCTCATTGTGATATTTCAACAGCTTTTGGTCCAGGTCCAGATTGGGCTCTTTGGTTACCAACTCTTTTCCAAAACGGTTATTCTGCAAGTGCAAACTGGCACTTCGTTGGTAATGGTAGTTTTGATCAATACGCAGACGGAACTGCTAGAATTTATGGTACAATTGAAAACAGCCTAAATTCTAATCAGCAGTTCTTAGTTGAATTCTGGTTTGAAAATGCTTCTGACTGGACAACTTGGTCTTCAATGGGAAGAAGTTACAAAGACGATCTAGGTTGTGCTCAACCAGATCACTTCATGGATTGGACTTACTATGAAATGGTGAACAATTTCTCAATCATGACTGGATTGGGTGATTTCGCTGGTGATGTTCTTTATTTCCAACATCAACCAACAAACTACTTCTTCGGAATGCAAATTGGCCAAGGTGCAAACAACAAAAACTGTAACTATGGTCTTTCTACTTGGTTCTATTATAACGGTTTTGTAAATGGTGAATATGTTACTGGTCTTGGTGACTTAAATGGTGATGCTTCTTGCGAACCAGTTAACGAACAAGATTGCGTACACAACACTGAATTTACATACTTGTACCGTGCTGCTGATGCTTGTGGACACAACACCATCGTGTCTCAACAAATTATCGTTAACGACACAACTGCTCCTGAATTTGTTGATTGTCCAGAGGCTGTAACAGTTGAATGTTCTGACGAACTTCCTGCTGTTGCAACTCCATCTGCTGTTGACAATTGTGTAGGTGACGTTACTGTAACATACCTTGGTGAAACAGCTGAAGGTAATGAGTGTTTGACTCTTGTTACTCGCACTTGGTCTGCTGAAGACGTATGTGGTAACAGATCTTACTGCCAACAAGTAATTTCAGTTGTTGATACAACTGCTCCAACTTTTGATGCTACTCCAGCTGAAGAAGTAACTTACGAATGTAGCGCAGTTGAAGAACCAGCTGTTCTTACTGCTACTGACAACTGTGCTGAAGTTTCTGTTGTTTCTTACGACGAAGAAATCGAAGCTGGTAACTGTACTGGTAACTACACAATCATCCGTCACTGGACTGCTGTAGATAACTGCGAAAATTTTGCTCACTTCTATCAAACTGTTCACGTAGTTGATACTACTGCTCCTGTTTTTGATGAGTATCCATATTACACTAGCATTCTTTGTGAGAACCTTCCTTCAATCATCACTGCACAAGATAACTGCGGTACTGTTGAAGTTGTTGTTACTCTTGAAGAATTGAACTCTGGTGGATGTCTTGGTGTACTTCACAGAATTTATACTGCTACAGACGACTGTGGAAATAGCTCAACTGCTGAACAGTATATCACAATTGTTGACTTTACTGCTCCAACTATTTACGGTGTAGGTGAAGAAACTACTGTAGAATGTTCTGACGTTCCTGGTGGTGACTACCTATTCGGAATGGGTGACGTTTATGCTATCGACAACTGTGGTGGTGATGTTACTTTGACTTACGGTGAAGAAGTTGTTGCTACTGATGACAACTGTCCTCAATCTTATGATGTTATCCGCACTTGGACTGCTATCGACTATTGTGAAAACGTAACAGTTGTTACTCAACTTGTTCACGTAGTTGATACTACTGCTCCTGTTTTTGTTGAATACGTTGCTGAAGTTTCTATCAGCTGCGATCAAGAAATTCCTGCTCCATTTGCTACCGCTGAAGATAACTGTGGCGAAGTGACTATTACTTCTAACGACGAAATCGTTGCTGGTAACTGTCCACAAGCTTACACTATCGTACGTACTTATGTAGCAATGGACGAGTGTGGTAATGCTAGTACTTTGGTAACTTACATCAATATCTATGATGAAGAAGCTCCAATTTTTGACGCAAATGCAACAGCTCAATTGACTGTTGAATGTTCTGACGAAATTCCTTACATGGAGCCTGCAGCTACAGACAACTGTGGTGAAGTTTCTATTTCTTACGTTGACAATACACTTGAGTCTTCAGCTTGTTACACTACAATTGCTCGTGTATTCACTGCTGTTGATGAGTGTGGAAACTCTAGCGAGTTTACTCAGTACATCAACATCGTTGATACAACTGCTCCAGTATTTGATGCTTATGCTCTTGAAATCGATCGTCCTTGTGATGATTTTGAAGGAACTTACATCACTGCTACTGACAACTGTAATAACTTTGAAATTACTTTCGTTGATGAGCACGTTTCAGGTTCATGCGCTGGTCGTATCATCCGTCAATATGCTGCTTCAGACATTTGTGGTAACGTGGCTTACGCAACTCAAATCATCACTTTGATCGACGAAGTTGCTCCAGTTGCTTCTTACACTCCAGAAAGCTTCACAGTAGAATGTGGTAGCGAGTATTTGATGCCAGCTGCTCAATTCGAAGACAACTGTGATTCTGAATTGGAAGTTTCTGAAGTTACTTCAACTGAGTTTGATGGTTGTACTACTATCATTACTTACACTTGGACTGCTGAAGATCATTGCTTCAACACTACTTCTGTTTCTGCTTCTGTAACTATCGTTGATACTACAAGCCCAGAATGGGAATACGTACCTGCTGATATTACTATCGAATGTAGCGACGAAGTTCCTGCTGCTGAAATGGCTTATGCTTGGGATATCTGTGACGAAAATGTTGATGTGGAAATGACACAAGATACCATCGCTGGTAACTGTGCAAACAACTACACGATTCGTCGTATCTACCGTGCATTTGACGATTGCGGTAATGAAGCTATGGCTATCCAAAATATCAACGTTCAAGATACTACTGCTCCTTCAGTTGAAGGCCAGTCTGAAGTAATCGTTGAATGTGGAAATGAAATTCCTGAAATTTTCCCTTCTGCTACAGACAACTGTGGAGAAGTTGAAACTACATATGTAGACTATGCTACAATTTCTCCATGGTTTGCTATCAGCAATGGTGGTGATGGAGTAGTTGATTTGTCTGAACTTCCTTCAAATATTTCTGTTATCGGTTCTAATAGTCTTTCATTCTCTGAAATCTTTACTGCTGCTGCTGTTGTAGCTAAGCAAGTGAACATTTCTTTTGATTGGACTTTTGAAGCTGGTGACTCTGGAGTAGGTTCTGAAGATCCTGCATTCTATGATCCATTTGGATACTGGATTAACGGTGAATTTACTGCTATCAGCAATGTGTACGGCGCAGACAATCAAAGCGGCTCTTACTCTATAATCGTACCTGCTGGAAGTATCTTCGCTCTTGGAATCAACTCAGTTGATGACATCGAAGGTCCTGGTATTGTAGAAATTTCTAACCTTTCTGTTGAAGCTTCTGCATTGGAATGCCCAATCGTAGATTGCATCTTACGTCAGTTTACTTCAGTAGACGAATGTGGAAACAGCACTGTATTCAATCAGTTCATTGTAACTCGTGATATTATAGCTCCTGTATTCAATGCTTACGAAGCTGAAATCAACTTGCCATGTGACAACTATGAAGGTGTTTTTGTTTCTGCTTCTGACGAATGTAGCGAAGTTGAAATTTCTTATACTGACGAACACGTTTCTGGTGGTTGTCAAGGTCGTATCATTCGCACTTATGTTGCTGCTGATGCTTGTGGAAATGAAGCTACTGCTATTCAAATCATCACACTTACTGACGTTACAGCTCCTGTTGTAGTTGAAGAGCCAATGGACATCACTGTTCAGTGTTCTGACGAAACTTGGAATTATGCAGAAGTAAGCTTCACAGATAACTGTGACGATGAAATCAGTGTTAACTTCTCTGTAGTGTATGTTCCTAACGGATGTCTTGGTTCATACGTTGCTACTTGGGTAGCTACTGACAACTGTGGCAATTCTACAACTGTTGATCAAGTTGTTGAAGTAATCGACACTATCAACCCTGAGTTTGAATATGTTCCTGCTAGCTACACTATCGAGTGTTCTGAGGAAGTTGTATTGGAAAATGCATATGCATTCGATGATTGCTCAACTGCTGAAGTAACCGTAGCTACAGAAACTATCGCTGGTGATTGTCCAAATACTTACACACTTGTAAGAACATTTACTGCTACTGACAACTGCGGAAACACTGCTGTTGCAGAACAAACAATTTCCGTTGTTGATACTACTGCTCCAGTTTGGAACTATGACAACATGGTTTATGAACTATCATTTGAATGTGATGAAACTGTTGCTCCAGTGACTCCAACTGCTTGGGATAACTGTAACGAAGTAGAGGTTCTTATGAATGAAACTATCTACTACGAAACACCATGTTATGCTTCTGGTGCTTTCATCTTCACAGCTGTTGATGCTTGCGGAAATGAATCAGCTCCATTCTATCAGTACTATTCAGTTTCTGATAATACAGCTCCGGTATTCAATGCATACGATGCTGAAATCACACTTCCATGTGACGATTATAGCGGAATCTATGTATCTGCAACAGACAACTGTAACTCTGTAGAAATTTCATACACAGACGAGCACGTTTCAGGTGGATGTCAAGGACGTATCATCCGTTCGTACACTGCTGCTGACCTTTGTGGCAACATGTCTTATGCTCAACAAATCATTACACTTTCTGACGAAACTGCTCCAGTTATTGAAGCACAATCAGAAAACATGACGATTGAGTGTGGAAATGAATACGCTACTCCATGGGTTGAGTTTGCTGATAACTGTGATGAGGAATTGGAGATCATCTCTAGCGTTTCTTCTGAAGGTTCTTGCCCAGAAGTAATCACTTATACTTGGACGGCTACAGATAACTGTAACAACAGTACTACTGCTACAGTAGTTATTACAATTGTAGATACTACTGCTCCTGTGTTCACTTTTGCTCCAGAAAGTTTTGAAGTTAGCTGTACTGAAGAGTTCGCTCTTGAAATGGCAACTGCTTCTGACATCTGTGACGAAATGGTTGATGTAACTCTTGTAGAAGAGCAAATCGCAGGTAACTGTGAAGGTTCTTACACAATCGAGCGCACATTCACTGCTACAGATGACTGTGGAAACACTGCAGTTCACGTTCAAGTAATCAATGTTGTTGACAACGTTGCTCCAGAATTCACATTCGTTCCTGAAGGTGGTATCGTAGCATGTGCTGAATACAATGGCATTGCAATGGCTACTGCAGTTGATGCTTGTAGCTCAGTAGAAGTTAGCTTCATTGATGTAATTGAAGAACAGTACTTCTTAGGTGAAGAAGAGCTTTGTGGTACACTTATCACTCGCAACTGGACTGCAGTTGATGCTTGTGGAAACACTGCTACTGCTGTTACTACAGTATTCGTTTATGACAACGTAGCTCCAGTATTTGATGCTACAGTTGCTAACGTTGAAGTATCATGTGAGTCTGAAATTCCTGCTTATGCTGAATTGACTGCTACAGATGCTTGTTCTGAAGCTACAGTTGAGCGTTCAGTTGAAGTTGTAAGTGCTGATGATTGTGGTAACCAAGTAATCGTTGTTAGCTACGTAGCTACTGACGCTTGTGGTAACACTGCAAACTACTCTTACACAATCACTGTAAATGACGAGGTTGCTCCAGTATTGAGCGCAATGCCAGCTGATCTAGTATTAGACTGTGAGGCTACAGTTCCTGCTGCTGATGCAATCACTGCATTCGACAACTGTAATGGTGAAATCGAAGTATCATTCATCGAAACTTATGTTGGTGACCAACCAGCTGTAGGTTCTATCGCTGACTGTAACTTAATTACTCCAGCTCTTCCTGCAGGTAACCCATGTAACTATGCTACGCCTTGGGCAATGGCATTGTTCAACATGCCTGCAGCTAGCAGATTCTATACTGTACTTGAAGGTGACTTCGTAAGATATCCAAATGGATCTATCCACGTTACTGCTTCTCTTGTGAATGCATACAATGCGAACGCTGGTTTCAACGTAAGCGTTTGGTTCACTGGTGAAATGGATTGGTCACAGTGGAGTTCTCAAGCTTTCCCAACTAGCTTCAAGGCTGATTGTGGCGGAATCGGAGCTAACCACCAAGACTGGTTGTACTACATCCTTCAAAATGGTGAAGGTGCTGAATTGGTTGGATGGGGTGAATATGCAGGTTCTGCTTTGAACTTTGAGCCACGCTCCAGCAAACAACTACTTCGGATTCCAATATGGAAACGGTGCAAACAACTACAACGGTGCAGATAACGGATTCGGTGGATGGTTCTCTTACAACGGAACATTTGTAAATGCAAACTCTACATCTATCCAAACTGTAAATGGTGCTGGTGACTTCGCATTCGAAATGGATTGCTGCCCAGACTATGAAATCGTTCGTTGTTGGACTGCAATGGATTGTTCTGGTAACACAGTTGAACACTGTCAGACAATCAGCTTTGCTCCAATCGCTGATGGAAATGATGGAAACGTAGCTGAACAACCTTCTTATGAAGCAGAAGCTGACAAGGGTGGACACGTAACTGTATATCCAAACCCTGCAGTTGATCAAACAAACTTCGTATTCAAGGCTGTTGAGTCTGGTAAGGCAATGATTGAAATCTATGACCTTGCTGGTGATAAAGTAGCTAGCGTTTACACTGCTTCTGTAGAAGCTGGAAACGAGTACAAGACTACTTTCAATGCTGGTTCACTTGCTACTGGTGTGTACATGTACAAACTAGTAAATGGTAACTCTGTTGAAATGGGTCGTTTGATTATCAAAAAATAATCAAACCATATAAAATAAGAAAGCCCCGCTTCGAAAGAAGCGGGGCTTTTCTTTTTACCGTTCAACCCTCAAATGGGATACTTCATAGCTGAAATGGTTAATTCCTATTAAAATGAACCTTTTTGTACAAGAGCGTTTTTACTTTTACACCAGAATTAGAAAAAATGCCAACAAGATTTATAATATTCCTTTCTGTTTTTATAACCATTTTATTACTCATCGATCTTTATGGATTCTTCGGAATACGCCAATTGGTGAGCAATTTTGAAGAACCTTGGAAAAGAATCTCGAAATGGGCGTGGTTCATTCCGACCATTATAACTTTCATTCTTTTTGTGTTTTTGATTTATAATTTTCAAGAACTACAAGAGAACAAGTCTTACAAATTCTTCTCGTTTGTAACGGCTTTTGCATTTTTATTCTTTCTTCCAAAACTCATCTTTGTTGTTTTCCACTTGGTAAATGATCTTTCACTAGGTGTAAAATGGATTGCCGGTTTATTCCAACAAAAAATAGAATCTGAACCTCATGAACAGATGAACAGGTTCCAGTTTTTTAATCAAGTTGGACTCATCGCGGGCACTGCCATGTTGGGGTCGATAGCTTATGGAATCACGCGTGGGAAATACGCCTTCAGAATTTTAAGCGAAAAAATCCATTTCCCTGATTTACCCAAGTCATTTGATGGAGTGCGTATCGTACACATCAGCGATGCGCATTTGGGAAGCTTTCTTGATAATAGCTTCGAAGAAGTGGGAGAGGCGATTCAAATGATAAATGACCTCGATGCAGACTATGTATTCTTCACCGGTGATTTGGTAAACAACTATGCTTTTGAAGCTGAACCCTGGATCAATCATTTCAACTCGATTCAAGCTAAGTATGGTAAATATTCCATTTTAGGGAATCACGACTATGGCGATTACGCTTATGGTCACGACGATACAAATAAGGAGGAGAAGGATAAAAATCTAGCTCGTCTAGCGGAAATTCATAAGGAAATGGGTTTCACACTTCTCAGAAATGAAAATACGTTGCTAGAAAGAAATGGTGAATCTATCCGATTACTCGGTATGGAAAACTGGGGGAAAGGATTCCAGCAATATGGTGATTTCACTAAAACAATGAAAGGCGCCACAAACGAGGAATTCAAGATTTTATTGTCCCACGATCCGACGCACTGGGAAGAGCAGGTTCAAGGAAAATCGAATGTTCACCTTACACTTTCAGGTCACACACACGGAATGCAGTTCGGAATTGAACTTCCTAAGCTGGGAATTAAACTTTCTCCATCAAGCCTACGCTACAAGAGATGGGGAGGGCTTTATTCGGAGACCAACCAATTTTTATATATAAATAGAGGATTTGGATTTCTCGGATTTCCTGGTCGTGTAGGCATGCCACCTGAAATCACTTGTATCGACCTACATGTGAAATAGTTGGGATAAGTAGCCTATCTTCGCACCCTCATTTTTATATTTTTCCGATGTCAGACGATAAGAAGATTATATTCTCAATGGTGGGGGTCAATAAGATCACTCCACAAGGCAAACACATTATTAAGGACGTATACCTCAGCTTCTATTATGGAGCTAAGATTGGTATTCTAGGTATGAACGGTGCTGGTAAATCAACTGTTATGAAAATCATTGCAGGAATTGACCAGAGCTTTCAAGGTGATGTCGTTTTGGAGCCCAGGGTACAGCGTGGGTTATCTTCTCAAGAACCAGAATTGGACGAATCTAAAACGGTAAGAGATTGTTGAAGAAGGTGTGAAGCCAATCACAGACGCACTGAAAGAATACGAAGAAATCAACGCTAAATTCATGGATGAGGAAATCCTCAATGATCCAGAGAAAATGCAGAAGTTGATGGATCGCCAAGCGGAAGTTCAAGATAGAATTGATGCACTCGGCGGTTGGGACCTAGATACTAAGTTGAATATTGCAATGGATGCACTGCGTTGTCCTCCAGAGGATTCGAATATTGCTGTTCTTCAGGAGGAGAAAGAAGACGAGTTGCTCTTTTGCAGATTGTTGCTTCAACAACCAGATGTGCTACTTCTAGATGAAATCACCAACCACTTGATGCGGAAAGCGTTCTTTGGTTAGAACAGCATTTGCAACAATACCAAGGTACTTGTTGGCCGTAACTCACGGACCGTTATTTCCTTGACAATGTAGCGGGCTGGATTTTGGAATTGGATAGAGGAGAGGGTGCATTCCATATCAAGGAAACTACTCTTCTTGGTTGGAACAAAGTCGAAGCGTTTAGCTCAAGAAGAAAAATCGGAAAGCAAACGTCGTAAGATGCTTGAAAAAGAATTGGAATGGGTGCGCATGAACCCTAAAGGAAGGCATGCTAAAAACAAAGCTCGTCTTTTCCAACTACGATAAAATGATGGCGGAAGGTGAAAGAGAGAAGGAAGCAAAATTGGAAATTCCAATTCCAAACGGACCACGCTTAGGAAATGAAGTTATTGAATTCACAGGAGTTACAAAGGCTTTTGATGAAAAACTTTATAGAAAATCTAAGCTTCAAGCTTCTCCAGCGGGTATCGTCGGAATCATTGGGCCAAACGGTGCGGGTAAAACCACTTTGTTCAGAATGATCATGAACGAAGAAAATCCCGACGGTGGTTCTATCAAAATTGGAGATACTGTTAAGATTGGATATGTAGACCAACGTCACAAAGAAGTGGATCCGGAGAAGACTTGTTTATGAAGTTATTTCTGGTGGAAACGAGGTGATAGAAGTAGGAGGACAAACCATTAACTCGCGCATACTGTAGTAAATTCAATTTCGTTGGTGGTGATCAACAAAGAAAGTAAAAGTGCTTTCTGGTGGTGAGAGAAATCGCTTGCATTTAGCGATGACACTTAAAACTGAAGCTAACGTTCTTTTACTCGATGAGCCTACGAACGATATCGACGTAAATACGCTTCGTGCTTTAGAAGAAGGTGTAGAAAGCTTTGTTGGTTGTGCCGTTGTGATTAGCCACGATAGATGGTTCTTGATAGAATATACACACATTCTGTATTCGAAGGCGACTCACAAGTTTACTTTTTTGAAGGAACTTTTAGCGAGTACGAAGAAAATAAATTAAACGCTTGGGTGATGTGAACCCGCACAGAATTAAGTACAAAAAACTTGTACGTTAATAGTGCGTGTAGCTGAACAATAAAGTGCTTCTAATTTGACCTGAATCAGTCAAGTTTTGCTGCATGTGAAGCAAACTGCTTTGATTGTGAATAAAGGTTGGTGAATTTTCACCACTGTGGATGGATGAGTAATTTTGAGGTAATCGAGGTGCCCATTCACCATCTTTCATATCCATCTGAACCGATGAAGAAATGCGACCTGACTTTGTATAAGAATAGGTTTCCTTTTTTTCCAAAAATTTCGAATCTCAATAGGACATTTCCAGCGATAGCAATTTGCCGTTTTCTTCTTGAACAATTAAATCCACTGGTTCCCATCCATGAAGAATAGATGGGAGAGTTTAGCATGAACTGATTGTCCTATCCAGGTTGTACTCATAATTGACATGATACAATTCTCTTTTTTTAGCAAAGTATTGAGTGTATTGAACAACACGACCTTTTGGATCAACAAATTCAACCTTGCTTATCATTAATGTGTCAACCGGAGCATCATTTTCATACACCACCTCGATACACATTCTAGATTGAATGTCATTTTTTTTTAAATAATCTCTTTGATAATCATTGAGCTGATAGGATTGCGAAATGCAGATAAGCCAATGGTAAGGAAAGCGAAAAGTATAGGTATTCTCATAATATTAGTCGTGAACACCTCCTTATACGTTGATCTTCTCCTAAGGTTTCAAGTTGAATTTCTTTTTCTATAAAGTTGTTTCTAAAGTCGAAAATGCGACTCAGTTTTTGTTTCACAAAGAGAGAATTCACTATCCAACCTAAAACACTAAAATGGCATGGAAGTGTAGTGAACAATGTCTGTTACTCAACACATCCTTCGGGGACTTTCAAAATGATGTTGATGATGCCAAAAAGAATAGGGCCAAAACCGCTGCTCGTCAACAAGAATTTCTTATCTACACAATGCGTTATTTCGGTTTGTCCATCGTAATGGAATGTTCATCACTGGTGCTACTTTTATAGTTGATAATCATTCCTTGATACATCTTCTTGCCTTTCAAATCAGAAAGCACATGAAAGCGCATATCTTCTGGCGTGAGGTCATTCAGATTTAGTGGAGTAGAGAAGTAATCCCATACTCTCTGTCTTATACTGCTTTCTTTGATGATGATTTGTCGTTCGAGAGAAAATATACACTCTCAAACCATCAAATCGCTTTTTTGTTGACTCTCCTTTACGATAAGCATAATAATGCAATACCGCTTCTATGGCCTTTTCTTGCTACATTAATTGGATAGAATGTATTGAGGTTGGAATCGATATTGGCCATTCGTGAGTAAAAATGGCCTATGACAGGGATTTTTTCACCCCGTTTGATACTTTCACTGCGGTCTCACACGCCGAATTCTGTTCTGATTTGATGAGCTTGGCAGGGTTACCAATTCAGAACCCCGCACGCAAAACCGAACAACCGACAAATCAAACCACGATGAGGATAGTTGCTGCATAGCCCGCCGAAATTGGTAACAACATATGGTCGAAATAGATGACATGTTGGTCCTTTCTAGTGACGATAGTTCTTCTAAAAAACTGCCCGCTTGATTGTTGTCAAATAGCTCAAGAGCTAATGGCAAAAACTCTATTGGTGTGGCTTCTATGTCAGGTTTTTTGCAGCACCTCCGCAACCACTAATACAGCGGAGGCCAGTTTTGCTTGCATTTTAGCTATTTCAGAATCCAGTTTTGCATAGGTGCGCTGAACAGCGCGCACCTTCGAGGGCAACGTTTGCATTATCTCTTGATAATAAATTTGGCTGACGCAATAGTGCCTAGCTCATCTTTGATATGTATATACATTCCTCTGAAAATCAGTGATTGGAATTTGATAATATGCAGGGCCATATCCTACAGTTGTGCCGGAGTGGTAATATTCTCTACCGTTTATGTCAAAAATTGAAATCGACAATTTTGAATGTTGATTAGGATACAAAGTAAATGCGATTTCAGTATTTGCTGGAATAGCAGAATCTATTTTAATTCTAATTCTTCTCTAGATGTTTCTTTCACCCAAGTTCTAAAACTACTTCAATTTCACACACTTGAGGAATGTGATCGCTCATGTAATAAATGGATTGAATTACATCCGAGGGTACTTCATTTCCGCTGGTACAATTGGTGATGCTTTGATTGTAGCAAGTACCATTATTGCCTAGTGATTTAAACGTGCCTTCGATAAAGTGAACGGGATTGAGCGCATTCATCATGGCAGGGGAGAAGAGAATAAAGTCGAAACGATCATCTAATCCACCGCCTGCACCATCATTCCCAATTTGAGATGCTCGAGTACTTTGAGTTAAAATCTCTCTGTGCTGAAAATTACTAACCGCCCAGTTGCCGAATGAAGCAAATGGATCTTGCATCACAATTGTGTTACTTTCATTGATGAGCGCTTGATAGGCGGGCTCCGCAGTATCATACAAATTGAAATCACCGGCAAAGAGGATGTTATCAGAATCGTCCAAATTGTTTTCGATGTAGCTGATAAATTGCTCTACCATTTGCAATCTTAGTTGTTCATTGGCAGAACCAGACGAACTTTTTAAATGTGTCACAAATACATGCAAGTAGGTGGTGTCAGCACCATTTGCCAACTCGCTGTCATTGAAGTACAATCTGAAATAGTTAACATCTCGAATATCAGTGATGATTTCAAGTTGATTTTTCAAGGTCAAATAATTCTGATCGAATACAATGTTCTGCTGAAGATAATAAGGATTGAATGGATCGCTTTGTTGCTGCACGAAATCGGCACTAGCAAAATTTCCGTATTCCAGTCCATTCATCATATCGGTGATTTGATTCAATCCATCTTCGTTTTGAAGTTCCTGAACCATCAGTAGATGAGGTCGATAGTAATCCACAATGTTCTCTAGAGTATCTACTCTGCCTTGAAAATTACCCGTTGGGAAATTCAATAAGTTATAGCTCATCACACGCAACTGCGAAAAAGATGTAAGGCACATTATAATTAGACACGCAAGAAGTGAGAGCTTTTTAATCATACTAGAGTACATTAATTATTTTCTATAACGGGGGTGGAAAGATATAACCTCTTCCTTCAATCTCAAGCGATCGAGGTGGGTATAAATTTCTGTGGTTGTGATACTGGCATGTCCGAGCATCTCTTGAACGGCGCGTAAATCTGCACCGGCTTCAACTAAATGGGTGGCAAATGAATGTCGAAACGTGTGAGGTGAAATACTTTTCTTAATACCCGTTTTTTCAACTGCTTCTTTTATAAAATTGAATACAGACATTCTTGATAGCGGTTTTCCGCGTTGATTTAAAAAAAGAAAATCTTCAAAACCACTTACAATTGTTTGATGGGCGCGAAATCCCTTTCGGTAATGTGCAATTTCATTCAACGCAATATTTCCGATCGGTACTAATCGTTCTTTGTTTCCTTTTCCAATTACTCTTACGAAACCTTCTTCTTCATAAATATTGGAGAGTTTCAACTCAGTTAATTCACTTACACGGAGTCCACAGGAATATAAAACTTCGAGTATTGCTTTATTTCGATGACCCTCAGGCCGACTTAAATCGACCGATTGAATCATTGCCTCCACCTCATCGGTGCTCAATACATCTGGTAATTTTCTTCCCAATCTCGGAGGCTCGATGTGTTCCATTGGATCGACCTTAATTTCTTTTTCAATAAAGAGGAAATTGAAAAACGATTTGAGTCCTGATATAATTCGAGCCTGTGAAGTAGCACTTAAACCAATTTCAGTTATCCACTTGATAAAAAGGCGGATATCTGAAGCTTTTATTTGTGTTGGGGTAGGAGAGTGTGGCAGCGTTTCCGAAAACTGCATGAGCTTAGTGACATCTCTTTCATACGCCTCAATTGAATTTTTTGAGAGCGATTTTTCCAATCGGAGATATGTTTTGTATGCCTTGAGTTGAATCTGCCAATTCATAATACAAATGTGCGAATTCTATTTAACACACAATTCACATTTCACTGTTTGCAATTAGAAATTTTATTCACCAAATCAAGGAATCACTTTTGGAATTTTGAATCGAGCATTATACACGCATAACCTGCATTGACTATGATAAAACTACCTTTCTTGATTATTAATTTCATTGGGCTGTTTTTTCTACACCTATTTTCAGTGAGTGAAATCGTTGTAGAAAACATTGCTCCTTCTAATATGAAGGCGGGAGAGCAAGTACTCGTAGAAGTATCTATTGATAAAAGCGACGTTCAAGGTTTTGCCAAAATGGAGCTAGTGCTTCCACAAGGCTTCATCGCTACACCTGCTGAAACGAAAGGTGCTTCTTTTACTTTCAGTGAAAGAAAAGTTCGCTTTGTTTGGATGACGTTGCCCACCGAACAAAATTTCACAGTGAGTTATTATATAGAATGTGATCCGAACTTCTCTGGAAAGTATGAAGTGAGTGGCACGTTTTCTTATATCAACGATAATCAACGTGTAGACTTCACGATTCCAGTTAAACATGTATTCGTAACGCAAGATGCGGTTGCTCAAAACGAAAATTCAAATGAATCTTCAGAAGAAGTTACCACGGAAACAACATCATCAGAACCGAATGTTAGTTCGGTTGCTAGTTCAGATATGGTTTGTGAAAGAACAGTTACCAAACTTTCTGACCTGGAGTATCAAGTGGATTTGAGAATTTTGAATAGCAATATCGAAGGCTTTGCTAAAGTAGTAGAGGTTACTCCAGAGCTTGCTAAAACGGAAAAGCTTCAAGACGCAGGAGCTACAGTTACTGCAGATAAAAACGTAATCAAGTTTGTTTGGTTTGAAATGCCAGTTTCTCCAATTATTGCGGTAAGTTATAAGGTGAAATTACTTTCTGCTTCAGGAACTCCAAATATTTCAGGAAAACTTTCTTTTGTTGAAAATAATAATCCAAAAGAAATAGCTGTTGTTAATGAATCAGGTGCAGAAGCAATTGCACAGAATAACACAACTTCATCTAATAGTACATCGGAAACGACAGAACCGAATAACCGTTCGGTTACGACTAATGAAACTGCAACAAACAATACTTCAACTACCGAAAATCAGTCAAATGTGAAGGAAGATCCTATTGCTGAAAACACGGTTAAAAGCGAAAATAACGCTCCAAAAAGCAACAATTCAACCTCAAATACTAGCAATACAACCACTCCAAAAAATACTGGAAAGCCTGTAACTACTGCACCTTCACCAGAAGTAGGAGTGAACTACAAAGTGCAAATCATGGCTGCACATCGTGTTGTTAATAAAACTTATTTCCAGAAGGTTCACCGCTATTCAGAAGGCTTTAATATTGAAAATCATGAGGGATGGGTGAAATACACCACCGGATTGTTTGGAGAGTATAAGGAAGCACGCGATGAGCGCGAAAGATTGAAGACAGATTATAACTCTCTACCTGGACCGTTAGTGACAGCATACAACAACGGAGAAAGAATCACGGTTCAGGAAGCATTGCTCATAACGAAGCAGCAATGGTATAAGTAAATTTAGTTTTGGATTCTAGAAAAGGCCTACTACCTCACGAGTACGACGGTATTCATTGTAGTAATTTTGGTTAATTAATATAGAATTTGTTTAGGTAATTTAGTCTGGAAAAGTCCCAATAACGATTGGGACTTTTTCTTTGTATTTTTGTTAAATAATATGAAAATGAAGAAGTTGAGATATTTTAAATTCTTTATTTTTTCTTTGCTTATTGATAAAATCGTTGTATATTTGCCGCCCGTTAGAAAATTTTAGAAAGATGAAAAAAGGTATTCACCCAGAGAATTATAGAATGGTTGTTTTCAAAGACATGTCGAACGAGTATTCGTTCCTTGGAAAATCAACTGCCGAAACTAAGGAGACAATCACTTGGGAGGATGGAAACGAATATCCATTGATCAAAATGGAAATCTCGCACAAATCTCACCCGTTCTTCACTGGAGTTGTTACTCTTGTGGATACTGCTGGTCGTATCGATAAATTCAAAAATCGTTACGCGAAGTTCTCTAAGAAATAAGCTTATATTTCGATATAAAAAAGAAGGCCATCATTTGATGGCCTTTTCTATTTCAATACTATTCTCATATTACCCTAAAGCTCGGGTAGATACAATCTCCAATCCATAACTGATCAAACCAGTGCGCTTGGTATGGGAGTTTGTCAGTAATTCCATTTTGTGCACACCAAGGTCTCTCAAGATTTGTGCTCCAATACCATAATCTCGCGCATCCATTGAAGCCGACGCGGTGAATGACCCTGTTTCTTGTAATTTACGAATCTCATTAAATTCGTCCAGCAAGCTATGATCGCGTTGTAGGTGGTTCATATATACAATTACGCCTTTTCCATTCTGCTCGATCAATTGCATGGCTTTGTGAAGCTGATCATCTTTACCAAATTCTAAAGAACCAAATATGTCACTCAAGAAATTGCAGCTGTGTACTCGAACGGGAATCACCTCATTTTCCTCCCAAGTTCCTTTTACAAAGGCCACGTGCTCTTTGTTTTCAAGAATTTGACGGTAAGCTACGATGTCGAATGCTCCGTATCTCGTCTAAAATGGAATGGAATCCATGCGCTCTACCAAAGTTTCTTTCTCAAGACGATAAGCACTAAGATCTTTAATAGAAATGATTTTCAAATCAAACTTGGTGGCGATTTCCATCAATTGAGGAAGTCTTGCCATGGTACCATCGTCGTTCATGATTTCTACAAGAACTCCAGCTGGTTCATATCCCGCAAGTCGCGCAAGGTCGATAGTGGCTTCGGTATGACCTGTGCGACGCAATACTCCACCTTCTTTTGCAATGAGCGGGAAAATGTGTCCAGGGCGCCCCAAATCTGAAGGTTGAGTTTCAGGATTAATAAGCGCTTGAACTGTCTTGGCACGATCGTGCGCACTGATACCCGTGGTACAACCATGACCCAACAAGTCCACTGAAATGGTAAAAGCAGTTTTATTTGGATCTGTGTTTCTAGAAACCATCAAATCCAAATCGAGTTCCAGACATCTCTTTTCTGTGAGAGAAGCACAAATCAATCCTCTGCCGTGCTTGCTCATAAAGTTGATCACCTCTGGAGTGACATGGCGCGCAGCAGCAATAAAATCTCCTTCATTCTCGCGGTCTTCGTCGTCTACTACGATTACAACTTTACCATTTTTGATGTCTTCAATTGCCTCTGCAATCGAGTCCAATTTTTCTTTCACAGCAACTTGTGTCATAATGCAAAGGTATTGGGTTAATTTTGCACCTCAAAAATCATTTTACACATTTAACAGATGTCTATTCACCAATTACTAAACAGTACTATTAAAGAGGTCATCAAAGAACTTTTTGATGCGGAAATCAATGACTCCATGATTCAGCTACAAAAGACACGACGAGAATTTGATGGTGACATTACTCTTGTAGTATTCCCTTTTGTAAAGGTTTCTAAAATGGGGCCGGAGCAAGCGGGACAGGCGATTGGTGCAAAACTTCAAGAAAAACTCGCTGAGGTTGAAGCTTTCAATGTGGTAAAAGGATTCTTGAACTTATCCATATCTAACACCTATTGGTTGGGATTTTTTGACGAAGCTTACAAGAACGAATCATACGGTTTTGAACTGCTGAGTCTAAAGCAAGTTTTGGTAGAGTATGCTTCTCCAAACACAAATAAACCGCTTCACTTGGGACACTTGAGAAATATTTTTCTTGGCTATTCAGTTTCAAAAATTCTCCAAGCCAATGGACATAAAGTTTCTAAAGTTCAAATTATCAATGACCGTGGAATCCATATTTGTAAGAGTATGCTTGCTTGGCAAAAACTTGCAAATGGAGAAACTCCAGAATCTTCAGGGTTGAAGGGGGATAAAGCTCGTAGGAAAGTACTACGTGGAGTTTGATAAAATGTATAAGTCACAACAAAAGGACCTTATAGCGGCAGGAAAGAGCGAAGAAGAAGCAGCGAAGGAGGCACCTGCAATTTTAGAAGCACAAGAAATGCTGAGAAAATGGGAAGCGGGTGATAAAGAGGTGTACGATCTATGGAAAATGATGAACAGTTGGGTTTATGATGGATTCAACATCTCATACAAAACCATGGGGGTAGATTTTGATAAAAACTACTACGAAAGCGACACTTTTATTCTCGGAAGAGATGAGGTTTTGAAAGGATTGCAAAAAGGTATTTTTTATCAAAAAGAAGATGGAAGTATCTGGGTGGATTTGACAGAGGAAGGACTTGATCATAAAGCACTTCTGAGAAAAGATGGAACTGCGATGTACATTACTCAGGACATTGGAACGGCGATTTTACGCTTCAATGATTATCCTGATACAGCATATCAAATCTACACCGTTGGAAATGAGCAAGAATATCACTTTAAAGTTCTTTTCAAAATATTGAAAAAACTAGGGTTTGATCAAGCAGACATGTGCTATCACTTGAGCTATGGAATGGTTGAGTTGCCCGAAGGCAAAATGAAGAGCAGAGAAGGAACCGTGGTGGACGCTGACGATATTATGGCTGAAATGAAAAACGTAGCTGAAGAAGTTGCTACGGAACAAGGCAAGCTAGAAGGATTGAGCCCCGATGAAAAGGCAAGTACTTATCATCACATCGGAATGTCGGCATTGAAGTATTTCTTATTGAAAGTAGATCCTGTGAAAAACATGTTATTCAATCCTAAGGAAAGTATTGACTTTGCTGGAAACACAGGACCATTTATTCAATACACCTACGTAAGAACTAAGGCTATTGAGCGCAAGTTTAAAGAGACATATGGTGAACTTTCATCCCATTTAAGTAATGGTTCAGTGCTTTCTAAAATGGAAATTCAACTGATTAAAAAGTTATATGATTTCCCAGAAGTGGTAGCTGAATCAGGAAGAACTTATAATCCAAGTTTGATCGCGAACTATACCTACGAGTTAGTGAAGGAATTCAATTCATTCTATCATGACTACTCCATTTTGAGAGAAGAAAATGTGGAATTGAGGAATTTTAGAGTCATGCTTTCTTCCAAAGTAGGTGAGACCATATCAAAAGGAATGGGATTGCTCGGAATTAAGATGGTGGAAAGAATGTGATTATCATGCAATTAGAGATATGTTTAAAACTCCACGGTAATTCGTGGAGTTTTTTTTGTGAAAAATGTTATTTAGAAACATTTTACATAAGATATTTGCACCATGAAGAAAATCATCATCGCCTATAGCAATCTATTAATCCGAACGGGATTGAATAGTATTCTTCGTAACTATGATGCTGATTTTCAGTTGCTAGGAGAGGCTTCGGATGAAGATCAACTGCTTGAAATGATTCAAAACTTTGATCCAGACGTGG
>JAWKNK010000021.1:0-44913 GCA_041391745.1 Flavobacteriales bacterium
AGATTTATAAATTTCTGTTACCAACTATATAACAAACTCCAATTTATTCAATATTCATATAAATTTTTGTCATTAGTACCAAGCCATTTGTACTTAGTCATTAGTACCTCGTCATTAGTACCTCGTCATTAGTACCTCGTCATTAGTCCCTTGTCATTAGTCCCTAGTCATTAGTACCCAGTCATTAGTCCCTAGTAATTAGTCCCTAGTCACTTCATCATCCCCTCTATTTCTTCCACTTCAAGTGGGAAGGCATTGAACATATCGTGGTTTCCATTTTCTGTGATTACGATATTGTTTTCAAGGCGAATTCCTATACTTTCTTCGCGGATATAAATACCTGGTTCTACTGTAAATACATTTCCGGCAACAATTGGTTTTGTCCAGTCACCTACATCGTGCACATCGAGGCCTAGGAAGTGAGAGGTGCCATGCATAAAGTATTTTTTATATGCAGGCCAAGCAGAAGATTGATTTTTGACTTCGTCCATGGTGATCAATTTTAAATCAACCAATTCCTTCGTCATCAATTCGCCTACTTCCTTGTGGTATTCATTCATCAATACGCCTGGCTTTAGTAATGCTGTTGCACCTTTCATGACGCGCAACACTGCATTGTAAACATCTTTTTGGCGATCAGTAAATTTGCCACTAACAGGAATACAACGAGTCATGTCTGCATTGTAATTTCCATATTCAGCACCTACATCCATAAGTAGCACATCGCCTGCTTTGCAAGCTTGATCGTTGGCAATGTAGTGAAGCACGCATGCGTTGTATCCTGATGCGATAATTGGAGTATATCCGAATCCACGCGAACCATTTCTTAAAAATTCGTGAGCGAATTCAGCCTCAATTTCATATTCCATTACACCTGGCTTCACCATTTTCAAGACACGCTCTAGTCCTCCTTTCGTGATGTCGATCGCGCGTTGAAGTTGTTCAATTTCGAACTTGTCTTTTACCGCACGAATTTGATGCATGATAGGAGCGCTGCGTTCGATTTGATAATGCGGGTATTGATTTCTGAACCATTTTGAGAAACGCATTTCACCTGTTTCTACCAGAATTGATGCGCGGGTGTGCTCGTTGCTATTGAGATAAACGCAAGATGCTTCGCGAATTAAAGTGTGCAGCATCGTAGCCCAATTGCTTTCCCAAACGATTGTTTTAATTCCTGTTTGCTCCGTTGCTTGTTGCTTAGAAAGTTTAGCACCTTCCCAAATGGCGATGTTCTCATTTGTTTCTTTTACAAATAAAATTTCGCGATGCTCAGGATTGAATGCATCAGGAAATAAGAAGAGCATCGTCTCCTCTTGATCTACTCCGGTAAGGTAGAAAATATCAGAAGATTGCTTGAATGGCAAAGTGCCATCTGCGCTTGTAGGATAAATATCATTGCTAACGAAGATGGCGAGTCCACCTTTCTTCATTTGTGCTGCAAACTTTTTTCGATTCGCGGTATAATGCTCCGCAGGCAATTGCTTATATTTCATAATATCAAAATCTCAATTCGTAATTCGTAATTCATGATTCATGATTCATAATTCATGATTCATAATTCGTAATTTGTGTTTTCCTGATATAGGTTGACCAAAAATCAACTTAAAAAATGAAAGTACAAAAAAAAGAAAGATTACGGACACCACGAGTGTTTTCAGATCAAGTCAAAAAGCAAACTGTACAGGATATTGAGTCTGGTAAATGTTCAGTCACAGAGGCATCTCGAGAGCTTTTAGTTACAAAACAGACCATTTATAAGTGGATTTATCGATATAGTCGATATTTACAAAAAAACAAGGTCATGGTAGTTGAAGATCAAAGTGAAGCTTATCGCTCGAAAGAGCTTGAAAAGCGCATCAAAGAACTAGAAGCAGCTCTTGGTAGAAAAAGTCTAGAGTTGGACTATTACAAGATTTTGATGGAGGTTGCCGAGGAAGAGCTCAAGATTGATTTAAAAAAAAATTTCGGTCAAAAAGCATCCAACGGTTCAACTTCCTCAAAGGAATAACGCATTATCACAAGTTATGCGAGCTGTATTCGGTTTTGGGTATTTCAAAGCAAGCACATCATAAAGCGATCTGTCGCGAAAGGGCACTTTTGGAGGTCGAAAAAAAGATCATTCAAGTATGTGATGGAACTAGAAAAGTTCATCATAGAATGGGTTGTAGAAAGATTTATGAGTACTTCAACAATGATCTTCCCATTGGTAGAGACAAGTTTATGCTTCAATGCCGTTCACTTGGATTAATCATTAAGCGCAAGCGGAGCCCTCATATTACAACAGATTCAAGTGGCAAAAGGATTTTCCCCAACCTTTCGGATGGATTGCAATTAACAGGTCCTAATCAGCTTTGGCAATCTGATATTTTTTATGTACCTCATGAAGGAAAACATCGCTATGGATTTACCATAATTGACGTTTATTCACGAAAGTTGCTGGCATTAGAACTAGCTGAAAACCTAAGGGCAGAAAATCTTTATTCGGCTATTGAACAAGCGATAAAATGCCGGAAAGGAAATGATTTAAAGGGATGTATTTTTCATTCCGACGGAGGTAAACAATATGAAGAAGAAAAGGTGCAAAAGCTTTTGCTAAGTAATGGACTAAAACAAAGTATGTGCGCTCGGGCTCAACAAAATGCTTATGTGGAAAGAGTCCAGGGGACAATCAAGCATGAGTATTTATATTGTTTGGATGAAAAGTTTACTTTGAAAAAGAAGTTCAAAGAAGCATTGAAACGGTATAACAAAGCGCGACCTCACAACAGCTTAAACGGCCTATCACCAGAAGCCTTTGAACAGAGAATTCAAACAATAAGAAAAAGACCTAGAATGCAAGTATATCAATGGAAAGAACCAAAACTTGTATTCTAAGTCTTTTAGAAAAGGAAAATAATTAAATAACTAATGCGAATAATAATTAAATTTAAATCATAATTAAAAAGTCAACCTTATTCAGGAAGGTACAATTAGTCAATTGTAATTAGTCATTAATTAATCATCTGCCACTTCATCACTTCATCTTCTTCAATATTTCGAGAAGCGACTTTTCCGATCACTTGTTTAATTTCTTTTGGAGATATACCGCTAGCTGGGCGTTTCCAAGTGAGGTCTTCGGCGGTAATTACCGCACCTTCAGCAATTGGGCGAGAAGCTACAAGACTTCTTCTAGCGTTTGCTCTTGCAGGAGCTTCGCTTTCCAAAGCATTCATTTCAAAAGTACCCATTAGTTCGAACGTGCGATCGATTCTTTTCCAAAAATGTTTTAAATCTTCTTTATCCATTGCATGGTAATGATCGTTGCCAGGAAGCGTTTTGTCGTGAGTAAAATGCTTCTCAATCACGGCTGCACCGAGAAGTGTGGCCACTTCGCATGTGTGCATGTCTTTTGGTAAAGTGTGATCGCTATATCCTGGTACAACATCAGGGAAAAGACGAATCATGTCTTTGATCATTCCAAGGTTGGCGTTTTCATCCATCGTTGGGTAGTTCAAAACGCAATGCATCAAGCACAATGGAACACCAAAACTCTCGATTGTTTCAACTGCTTGCATTACTTCCCATTTATAAGCAGCACCCGTACTTAGTATGATGGGTTTTCCGAAGCTGCATTGATATTCGATAAATGGAAGGTTGGTCAAGTCGCTACTGGAAATTTTAAAAACCGACATCAAGTCATTCAAAAATGTTGCACTCTCCACATCGAACGGTGTGCTCATAAATTCAATGCCGGCAGTTTCGCAGTATCGCGCCAACTCCTCGTATTCTTTTTTCCAGAACTTATCGTATTTCTTGAAAAGTTCAAACTGACTACGCGTTGGTTCTTTGGTAATATCCCAGTAGTAAGGACTATCCTTACTCGCAATAGTTTCTGCTTTATAAGTTTGAAATTTAATCGCATGAGCACCACCTTCAGCTGCTTCGTCGATCAACCTTTTAGCAAGTTCCATAGAACCTTCATGATTCACTCCGGCCTCCGCAATCATATAGGGCTTGTGCAGTTTGCGTGGATTGTAAGAGTTGAGGAAATTCACCAATTTCATATTTCAGGAGTTTTATTTTTTATTTTTTTCGTAGGTATCTATAAATTCTTGAACTGAGATCTTTGTCATCAATTCAGCAATTAATTCGAAGGGGATTTGATCTGGTTTTTTAAATCGGATACAACTTTTTCCCATATCGAGTTTTGTTTTCGAATGCTTTGCGTATTCTGTTTCAAACCATTTCAAAACATCTTTATCCATGTATAATCCCATGTGATAGAGTGCCACAAAATTTTTTTGAGATGCAATACTTGCAAACCCTAATGGTAGTCTGGGATCTACATGATATCCTGGTGGGTAAGTCTCATGAGGAACGTACCAGCCAATCATACCGTAAGTAATTCCTTCTTTGAAACCCTTAGGAAGATTTTTATTGATCACCGCACGCAATTTTTCAATAGCGGTTTTGCGGTCATCCGGAAGACTATTTATATAGTCATCTACAGTTGTTACGATCTGAGTTGCCATCTACAAATTGAATTTTAAAAAATTCATCATAAGTAAAAGGTGGAGTAATGAGTACTGTACTTTCTCCATATTTTACTATAGAAGTCCCGAAGGTAAAGACTTCTTGCGCTTTTTCTAAATGAAAATCGTCATTAATAATCACGAAGTTGAACACTGCTGGTTCAGAGCGGTTGAGGCGATCGTGGTGATACCAATCCCTACTGTTGGCGTGAATATCAGGATAAGGTTCGTTGTATGTGCCGACTACATGAATTCCTGACTTGCTTAATTGCTCATCAATTTTTGCATTCCAATAGGTGCTTATACCATTTTTGAGGTGATACATTTTTGCAATTTCATCAACTTCTCTGGTAAAAGCAGGGTAGAAAGTGAATTTTCTTTTTACCTCTTGTGCGTGAATAATACACGCGAGTATAGGGAGGATGCTTAAAGTGATAAGGAGGTATTTTAATATGGAATTGCTTGTGACTTTTTGAGCGACAATCAGCCCGAAAATCAGCACCGCAAAAATGATGGCGCCCATTTGATAACGCAAGTGCTGAAGGCTTTCAAAACTGCCATTTAAGATTGGGGCAGCGATGGTACTGAGTATGCTAATAGCAGCGAATAAATAGAAATAATCGACAGCTGTGTTGATTCTGAGTTTTGTTTTTAATGCCTTTATTGAAATAAAAACTACTGAAAAAATTAGAACTACATAAACGAGCGAACGCCAGTTCAGACTCATCAATAGTTCTTTAATTACTTGAAGAAAAACCGTTAGCGATGGAACAACATATTCCCATGAAAACTCTCTAAATGCCTTTTCAATTTCAGGTCCTTTAATAGAACGAATGATTGCTGCAAACAGCAGTGATGCAATGATTGGTGTTAAACTCAGTGCAATGTACTTAAAGAATGAAACGCGGTTTTTTTGCTTTAAAAAAATGAAAGCGATTACAAAAAATGGGGCGCAGAACATTACCCAGAAAACCCGATCACTAATGGCGGCAAGCGATGCGAATGCTATGAGCCAAACAATGCGACGTGGCGATAAAATATTTTGTGAAAGGAAATAGAGTAGAATTAATGTGTTTACAAATGAGCCTAGATGATATGAATTGCTAAGCATTTGAAAACCGTGTTCAATTTCTTGCTGAAAAATTGTAGGAAAAAACAGGATGAATGAAATGATGGGAATAAGTGCCAATTTTTTTTCATCTGTCATCAATTGCAAGCGTTTTATTATTCCGATAAATAGAAGTTGAATAAAACCAAATTGAATGACACCAGCGAGCAAACCTGCCATTGCCGGACTCTTGGTGATGAACATCAACAGCGATATAAAAATGAAATCTGGAAAAATATTTGGTGCTGCATTGTAAGACCAGTGTTTCCAACTTCCCCCTTCAACAAATAAATCCTTGTACACGCTTTGCTGGTACATGGTATCGGAATTCAGAAAATTCAAACGAAAATGTGCATCATTCGCGAAGATGATGGCAACTACAGCCACAGCCATTGCTCCAACAATGCTGAGGTGATAAAGCTTAAATTTTCGTAGTAGTGTCATTAGCCAAAAAGTGCAGAGAAAAGTTCTTCTACTTTTCCTACTTGTATAATTTTAATTCCTTTCGAATTGCTTTCTATTCCTTTATTGTATTTCGAAACATAAATTTCTTCGAAGCCCAATTTAGCAGCCTCATTGATGCGTTGATCGACGCGAGTTACAGGTCTTATTTCTCCACTTAATCCGACCTCTCCTGCAAAGCACACGTGTCGAGGAACTGCAATGTCTTCGGAGCTAGAAAGAATAGCTGTAATCACTGCTAAATCCATGGCTGGATCTTCGAGGCGCATTCCTCCAGCAATGTTAAGGAAGACGTCTTTCATAGCCAATCTGAAGCCACATCTTTTTTCCAAAACAGCAAGTAGCATATTTAATCTGCGAATATCAAATCCGGTGGTGCTGCGTTGCGGCGTGCCGTAAACGGCAGTTGAGGCAAGTGCTTGAATTTCCACTAGCAAAGGACGAAGTCCTTCCATCGTAGCGGCAATGGCCGTACCGCTGAGTTGGTCGTTTTGTGCGTTGATGAGAATATCAGAAGGGTTGGCCACTTCTTTCAAGCCGGTGCCTACCATCTCATAAATACCAAGTTCATTTGTGCTTCCAAAACGATTTTTAGAAGTGCGCAGTAATCTGTAAATGTGATGACGATCGCCTTCAAATTGAAGCACACAATCGACCATGTGTTCAAGCACTTTCGGACCTGCTAGGGTTCCTTCTTTTGTGATATGTCCGATCAGAAATACAGAAGTATGATTTTCTTTAGCATACTTCATCAATTGGGTGGTGCATTCACGTACTTGTGATACACTTCCCGGTGCGCTTTCGATCATCGAACTCGTCAGCGTTTGAATCGAATCGATAATGAGTAGATCGGGCTTGACTTCTTCAAGATGTGCGAGAATATTATCAAGTGATGTTTCCATCACTACAAGACATCGTGGATTGTCGTATCCCAAGCGCTCCACGCGCATTTTTATTTGTTCTTCGCTTTCTTCTCCGCTCACGTAAAGCACGCTTAAATTGAGTTGCTTTAATGCGAGTTGAAGCATGAGTGTGCTTTTGCCGATGCCAGGTTCGCCGCCGAATAGCACAAGGCTTCCAGGTACGAGTCCGCCGCCCAACACGCGATGCAATTCCTGATCGACTATCGGTACACGATGTTGCACTTCCGATTCTAGTTCTGCAACAGGGCGGGGTTTATTTTTTTTAATCGCTTTTTTTACAACACCTTCTGATGTAGATGTTTTCACTACGATTTCTTCAACGAAAGTATTCCACTCTCCACATGCAGGGCACTTGCCCACCCACTTGGGGCTTTGGGTGCCACAGTTTTGACAAAAAAATGCCGTTTTAATCTTGCTCATCTTTTCCGTTTTGAAGCGACTAATTTATCTAAAAAAACAAGAGGCTTTCTCAAATTTGAGAAAGCCTCTTCCTTTAAACAGAGTAGTATAAAATTATTGCAACACTGTGAAGTGTCCTTCGAATAGGGTGGTAACCCCAAATGGCAATTCTATGATGTAGTAATAAGTCCCCGGATTCAAATCTCTTCCGAAGTCATTTCTATAGTTATCTGATTCATAAAGTAACTTACCCCATCTGTCGAAGAATCTCACCTTTGTTTTTGGGTAGAAATTCAAACCTTCGATGTAGAAAGTATCGTTTTCGCTGTCACCGTTTGGAGTGATCACGTTTGGAATTTTCAAGAAGCAAGCGCTTGCCGAAAGTATATAAGTAGTCGAAGCTGATCCACAAACATTCGTAGCTGTTCCAGTAACAGTGAAAGGAAGCAACTGACACTCAAGTGGAATGTTCTCACTACATACACTGATAGAGCTAGAGTTAGCATTTACTCCTAATCCAGAACAAGATGTGGTCCAGCTGTATGAAGCGCCGTTTACTGCATTCAAATCAAGTACTTCGCATTCTCCAGGACAAACAGGTAGTTCATCTGGGCTAGAAGCCATTGTAGTTGGCGCGGTAGCGATTACTACGTTTGAACAACTTTCTTGGTGTGTATCACAACCTGCTAGGTCGGTGATGTCGAAGCAGTAGTTGCCGCTAGAAGTGACAGTGATGCTATTTGAATTAGTTGTTCCATTCGACCAAGTGATGCTATATCCTGTTGGTACTTGTGTTGAAAGTGTAACTTGATCATCGTTACATTCTACAATGTTTGCTTGTAGTGTAGGTGCATTTGCCACTGGCACAAGCACAACGTCTGCACAAACTTGTGGTGAAGTACCACAAAGATTTGAAACAGTAACACAATAGTTGCCACTTGAAGTCACGTTTGGACTTGCTCCACTCAATCCGCCAGTCCAATCATAAATAAGATTAGCGTTATCATTGCTTGAAGCCACAGGGTCTAACGTAACAGAACCATTGGCGCAAAGGAATTGATCTTGGAGGTTTATAGCAGGAACATCAGGTTGATGTTGTAAGCTATAGTTTTCAGAAGCTGTTCCGCACCCGTTTGTAATGGTTGCTGTAACCGTGGTAGACATGTAGTTGTTGTATGGTCCAGCGGTAGCAGAAAGTCCGTTTGCTGATGGTACAACACCTGTTCCGCTCCAAGTAATTTCACCAGTTCCTCCGATATCGGTAACCGTGATTGAAGCTTGGCTTGTTTCATTTCCGCAAAGTAGCACTTCACCGTCAGGAAGAAGTGAAAGGGAAGGAGCCTCTGTGTATTCGAATGTATAGCAGTGATCAATGTCGCAAGTAGGATCATTGAAGCATAGTTCGTAAAGACCGTAACCTCCAGGAGTAAATACATTCGGTGACTCAACACCGTTTACAATAGGATTGTATTGAGTAGTTGTAGTCAATGACCAACCTGCAGGTCCTGTAACTGTCCAGTTGCCCGAAAGTGCTTGAGATTGACATGAAGAAACTCCTTCATAGATTACTCCTTCAGTCATCCCAATAGGGCTTTGGAAGATTTCACCGTTACAGTTTACTACCCAGAAGTAGTTGTTTTCATCTAAGGTAGTATTTCCATTAGAAGTGTACGTTAAAATGAAAGTATCTCCCAGAGTAATTGGAGCATCATAGAAAGAGAACGAACCACCAGTCGTCATGATGTATGAATCGGTAGTACCATTCAAGTGAGTAACTTCTAAAGTGATGTAAGCACCTTGCCATCCTGCGCTTGACTGGTCTTGACAATAAACGAGCAATTCTCCATTCGCTGGGTTGCTGTAACCACCAGTAAATTCAACGTTTTCAAGTCCGTCGCAGTAAGCACCAGAGAGGTTATCGTTGTCTTCATCAATGAATGATTGTACTTGAACAACTTGTTGGATGTTCAAACCTTCACAACCTTCTTCATTTTCCACAATTACAGCATAGTAGCCAGGATTGTTACCTGAGATTTCGAAACATTGTTCGTCTGTAGCTGTGCCTGTAGGAATATTTCCATCATATCCTGGGTACACATACCAATTGTATGAAGTCCATTCTTGTGCAAGGCAAACTTCTGAAGTAATTCCAGGGCAAAGCGATTGAGGTGAGTTACCACCTACAAATGCAGGGATGAAGTATTCGGTAGCATCGATAAATACGGTAGCTGTAGCTGAGCACGCTCCCATATATCCAACAACTGTAACGTTACCACCATCTTCAACCAAGCAATCTTGCTCGTCGCAACCAGAACTCCATGTGTAAGAATCGAATCCAGGAGATGCGCTAAGTAGTGTTTCTCCCCCTGCACAAATGGCAAGTGTTCCAGAAATGTCAATACTTGGAGGTTGAATATCTAACACATTGAATACATATGTCAATGTTGTTGTTTGTGCTGGATTTCCGTTGTCTGTAGCGTTGATAGTTACAGTGTTCAGTCCAATATTCGAGGCAGAAGCAGTGAAGCTTGCAGTAAGGTTTGCTGTGTTGCCATTAGTAGAGGACGATGTCAAACCTGTCCCTGTTTGTGTTACAAGAATGCTTGTAGTTTGTCCCGTTTCTGGCGATAAAAATTGCATGTTCAAATCATAGGATTCGCCCAAACACATGTCGATTGTATCACAGGGTGCACTTGCTGTTGGGATCGGGGCAATGTTGGCAGCTGTTGCACACGTATTAAATTCTAAAGTTTGGAAATCGAGCCAGTTTACACCGTCTTGTTGATTTGCCGCTTGGCCATAAGGACCATTGTACACAGAACTATTTAAGTTGAAACGGCCAAACTGAATGTGTGAAGTTCCCGCAACGCGGTCAGCTCCTACAGTTGTAGGATTAGGTCCGTTGAAACCGCCATTACCTCCAACATCACCATGAGCCCACTGCATATCGCGGTAGCAAAACTGCACGTTGTTGTTTCCTGGAATAATGCCTGCATTATTTGCAGTCATAATGATTTGGAAAGTATTCGTTTTATCACCATGATTGGCGTAGTATCCAGCATCAATGTAATTAAGATAAAAAGCTTCATCAGTTACTTTGTAAAAAAGCTCACCAGTGTTTCTAAAGTCGAAGTCGGCCCAGAAAGCACAGATGTGATCGTATTGCGGTTCACCCGCGCCAATTGGAGTTGGGAATTCAGATGGAGTCCAGTCAAAATAACCAGCAGTTCCCATCACAATTGTTCCTTTTGAAGTCAGTACAATTTGATTGAAGTCTTGTCCAAAGAAACAGAAGTCGAAAGGCAATGAGATAGGTCCAATCCAGCAGTCTACACCAGGACCTCCACCGCCACAGTTCGGCCAGTTGTTTGGATCTGATTCAGTATAGGAATTGTCAGGTTCAATCCAACAATCGCAATCGTCAGTCATAGACTTTTGACTGCCCATAGCCGAGCCAAATCCTTTCAATTTTCCTTTGTGCTCGCGGTAAATATCTCTTACTCTTTGATCGTCATAGCGTGGGTCTGAACGAAACATTTCCCAGTCGTCGCGGCTCATATAGAGCAATCGATCGTACATGTAAAGTTCGTCTTCAGTCAAGTCTGGACTGTATTTCCAAGTGGCGCTGCCACTATTGTCTTTAGAAAATATTGGAGTAGTTTCTGCAGTGGATTGACCAAAAGCGATGTTAGAGAGAACTAGTGATAAAATGCTGAGTACAAATAAATGTTTCCTCATGATGGATTGATTATGCAAGATTTTAGATAAGTGACAAATATAATGCACAGAGATTACTCGGAGAACAATTGAATCCTTCCAGATTTTGATTGCGCTTCTCCAAATTGATCAATAGCTATCACAGAATAGATGTAAGGACCAGCAGGACAAATGCTTCCTTGAGCGTTTCTACCATCCCAAACAAACTCATTTTCAGATTTATAAATAAGTGAGCCATTCATGTCGCTGATTTGAACAGAAACAAGTTTGGATTCATTTTCACAACCTAAAGCGAAGTCTATTTTATCGTTTTTGCCGTTTTGTCCTGGTGAAAACGCATTGGGATATTCAAATCTTATTGGTTTGTAGGCCTTAATTTCTTGACTAGTAGTGGCTTGTTCTCCTGTTTCAAGGTCAG
Organism: Flavobacteriales bacterium; assembly: GCA_041391745.1. Lineage (GTDB taxonomy): Bacteria > Bacteroidota > Bacteroidia > Flavobacteriales_D > Sanyastnellaceae > JAIXWP01. The sequence continues at coordinate 11,542 of JAWKNK010000021.1, forward strand.
TCACTTCCAACTTCACATTGTAAATACCCTGTTCATCAAATGTGATTGAGAAATTGTTTTCGGTTGACTTAACCTCATCATCAATTGTCCAATTGTAAGATAGGTTTCCAATATTTGAGGAGAAAAGGAAGAACTTTAAATTCTCCGGATCCGCTGCCTTTACAGAAAAAATAGCTGTGATTTCTTCTTTTTCAATAGCAGTGCTTTTTCCACTGTCCGCAGCTGAATCGTTCGGTTTAGATTTATCGTTTCCTATTTCGGGGTAGATGCTGGTCGATGGTTTTTTATCCTTATCAGATGCTGGTGGAGTGGGATTATCACCTGGAGATTTTGGATCGAAATTATCCGGAGTGGGCGGTGCAACAAGCTGCGGCTTTGAATTCTTGCCGAGTGTTTCTTTGGTGTTTTGAATATCCGATGAGGCTGAAAGCTCTTCTAAAGTAGTGGTTTTTTCTTCTTCAATAATTGCTTTCTCAGACTCGTCGGAATGGGCGATTGAAGTTTGTTCAACTACAATCTTTTCGCTTTTCTCATTATTTGTAAAATACAAAGTGGTAACCACGCCAGTGAGAACTGCGGCTGCAATAATAATTTTCCCGATTGTAGAGGAGAAAATAGAACCACTAGCACCAGCACCTGAAGCAGCGCTCGTTCCAACTTGAGAGGCAATGTTTTGCCATAGCTCAGGTCTCACCGGACTTTCAAAGTTGTCCAGTTTGCTATTGAGCAAGTCTTTTATGTCTTTATCGCTATTCACCAAAATACTTTTCTTGTTCTGCTAAGGTTTTCTTAAGCCATTCTTTTGATTTTAGAAACTGGGTTTTCGAAGTGTTTTCCGAAATCCCCAACATTTCTCCAATCTCTTTATGTCCATAACCTTCGATGGCGAAAAGGTTAAAAACGGTTCGATAGCCCGAAGGCATTTTTTCAATCAGTTGCAGAATTTCTTCTGCTTGAAGTTGTTGTAAAGCACTTACCGTATCGGAGTCAATATTTTCAAGGGTATTAACATCCGCCGTGTCTTTCCATTTTTTTTGCGATCTGATTTGGGTTAATGCGGTGTTTATCATGATTGTCCGAATCCATCCTCCGAGGGCTCCCGTTCCCTGCCATTGATGGAGACGTTCAAAAACTTTGATAAAACCTTCTTGTAGAATGTCTTCAGCTTCTTCAATACTAGAAAAATACCTCCTACAAACCGTCATCATTTTACCTGCATACCGTTTGAAAAGCTCTTGCTGAGCTTCTCTTTCTCCTTTCTGGCAACGGGCTACAAGTTCTTGATCACTCATACTTCATTCAAGGGGTATGATGTAAAGTTCCATAAAAAAGTTGTCCCGCCTGATAATTTTTTATCGGGCGGGACAAGTTCGGGGTGGAGTTATTTCTTATTTCAACAAGAATACGTAGCCTTCAAAGACTTCGTATTTGCTATCTGACAGTCGTTTCACTTCAATTCGCCAGGTATACATATCTGTTTGAGCATAGAATGAACCATTGTAAACGTTACCGGTCCAAGCTTGATTTACGTCTTCAGTGTAGAAGACTACAGTTCCCCAGCGATCGTATACATAGAATTTGTAACTCTCTGGTTCAACACCTTTTACCACAGGCAAGAAAACCTCGTTTCTGTCGTCTCCATCAGGAGTAAATGCATTCGGAACCCATACTTGAAGTTCAGACCCGATTACAATGGTGCGGCAAAGTGTATCCTTACATCCGAATTCGGTTTCACTGATCAAGCAAACATCGTATTCAGCCAAATCAACATCAGGGAAGGTGTAGATGGGGTTTTCTACATTTGAAGTTCCAAAAGTTGAGAACCTCCAGAAATAACTATCACCGCCTTCAGTAAGATTTTCAAACTGTACTTCATTCTGTAAAACGGTAACATCAGCCGGAGTCCAAGAGAAGTCAATCTCAGGGTAGCCATATACCGAAATAGGGAATTCTAAAGTATCACCTACCACACAACCATCCACCGTATTGATCAGCAGTGAAGGAGTGAATGATCCCAGTGTATTATAGGAATAAGTGATGTTTCCGCAAATTGGTTGAATCACACCGTTTCCAAAGTTCCATTGACAACTTTCAATCAATGTTGGATCAGTAAGGTTCTCAAAATTGACTTCAACAGGATAACATCCTTCTAGATTGTCAACTGTGAAAATAACTTCAGGAACAGGGAACACCGTAATATCTAATGTATCGAAAGCTGGAGGATTACATCCATCATAAGCGTAAGCGTAATAGGATGTTGTCACATCAGGGCAAACATTCGCAGATGTTCCAGTAGCATAAGGTACGTCGTTCACGGTGTTCGGAACTTCAAACCATTCTAATGTGACATTCCCATTTCCACCAACAACTACTGCATTCATGTCCAAACATTCGCCTTGGCATAACTCTTCGAGTGAAAGTCCGCCTTGAACCTCCATTTGAATCGGAGGATTGAGGAATGCAAACACGCTCAAAGTATCACTAAAGCAACCAGGCGCACCAAGATCTTCAGCATAGACGTACATAGTGGTATCTTGAGTCAATGAGAAATAGAATGGACTGTTTTGTCCTTCTAAACAACTAGCGTCGGCCTCCTCACAACTGTGCCAGTACACAGTGAAGTTGCCACTTCCTCCTTGCACATTTACTTCAAATGGAACAATTTCCTCATAGCAGAATGGAGTAGGGAAGGTAGTCGGAGTTACCAAAATCTGTGGGTTTACAGAATTGATGACAACTGAAGTGTCTGCCAAACAACCAAGAGCATCTTCCACTAAAATATTGAAGCCTCCAACTGGAATATTACCAAATGAACCCGTATTGTTTGTCTCGATAACGGGACCTGTAATGTTGTATTCTACAGCTAAGTCATCAATAACTTGAATAGAGCCCGTACTTTCTCCATAACATGATGGTGGTAATATCACAACGTCTTCAATAAAGTTCTGAGGTAATGGGTTCATTGTAACAGAACCATTATACACGCAGTTTTCATCATCAGTAATCGTATAGTCGTATGTGCCAGCGCATAAATCTTGCTCATCAAATGAGTCAAGGTCAGGAAGTGGTGCGGCCCAACTAATGATATAGTTTCCATAACTTCCTGAAGGTTCTATTAAAATTGATCCATCACAAGCTCCAAAGCAAATGTCTTGAGGGAATGTTTCTACTACAGTTAGTTCAGTTCCAACTGCAATGTCAATTGTTTGAGTATTCTGACAACCGTTAAGGTCTGTTCCCGTTACAGTAAACGTCTCATCAACCAACGGAAGCACTGTCATTGGATTAGACGCTACACCATTTTGCAGCGATGGCGAAGCTATCCATTCGTAGGTGTCGGCTCCAGATGCTGTCAACTCAGCAGTTGAATTGTAGCAAATAACATCGTCGTCTGCTACAATTGATATGATAGGCAGGTCATGAACAGTGAGCTGCATATCATCTGTAGCTGGACATTGCTGATTGAAGGCAGTAAGAGTCAAGATATAGACACCAGGAACATTTGTATTCGCTGTAGGTTCGGCCAAAGTAGCATCATCTAAAATGCCATCAAGATCATCCCATTCGTATACTTGACCAGCAATCGCTGGTGTTCCAATTATAATATCAGAATTGACACAAACTTCTAAATCTGCTCCAGCATCTACTACTGGAGTTGAAATCTCAACGATATCGATACAATCAATTGGAGCTGATGAACATCCCGTATCATCGGTTACGGTATTGATACAGTAAAAATCAGCAGCGGAAATATCAAGGAAAAGTGTGTTCGAGTTTTCGATAGCATTGATGGTGTTTACTGCCACATTAAAAGGTGGGGTACCGACCAAGCTAATTTCTGTAGTTACAAAGCTATTTTCACAGAACGAAGTATCTCCCGTTACCCAAGATCCAGTTGGAAGTGGAATCAATGTAAGGGTAGTGGTGTTACTTTGAGTAGTGTTTGAGCATCCTGTGGCATCTGTAATTGTGGACACATAATAATCTCCATCTTCACATGCTTGATACAAGTAGCTGTTAACAGCAACGTTAATGGTGTTGCTAGCAGAAGGACCTGAAGGAGTTTCTACATCAAAATCCCACGGACCTGTTCCGGTAAGCGAAACCGTGAAGTCATAGCAATCGCCATCACATACTGAAGCTACTGCACTCATTGTTGCAGTTGGAAGAGGGTTTACTGTTAATGTCACTGCAGCAGGGGCGGTATTCGTGATACAACCGTTCGCATCTTCTATATATGTGACATTGTAATTTCCTGCGTCGCCAGTAGTGTATGTAAGCGTAGTTCCAGGACCAGCAAAGGTTTCACCAGCAGATGGTCCAGCTGGAAGTGATAGGTCGTAAGTGAATGGCGCAGTACCAGTGAAAGTAATTGTGAAATCATGCGTTTCATCTTCACAAATGGTTGCGCTTGCATCGAAATTGGCAGTTGGTAAAGGATTAACTGTTAATACAGAAGCACTCGATGATGCGCTACTCACGCAGCCATTGTTATCGGTAACTGTCGTGATTTGATAGTTTCCAGGATCTGTGCTAGCGGCATTATAAGTATCGGTAGTGGTATTCGATACCAATCCCACTTGAGCTCCAGCAGGAGTATTTAATTCATAGGTAAAAGGTGCGCTTCCCGTGAAAGTAAGATCAAACACATGGTTATCTCCATCACAAATGGCAGCATTTCCAGAAATTGTCGCAGTAGGTAATGGATTCACAACTACTGTGATACTTGGCGAGTCTGTTGATTGCGTGCAGTTCGCATCGTCTAAAGTGCTGATGTAATAGTCGCCAGCTGTCGACGTTGAGAAGTTGATCGTTGGACCTGCTCCTGACAACACTGTAACTGGAGCAACGCCTCCAACTTGCCAAACTTCAATATTGGAAAAAGGACCGGTACCTGTTACATTTATTGTTGCCGCGAAATTCTGTCCTGAGCATATTGCACCGCCTGTTGCAAAAGCTGCTGTAGGTAATGGGTTTACAGTCAGAGAAGATGTAGCACTCGTTCCTGTAGCGGTGGTAACACATTGTTCTGAACTTGTCATGATGACATACACGTCAGTCGCATTTGCAGGACTCGTCAAAGTTAATGAAGCCGATGTCTGAGCATTCAAAGTATTGTTTACATACCACGCATAGGTAGGTGTTGTGCCTCCATTCGTTGGTGAAGCAGTGAACGTTACGTTTTCTCCAGCACACAAGGCTCCTACAGGCGCTGCAGCAATTGTGACACTTGGAGTAACCAATGGATTCACCGTTACTGTTGACACAGCACTTTGAACTACTGAAGGATTGGCACATACAGCATCACTAGTGAGCTCTACATAGACGTCGTCATTATTGTTGAGCCCTGTGCTACTGAATGTTACGCTATTTACTCCTTGGGCAATGTTATTTACATACCATTCGTATTGGGGGTTGCCACCACCGTTTACAGGTGTTGCAGTAAAAGTCATGTTAGCGCCTTGACATATGGCTCCATTCGGATTGCTCGCAATCGTAACTGAAGGAACTGGTGTTGGTGTCACCGTCATATTGATGGTGTTGCTTGTAACAACTGCTGAACTTGGACAAGCAGCACTGCTTGTCATTTCAACGGTTATCGCATCTCCATTTACTAAAGTGGCAGATGAGAAGGTATTCGCTGTTTCACCGGCCTGTGCATTGTTGTTGATGTACCATTGATAAGTTGGTGCCAACCCTCCATTAGATGGAGCAGCTGTAAATGTCACATTCGTACCATCGCAAATCGCTCCGGCTGGTGCAGCATTAATTGTTACCGATGGCAGTACAACAGGGTTTACAGTGAAAATTAATGAATTACTCGTAGCCATTGGAGTTGTAGTGCAAGACAAACTTGAAGTCATCTCACAGTAAACAGTTTGACCATTTGTTAGGGTAGTCGTAGTGTAAGTATCGGAATTCGTACCCACAGCAATTGCTCCAGGGTTGATGTACCACTGGTATGTTGGGGTGGTGCCTCCTGCTGTTGGGGTTGCCGTAAATGTCACCGAAGTACCGGCACAAATAGTAGTTGCAGTATTTGCAGCAATTGTCAATGTTGGCGTTTGATTGGAAACAACAGTAACTGTTTCGCAATCATTCATTGGTGCGGAGGTACAGCCATTACCATCCGTTACAGATGTAATACAGTAATCCCCTGTTGCAGCCGGAGAAACATTCAGTTGGTAAGTAGGAGTATTGATTCCATTAATTGGCCATGTAACTCCAGCGCCTGTTCCGTTGATACTCCAGTTCGCAGCACCAGTTAAATCAACCTGTAGATTTAAGTTATCCCCGGTACAAATTGTATTTCCTCCAGTAATGTCTGCAGTAGGAAGTGGGTTAACCGTGATTGTTACTTGGTTATTCTGTGGATTTGGACAAGCAGGGCCAGAAGAATACTGCACGTCAGTAATTGTATAAACAGTATTTGCTGTTGGATTCACTCCATTTAGCACTTGTCCATCAGACCATGGGGCTGCGGGTAAGTTAGGGGCGGTGGCAGGATCAACTGGATTGGCATTCCATGTCACATTGAATGTTCCAGGTTGACTGATATTAACTGTCAATGATGCTGATTGACCCTCACATATCGCAGTAGGCTGAGTGAATGTTGCTGTAGCTAATGGACGCACTGTCACGGTTACCGGAATATTCACATTAGTGACACAAGCAGGAAAGGCTTGGTAACTAATGGAAGTCAAAGTATAAGTTGAAGTTGCGGCAGGATTAACATTTACGGAGTATGGTGTGGCATTAATCGTTAATGGCCAAGCTATGCCTGCGCCTGTTCCATTTACCACCCAAGGTCCAGTTCCCGTAAGGTTAAAATCAATAGTAGCTTGATCTCCAGCACAAATTGTAATCGCATTGGTACCACCTATATCCATTGTCCCGCCAGGTTGCGGTGTCGAGTTAACTGTGGCGCAAACGGTTGTGTTACAGTTGGTCAGTGAAGGATCAGTTACAGTTACACAGTAATTGCCTCCTGCAATATTGGTAAGATCTTCAGTGATTGCGGTGTTGTCCCAAGCAAAGTTGAATGGGCCGATACCACCTACTACCGTTACATCGATCGCTCCATCATTCTGAATGCAGGTTTCATCCGTAACAGCAAGGTTAACACTTTGAAGTGAAACTTCAATGTTAATGACTTCGGAAGCATTACATGAGGCAGGCACACCGGCGAGGGTAACTTCAATTTGTGTATCTGTAGAAATGCTCTCTAATTGCTGATTGCCAATGTTTCCATCAAATCCAGGCGTAGCATCCCCTGAAAGTACTGTCCAATTGTAAGTGGAACCTCCACTCGCTGTGAGGTTTAGCGTTTCACCGAAACAGATCAAGGTATCTGTTGTGTTTACGGTTACGCTAGGGTAGATATTGATGGTAATAGCGATATCATCACTACCAGGAAGGACACAAGCATCGTCTGCAGCGTGAAAATTAATTACATGAGCACCGACCATTGTTTCGTTCGTCAGCATGGCAAATGTTCCAAGAGCTGGGTTAACTCCGCTTACAGTGAATAGCGGGTTTCCTGGATTTAAAATCGCGGGATGGTTTTCTGTTAAAGTAATCCCTCTTATAGGATTCGTATTGGATGCCTGCACATTGAATACGAGGGAGTCACCAACACACACGCCTATCGTTGTATTGTTTTCTATTATTCCATGAGCTACACTCTGCACCTCAGGAGTGTCGAAAACCGTTGGTGTTGAGGCGCATTCACGAATTAAGATAGGAACATTTTCAGTTATGGTTCCAATATAAGTTCCAGCATCTTCAATAGTTATTTCTACCGCTACAAGATAGAATCCTAGAGCTAGACCAGTTGTGTTAATGCTGATTGTTCCGTTAGCAGGATTAATGCTTAGTCCACTGATTGGGACATAGCCAGGCACATCAATGTTACTGTCAACAGTAGCCCCAGTAGTTTGTGGCACTCCAGCAGCAAATGTTAGAGAATATCCGTTTGGATTAGAAACATTGATTGGGTTGGTAACTACTCCATTGTCGACACATTCGTAGAAAGCAAGATTATTGTTTATCGTAACACCATCTGTACAGTTGTTTGTATCAATGGTAGCAGTTACATAAGCATCAGGTGTTCCTGAAGAATCTATATTTTCTGCGTAATACCAATTGTTTTCATTCCAAACGGCCTTCCATACACAACCAGGGGTTAAGGTTGCGGTGCTCTGATAGACCACCTTAACAACTCCAGGCATAAGTCCACCAATTGACATTTGAGCAAAATACGCCTCACAAGTAGAGTTAGCGAGTTCGGTGGGACATAAATCTGATATTTCAGATTCCGACACGAAGGACACATCTAGCGAGAATGGTAGTGCACCAGGGCAGCCAGATTGCGGGAAGAAAAATAACACTTCACTTGCCAATGCTGACGTGGAGCCGAAACAATCCTTGTATTGCGTGTATGTTACTAGGTACTGATCTCCGCCAAGACATTGCCAAGTGATGTTTCCACCAAGTATTTGACTTGCCTGAAGATTAGTGAAAAATAAAGATAGTAGCGACACTAAAACTATTCTCAACGCTTTCATTCGGGAGTATGGCTAAATTTTTTGAGCAATGCTCAATTGGTTAAGGTTTCATAATCAGACATAAAAAACACCCAAAAGGGTGCATTTGCCCGAAATTACGTCCGAAAGATAGTGGATTTAGCTTAAAATACACGAATTTTAAGAGCGATTACTTATTTTTTGACTAAATCTAAGAATTTGATAACAATATGACCAAATATCCTTGACTTGAAATGAGCCAAATAAGGAAAGTTGTCTGTACATTTGTCCCCCTTGTTTAATAAAATCATACTCCATGAAAAGAAGTTTACTTTTTGGATTTGCTTTCGCAGTTGCAACTACAGCAAGTGCTCAAGATTGCGCTGATATCTTCATCTCAGAATATGTTGAAGGTACTAGCAACAACAAAGCTATTGAGCTTTACAATCCGACGAATGAAACCATCGATTTAGGCGCTGGTGGATATCAGTTTGGACGTGATAGAAACGGTAACGGAATTCCGATGTTGATGGATATCACGGGAATCATGCCACCTAACACAACTCGTGTTTTCGTGATCGACAAAAGAGACCCAGACGGAACAGGTTTGGAAGAACCAGTAGATGAAGCTCTTGAAGCTGTAGCTGATACTTTCGTAAACCCAATTTACGTAGAAGCAAACTCACCATTTTACTTCAATGGAAATGATGCTTTCGTTCTCGTAAAAGGTGGTACAACTGTCCTTGATATCATTGGTAAAGTTGGTGAAGCTGTTACTGGCGGATGGTACGTTCCTGGAGATCCAAACACACGTTGGTGGACTACAGATAACACGCTTATCAGAAAACAAACTATTCTTCACGGTGTTTTCACAAACCCAGATGTTTTCGATCCATCATTGGAATGGGATAGCCTTCCAGTTAATACTTATGACAATTTAGGTTCACACATCTGCAATTGTTTCGAAGTTTCAGTTCAGGAAGAATTGAAGCAAAGTGAATTTGATGTGTTCCCAAATCCAATTGCTCAAGGTGAATTTGTGATTAAAAGTTCAGAGCAAATCAAAGGATTCTCAATCCTATCTTCAACTGGTGCATTGATCCGTCAATCACAACTTTTGAACTCATATTATGAGTCGGTAATTTTACCAGAAGTTGCACCAGGCATGTATGTTATCGTCGTTGAATTTGCAGACGGTACAAAAAATTATCGCAAGGTCTTATTTAGATAATTATAATAACGAAAGGGGTGTTGATACACCCCTTTCTTATCTTATAGCTTAACCTTTTTTGATGAAGTCACTACTGACAACCTTAGCCGCACTCTGCTGCTCTTTTGCAGCGCTCTCTCAGGTGAAAATTTCGGGTACCGTTACCGATAGTTATTCGGGTGAAACGCTGCCAGGCGCCACTATTTTCTATGCAGATGGAAAAGGTGCTATTTCCGACATGGATGGTCACTATGAGTTAAATCTTCCTGAAGGAAAATACACCCTCACTGCAAAATTTGTTGGATTCCAAGAATTGAAAAAGGAAATTGTAGTCAATAGATCTAACATGGTGGTTGATTTCCCAATGATCTCAGAAGATCTAAAGGAAATAGAAATCATTGCTGATATAGCTGTTGATAGAAAAACACCTGTGGCATTTTCCGATGTTGGAGCAATGAAAATTAAAGAGGAATTGGGAACACAGGATCTCCCAATGCTTCTAAACACAACACCTGGAGTGTACGCTACACAATCTGGCGGTGGTGATGGTGATGCACGTATCAATATCCGCGGATTCAATCAAAGAAACGTTGCTGTTATGGTCGACGGTATTCCAATGAATGATATGGAAAATGGTTGGGTGTACTGGTCAAACTGGTTTGGTCTTGACAATGTGACCCAAAAAATGCAAGTGCAGCGCGGTCTTGGTGCTTCAAAACTTGCCATTCCCGCTATTGGAGGAAATATCAATATTCTTACGCAAGGTATTGATCAAAAACAAAACATTACCATAGGAACAGAATATGGTAATAACAACAACATGCGCCAAAGCATCGGTTATAACAGCGGTCGCCTGAAAGGAAACTGGGGCGTTACCGGAGCATTCGCATACAAACAAAATGACGGTTGGGTTACCAACTTGAACTCGCGACAGTTTTTCTATTTCTTGAAAGTGCAAAAAGAAATTGGCAAGCATAGCTTCTCAATTTCTACAATGGGTAGTCCGCAAGAACACGCGCAACGTATCAATAGACAACCAATGTATGTTTACGATGCAGACTATGCTCGCTCTCAAGGTGTAGAAGTGCCAACTGATCCAGCAGCCGTAGTTGATCAAGGGCTTCGCTACAACAGTGAGTGGGGTTACATCACTCGCAATCGCTATGATGAAAATGCTCCAACTGAAGTGTTGAATACCCGTCAAAACTATTACTATAAACCCATCGCCAACTTCAAACATTTCTGGGCACCAAATAGAAGATTTGCATTGTCAAATATTCTATATGCTTCTTGGGGTAAAGGCGGCGGAACACGTCTGAACAGTTCGTTGATTGATCCTGCAACAGGTCAACAAGACTTGGAGTATATGTACAAGAAAAACACGAAAACATTTCCACTAGGATTGTTCGGTATTTCTAGACCATACAACGTGAACTATGTAAATGATACCACACAATATTTGGCGTCATACTATATGCAATCGAGTATCAATAATCACCAATGGTACGGTTTGCTTTCAACATTTAAATACAATATCAACGAACAGTTTGATATTTCTGGTGGATTGGATGCTAGATATTACAAAACAGAAAGATATCAAGAAGTATATGATTTACTTGGTGCTGACTATGTGTACATCACGAGCCCAACAGGCTTCGATGCCAATGACAGCGTGCGTGTAAAAAGACTTGGAGACAGAATCAACTACAACATTAATAGTTATGTGAAGCAAGGCGGACTATTCTTTCTTGGTGAATACAATTATAAAAATTGGGCAGCTTTTGTCAATGTAACAGGCTCCATCAACCAATACAATAGAGTAAATCTATTTGCATTGAAAGACGAGAATGGAAACTACCAAGAGTCGGGTTGGAAAACTTTCCCTGGAGCGACGATTAAGGGTGGATTCAATTATAAAGTAAATGGACGAAATAGTATTTATGTAAATACAGGTTACCTGAGCAGAGCTCAAATGATTGCCAATGTTTACAACGGAACTACACTACAACGTTATCAAGGAATTGAAAATGAAAAGGTCGCTGCTACCGAATTAGGGCACGTTTTCAAAACAGATAAATTCAGATCTGCGATCAATTTGTACTACACCAACTGGAAAAACAGACCAGTTACTGTAAGCATTTCTCAAGGTACAGAAAATTACTACGCATTTGTGCCAGGAATGGAAGCCGTACACGCTGGTGGTGAGTTAGAGTTGGAATATCAAATGAGCAAAAAACTTCAAGCTGAAGGTGTGGTTTCAATCGGAAACTGGACATGGCAATCTCAAGCAACCGCATATATCTACAATGAAATCGGAACAGACTTGCTTGACTCTTTAACTTTCGACACAAAAGGAGTTAGAGTAGGTGATGCTGCGCAAACACAACTTAGCCTAGGTGTTAGATATAGTCCATTCAAAGGGTTTTATATCAAGCCGAGAATTACTTATTTCGATCACAACTATGCCGACTTTAATCCAGAAGATTTGGTAGGTGACAATGGAGCTCGTCAATCGTGGAAAATGCCGGCTTACTACACATTGGATTTAGCAGCTGGATACACAAGACCTTTAGCTGGAAAATACAAAATTGGTGTGCGTTTGAATTTGATAAACATCACGAATCAAATTTATATTTCTGATGCAACAAACGGCCAAACATTCGACGCCCAATCTGCTACTGTTTATTTCGGTCAAGGATTTAGATGGAATGTAGGGGTGAACTTTAATTTTTAATTGTAAATAAAAAGTCAAATACATCATAATGAAAAAAGTAGATCTAATTAAAAGAAGTGCCTTCGCATTCGTAGCAATGATGCTTACAGCAGCTATTGCAAATGCGCAAGCAGTACTTCCAACTGCTTGGAGCTTCGATACAGCAACTCCAGAGGGTTGGACAGAATCATTGGGTGCTAGCAACACCAGATACACCAACGGTTATGTTGGAACAGCATGTCGTCTTGACCAGACTGGTGATTATGTGCTTATTGAAATTGCAGAAGAGCCAGGTGCGCTAAACTATGCATTGAAAGGTCAAAACAGTGGTGGTGCATGGCAAGGTACATTCACAGTAGAAGAGTCAGCGGATGGCGTTGCTTTCACTCCTCTTCATACTTACATGAATGATATCCCTTCTGCTGCATTCACTGAATACACAGATTATCCTGCCGCTTCTACTCGCTTTATCCGTTTTTATTACACAAATAAAGTTAGTGGTCACAACACGGCTTTGGATGAAGTTTCATTGGCAGTACCAACTGCAACGGATGCTCAAGAAATCAATGTAGCCAGCAATGGAAACAACGTTCCAAGCGGCGCTACTTTGGTAATCGGTGAAGCTGCTACAACAATGATCGACGTTCAAAATCTTGGTCTTGCAAACGATTTAAATATTAGCTCTGTGGCACTTAGCGGTCCAGACGTTACTGATTTTAACCTAAACGCATTTCCTTCTGTAGTTGCTGCACAATCTTCAGAAGTTATCGAATTGGCTTTCGCTCCAACTGGAACGGGTGCGCGCTTTTGTACAATCACTATCACAAGCGACGATGCAAGTGAAGGTGAGTATATCGTAAATATTTATGGCGTTGCTGGAGGTATCTCTTCTGAACCAACACAACAAGCTGCTGCGATCAACTTCACAAACGTTTCTGCTTGGGATTTCGACGTGTCATTTGATGCAGGTTCTGAGCCAGCTGAAAACTATATCGTTTTGAGAAAAGTTGGTGGCCCAGTTACTAGAATGCCTGAAGACAACAACACTTATGTTCGTGGTTCTTGGATCGGAGATGCTCAAGTGGTGTATGTTGGTGAAGCTGCTACTTTCAATGCAAGAAGCATCGAAGTAAGTACTGACTATAATTTTGCTGTATACGCATTCAATGGTCCTGCTGGATATGAAAACTATCTTACTGATAGCCCACTTACTGGAGTTGCCACTACAATGGGGCCTCAAGTAGGAAGCTACTACGCTGGTCTTAACCACAACTCACCAACCTTCGTAGCTGATTTGACAGCTAAGCTTTACCCAGCAAATTACTTCCAAATATTCTACTCAAACTATATCAGCACTTTGGTGAATGAATTCTACATTGCTGATACTGTTTCTGCAAATGGAAATGCTGCAAACATGGTGAAGTGTCAGTACTCAAATGTTCCAGACATTTTTGAAGCTTCATTCCAATGGTGGAATGGTCAAAACAGCTTCAACTTAAGTCGTGAGCACTCTTACCCACAAAGCTGGATGCCAACATACTTGAACTCAGGTTTTGATGGCTCTGAAGAGGTGTCAGACTTGCACAACCTTTTCCCTGTTCGTCAGGAAGATTGTAATGCTGTACGTAGCAACTATCCTTATGGAGAAGTGGTTACAGTATCTTCATCTTATGGCCCAACAAAGTATGGTCAAAATGAATTTGGACAAACTTGTTATGAGCCTCGTGACGAGATCAAAGGTGACGCTGCAAGAGCTATGATGTATCATGCAGTGAAAAACAATTCTACTACTTACGATTTCAGTTTCCCAGAACAAATTTCATTGTTCATCCCTTATGGACAGTTGGAATATGTAATCAAGAAGTGGCACTTCCAAGACGCTCCAGACAACATGGAAATGGCGCGTAACGAGTACATCGAAACTCGTCAAAACAACAGAAATGGATTCATCGATAGCACTGAATATGCTTGTTTCATTCGCTTCCAAAACTTGACAAACTTTGTTCCTCAAGTTTTGAATAGCAATGGTAACTTGTCATGTATCGATCCTGCTATGTCATACCAATGGTATTTCAACGGTGCAGAAATTGATGGAGCTACTGAGTCTACTTATGCTGCTGATCAATTAGGATCTTACACAGTAGAAATTCAACAATTCGAACAATGTCCAGTTCAGTCTTCGAATGCAGTTGAGGTAACTGTTTCAGTAGATGAATTGAACGCTTCTGGAATTTCTTTCGAAGTTTATCCAAATCCATCAAATGGTCAGTTCACAATGAACGTTACTACTGATCACAGTATCCTTGCTGATGTTAATGTTTGGTCACTTACAGGTGCTAAAGTTGCAACTGCAAAGCAGTTCTTCGCAAACGGAAACAATGCTGTGAGAATGGATTATTCAAACTTACAAGCTGGTATTTATATCCTTGAGGTGAAAACAGATGCAGGAACTATCACTCGCAATTTGATTGTAGAATAATAGTACTGAAATATAAAATGGAAGGGCCGTCAATCGACGGCCCTTTTTTTATTCCCGATTCACAATTCTCAATCTATGATGAATAGTTCATAAATAGATGGATTTTGGATTTTTGTCTGGTTTCGAATAATGAATGTCGAATTCCGAATATCATGAACCTTCATTCGGTCCTGAACTCGTTTCGGGATCAAGAACCATCCTTCGTCCCGAACTAGTTTCGGGATCAGGAACCGTCCTTCGACGAACTCAGGAACCGTGAACCATGAACCATGATCCATGAACCGTGAATTCCATAAAAAAAGGGAACCAATAAGGTTCCCTTTTAAATATATCAATCAATTATTATCAAGGAAAATCATACTGGAATACACCATTCTGAATTGAAATGCTAGATGCATCAGCAGCTTTCAAAGTACCAGAGAAAGTAATTCTGATAAAGTTAGGAGCTGGTGCATATCGCGCCATGGCAATTTGAACATTTGATCCAGTATTCTCAGAGGAGTATAATTGCGCTCCTGTGTTGTAGGTCGCTGCAATGTTTGGGAAGTTAGTTGGATTTGCAGTGAATGTAGATCCCTGAACCCAAGTACCAGTTGCATTGGTGATTGTGAATGACATTGAATTTGCACCTACAGTACCTGTAACACCTAAGGTTGTTCCATCTTCAGAAGCTATAATACTTCCTACTGGAGTTACGAACTCTGTGATACCCGCTTTCCAATTGAATATTTGTAAGCAATCGTAGCATGAACTACCACCACAATCCACCAATATTCATCTCCATCTAGTAAACCATTTGTACAACTTCCGTCTGAAACGCATGGGTCGCAATCTAAACCTCCACAGTCTATTCCATATTCAGTTCCATTAATTATACCATCGTCACAAGTTGGACAAGGATCACAATCTGGGCCACCACAATCAACTTGTTCTTCTCTACCATTTAAAAGGCCATCGTTACAAAGATTGGCGCATGGCTGACATGTGGGGCCACAGTCAATTCCAACTTCACCTGGGTCAAGTTGACCATTTCCGCATGTAGGACATGCCCCACATTCTCCACCACAGTCTACCCATGTTTCACCTTCTAGAGGATCGTATGAGCCATTGATACAGTGATTACACGCTTCACAATTTGGACCACCACAGTCCACTAAAAATTCGCCATTATTCAAAATTCCGTCGTAGCAATTCTCAGGAATCTTATTCTCTTCATTCAAGCAGCTTGCAAGGAAGAAAGTAGTAGCAAAGGCAGTTATAAAAACGAATACGTAATTGCGTATCTTCATTTGATTAAAAATTTTCGCCGTGAATATACGAGGAAAGACGTTTACAATCACATAGAGGTTGCATATTCCTGCCATATTCCGTGAATATCCTTTCGGTAACATTCCCCTTTCGCAAGCTTTTTTTTAGTAATTACGCAAAATGATGCAGAAAAGCTGGATATCGAAGCAAAGCCCTGAGGAAGAGTTGGTTAAAAGTTTGTCAAACGAACTGACCATCTCTCCCGTGCTCACCAGACTGCTCATGCAACGTGGAATTGACACTTTCAACGATGCTGCTTCATTTTTTCGCCCCAACTTAAGTCAACTCCATAACCCGCTACTAATGAGGGATATGGAGCGAGCAATCGGCAGGTTGCAGTCGGCACTGGAGGAAGGACAGAAAATCTTGGTCTATGGAGACTATGATGTGGATGGAACTACTGCTGTTACCGTTGTCTATTCATTTTTGAAAAAATTAGGGGCAAATACTGAGTTCTACATTCCGGATCGATATGAAGAGGGGTATGGATTCTCTATGAAATGTGTAGAATGGGCAGCGGAGGTCAATTTCGATCTAATCATCACACTTGACTGCGGAATTAAAGATGCTGAAAAAATAGCTCGCGCCAATGAGCTTGGAATGGACGTCATCGTTTGCGACCACCACACTCCTGGAGAATTACCCCCCGCATATGCGGTTTTGAACCCAAAGCGAAGTGACTGTGAGTATCCGGACAAAGGCCTGAGTGGATGTGGAGTAGGATTCAAGTTTCTTCAAGGTTGGTGTCAAAAGTTCGATCCAGAAAAAGAAGAGGAGTTGCTCACCTATCTCGATTTGGTGACTATTGCCATTGGTGCAGATATCGTTCCTCTGATGGGCGAAAATAGAGTGCTCGCCACTTTTGGACTTCAGCGAATAGCCGAGCACAAACGTCCGGGTATCAAGGCAATGCTCCAAGAAGCAAAGTTTCAAAAGAATGAAATGACCATTACTGATGTCGTTTTTATTCTCGCTCCTCGAATCAACGCCGCAGGAAGAATTTTTACAGGAAAACAAGCGGTGGAACTCCTCAGCGCAGAGAACGATGAGGAAGCACGAAAGGTAAGCGCATTGGTTGAGGCAAACAACAACGAACGTAGAAAAATAGATAAGCTAATTACACAAGAAGCGTTGCAATGTGTGCATCAAGACCCTTTCTACATGGACTCTTTTTCCACAGTGGTGAAAAGTGAGGGATGGCACAAAGGCGTAGTGGGAATTGTAGCTTCACGACTAGTTGAAGAGTTTTACAAACCTTCTATCGTTCTTACAGAAACGGAAGGAAAACTCTCAGGCAGTGCACGCTCTATTCCGGGAATCGATTTATACGAGGTGCTTGGCAAGTGCGATGATTTACTCGAACAATTTGGTGGACACGCCATGGCAGCAGGACTTTCAATGGCACCAAAACATTTTGATGAATTCAGAGTTCGTTTTGATGCGATTATCAAAGAGCAACTTTCAAATGAAAGACCGAAGCCTTATATCGAATACGATACAGAAATTAAGTTGTGTGAAATAACTGATCGCTTCTTCAAACATCTCAGCATGTTTGCACCATTTGGTCCTGAAAATATGAAGCCTGTATTCCTTGCTCGAAACCTACAAAATGCGGGGAATACAAGACCAGTAGGGGAGAACAATGCCCATCTCAAGCTTGCAGTTTCTGAAGGTGAAATGCGCGATAAGCGAATGGATGGAATTGGATTTGACCTAGGTAAATGGGCAGAACCAATTTGTCAAAATGTTCCTATAGACATTCTTTTCACCATTGAAGAGAACATTTGGCAAGGCCAACGCTCTCTTCAATTGAATGTAAAAGATATTCGTTTGAGTAATTAATCTTGAGGAGGAAAGGCGTTCCAGCCTTGAGCAGTAAGTGTAATTGTTCCACCACCTTTTGTAATCATTCTGCAACCAGTTTCTTCACTCGTCACATGTCCGATTACACTAAAATTTGGATTGCCTTTTAGCTTATCAAAATCTTTTTGCTTAATAGTAAAAAGCAATTCATAATCTTCTCCACCATTCAATGCAGCCATTGTGTGGTCAAGGTTAAATTCCTTTGCTGTAGCAATGGTTTCAGGACTCACAGGAATCTTTTCTTCATACACATCCATCCCCACAAAACTCTGGTCAGCAAGATGAAGCAATTCTGATGCTAATCCGTCTGAAATATCGATCATGGATGTTGGTTGAACATCGAGTTCTTTGAGCAATTCAATGATGTCTTTGCGGGCTTCAGGCTTGAGTTGACGCTCGAGCACATAGTCGTGTCCAGATAAATCGGGTTGTGCATCAGGAGCTGTTTTATATACTTCTTTCTCACGCTCTAACACTTGAAGACCCATGAAGGCTCCACCCAAATCACCGCTTACAACGATCAAATCATTTTCACGCGCTCCTGCACGTGTCACAATGTTTTTTGGATCCGCTGTTCCTATCGCAGTAACAGAAATGACTAATCCTGAAGTTGAGCTAGTAGTATCCCCTCCAATCAAATCTACTTCATACCATTCGCACGCTCTTTTTATTCCGCTGTACAACTCTTCCAAAGCTTCCACTGAAAAGCGATTGCTCACCGCCATGCTCACTGTAATTTGTTTTGGAATAGCATTCATCGCGTACACGTCGCTTAGGTTTACTACCACAGCTTTATATCCCAAATGTTTGAGCGGAACGTACATCAAGTCGAAGTGCACACCTTCCACGAGCATATCCGTGGTCACTACCACTTGCTCCATATCGTCGATGGAAAGGATGGCAGCATCATCGCCAACACCTTTTACCGTGCCTTTGTGATGCAGTTTGAAATATTGTGTAAGGTGCTTGATGAGACCAAACTCACCCAGACTTTCTAATTCAGTACGTTCATTACTCATGGTGCAAATTTCGGATATGTTTGGCTATGCTGCCAATTGCTCGCGAAATTTCTTTCCACTATTCTTTGATTTTGCCCAAGAAAGGAAATCAAAATACTCGAAAACGAATTGCTCAAATGGGTTTTGTTTCAACGATTGAAGCGATTCAACCAGCGATTCATAAAGCTCTTCATTGTTTTTAGCTGTACGCTTTTTGAGCATTTCATTAACGAAACTCAACATCACATTTTCAAATTCAAATACTTTATTTCGGGTCTGTAAGAAGCGCTGAGTAGAACGAAGAGTGTATGGAAGCAAGTCTTTGTTGCCCAATTCCAAGTGAATTACAAGGTTCAAAATTTGCGCAATACAATGAATGTCTTTGGTTTTATCAATGTCCACATTGTTGAGCAATTTATTCACCCATTTCAACGATTCGTGATATTGTTCTAATCCGAAATAGATGACGGCAATGTTGAAGTAGAAATGAGCTTTTCTAACATTACTCAGGTGATCTCCAAACGCAGCGAGGCCCATTCTGATTTCAGGAATGATTTCTAAGCCCTTTTCAAATTCTCCACTTTGAGCGTATAGAGTTAGCTCGGTACTTTTTCCAAGGGTAAATAATCGAATCTCGAGATCTTCATTCATGCGGTTTTCCAAAGTCGCAGGATAAGCTCTCAACTCTTTCAAGTAGGCAAAAGCATCATTCCATTTTCCGAGGCGCATTCCCACATAAATGGTATTAGAAAGTACCGACAAATAGATACCTGGCTCTGCTTCGAAGAGGTGTTTGTTTTCTTCGATGAGTTCTATATTTTTCTGTAAAAAAGGATAGCAAGCTCCATAATTTCCAATTGCAAAATGGTAAGCACTGGAAATGTGATTCAGCATATATTCATTCTCTATGCCTATAGGCTTGTTACTCCATTTTTGTTGCGCTTCATCGAGTAGTTGTGCAAACGCATTGGTTTCATCTTCGCTGCGCACTTTACCTTGACGATACAGTTGAGTAAACATTTTACTCTTGATGTTCCAAAGCTCGCAATTGATTTTCAATTTATCGAAGATGGCAAGGTCTTGCTTCAAGATCTGATCGATCTCTGCATCACTTTGAATGTCGTCGTAATTCCCTTTTTCCAAAATGCGTTTTTCCCACTTCAGAATTTCAGCTTGAATGTTGAGCAGTTCATGTTTTTCAGCCACTTTCTTCGCACTGTGCAGCACTTTCAAACTTTGATCATAAAGTGATTTGTTATAAAGAATTTCCGCAGAATGTATTTGGCGGTAAAGTTGGGCTTCCACGCTGCTGCTTGCGTGAAATGAATCAAGGCTTTTTAATAGAGCATTGTAAAGACGATTTTTTGCAATCGAAAAACGATTTACAAAAACCTTGTCTTTGAATTTTTTCAAGAGTTTGTCCTCGTCGTATTCTTCCATTTTATCAATGGCATCGAAGAGGGTTTGATAGTTGTTTTCTTCGCCTATAATGTGTCTCGAAGAAAATACTTTGAAGTATCTCTTCTCAGGCTTACTCATGCTTTTGATGAGTCTGTGTAATTGATCAGAAGCTTTGTTAGACATGGCAAACAGGTTTAAGATTATACTAATTGGTTGGTTTTAGTACTTACTAATCTCGTGATTACCCTGCTTGATTTTGTGTGGAATGAATAAACGGTAATGAATTTATGAGGAAAGGAAAAGAATCGGCCGTTAACGGAATTAAAAGCGAATTATTGCTTTTCCAATCACTTTTCTGTGCTCCAAATCACTATGAGCATCAGTGAGTTGGCTTTTGTTATACACGCCGCCATTTACAGGTTGGATTCTGCCTTCTTGCCACAGCTTTACCAATTCCTGCATACATTCTTGAATGATTTGCGGTTTGTAGTCGCCAACTTTAAGCATGTTCACCCCCAAAATACTTTTGCTAAATGCGAGCATCATAATTGGAATCACGATGCCCATATTCCAGAGCAATTGATATGTGGCCAACTTTCCTGTTTTTTTTCCAGATCTTTCTGCGAATCCATGTAGAATGAATCTCCCGTTTGCTCCAAGAAGTTTCATGTCTTTTTTGAAAGTTGTTCCGGCAATGGAGTTGAATGAAACGTCCAGTTTCTGTCCATTGAGCGCACGTTCTATTTGATCGTACACATCTTTATCTTTATAGTTGAAAGCTTTTACACCGAGTGCTTCAAGTTGAGTCTTCTTTGCCTCGCTACCCACAGTGCCATAGATTTCGCAACCTGCATCTTTTAAAAGTTGAATGAGCGCAGTGCCTACTCCGCCCATTGCAGCGTGCACCAATACACGCTCTCCTTTTCTGGTGTTTTGCAAATAGCGGGCACTGTAATAGGCGGTGGCATATTGAGTCCCTAAAGCACATGCGGCATAGTCGGGCATGTCTTCAGGTATTTCAACTATGGCAACCTCGGGTGTATTTACATAAGTAGCATACGCACCAAATCTTGTGAGGGAAATAACGCGTTTACCTATCCACTTTGATTCAACATTCTCGCCCACAGATTCAACACGCCCCACCAAATCATACCCTAGCACACAGGGCAAAGGAGGTGCTTCTCTGTACAAACCTTGACGCGCTAATACATCCGCGAAATTGAGTCCGAAGGCTTCTACTTTCACACGAACTTCATTTGATGCAGGGCTCACTGAAGGTGAGGTGCGCCATTCAAAGGCTTCATGAGCATCACCATTTTTAATGAGGTATGCTGCTTCAGTAACGTGTTCCATTGCGCTTAAATGTTCGTTCCTCTCCAGACTGATATGTAATGATCAATTGGTCTTTGTTGCCTTCTCGATTGTAGGTGATTTTCTTAGCAATTGCACCAGCTTTGTACTTCCATCCTGGAGTTGATTTGCCATTGGTGCTGTAGTTCAATACATCGCCATTTGCCGTGCCTACAATTAATCTATAATTTTTATCATTTTCATAATCGAGTACGCTCAGACCTGTCGTTACATCGCTTCTCAATTTTACGGGGAAGTTAGAAATCGATTTTCCATTTCTGTCAATGATATAAATCGCGCGCTTTGTAGCAAAAGCCATTTGCAATTTTTCATTTTTATATACGTCCAATTGTACGACATCGCCAACGATTTGATCGGGCAATGCAGCTTGCCAAAGTACTTGCCCGTTGGCACTCTTCAGCACAATACTGTTGTCTTGCAATTGAGTGAAGGTTTCTATTTCTCCTGTGTTGTGGTTTTTTACAGACCATATATTGGTTTCTGCAACGGGCGGCAGCATGATTTCTTCACCAGTAATAATTTCAGAAGTTTCAACCGAACGTTCGTTCGGTTCTCTTGTGCCTTTTCCTTCATACCAATCAAACACATAAGTATTGTGCGATTGGAATGAAATATTACCTCCATTCATATCACTTCTCGCAAGCAGCCATTGAAGACTGGTAGGGAATAATGCAGATAAGTAATTACCACCGTAGTAGTGAACAAAAGCGAGGTCTTCATCGATCCACTCATTAATATTTTCTGACCGCTGCAAGGTATTGTTGTTATCAATATCCATTTTAATAAATCGCAACGCATCTGGACTATTGGAGAAATAAGCAGCTTGTCCGGCCTGAATCACATAGAGAGGTTCCACAAGTATGGGAGTATTCATGTAGCGTCCAGCTACATGTGGGTACTTGAATTCGTATATGCCATCTGCTAGAGGTTCAGCCATAGAGGTGATAAACTCAGAAATGGAAACACTATCAACCACATCTACAAAAGCAACAGGAACTTCGATGTCTTCAAGTGTATATAAAATTGTTCCTTGCATTCCTCCGCGCCAATTCAGAAGCGCTTCGTTGATATCGCAAGCACAGCTATCTCCAGCATCTTTCCAAGCAGCTTCCCAATACTTCAACTCGTCTTGATTTTTTACAAGGTTATTGTGGTTTTGAGTGAGTTGATCAAAAGTGTCGAATGTCCACACTTCGGCACTCAAGGTACCTCCGGGAAGGTAATCGCCAACACGCTTTGAGTTTGCGTTCATTGTAGCTTGAAACCTGGTTTGCGAATCGTCAGTTGTAAAAATGATTCCAGTATAATACCATTGAGAAACGTCCGAGGCATGAGGTTCCACTTGCATCCATTCGTTCGCATTCCATTTTGCATAAAAGGTAACTGGAGCATCAGCATTGGTGCGTTCAGCAATGTGTTCAATCGGCAAGGTTGTACGTTCCTCATTTGATTTTCTGCTGAGCAATTGTTCTATCACCGATTGCTTATTGCTTATCACCAGACAGTTCTCATGCATGCACGCAAAACTGGTAGAGGTAGAGTAAATGACTTCGCCTTTGAAATCAATAATGTCTTTCACTTTTTCATCCAAAATGTACTGTATGTCATTCGAGATATTTTCACCATGCAGTCCAACAGCGGGAACTATGATGGTGAAAACAGTATTCGCATCATTTACCGTAAAAAGAAAAGAATTACTATTCAGAGTGGTTGAAGCCAAACCCTTTTTAAACGAAATCAAAACTTCTTTCCAAAGGGTTTCCACAGAATTCAAATATTCCATGGCGGCATTTTTTTCTTGAACATCAATGATGAGCGATGCTTCGTCAGAGACACATTTCCACGGAAAGGCTTCTTCCGTTTTGTTGTTTCTGAAGGTGTATAAAACAAAGCCGATCAGTGCAAGTGCAGCAAGAATAAGGACCCAGGTGAAAATGCGTTTCATGTACAATTTTTCTTACTACGAAGTAAAAAAAAACGTCCCGATGATTATCGGGACGTTTTATATGTTCTACACAACGAAGTGTGTGTTTTTATGCTGTCAAAACACCTCTAGAAATAACGATTTTTTGAACCTCACTTGTTCCTTCGTAAATCTGAGTAATCTTAGCATCACGCATCAAACGCTCCACGTGGTATTCTTTCACAAATCCATATCCACCGTGAATTTGAACTGCTTCAACGGTGTGCTTCATTGCTACTTGAGAAGCGTAAAGTTTTGCCATTGCTGAAGCTTGGTCGTAGTTCAATCCTTGATCTTTCATCCAAGCTGCTTTATAAACCAAAAGCTTTGCAGCTTCAATATCTGTAGCCATATCAGCCAATTTGAAGGCGATAGCTTGGTGCTGAGAAATCTCTTTTCCAAAAGCCTTTCTTTCTTTAGAATAAGCTGTAGCCAATTCGAAAGCACCACCAGCGATACCTAATGCTTGAGCTGCGATACCAATACGTCCACCGCTCAAAGTTTTCATGGCAAATTTGAATCCGAATCCGTCTTCACCAATGCGATTTTCCTTAGGAACTTTCACATCTTGGAACATCAATGTGTGCGTATCACTTGCGCGGATACCCATTTTATTTTCTTTCGCACCTACGATGAATCCATCCATTCCGCGCTCTACGATAAGTGCGTTGATTCCGCGGTGTCCCAATTCAGGGTTGGTCTGAGCAATTACAAGGTAAATGCTAGCAGTTCCTCCGTTCGTAATCCAGTTTTTTGTTCCGTTCAATAGATAGTGGTCGCCCATATCTACTGCAGTTGTGCGCTGAGAAGTAGCATCGCTACCTGCTTCTGGTTCTGAAAGACAGAACGCACCGATTTTTTCTCCTTTCGCCAAAGGCACAAGGTATTTTTGTTTTTGCTCTTCCGTTCCGAATGCCTCAAGTCCGTAGCAAACCAAAGAGTTGTTTACCGACATACAAACAGAAGTAGAAGCATCTACTTTCGAAATTTCTTCCATGGCGATGGCATAGCTCAATGCGTCCATTCCGCTTCCGCCATACTTCGGGTCAACCATCATTCCCATGAAGCCTAATTCAGCCAATTGCTTGATTTCTTCTGTTGGGAATTGTTGTTTTTCATCGCGCTCGATTACGCCTGGTTTAAGCACGTTTTGCGCAAAATCGCGAGCAGCTGCCTGCACCGCCTTGTGTTCTTCACTTAATTCGAAATGCATTGTTCGATTGTTTTGGGTTGCGAATATAGCAATTTCGACCCTCAACATGGGAATGACATTGATGGGGTGGCTTGTGAAAAAGGTTTAAATATTTGCGCTTAGCCGCGTCAATCAATAACTTTGAAGCTAATTAAAATAAACTTTATGGGTAAAAAGAACCAAATTGGCTTGGACGAGGCCAAAGCAAAAAAATTGGCAGAAAAACTCAATGTGTTGCTTGCCAACTATCAATTGTTTTACATCAATGCTAGAGGTTTTCACTGGAATATTGCAGGCGAAAAATTCTTCGAACTTCACCTCAAATTCGAAGAGATTTACAATGATTCTTTGTTAAAAATTGATGAAATAGCTGAAAGAATCTTAACACTGGGGCATACACCTTACCACAATTTTAGCAGCTATTTGAAAAATGCGAGCATCAAAGAAGCAAATAATGTTTCTGAGGGCAAAAAGGCTGTAAAGCTTGTGGTGCAAGGTTATCAGACGCTTATCGAGCAAGAAAGAGAATTACTCAACCTCTCTGCAGATGCTAACGATGAGGGAACCAATGCGTTGATGAGCGACTACATTCGAGAACAAGAGAAGTTGATTTGGATGTATTCAGCGTTTTTGAAGGGTTAATACTGCCTAAAAAAAGACTATCTTTGCGCCCGCAAATTTTGAGGGAATGCTTACAGTTTCAAATCTTTCGTTGCGATACGGAAAACGCACTTTATTCGAAGATGTTAACCTGAAATTTACTCAGGGCAATTGCTACGGTGTAATCGGAGCAAATGGTGCTGGTAAATCTACTTTTCTGAAAATACTTTCAGGAGTTGTAGATCCAACCACTGGGCACGTTTCTATGGATCCAGGAGAACGCATGAGCGTATTGAAACAGGATCACTTCGAGTTCGATGAATTCCAAGTTCTACAAACTGTTCTTATGGGAAATAAGAAGTTGTGGGATATCATGCAACAGAAAGATGCCATCTATGCAAAGGCCGACTTCACGGATGCTGATGGTGAAAAAGCTGCAGAGCTTGAAAATATTTTTGCTGAAATGGATGGCTGGAACGCGGAAAGCGATGCAGCCAACCTTCTCAGCGGCCTGGGTATCAAAGAAGACAAGCACTACACGCTCATGAGTGAATTGAGTGGAAAGGAAAAGGTGCGTGTTCTTTTGGCCCAAGCACTTTTCGGAAATCCTGAAATCCTACTTCTGGATGAGCCTACCAACGACCTTGACGTTGAAACCATCACTTGGCTTGAAAACTTCTTGGCCGATTTTGAAAATACAGTCATCGTAGTTTCTCACGACCGTCACTTCCTTGACTCAGTGTGCACGCACATCGTTGATATCGACTTCAGCAAAATTCAATTGTACACGGGTAACTATACCTTCTGGTATGAGTCGAGTCAATTGGCATTGCGTCAGCGCGCTGATCAAAACAAGAAGATGGAAGACAAGCGAAAGGAACTTCAAGAGTTCGTGGAGCGATTCAGTGCGAACGCTTCTAAGTCGCGCCAAGCAACAAGTAGAAAGAAGCTTCTTGATAAGTTGGTCATTGATAATATTCAACCTTCGACTCGAAAATATCCTGGTATCATTTTCCGTCCAGAGCGCGATTGTGGTGATCAGATATTGAACGTAGAAAATCTTTCAAAAACTTCTGAGGAAGGTCAATTACTTTTTGCAGATGTAACTTTCACATTAGTAAAAGGAGATAAAGTAACCATTCTCTCAAAGGATCACAGTGCGATTACTGCATTCTTCGAAATCATCATGGGCAATGCGCAACCAGACAGCGGAGAATTCAACTGGGGTTCTACCATCACCACTGCTTATTTGCCAAACAACAACGAAGATTTTTTCGATACAAATGATAATTTGATCGATTGGTTGCGTCAATATTCCACAGATAAAGATGAAACCTATGTGCGTGGCTTCCTAGGTAAAATGCTCTTCAGTGGTGAAGAAGTATTGAAGAAAGCAAACGTTCTTTCTGGAGGAGAAAAAGTACGTTGTATGGTTTCTCGTATGATGTTGGCCAGCGCGAATTGCTTGGTGTTAGATGAACCTACAAACCACTTGGATTTGGAGTCCATCACTGCTTTCAACAATGCAATGAAAGAGTGGAAACACGTGGCGTTGTTTACATCACATGACCATGAATTTACGCATACAGTAGCTAACAGAATCATCGAAATTACGCCGAAAGGAGTAATAGATAAGCGCATGTCATACGACGATTATATCTCGGATAAAAACATCAAGTCACAGCGCGAGGCGATGTATGAGGGTGTGACTGTTTAGTCCTATCTTCGTAACATGTCGATTCAAAAATTTAAGGCTATAGGTTTAATGAGTGGCACGTCGCTCGACGGGCTCGATATTGCTTATTGTATTTTTGAAAGAAATGAAACCGAATGGTCGTTCGGTATCGAGAATGCCATATCTATTTCCTATTCAGAAGAATGGAAATCACGATTAAGAGAAGCGTTCAACGCCTCGGCTTTGGAGCTAATTGCGCTCGATCATGATTTGGGAACGCTGCACGGAAAGTGGGTCAAATCGTTTATTGATACACATCAATTAAGTGTTGACTTCGTTGCTTCGCACGGTCATACCGTTTTTCATCAGCCCGAAAAAGGAATTACTGTACAGATTGGACATCCTTCTAAAATTGCAGCGGTTACAGGATTGACGGTGGTTGCTGACTTTCGAACATTGGATGTCGCACTCGGTGGCCAAGGAGCACCATTGGTGCCGATTGGCGATAGATTATTGTTTTCACAATACGATGCATGTCTCAATCTCGGGGGCATTGCCAATATTTCTTTTGAAAAAAATAATGAGCGCATAGCCTTCGATATTGCTCCTTGCAATATGCTTTGGAATGTTCTTTCTCAGCGATTGGGAATGGACTTCGATAAAGACGGCGAGCTAGCGCGCTCTGGGAAGGTGAGGAATGACTTGTTGGAAAAATGGAATGGGTATTCCTTTTACACTCAAGAAGCGCCTAAATCCTTGGGGCGTGAATTCTTCGAATCGCACTTTGCGGCTGATTTAAAAGCAGAAGCAGACATTTCCGATTTAATGGCTACTGCCACCGAGCATATTGCTGATCAGATTGCCACTGTTGTGAATGCAGCGAATATCAAGAAGCTCCTCGTTTCTGGTGGAGGCGCGCGCAATATTTTCTTTATAGAAAAATTGAAAGAAAAGTGTCCATGTGAAGTGATTATCCCAGAAGAATTGCTTTTGGATTTCAAGGAAGCGTTGGTTTTTGCTTTCCTCGGAGTATTGCGTATTTCAAACCAAATCAACACCTTATCTTCCGTTACCGGAGCCTCTAGAGATTCAATCGGAGGCAGTGTGTGGATTGGGGATTGATTAAAATCAATCGATTCTTACATTTTTTTCTTGCAAGACCGAAATATTTGGGGGAGGTTTGACCCTCAAAATTCCTGCACAATGAAAGATTTATTAGCAAAGTATGAGAGTAAGCGTCCTGAAATCGTTTTTGAATGGAAAGATGCGTTTACTGAGGCTGAAGGATGGGTGGTGATCAACTCTTTGAGAGGAGGTGCTGCTGGTGGTGGAACTCGTATGCGATTGGGGTTGGATAAGCGTGAAGTTGAATCGCTTGCTAAGACAATGGAAATTAAGTTTACAGTGAGTGGACCTCAAATTGGCGGAGCAAAAAGCGGAATCAATTTCGACCCTCGTGATCCTCGCAAAAAGGAAGTGTTGGAAAGATGGTATGCTGCTGTAGCTCCACTATTGAAGCATTACTACGGTACGGGTGGCGACCTCAACGTGGATGAAATTCATGAGGTTATTCCAATTACAGAAGAATGCGGAATTTGGCACCCACAAGAGGGTGTGTTCAACGGACATTTTCAACCAACGGAAGCGCAAAAGGTAAAGCGTATTGGCAACTTGCGTTTGGGTGTTGTAAAGGTTTTGGAAGACGAAACATTTTCACCATCGGTTGCGAAAAAATACAAAGTAGCCGATATGATTACGGGCTATGGGGTAGCAGAAAGCGTGAAGCATTATTACAACTTGTGGGGCGGATCAGTGGAAGGTAAAAAAGTGATTGTGCAAGGCTGGGGCAACGTAGGTGCTGCTGCGGCTTACTACATGAGTCAATATGGCGCTAAGGTGGTAGGTATCATCGACCGTGCAGGTGGATTGATCAATGAAAATGGATTCTCGTTTGAAGAAATCAAGATGATGTTTATCGAGCGCCAAGGCAATGCTTTGACTGCTGACAACCTGCTGACATTTGATGAGGTAAACGAGCGCATTTGGGATATTCAAGCGGACGTATTTCTTCCATGTGCAGCATCACGTTTGGTAACGAAAGATCAAGTAGAACGCATGTCAAAGGCAGGTGTTCAAGTGATATCTAGTGGAGCAAATGTTCCATTTGCGGATGATCAAATTTTCTATGGTCCTATTGCAGAATATGCTGACAATAAATTCAGTCTTATTCCTGACTTCATCGCCAATTGCGGTATGGCAAGGGTATTCGCATATTTGATGAGCAATGGTGAAGTGGATATGACAGACAAAGGCATATTTGAGGATACGTCTGTTACCATTTTCAATGCTTTAAAGAATGTGCATGCAGCGAATTCAAGCAAGGAGCTCATCGCGAATCGTGCCTTTGAAATTTCATTGAAAAAACTCGTGTAAGGAGCCCTTCGACTACACTAGCGTTCCGCTCAAGGACCGGTGGGGTGGGAGTTGGGGGATGGGTGAGTGGAGTTGGGATGAATTGAGAGAATGAGTTCTTCTAAAATCTGCTTACAAAAGAAGGGTGGTTCCCACACCCTCATACTTTCAAACTCTCTTGTTCCCTCGAATCCTTGAATCCTTAAATCTTCGTCTCCTTGAATCATGGTTCCTGATCTTGTCGAAGGACCCTCATTCCACCACTTCCTTCCGAACCTTCACTTCATCTGCAGTTTCACCGGAAAGAAATAATCTATTGTCTGTGGACCAAAAAGCGTTGTGTAGTGTGATGTCGTTGGTAACAAAGTGTCGAATACGTTGGAAACTCTCCATACCTTTTTTGGAAGGCTCTAGATCCATGATATAAACTTCGGTGAGGTATTCATAATAATCACTGAATTGAAACATGTCGTATCCCGCGCACCACATCAATTTTTTTTCATTAGGAGAAATTTGAAAGTTGATAATGCCTTGGTCAAATGCACAAGGCAATGCGGTAACTCTATTTTCTTGGTGATCAAGAAGTATGAAGCCTGATGCACATTCACCGTAGTGTGCTATAAGATGCATGTTGATTTCTGGGAAATAACCAAGATACACCTCAAAACCCGAGTATTCTGGCACAATAGAAAGTGCTACTTTTTTATACGAGGTGGCAACATATCCTGAATCACCTTTTTCAGAATAGAAAGCCATGGAGTCTTCAATTTTACTCGCTATTTCTTCTTGCTGGATAAACTCCGTTGAGTCGATATCCTCCAATTGCAACTCCAGTGAATCTTGAAAAGGACACATCAACTCGAGAAAGAAGTAGGTGGTGCTATCGTTCGATTGGGCTTGAACGAAAGTTCTGGAAACAAGACTGATTAAAAGGACTAAGAAAAATGAGGGAAATCTCATTACTATTTTTTCTATAAAGGTATTTGAATTCTTGTATTTGTTATAATATCTTGTACTTGCTTTTGATGAATTTAATACCCGTCAGTTGAGGAAGTTTGCTACAAGTATCATTTTGTTTATTCTGTTGTTTTGTCTTGGGCAGGATGTTGTGTTCGATGTATTTACAGCAGAAAATGGACTTCCAGAAAATACAGGACAAGCTATTATTCAGGATCGTTTAGGATTCATGTGGATTGGGGGTCAAAATGGTCTGTCAAAATTCAATGGAAGTACATTTGAAATTTTTCAACATCACCCACAAAAGGGGAGTTCAATCAGCAACAATCAAGTAGAAGGCCTTCACGAAGATACCAATGGTAATCTATGGGTATCAACGAGAAGCGGGTTGAATCTTTATAATCCATCCACTAGAAAATTTCAGAAATTTCTTTTTAGTGATAGCACCTATTTAAATTGGTTTGGTAGGAGTTTTTTGGAAACTGAAGATCAGGTTTGGATCAATAATTTTTATGGATTTGCGTGCTTCAACAAATCCGATTTTTCGTTTCAAAAATTTGTTCGTCTCGCTAATAAATCGAATAGGGCTTATACAGCAATGGCTAGTTGGAAGGATAAAGTAATTTTTGCAGTCAACGATAGTTTGTTCACATGGAATGGAAGTCAATTAAGGTTTCTTTCTAAATCACCGGCTCGCATAGTGGATGTTGTTTCGGTTGGATCGGATTGTTTTGTACTCACAGATGCGGGGTGTTATTTTTTGGATGAGTCTGGGATTTTTTTTAGAAGCAAGTGGAGGGAGCTGGATGAAAAATTCGTTTTATGCTTTCACAAAGACAATCAGAATAGAGATTGGTTTGGATGTACTGATGGACTTTACCTGTACCAAGATGGACGTCTATTAAAACAATTTGTACCATCAGAGAACTGTAACTTGTCTCATCGATTGATTCTTTCAATAGAAGAAGACCGAAGCGGACTTATATGGGTTGGGACTGCACAAGGAGTTAATGTATTCAATGATTCTAAACAGTTATTTACGCGCATAAGTGATCGAAGTGACTGGCCGTATACGCTCGTCAATAAGCAAGTTGAAGTATTGCACTTAGACATGCAAAACAATTTGTGGATTGGAAGTTCTTCGGGGTTGCAAAAAGTAGTTGTTGATGATTCTAAATCAAGCGCTGAATTCCAAAAGGATGTGACATGGATTCCTGAAGTTGGAAACGTCGATGCACTTTATTCTTTAAATGCAAATCAGCTTTTGATTGGAACAAATATGGGTGAATTGTTTGTTCTGAATAAATTGACAAATGAGGTAAGTTTGAAAGTAGAAGGACAAGGACTAAAGCAACTTCGTGGATTGTATTACAATCCGATATTGAATGAATTGTGGTTGGGCTATTCAGGGGGAATACGTATAGTAGACGCAACCACATTCAAGCAAAAACAAGATAATCCATTGACTCATGTTGAAGTAGTGCAAATGGAATTTTGCGACGGTGATATTTGGGTGGGAAGTCCGAATGATATTTACCGAATCAATCCTAACACCAAGAAATTCTCAAAGCTGAACTCAAGCAATTACTCCGAGATTACAAACACTATGTTGACAGATGTATTGATGGATGGTAAATACATTTGGATGTCAACGTTTGGCGGTGGCATTTACCAATTGGATAAAGAAAAAAATTTAATAAAGCGATATGACGAGTTTAGTGGCTTGCCCAATAATAATGTTTGGTCAGTATACAAAGACGAGCATGGTTTTTTATGGATTGCTACTGACAATGGGTTGGCTCGGTTTGATAGTGATGTAACTCAGGTAATATACTATTCTAAATCTGATGGATTAAATTTCAACGACTTTTCTATGTCTGCGCATATTCAGTTGAAATCAGGCGAACTACTATTTGGAAATCCGGAAGGAATTACAATGTTTCAACCAAGTGAATTTCCAGCAGTTATTGAGGCTCCTAGGGTTCATTTGCTGGAGTTGTTTGTTAATGGGCAATTTCGAAATGGTGACTTCGGAATTGAAAAAAATCTTGAATTGAATGCGAGCGAGAATTCTTTGAAATTCGTTTTTAGTTCTCTTGATTTTAGTTCTTCATCTAAACAAAAGATAGCATACAGAATTTCCGATGGTGATGATGATTGGGTGATACAAAATGGCAGCGACATTACTTTCAAAGATCTTCAATATGGGAAATACCCTTTAGAAGTAAAGGCGATCAATGCTCAAGGAATTTGGAGTGAAGTTCCTTTCATTTTGAAATTTGAAATTTTAACTCCCTTTTATTTACGCTGGTGGTTTTTTTTAATTTTAACTATAATTCTGCTTGTTGTTACGCGAGCTGTGGTGCTCCGTGTAAATAGGAAGAAGTATGAAGTTCAATTAGAGTCTTTACGAATTCAGCAAAAAATTCAAGAAGAACGCGTGAGAATTAGTCGGGATTTACATGACAATGTAGGATCACAGCTTACTAAGATCATTTCCGACTTGGACGTTTTGAGTTCTGTGCAATCGCAACCAGGACTGAGCAAGGTTGAGCAAGTAGAAGATATCAGAAATTACACTTTTGAAACTATTAATCTACTCAGAGATACTATATGGGCGATACATGAGGAAAGCTGCTCGATCGGCTCTTTTTCAAATAAAATAGAAGTTTTTTTAGAAAATTATCTCAAAGATATAGTCCATT
>JAWKNK010000022.1:0-44429 GCA_041391745.1 Flavobacteriales bacterium
TACTTCATCTTCGGGGAGTTCTGGATATTGAATACGCATTTGATAATAGCGCGACACGATATTGATTCCCGTTTCGAAGCTCCAGTTTTTTGTAAGGCCTCGTCTCACGACAGCGCCAAGGTTCCACCCCAGTTGTGGGTTATTGCTCACAGTAAGGTCACCTTCTTGCACACTAGAAGCGCCAGTGCCGAAGAATTTGCTGTTGATCATTGGCTTTACTTGAATACCAAAAGTGGTTACATTCTCTTGCGCATATGCAAGAGAAGTGATCAAAAAAGTCAATATAAAAACAACTATTCTTCTATCCATTCTGTAACGTACTCAATAGGCTTTCTGTGACTCTTCGGCCATTCTAGTTCAGTATATCCAACATAGAACAGTCCAAGGCATTTATCCTTTTCACCAAGACCTAAAAACTCATTCATTTCTGAAGAATAAATTACACCAGGCGAAGCCCAAAAAGAGCCGAGTCCGTATGCAGTGCAAGTCAGCGCCATATTTTGAACAGCACAAGCTACGGCTTCTATCTCTTCAATTTCAGCAATTTTTTCCGATTTATCTCTTTCCATACACACTGCAATAACAGCAGAGGCGAGTAACGGGCGGTTTCCCATTTTATCATATTTCGCTTGCATAAATTTTTCAGGTGCTGTTTTCTTTTTGTACAACTCAGGAATGAAAGCTGCTAAGCGCTTCAATCCCTCATCCGTGAAAACTTTGAATCTCCAAGGTTGAGTCATGCCATGGGATGGTGCCCAGATAGCATTATTCAATAATAATTCTATTTGCTCTTTGTGAACTTTTCGAGAGGAGAATTGCTCGGGAGTAATTGTTCTTCTATTCTTAATTACATCCGTAATTTCGCTTAGATTGTACTTCATAAGTTAATTATAAACCGTACGACAAATCTACGTTTCATTTTCAAGCCTAAGGCTTACTTTTGACCAAATATTTTTTAAAATTCAAATGAAAACAATTGTTATAACCGGAGCAGGCACAGGGATTGGTCGCGCTACAGCACAACTGCTATCTGAGGATGCTAACAATCGCTTGATATTGGTGAGCAGAAGTGAAGAAAATTTGATTGTGACATTAAACACACTTCAGCATCAAGAAAATCATATCATCGCACCACTTGACTGCAGAGATAGCTCAGCTTGGAAGAATTTCTATAAAACAATGTCACATGATTTTTCTATTGAAGCCGTATTTGCAAATGCAGGAGTTGGAGGTGAAAATCATTACGGAGAAAATGACAGGTGGGAAGAAGTGATTTCTATCAATCTCACTGGAACATATGTTACAATTATGGAAGCTCTTCCATTTATTAGAAATTCGAAAAACGACTTTCGTCACATTGTAATTACATCCAGTTGTTTGGGAAGATTTGGTGTACCTAACTATACTGCCTATTGTACGGCGAAAACAGGCCTACTTGGATTAACGCGTTCTTTAGCCGTTGAGCTTGGAAGTGAACATATCCTTGTAAACGCCATTTGTCCTGGTTGGGTTGAAACTGAAATGGCAAAAGCAGGTATCCAAATGCTTGCAGATAAAATCGGAACGCCTTATCAAGAAACATTTGATGACCAAATGAATATCGTGCCTTTACAACGCATTTCTCAACCAAAAGAAATTGGAGAAATGGTTAAGTTTCTCATGAGTGATTTGCAAACATCTATTACTGGTCAAGGCATCGATATTAATAATGGTTCATTTATGATCTAATGAAAAAGATATATCTATTTCTTCTTCTTATATCGTCTTCACCTTTATGGAGTCAATCATTCGAAAGTGACTCTACGATGATAGCTGCGATATACAATGAAGCTTTGTTGCATGGCGAATGTTACGATAATCTTCATGTGCTTTGTAAACAAGTAGGCAATCGCATAGCTGGATCTGAAAATGCAGCCAAAGCCATTGAGTGGGGTGTATTAACGTGTATGAAATATGATTTCGATAGTGTATTTCAAATGCCTGTAGAAGTTCCACATTGGGTGCGAGGCCCAAAAGAAATCGGATTCTATAACAGCTATGATCAAAGAATTGACTTCAATATTGTGGCGCTAGGAGGAAGTGTTGGCTCGAAAGAAATGATCACTGCTGAGGTGATAGAAATAAAGTCATTGGCTGCTTTGGACACAATCCCGGAAGATCAGATAAAAGGTAAAATTGTATTCTTCAACAAGGCAATGGATCCTCTACTGATCAATACTGGAGCAGCATATGGAGGTGCCTATGACATTCGTTCTCAAGGTCCGAGTAAGGCTGCATCAAAAGGAGCTGTGGCGTGTATTATTCGTTCGCTTACACTTGCAGATGATCAATATGCGCATACGGGAGCAACTCAGTACGATGATAGTTTACCAAAAATCCCAGCTGCCGCTTTAAGCAGTGTTGACGCAAGAGCTTTGAGTTATGCTTTGAAAGACAATCCACATTTAAAATTTTCTATTCATCTTCAATGCGAAGTTTTTCCTCGCATCATGCAAGCCAATGTAGTTGCTGAAATCAGAGGAAGTGAATTTCCAGACCAGTATATTATTGTTGGTGGTCACTTAGACAGCTGGGACATTGGTGAGGGAGCTCATGATGATGGAACCGGTGTAACTCAGGCAATTGAAGTGTTAAGAATAATGCGAGCATTAGGTTATCAGCCAAAGCATACGATTCGTGCGGTGTTGTATATGAATGAAGAATTTGGGAATGATGGAGGTAAAACTTACGCTGAAGTTGTGAAGGCCAATGGAGAAAAGCATATTGCTGCTGTAGAAAGCGACGGTGGAGGATTAACACCACAAGGTTTTTTTTAATGTTCAAGGAAGCGAAGAACAGCTCATACAATTGCAATCTTGGCTCCTCTATTTGAACCTTACCAATTATTTCGTTTTCGCGCTGGATGGAGCGGTGTGGACATCGGACCATTAAAAAACGATGAAACCGAATTGTTTGGATTGGTGGTGGATAGTCAACGGTATTTTGATTTTCACCACAGTGGAAACGATGTTTTCGAAAATGTAAATAAGCGGGAACATACACTAGGAGCCGCTGCCATGGCCTCATTGATATACTTATTGGACATGTATAAATAAAAAAAACCGAGCAAATGCTCGGTTTATTATTCTAATATTTTGACATCACTATTGATGTTGAATAATCATTCTCTGAGATACATACTGTCCATTTCCTTCGAAAATAACCGTATATATTCCTGTAGACAGAGGTTCATTCATTTGAATAGGTTGGTTGAATTCTCCATCCACTACAACTTTATTTTGCCAAACAAGTTTTCCGGTCATATCATAAATGGTGTATGACACTTGCACCTCTTCCTCCGTGTTGATCAGTAAATTCACATCGGTTCCGTTAGATGGATTTGGATAGGTGCTGGCAGCGAACAAAGGTTCGATTCTTTCATTTTCCTCTTGTTCCATTTCATCAAGTATTTGAAATGGTCCAGAAACTACTTGTACCGGCAACTTGCAAGCAAACTACTGGTCCCCAAGGAGCAACGTATCCGTCGGAGAATATCGGGCGGATACTCACGTCATAGAATGCCCCATTTTGGGCTTCTGGAATCTGTGCAAATCGGAAATATCTGAGTGTAGTCAGTGAGTTATAGATGATTGGCTCTTGAATTCCATCTTGATTTATCAATTGAATTTGATATCCTGTGGCTCCACAAACACGTGGTCCAAATGGAATATATCTTATTCTTGGGATTGCTCCATAATTTGAACAGCTGTATGTACTGCTCACTTCTGCTTCACCAGGAATTCCAACTGTAACTGTACATCCAGGAGGTGGAGTTACATTTATATATTCGTAGGTTCCAAGTGAATTCGGTAAACGGTAGACAGCTTCAATATCTAATTCATATTCCGTTTCATAGGTTAAATTCGGAACATTTGCTAGTGCAATAGATGTTGAACCATTACTGTAAAATACAGACTCCTCAAGTGTTTCCAAATTCGTAAAAACAAAATTGTAAATACTTGTTCCAGAGAATGGAGCTTTCATAACATCACAAATATCATACGGTCCTTGGTTAATTGGACATCCGCTAGCTTTTAGGTTTTGCGCACATAGTGTGAATGTTCCAACTCCAAGAGCGCTATTGTAATTTCTAACTCCCAGGTAATAAAGGTTCCCTGGAATGAGTGTTCCAATATTGAGTTTTTCTCCCCCTATTCCGCTTACTAAATTAACACTAGTCACAGTATGATAAGTATGATCTAATAATTCCAATTCGATATCGGCATTTCCACAAGTGACTTGGAAAGAAGCACCGTTTGTTAGAGCGGTAAACGCGAACCAAATATCTTCTCCAGTAACGTATGGGCTTGTGGCAACCTGAGTTCTGGTGGCACCAGCTAATGTACCTGAAATTGACACACAACCTGGATAGTTCGTTAACGTGGTTGGTCGAGCAGTCCATGGGTTATCGTAAGCCACGCATGGTCCTTCTATGCACGATCCATCATCAATAAAAGCAAATGGGTTATAGGTACAAGCTTCCGGTTCTGTACACCCGAAACAAGCTCCACCTCCAACAGAGAAATAGGTGTTGGTTACAGTTAGTCCGTCACCTGCTGCGCTACCTGCGTCTATCCCGCTTAATATCCATTCTATTTCCTCTGGATATCCACTTCCTTGAACTGAGAAGTAATAGCATCCATCTGCCAAACATAAATGTTGCAATTCGTAGTCAAGAGGTGATTCCAGAGTTCCCTCTACAACTAAGTTCATTTCGCTATCATAGATGGTATATGTGCCAAGATCCCATCCGTCTCCAACATAATCAATAAGTTCAAGAGAAAGACAATTTTCTAAGCAACAAGAACCGTCATCATAGACTGCGGAAGGAGAAAAATTGCAAGCAGCCTCTTCCGTGCAGCCGTAGCAAGACACATAATCACAAGTTCCGTTGTTACAAGTTACAGAAGGGTCATAGTTACAAGCCGCAGCGTCGTCGCAGCCTAGCACACCTGGTCCTAATACAAAGTAAACATCCTTTTGGAATGCCTGGAAAGCTGGATCATTTGGAAATAATCCTGCTCCTTTATTTTCACCTGTATTTTCTAGGGTTATTGAGTATGTACCATTATTCCAGCCGTCACCAAATGCGTCATACATATGAAATACATAACAGCCGTTAGGCAGGCATAGGTTATAGTCAACAGGGTTTGGTCCTGAAGAGACATTTAAATATTCGGTACCATCCGAATCGACGAGCACATAGCTCATTTCATTTGGAAAGTCTGAAGCACCTATATTAATGGTCACGCAATTTTCGAGACAGCAAGATCCGTCGTCAAAAGTTGCTGCTGGGTCAAAATTACATGCTGCAGGGTTTGTGCATCCACCTGCAAACATTGTCCACTCCTCATTTTCAAATCCCAACCAATTGATGGTACTGGGTTCCCTTCCAAAGGCAGCTACTGATAGCAGCATAGCTAGTAAAGGGGTTAGATAATTCTTCATGTCACACTCTTTTTGGGTAATTGTGGATGTTTACGAGATGTGACCTAAAAAAGTTACGCCCCGAATTGCTTCGGGGCGTAACCTATTAAAAACTGTTATTTAACCACAGATTATTGACAGCTTTGTCCGAATACTGACAAGAATTCGATCAAGTCAGCTACCCCGATGATACCATCATCGTTAGCATCGAATGGACAGTTGTCTTGAGCAACGATGATACAAGAACCATCGTCGATAGAAGCTGCAGGGTCATAGTTTGTTGCTTGAGCGTAAGTACAACCTTGACAAGAGTCGTATTCACACAAAGAGCAATCAGAAAGACCTGCGTTTGGATCGTAGTTACAAGCTAGTGGCTCAGTACAACCAGGAGTACAGTTTCCAGAACCAGTTGTAAACTGAACGCCGTTAGCGTTTGGTGTTCCAGAAATTACACCGTTGTTAGTACCAGTAAGCGTGTAGCTAACTTCACCTGGGAAGCTACCATTACTTACAGTAATTCTGTAGCAACCATCTTCAATACAGAATGTAGCGATTCCGAATGAACCAGTAGGAAGAGTTGCAGTACCTACGATAGCACCAGTAGATTCGCTAGTGATTACCGCAACTGCACCGTTCCATCCGTCACCGAATGAATCGTTCATTGTAAGTGTCAAACAGTTGTCGTAGCAACATTCTGCTGGGTTTGGAATAGTAGCAGAAGCATTGAAGTTACAAGCAGTGTTGTCCATACAACCAGCACATGAATCGTATTCACAAGATCCGTCGTCGCTAGTAGCAGCAGGATCGAAGTTACAAGCACCAGCGTCAGTACATCCGCATACGCCAGCACCAACTGTGAATGATTGTGTTCCAGCAGGACCAGAAACGATTGGGTTTCCATCAGCATCGTTCAAAGACCAGCTAATTTCACCATCCCAATCACCACCACCTACAGTGATGTTGTAACATCCATCTTCAAGACAGAATACATCGAATCCAGATTCTGGACCAGTATTGTTATCATTATCTACTGCACATTGTGCATCATCGATGCTACCAGTAGTAATAACGTTTCCAAGAAGATCTTCGATAGTGTAAGTTGCACCATTCCATCCGTCACCGAATGAATCTTGCATGTCCATCATAACACCCATACCGTTTGTACAAGTCACGCAAGAGAAGTATTCGCAAGAATCGTCTTCCACGTTAGCTTGGTCGTTGTAGTTACAAGCACAAGGGTTAATACAACCTTCTACAACAGGAGCACACTGGAAGTCAAGCGTGAATGAACCGTCGAATAGATCGTCAGTGAAGTCACCGTTTGTATCAGTAGCACCAGCAGTGATGTATACGTAATAAGTAAGTCCTACTTCAGAGATGAAAGTAACAACAGCATCGTCACCGTCAAAGAATCCACAACCAGCGTCAGTTGGATCGTCGTCACCAGAAGCAACGCAAGTGAATGGACCAGCACAACCGTTTGCAGAAGATACTACTTCGATACGAGAATCGATAGCAGAACCACAAGTGCTAACAGTGTGGAATTGACCATCACCTTCATAAGAGAACCATACACCGTTGTCAAGGTTCGCCACGCCACATGCGTTTGGAGAACCTGCGTTAGTAGACAATGCAGTAGTTCCATCCACTGTTGAGTTACAAATTAGAGGCTGAGCGTTGTCGCAAAGATCGTTTGCTGGAGCTGTAGTATAAGTACAAGATCCATCTTCGATAGTAGCATCTGGGTTGTAGTTGTCAGCGAATTGGTCAGTACAACCAACATAGATAAGTAATTATAGCTGAAAGTGAAATCACCACAACCAGCTGGGTCAGTAGTATAAATCAAGAAGTAGTAGCTAGTTGGTTGAACTGGGATGTTAGCTTCGTACAAGCTACCTCCACACTCACCTGTTACTGGTCCGCAAATCGCGATAGCCGTCAAATCACCACAATCATCAGTTGGCGATTCGAATACGATCATTCCTAAGCCTAGGTGAAATGTTTACGTTTAATAGAGAGAAATCGAAAGTATCATAGTCTTGGCTATTCATAGAATACCAAACACCATATCCACTAGCGAATGGGTTAACAAGCGAGAAATATCATCTGGGTTTGCACAGCAAAGTGAACCTGAAACCTGAGCAGCGTCAGGAAGAGGAAGAGCGCTAGAACAATCGTCATTGATTGGAGCACCACCGCATGCAATACATTCCATAGAAAGGTCAAAATCAATTCCTACACCAGCACCGAATTCAGAAACTAGTACATAATACTGAACAGTAGAAGTGAAGTGAACACAACTGTAGAAGCAAAACCAGCACAGTTTGGATCATCTTCGTTAGCAGCTATACAAGATAGGTTTGCACAGTTACCTGCAAAAACTTGAATTTTAGTATCAACAGCAGAAGCACAAGTAGATAGAATTACTTGATCACCAGTACCGATGAAAGTATACCACACACCTGGAGAAGTTTGAGCGATACCTAGGCAATCGTCAACACCGTCCATGTTTGAGTTGATAGTAGTTCCTGAAACAGTAACACCACATCCGATAGCAACTGCATCAGCGCAATCGTCGTTAGCTGGAGGACATTCAGCATGATCCATCATCAACGTTAGCTTGTGGGTTGAAGTTGTTACAACCTGGGTCAGTACAACCTGGGATAGTACAACTGGAAATGGACCAGCCCAAGTGAAAGCTTGGGGCATCCATCAGGGTTGTCACCGCTTATGATGAGTTCCGTAGAAGTTCTTCTAGTTATTCAAGAAACTTCCACCTGGGAATGAACCAGGAGCGGCCGTGATTGTGTGCAACTGCAGCAGCAAGACAGATTTGATCAAGATACCGAAGGTATCGCAACATCGCCCAGCAGCATCAAGGAACTTTGATATCTTCATGCCAGTACAATTGCAGAGTACGAATATCATCCGTTCCGTTTTTCATCACCGCGCGACTCCGCATTTCTGAGATTATAGCAAACTCTTGTTCACTGCACCAATAGATACGCTGATCCATTCAACTGTAGCAGCTGGATCGTAGTTTGTGTTAAACCAGGTCAGTACAACCAGACATACAAACATTCTGCCCAACGCCAAAGATGCAGCTTGGGAAGTGGAGCGCCTCCAGGTACACCAACGTTTGCCCACAACAACTTCTCCAAGAAATCCGCCAGGAATGCATCAGCGACGTCAACGAGAACGCACTGGGTCAGCAGTTGAATGACTTGCCGCTCTGCCGGGGATTGTTCCAGTGCGCTGCTGATGGTATTGCCATCTGCATCTGTGGCGT
Organism: Flavobacteriales bacterium; assembly: GCA_041391745.1. Taxonomy (GTDB): domain Bacteria; phylum Bacteroidota; class Bacteroidia; order Flavobacteriales_D; family Sanyastnellaceae; genus JAIXWP01. The sequence goes on from JAWKNK010000022.1 coordinate 8,756, forward strand.
AGCAACCGCTCCGTTCCAACTGTCACCGTTATCAACTATGTTGAAAGTAGCATATGTACCGAACAACATGAACCATCACAACCTGCGGCTGCGTCGTAGTTTACAGCACCAGCGTCAGTACAACCAGGATAATAATACGCGCCATCATTTTCAGCAGCTGCAGCTGAATCATAGTTGAGTAAAGCAGTAATATCCATATCCAGAGTTGGAGCCATAAAAGCACGCTCCATCCGCCATTAAGCGTTGTCCTCGGGTCACTGACTTCCAGATCGGCCTTCGATGTAAAGTGCTCCAGTTTCCATCAGCTGCTACTCCATAAAACTGAAGCAAACGTTGCCGCTCCAGCAGCGTTGAGTTGTTAATTGGTCCAGCGCAGCCAGTCCAGACATCACCAGTACCCAGTTAGTAGCTGTAAAAGTTCCATGACTTAAAGCACCGTCAGCTGGACCGAGAAGCACCATAATCTGCAATTACAAATGTTTGATCAACCAACAATCCGTGGTTCCACCAGCATCAGAAATCAAATCTAAAGTCCATACCAGATGGACAACGTCATCTGGAGGCGTGCGCGTGATAGTTGATAAAGCATTCTGATACAATCTCTACAGAGGCAGGACCTCCAAGACATTAATAACAGAAGGACTGGTGGCAGCGCCAGACGCGTTGATTGTAATAGCTCCTGGATTACTGAATCGTTTAGCATTTGCACTAAATGCAAAAAGACCGCAAACTGCAGTAAACACCGTCGCTAATACCGAAAGTTTAGTAAACTTTGATCATTTATTTTGAAGCCTTTAGTTAATAAACAGTATTTCAATGGTGGCAGTGCCATCTGAAGGCACTGGCTTCTTCCGAGAATTTGTTTATTACATCTTTCCTTTTAAAGCACGCCGCAAAATAAGGCAACTTTGATTAATTTCCTAATTTGTTTAAAAATTTCAGCAATTTTGTAATCTCAAACACAGAGCCTTAACTTCCGCCTCAGCATTTCTGCATGCCAGCTTATGTTAAAGGTGGTTTTCCAAGCTTTTTTGAACTCTAGTTTAACCAAGTTGCCGAATACACGGTATCGCGCTGATCAATCCGGCTTTTCTCATTGCCCAAAATTCATGAAGTGGAACTCTGCTTTTAGTTCTCCATTTTCTTCTAAATATGGTTTGCATTCTACAAAAAGTCAATACCGAGCGCTTCACCCAAATTCTTTCATGAAGAATATTTTTCATCTTATGCTACAGCCACTTGCAAGTGCTTTCTTCGTCAACCGCAATTATCAGTAAAGCGATTAAACTTGACCTCAAAATGCCGCGTCTAGAGATGCTCCATGCTGATCTAATCATCTATAAAAAGCCGCAACTTCATTGTTTATTTTCTCGACCTCCTCAGTAGTCAAAGGGCGATTAGCCTGATAAATCCAAACTCTTGCATGATCAGGTAAATTTTCCAATGTCTTCATACTATATATTATTATGTTGTTCGTACAATTTCCATCCTGCCCAATTCATCATTGCAGGAACTGGGCTTTGAAGTGCACCTACCATTTTTCTGCTAATGTTGTAGAATAGGTCTTGTGAGCCAAAAATGACTCCTAAACCGAAAATCGCCAATGCAGAACTGAATGTAATCACATACGTCATCATGAGCCACCTCTTAAATCTTCCATCATTAATAAGTAATGAAAGAGCATTGAGATTGATGTAGAAAAATTAAAATAAAGACCAACGTTAAAACCTATTTGTGCTTTCAACTGACTTTCGCTAAAAATGGTTAAAAAACGGAATAGTCGTGTGGCTGTGATAGTAATCGAATGGATTTTTATTTTTGAATCTTCAATAAGTGGTTCTATCATTGATTTTTCATAGAAACCTTCAATTTTATCCATTTTCTATGATATAATTGACATTCACCTTTACTAACTCTTGGAAAACCCAATAGAGATGTATAAAAAAATGAGTACAATCCACTTAGTTTCACGCTGTAAAGGCTTTTTGCTTTTTGCGAATTTAACAATCCAAATCCACCACAAGCCAAATACAACGGCATATACAAAAAGGGTGAATGTATAATCATGATTAAAGCTGAACCAACTTTGCTTATGATGAACGATAAGAGCTAACCCTTGTCACCCTTAATACATTCATTAGATGAATAATAACCAGCCCCACAGGTAGGTACCGAAGTTTATGTTTGAGAGGGCCGGATAGTAAAAACATAATAAATACAATGAAAAAGGGCAAAAAGCACAATTCCATCACACGGGGTTCCTATGGTAACCCCACTTGAACCTTCTACTCCAAAGTGTATTCGATAATCTGATCAGAATAAGGGGTTACAGCATATCCTAAATAATTCAAGGATCTCTCCAAGAACGTTATGCCATTACTACCCATTCATCTAGTGTGGAGTGATCCTTTAGGTAAAACTGCAAAACAGCCTCAAATAGAGTGGTACTTACTATTAAAAATTCAAAAAAGGATTTGCAAATAAAGCCTTTAGCATCAGTCTTGCTTGCGGGTCAAATCATAAGCTTTTTTTCCGCCCAGAGCTAGCCCTGCTGCAATAAGAAAACTTACTCCACCGTCAATTGGACATACCGCACCAAATGGTTCTCCGCAAGGAGGACCTCCACCTGCTGGTGGATCTGGAGGTAATGCTAAAACGACAGAAGGCAACACAAAAAGTGCAGCCATAAATAGTAAAAACTTCAAGTGTTTCATTTTCATCTCACCAACGTTGTGAAGCACAAAAATAGTCATTTTACTTTAAAAATAAATTAAATTCAGTCAATTGGCAGAATCCCTTCCTTATTATACCGAGTGCACTATATTTGTCGAGTTTACTAAATCTTGCTATGTCCAAACAAAAAACAAGTTTTCTCGACGCCGACGATTTACGCCCTATTATAAAATTTATCGGGAAAAACTGGTATCTCATTTTAGTTTTTTGCTTTGTAGCTTTTGTTATTGCTTATACTCTAAACTATAGAAAAGCTAACATTTATGGTGCAACAGCTGAAATACTTTTAAAATCCAATGACTCGTATGAGTATCAGAATAAAATTCTTACGAATGTTGGTTATTATTCTTTAATTCAAGATTTGACCAATCAAAAGAGAATTCTTGTTTCCCACGACATGATAGGAAAAGTGGTAGACAAATTAAATTTTAACATTAGCTATTTTTTGATTGGTCGCTTGAAAGTAGAACAAGTACCCAGATTTGATGCCATCGAAATTGAATGCGATTGGAGGCGTATGGAACCATCTCTTTATGGGGTACCCTTCAACATTAAAGTGCTCGATTTGAAAAATTATGAATTGAGCTATGAATCAAAAGGGACAAAACATACAATGGTCAATCAATTTGACTCACTTTATAGCTATTTAAATTTCGCGCTTAATATTAGGACATCCAAAAAGCTTGACGAAACATGGCTTAGAACTGTTCAGGAGCAAAATTTCCAATTCAAGATTGAATCGGAATCCATTTTGATTAATAAGTATAAGAGTAGATTACGTATTGAAAATAGTGATTATTCAAGTATTCTATCGTTATCTATAACTGACGAGCTTCCTTCTAGAGCAACTATGTTTCTTGATACTCTAGCACAAGAATTCATCAATTACACAGTAGAGAATCAATTTGCTATCAATTTAAATACTGAAAAATTCATCGACATTCAGTTGGGAGAAGTCACGAAAATATTAGACTCTCTTGAATATGCAATTAATCACTACAAGCAGAATCGCGACATTATTGACTTGAGTAAAGAGCAAACTTCAGCTTTCAACCAGCTTACAGCTTTGGAAGTGGACCAACAAAAATTGGCCCTCCGTTTTCAGGCTCTGAATAATTTGGAAGTATTCCTTTACAAAGAGAGAATGAATCCAATCATTCCATCTATGGCCTATTTGGAAAATGAGGATCAGCTCTTGCGCAAATTCATAATGGATTTATTTGAATTGAAAGTTCAGCGGGGAGAGTTGATGGTTGACTATAGAGAAACAGACCCCCGTGTAATTAGAGTGGACAGCACCATTCAAACTATCATGAATAATATTTATCGCTATAGCTCGGACACGAAAAAAGCGATTAAAGAGAAGCTTGATGATTACAATACGCAAATAGCAGAGCTTGAAGCAGAGCTCAGAGAAATGCCAATCACAGAACGTGAGCTTTTGAGCTATGAACGAAAGTTGGCTGTGAATGAAGGACTTTACAATTTCTTATTGGAGAAAAAAGCGAACACCGTAATTGCTCGTGCCGGTTTGATTCCACAAACTTCAGTTCTTGAAAAAGCGCGATCTGTGGGAGTTGTGGGACCGGATAAAAAATCGGCCATCTATTTATCACTTGGTATTGGGATGCTGTTAGCGTTATTGGTTGGATTTATTCGACTTATTTTCTTTGAGCGCATTGAGAATACGGCCGAGCTTAAATCGATTACTCAACTTTCTGTTATTGGCGGAATTCCAAACTATCAGGAAATTGATGTGGAACCGATAGCATTGATTAATAACCCTAGGGGCAATGTATCAGAGGCCTTCAGGTCGCTGCGTACCAACTTACAATACATTTTTACCACACCTGGAGCAAAAACTATCATGGTTTCTTCGCTACATCCTGGTGAAGGAAAAACATTCGTCTCTGTCAATATCTCTTCTGTAATGGCTAAGGCTGCCAAGAAGGTGATTATTCTTGACTTTGACATGCACAAACCTAAGGTTCACAAGATTTTCGGCGTTGAAAACGTTTCAGGGGTTTCGTCTTATCTTATTGGTAGAACGGACTATAGCGATAGTATCATTCCAACTCAGGTTGAAAATCTAGATATCATCACTGCAGGACCAGTTCCTCCAAACGCTTCTGAACTTGTATTGAATGATCGGGTTACTAAGTTGATTGATGAATTAAAAACACAATACGACTATGTAATCGTCGATACGCCTCCTCTATCGCTGATCTCCGACTCATTAGTTCTTGTAGATAAAGTTGATCTTGGAATTTTTGTAATGAATACAGAAAAAGCGACCAAGCAAGGGGTGACTTATTTGGAAGATGTGTTGATTCAAAACAATATTGAAAATTGCGTTTTGATGCTCAATAACATTCGACAAAAACGTTGGAAATACTACTATGGTAAATACGCCTACAAGTATGGATATGGCTATGGATATGGCTATGGCTACGGCTACGGTTATGGCTATAACTACGGCGGATATGGCGACTTTGATAATAAAGATAAAAAGAAAGGTAAGCGTAAGCCGAAATAATTGATATGGTATCTATAATTATCACAACATATAACTATGCGCAGTATGTAGAACGAGCTATTCGTAGCGCGTTAGACCAGTCTTTGCCTGTTTCTGAATTTGAAATACTTGTTGTGAATGATTGCTCTACTGATCGCACAGCGGATATTCTTCAGAATTATGTGGATGAAGTTCGTGTATACAATTTAGAAAAAAATTTAGGATTATCTGGAGCTAGAAACTTTGGAATTCAAAAAGCCAAAGGTCAGTTTATCGTCTTTTTAGACGCCGATGATTACATTCATAAAGATCTGCTAAAGGTTCAGAAATTATTTTTGGATGAGAATCCTAGACTCGATGCGGTTTCTACGGATTACTACCTTGTAGACGAGCGCGGTGCTCGCATTGAGCACATCAATGCAGAAGAAAAACCAATAGCTTGTGGAATCATGTTTCGTAAAGATTTTCTTTACAATATTGGTTTGTACGACGAAACATTTAGAGCTCGAGAAGAAGAAGATTTAAGAATTCGCTGGAAACAGAAATACAACATTCATAATTTACTGATTCCGCTTTATCGCTATCGAATGCACACAAGCAACTTGACCAAGGATGAGGATGCGATGAGCAAGCATCAGGAGTTGCTACAGTCAAAACACAAATAATGGTTGTAGGAATTATTCAGGCTAGAATGAGCAGCACTCGCCTACCTGGCAAAGTGTTACTCCCCGTGGGCGATGCTTCGTTGATGGCACAGTGCATTCGTAGGCTGAAAAAATCCAAACTTGTAGATCATTGGATTCTCGCAACGAGTGATGAACAAGTTGACCAAGCGATAGTAGAAGAGTGTCAAAAAATCGGTATTGCATGTTACCAAGGTTCGGAATGGGACGTGCTCGATCGCTTCTATCAAGCGGCAATACATTCAAAAAAAAATATTGACACGGTAGTCCGCATTTGTTGCGATAACCCCACTCACCACGGAGAAGTAGTAGACTACACGATTGAAGAATTTAAGCGCTATGGCGTTGATTATTTTTCTAATGGTAATCAACCGCCTCACTACGCTCAAGACGGCATTACATCAGAAGTGTTTTCATTTCATTCGCTGGAAAGTGCTTGGAAAGAAAGCACATTAATGTCGGAAAGAGAGCACGTAACTCCATATATCAAAACGTCAGGAAAATTCAGCTGTGGTTGGAGAAAATTTGATGCTGATTATAATTTCAAATTGTCTGTGGACACACCACAAGACATGGAACTTGCGCAGATTATTTTCAATAACCTAGGTCCTGATTTTCCTATAAAAGAACTGATCTCGTTTTTGAACGCGAATCCAAATTACCTCAAGTTGAATGAAGGTAGTGTGTATAATGAAGGATATTTGAAAAGTTTGAAAGAAGATAAAAAAGTGAAATAGATGAAGGAAGAATTGGAAAATTATTTTGACCGACTCTGGCCGATTTGCCGCAGTATAACAGGCAATGGCGTTAGATCATCTCTTTCCATTCTCAATGAAATCATTCCTCTTCAAATTCACGAAGTTCCTTCAGGAAAAGAAGTTTTCGATTGGACTGTTCCCAACGAATGGAACATTGAAGATGCGTATATTATCACTCCAGAAGGAAAAAAAATTGCGGACTTTCAGGTCAACAATTTACATCTCGTTAGCTATAGCATTCCGGTAGATATTGAGCTTTCATTTGAAGAGTTGGCTCAACACATTCACACCATCCCCGACATGCCCGATGCAATACCTTACGTTACTTCCTATTACAAAGAACGTTGGGGTTTTTGCCTGTCTCAAAATGAGTTTGAGCGTTTACCAAGAGAAGGGAAATATCGTGCAGTGGTGAAGTCCACTTTAGAACCAGGCAGTTTAACTTATGGCGAATGTGTGCTTCCTGGAACCTCTAAAAAAGAGATTTTCTTTAGCACCTATGTGTGTCATCCCAGTATGGCCAATAATGAGCTTTCGGGTCCGTTGGTTCAAGCTTTCTTATATAAAAAAATAGCCTCACTTCCACATCGAAAGTACACCTACAGATTTGTGTTTATTCCAGAAACAATTGGAGCTATTGCATTTTTAAATAAATCTGGCTTCGATCTAAAGGAAAACATGGATGCGGGGTATGTGCTCACTTGTGTGGGAGACGCTGGAAACTTTCACTACAAAAGATCCAGAAGAGGAAATAGTCTAGCGGATCGAGCAGCGGAACATTTTTTGAAGTTCAACAACACTCCTTATGAAGTGCGCAACTTCAAGGTAAATGGAAGCGATGAGCGTCAGTATTGTTCTCCTGGATTCAATCTACCCGTGGGGAGCTTGATGCGTACGCCCTATTATGAATATCCATATTACCACACCTCTTTAGATAATAAGTCATTCATGGATTTTGATAATATGGCTGGCACAGTAGAGGCTTATTTTCAAATCATTCAAATGTTGGAATTGAATGAAACTTATGTCAATCAATTAATGTATTGTGAGCCGCAATTGGGCAAGCGCGGGCTCTACCCTTCTTCGCTCACACATGGCACGCCTCGTGATTTTATAGAGCGTCTATTGCATGTGATGAATTATAGCGATGGCGAGCGTGATCTCATAGAAATTGCTGAGTTATTTGGTGCTTCCATTCTCACATTTGAAGAAGCCGTAAAGGCTTGTGTAGAAAATGGGCTTCTCGCAGTAAAATACTAGAGGGTAGTTAACAATTATTTGGTGATAGCAAGGGGAATAAAAATTCCATTCAATCGAAAGGTTGTTATACATTGGTCCCAAATAATTAAGTAAAACAATGATTAACCGCAAAGAATTTAAAAATTACGCAGTAAACCACCGCGGAATTAGCAGCACGGTTGTGGATGATGTGATCAGCCACATGTACGGTCCAGAAATGATGACACGTACAGTGATTGAAGAGCGCAATATGCCTTTCCGTGAAGTAGATGTTTTTTCTCGTTTGATGGCCGACCGCATCATTTTCCTTGGAACAGAAATCGATGATTATATCGCGAATATTATTCAAGCGCAGTTGCTTTTCTTGGAGAGCGCTGATAGCAAAAAGGATATTCAGATTTACATCAATTCACCAGGTGGAAGCGTGTATGCAGGTCTTGGTATCTACGACACAATGCAATATATCAACCCTGACGTAGCTACAATTTGCACAGGCATGGCAGCTTCAATGGGTGCAGTGTTGCTTTGCGCTGGTCACGCTGGAAAGCGCACAGGATTGAAACACTCACGTGTAATGATTCACCAACCTCTTGGTGGTGCTCGTGGTCAAGCAAGTGATATCGAAATCACCGCTCGTGAAATTCAAAAGTTGAAAAAAGAACTTTATGAAATCATTTCAACTCACAGCGGACAGCCATTTGACAAGGTGCATGCAGATAGCGATCGTGACTATTGGATGATTGCTTCGGAAGCCAAAGAATACGGCATGATTGACGAAGTATTAGAGAAAAAAGGGTAACCTGAATTCATAAATTTTTAAAGCCGAATCAATGATTCGGCTTTTTTTTTCGTTCAAAAATCGGTTGATAACAACATAGAGAATTAAGCAAACTTGTTCACTAATAAATTGTTACTTTGTTCAATAGCTTAACCCTAACCTTGATTGTAAATGAAACCTTTCTTTACTTCCTTATCTCTACTATTCATCTTTTTAGTAGGAAACTTATCAGTCCATTCTCAATGCCTGCCCGTAATCACTTCGAATACGGAAACCATCAATGGCACTTGTGGTGACAACACCCCCCAATTTGACGAAGTAACCGTAGCGAGCGATTGTTGCGATATTACCTCTGTTCAAACCAATGTGGTAGAAACCGGTGCGATCAATTCTGATTGTACACTTTCAGCTGCATATGGCCCAGGCCCTGATTGGGCATTTTATCTACCAGGAATTAACCCAGCAAGTGTTGCATGGTTTTTTGACGAAGGTGGACAAATGATACAACTTGAAGATGGAAATGCACTAATCACAGGGCATATCCAAAGCGGAGCAAATCCAGAACAAGGATTCAATGTTCACATGCTTCTTGAAAATGCACGTAATTGGACCGACTGGTCTGCGCTTGGAAGATGGTACAAGGATGATTTGAGTCTTTCAGGTGGAAACCATGTTGATTGGACATACTACGAACTCGCAGCTAATTTCTCTTATTTAGAAGGAACTGGGGCGCTTGCAGGAAGTAATATCCAACTGACACACAAACCAAGCAACTACTATTATGGTTTCCAAATAGGTGAAGGTGCGAACGATAAAAACTCCAACTTCGGTATTAGTGGTTGGTTTTATTATTCTGGAACACTCAATGGTGAAGCGATTTCGGGTCATGGAGACATCAATGCGGATGCAGCATGCACCGACGTTGCTTCTGATTGCGGAAGCACTGCTTTTACCAATTTAATTTATGCATCGGATGCGTGCGGAAATATCATTCATGGTGCTCAAGTTTGGAACGCCTTAGATGAAGAAGCGCCAGTTTTTGAAGCCTATGAAAATGAAATTGAAATCGCATGTGAAGATTATACATCTGTTTCGCTCAGCGCCACAGACAACTGCTCGAGCGTTACAATAACCTTCGTAGATGAAATTGTAGAAGAAGGTTGTAACGGAACAATTATCCGAACTTTCACTGCGGTAGATGGATGCGGAAATTCCAGCACAGCTTCCATTACTATTCATCTTTTAGGCGACATGGATCCTGTTTTTGATTCCTTCCCCGGCGACGCTACATATGAATGTGGTACTTGGAATGAAAGCGCAACTCCCGGTTTATCCTTCTCAGGTGGATGTTCGGCTTTGACATTGACATATGAAGATGTGATAACTCCTGGCGAATGTTCAGGAAACTACACCGTTGAACGTATCTACACCATCAGCGATGATTGCGGAAATAGTATTTCTCAATCTTGGGTAGTCACTATCGTTGATACTACTCCACCCGTTTTATACAATGTTCCACCGAGTGGCACATTGTCTTGTGGTGAAGAACCAGACCCTGCAGATGTATTTGCTTTAGACAATTGTCAAGGATTAACCCCAGTTGGGATCAATGCAGAAACAGTAGACCTCGGTTGTGAGTATATGTTTACTCGCTCATGGATTAGCACCGATGGTTGTGGAAATACAGCTACGGCGAGCCAAGTGATTACTATAATCGACGACACGGCTCCTGTATTTACATATGTACCAGAAAATCAAGTATACCAATGTACTGCTGGAGAAATCGAATTAGAATTTCCAATTGCTGAAGATGCGTGTGGAGATTTTACAATGGAATACACGGAAAATGTAGAAGAAAATGGATGTGAAACCATCATTTCTCGCACATTTACAGCTACTGATTTTTGTGGAAATAGCAGTTCAGTTGATGTTACATACACCATCACTGACAACCTCGCTCCAGAACTCACTTTTATTCCTGAAGATATGACCTTCAGTTGCGCTGCAGGCGACATTCAAGCACCTGAAGCAATGGATAATTGTAGTACTGTAGATATCACATATTTCGATGAGTTGACGGGGGATTGCGGAGGAAGTTTCACAAGAACATATTTCATTTCAGATGAGTGTGGAAATACCGTAACGCACGTTCAAAACATTACTGTGATTGATGATCAAGTGCCATATGTCGTATTCATGCCTGAAAACGTGGTGATCAATTGTGGCGAAACATTTAATGAAGAAGATTACATGCCAATCTTCGGCGATGACTGCGGCAATCTCATCGTGACGCGCTTAGATGATGTGATTCAAGAAGGAAACTGTCCTGGTGGGTACACTCTGCTCTTGAACTGGATGGTAGAAGACCCTTGTGGAAACCGTATCACTCCAACGTTGAGTGTTTTGTTTACAGACAATGAAGCTCCTGTATTATCTGAAATTCCTGCAGACGCTGAAGTGGAATGTGGCGCTGACTTTGAATACCTTGATGTGACAGCTTATGATGAATGTATGGGCAGCGATGTGGATGTGCTCTACACAGAAGAGTATGATTTTATGAGCTGTGGATACGTGCTTACTAGAACATGGACTGCAACAGACCTTTGCGGAAACACTTCTACTGGAACGCAAACGGTGACATTTGTAGATACTGAAGGTCCAGTATTCCAAACATTCCCTGAGGATTTTACAGCTTATTGCGGTGATGAAATTCCTGCCACTCCTCTTCCAACAGCAGAGGATGCTTGTGACGGAGAAGTGCCTGTGTTTGTGACTGAAAACATTATTCCAGGTGCTTGCGATGGCGAATATTACATTCAAAGGTTGTTCAGAGCATTTGACAACTGTGGTAACTCTGGAATCTATTTCCAAACAATTACGGTGATTGATAATGTAGGACCAGAATTCATCAATCCTCAATCGTTTGTGCAGTTAACGTGCACCAACAATCAAATGCCTTTGGTAAATGTGGTAGATGCTTGTAGCAGTGCAGATGTTTTCTTTGAAGACTCAGATCCATCGCCACTTTGCGGTGGAATTTTCGAAAGGTATTACACCGCTATTGACGCTTGTGGTAATGTCACCACATTCACTCAAACCATTGAGTTGGTAGATGAAACTCCTCCAATGTTCTTCAATTTACCAGCACCTGAATTGACCATTGAATGTGGAAGCGATGTGCCTGATGTATTCATATTTGCGCAAGACAACTGTAGTGGTATCACACCGATTGGATTGAGTGCAAATACTGTGGAAACCGAGTGCGGTTATATTTTCACTAGAACTTGGATTACAAGTGATAACTGTGGAAATACTACAGAGTACACTCAAACCATTAATACAGTGGACACGACTGCACCAGAATTGAGTGAATACCCGGAAGATCTGGTCATCAGCTGTAATGACAACCTTCCACCTGTACCACAGATTTTCGCCGAAGACGCTTGTAATGGATTTGTGGAAGTAAATTTCCAAGAAGAAATTATAGGAATTTCTGCTTGTCCAGTGGTAGAGCGCACATGGTGTGCGCAAGACTGTATTGGCAATGAAGTTTGCCACACACAAACAATCACATTAGTAGATGATCAAATTACTGTTTTCCGAGTAGATCCAACCTATAATGCGGACTATAGTGTGAAGTGGAGCAGTTCGGTGGCTGACCACATCAATTGCGAAGTATATAATATTTCAGGTCAGCTCGTAAACAGTTTGTACGTGGGAGAAACAGCAGGTGGTGTGTTGTACAATATTCCATTTTATACTGCGAATATGGCACCTGGTATTTATATCGTAAAAATGACATCATCCGCTGGTGTAGAAACCAAAAAGGTGGTTATCAAGTAGAATAAGTTTTTTATAAAATATTCAGCTTTTAATTCGTCTCGCGCTTCATGACTTGCTTTAATTTGCAGGCATGGAACGCGAGACTTTTTTTGCAGATGTGATATTGCCCTTGGCATTGCCTAGGGTGTTGACTTATCGCATTCCGCATGAATTGAAAGATGAGATTCTCATCGGTCATCGCGTTGTTGTTCCTATTGGAAAGCATAAAAAGTACACCGGTGTTGTGGAGAAAATTCACTCCAACGTACCCCAACATTACGAAGTGCGCTATGTAGAGGAAGTGCTCGACAATCAACCGCTGCTTTTTCCCATTCAATTGAAATTTTGGCGATGGCTCGCTGAGTATTATAGTTGCAGCGTCGGAGAAGTAATGAATGCTGCTTTGCCCGGTGGTCTGAAGCTTTCTAGTGAAACGAAGTTTGTGTTAAACGATTCTGAATACGATGCGCATCAGTTAAGCGAAAAAGAGTTGCAATTAATTACTGCTCTTGAAAATAATGCTGCGTTGAAATTGGATGAAATTGCTTCGGCTTTGGATTTGAAAAATCCTTCCCGGGTGATTAAATCGTTGATCGAAAAACGCATCATCGCTGCTGAGGATGAGTTGAAAGAAAAGTTTAAACCGCGCACTGCCGACATGATTAGTCTAGGGTCTGGCGCTGCGAATGATGAAATGTTGCAAGAAGTGTTTGCCGCTTTAGAGAAGAAAAAAGCACAAAAGCAATCGGATGCTTTGATGATGTTTCTTCAGTTGAGCAATTATGATCAAGGTGATCGTGGTGAAGTGGAGCGACTCAAACTTCAGAATGCATCTCACACAACGGCTTCGGTGATTCAGCAACTCGTGCAGAAGAATGTTTTCCAAGTGAGAACAGTGGAGATTGGAAGATTGCCAAGTCATCTTCTCGCTAGTGAGAATGCCAAGCCGCTGTCGGATGCACAAGCCGGTGCACTCAACGAAATCATTGATCATTTCAATGAAAAAGACGTGGTGCTTTTGGAGGGAGTAACTTCGAGTGGAAAAACCGAAGTCTATATTCACTTGATAGAACAAGTACTCATGCAAAACAAGCAAGTGCTTTTTTTGCTTCCTGAAATTGCATTGACTACTCAAATTATTCATCGACTTCGAAAGCACTTTGGAAAACGTGTTGGCATTTATCACAGTGGCTATAGCGACAACGAACGCACAGAAGTTTGGAACAAAGTGTTAGCCGATTCACCAGGAGAATGTGATGTGATACTGGGAGCGCGCAGTTCCGTATTTCTTCCTTTTAATCGCTTAGGGTTGATCATAGTGGATGAAGAACACGAAAACAGTTTTAAGCAACATGATCCAGCTCCAAGGTATCACGCGCGTGATGCGGCAATAGTGCTTGCATCCGCTTTCAATGCTAAAGTTCTTCTAGGGAGCGCCACTCCCGCCGTTGAAACATATTGGAACGCCAAGAAAGGACGATTCGGATTGGTGCGACTCATGGAGCGATATGGTGGTGTATCGATGCCGTACATTCAAATTACCGATGTAAGAAAAGGTATGAAAGCCAAAACAATGAAGGGAAATTTATCACCTGATTTGATTGCGGCGATGAAAGCCAGTTTAGAGAAGGGTGAACAAATCATTTTATTCCAAAACCGAAGAGGTTACTCCCCAATTTGGCAGTGTCACTCCTGCGGATGGATTCCGACATGCACGAGATGTGACGTGAGCCTCACTTACCACAAACATTCTCATCAATTAAAATGTCATTACTGTGGGTACACGGCTGATCCACCAAAGGGTTGTCAAGCCTGCGGAAATCATGACTTGCGCATGATTGGATTTGGAACGGAAAAAATCGAAGAGGATATTGAATCTGTATTTCCAGACATTACAGTGCAGCGTATGGATTTAGATACCACTCGCAACAAAAACAGTTATCAAAAAATCATTCAAGATTTTGAGTCCGGAAAAATTCAAGTGCTTGTGGGAACGCAGATGGTGACCAAGGGACTTGATTTTGATAACGTCTCATTGGTGGGTATTCTGAATGCCGACAAGATGATGAACTTCCCTGATTACCGCAGTATTGAGCGCAGTTATCAATTGATGACACAAGTTGCGGGAAGAGCAGGAAGAAGGGGCCGACAAGGCAGGGTGATTATTCAAACTTATAATCCAACGCATTGGTTGTTTGAAATGGTAGAGCAATCCAATTACGAAGCATTGTATCGTCATGAAATAGCCGAGCGCCAAGCATTTGGTTATCCTCCTTACGTGAGAATGATTAAACTCACCATCAAACACAAAGAGGAGTCGGTTGCTTATAATGCCGCTGTAGAAGTGAAAAAGCGAATGGCCAAAATTGTAAAAGATGGCGTGCTCGGTCCTGACAAGCCGTATGTGGGAAGAATAAACAATTACTATTTGCAGAATTTGCTTATCAAGCATCCGCGGAATAATGAGCTCAAAGCCAACAAAGCCATGATTTTGGAGTCACTCAGAGATCTATTGTCCATTCCAGAATACAAGGCTGTGAAAATCAGTATTGACGTGGATCCCATCTAATTCCTGTCGCTTTTTCGTACCTTTAGGGTCACTTACATTTCATTTGTATATCAATAAACTTCAGGATGAAATCACTCCCTAGATATATTTTATTCTTATTGGCTTCTACGATCATTTTTACTTCTTGTAAAGAAGATCCAAAAGAAGAAACGCCATCCACAAATTCAGATGCGCCAAAGGTGGTTTTCAGCCTGTCACCGAAGTATGAAAATGCGGATTTCGCCGCAGGCACTGTTTATTTCGATAGCTACGGACATCGCATTCGCGTAGACAATTTCCAGTCTTACATCAGTGATATTACATTGCACGATGACCTCGGTAATGATGTGGTGATAAAAGATATCGCGATGTGGAATATTGGTTCAGATAATACATTCACCGCAGAAATCCCTGCAGGTTCATATTCTAGCCTGAGCATTGGAATAGGTGTGCCGGAAGACAAAAACAAGGACATTGACCCCACTACATATCCTAATGATCATCCCCTTAGCGTGAATGGAGCGCAAGGAATGTTTTGGACATGGAACACTGGATACATCTTTACCAAGTTTGAAGGCAAAGCCGATTTTACTGGAACTGAAGGAGCAAGTTTGCTTTCACCTTTCGCATATCATGTGGGAGACGATCCCTTTTATAGAATTGTCAACTTAGATTTTCCCTTCACGATTGAAGCAAAACAAACCATCGATATTCCTGTGGTGGTGCGTGTAGACCAAATATTAAATGGTGGAACATCTCAAGTAGATGTCGAAGTAGATTATATCACACACACATCAGACAATCCAACATTGGCCGAACGTATTATCGACAATTTTGCTTCTTCTTTTTCTATTGAATGAACCAGTGGCTTTTTATTTTCATTAGTCTAATTTTATTGGGGTGCAGTGATGTTCCCCCATTAAAAGAAGATGGTCCTTATCGTTATAAAAAGCCTTCATTTTTTCCAGAATACCAAATTCCCGAAGACAATAAACCGACGGTACTTCGCGTTGAATTAGGTCGTCGTCTTTTCTTCGAAAAAAGACTATCCAATTCCAATTCAACCAGTTGCGCATCGTGCCACGTTTCTTCTATGGCATTTACCGATGGAAAATCGATTAGTCATGGTGCCCATGGTAGAATGGGAAATCGCAATGCGCCAACACTTGCCAATTTGCTTTGGAGTCCTCATTTGATGAGCGAGGGAGGAGTTAAAACGCTGGAATTGCAGGCGCTCGGACCTATTCAAGACAGCAGTGAAATGGACATGACCATGCGCAATGCCGAAGCACAACTTGCAGATGATGTTTATCTCCAAAACCTATCACAAGCAGCTTATGGAAGACCTCTCGACGCGTATGTTATGATTCGTGCATTAGCAGTTTATCAAAGAAGTTTTATTAGTGGAGATACGCGTTTTGATAAGTATCATTTCTTCAAAGACACCACAGCATTTAATGCCCAAGAAAAAAGAGGGTACGATATTTTTTTCAGCGAAAAAGCAGCGTGTGCGAGTTGCCACCAACTTCCTTTTTTTACAGATTACAAATTCTACAACATTGGATTGTATGAAAATTATGCGGATGCAGGAAGGCAACGCGTGACCTACACTGCGAATGATAATGGAAAGTTTAAGACACCCACATTAAGAAATATTGAAATGACCCCGCCCTACATGCACGACGGTTCTATTCGAACATTAGAAGATGTGGTGGAGTTTTATAATTGGGGTGGCAAGTCGCATCCCAACAAGGATGCGCGTATTCAAAAAATGAATTGGACACCACAAGAAAAAGCAGATTTGATTGCTTTTTTGAAAACGCTGACCGACTGGAATTTTTTACAAAATCATAACTTCTTACCTTTACAATAGTGATAGGCAAGCATAAAATAGGATTCACGTTAGCTTCGATTGCAATGATCATTTTTGCGATGTCGTGCAGACATGATGTGGCAGAAGAAGAAGTGCCCACCGATGTTTCCTATGGCACACCTTACACCATTACTATCCCTCCTTTTTTTCCGCCAATGGATATTCCCGCCGACAATCCACTCACCGTGGAGGGAATTGCATTAGGGAGGTATTTATTTTGGGAAAAAAAATTGAGCGGCGACAATACAATGTCGTGTGGCACTTGTCATTTACCGGAGCACGGCTTTAGCGACCCCAATCAATTTTCTACTGGAATTACAGGAGCCATAGGACATCGACAAGCTATGCCACTTGTAAATTTAGGTTGGGCTACAGAATACTTCTGGGACGGCAGGGCGGTGACGTTAGAAGAACAAGTAATCGAGCCTGTATCCAATCCGATTGAGATGAATGAAGATTGGAATCATGCAATAGAAGAAATTGCGAACGATCCGATATACGCTCCAATGTTTACTGCGGCCTATGGTTCTGCCACAGTTACTCAAGAAAGAATTGCCAAGGCCATGGCGAGTTTTTTAAGAACGATGATTAGTGCCAATTCTAAATTTGATAGACAACGAATAGGACAATATTTTTTCACAGAAGAAGAGCAAAGAGGTTTTCAGTTATTCATAACTGAAGGTGGAGATCCAGAGGTGAACCCGTTGTTTCAAGGCGGTGCAGATTGTTTCCATTGTCATGGCTTTGGAGCGATGCAAATGAGTGATTATTTATATCACAACAATGGATTGGATGCAAGTTTTGAAAATGATCCAGGAAGATTTTTGGTAACGCTGAATGAATTGGACAGCGGTAAATTTAAGACCCCAACATTGCGAAACATTGAGTTGACAAGTCCATACATGCACGACGGTCGATTTACAACCTTGGAAGAAGTAATAGAGCACTACAATGGTGGTGGAACGCCTTCTACTACTATAGATTCATTTATGAAATATACAAGTGGTGGCTTACAGCTGACTGAACAAAAGAAAACGGATTTGTTAGCCTTTTTGAAATGTCTAACCGATACGAGTTTTATCAATAATCCAGACTTCTCGGATCCGCATTAAAGAAAGTTCATCTGTTGTTTTATGATCCGCTTTTAATCAAAGGTTTGCCCGGGTTTCCGATAATCACCTCCCCTTTATTTACGTTTTTGAGCACTACTGCTGCAAGACCAATTACAGCATCATCGCCCACATGCACGCCATTCTTGATTACAGCGTTGGGCGCAACCCAAACATTTTTTCCTATTTTACAACTTCCCGCAACTAGTGAGTTAGCAATAATCAATGAATTGGCGCCAATATGAACGCCATGAGCAATGTGAACAAGGTTATCCACCTTCACATTTCTTTCCAATTTAGTAGAGCCCAATACCGCTCTATCTATACACGTATTATTTCCGATCTCCACATTTTCGCACAGATGCACGTTGCCAATATGTGGAATCAACTCAAAGTTTCCCTCCTCATTTTTCTCGTAGCCAAAACCTACACCGCCGATGGTGCAATTGGATCCGATACTCACGCCATTTTCAATAATTGTATTGGCGAGAATTACTGTATTATTTCCAATCGTTACATTATCACCAATGATACACTTCTCTTCAATCACTGTAAAATGTCCTACTGTCGCATCACTTCCAAGAACCACCGATGGGTCTATTGATGCTTTTGGAGAAATACTAGGCTCCTTTTTTTTCGGTAAAAAATAGGCTTCCAAAATCATCTTAAACGCATGTCGCGGCTTGTCTACGAGAATAAAAATGCACTCTTGGTTAACGTTAGTTAGATCACAATCTGCGGCTACTATAATTACTCCAGTAGCTACATTTTTCAGTTTGAATTCATTCTTTTTGCTACACCAAAAAAGTGCGTGAGGATCATCATTTTCACCGTTCAGTTCAACTAATTTATTGACAAATGTATCCGACTTCCCTATAAGTTGGGGCTGTCCTAATAAATGGAGTATGTCTGCAATGGGGATGTTTACTGAAGCCATGATAAATTTTTATAGAGAAAGTCGGAGTACCTCAAAACACTCCGCGTATTTCACACCAATTTGCACGCCTCTTACCGATCCCAAAGAACGAATGAAATCTTCCGAAGCATACGGGCGATGTGCTTGCGATTCGTATTGCTTTAATGCAGTGATTTTTCTTTCCAACTGTGCTTCACTCAAAGAGAAAAAGCATGAAGTATTAAACGAAAGATTATTCCAAATCATTTCGTAGCAAAAAATCGTTTTCATTTTAAAGGCACGTAGTCCCTCCTGAGCAATGGTAGCATGATCTTGATGCAGATCATCCAATGCCGGCATAAAAACGATATCTGGATTTATACTTGCCTTTAATTTTATCAACTCCTCCAATATTTCTTGGCGATGAAAATTGAATGTTCTCACTTGGAATTGGTAGAGAAATAAATTTTCTTGCTTCATTCCCAATTCCTTAACCGCTTTTTTAATTTCCGTAATAAGAATATCCTTAGGAAATTGTTCTAGCACGGATTGTTCGCAAGCAGAAAAAGTGGCGCAATACACTTCATTGCCCATTTCAATAAGTTTTGCAATGGTTCCACCGCAACCAAACTCCATATCATCTGTGTGGGGAGCGAGTACAAGTATTTTTTTATTTTCTATTTTCATACAAAGTAGTTTGAGAGTTCTTTCGTCAACATTTCAAAAGAATAATTGGAAACATCTAAGGTAGGTTGGTGAGTATAGTTAAAATCAAATTTCGACAATCGCTCAAAAACCGCTGAGGGCTCCAAATAGATTCCGAGTTGACTTTCTGTTACAAAATTACTCGTTTCTCCTTTTTCGCCGATATAAAGAATGGGCGTTCCCGAATAAGCGATTTCATAAAACTTAGTAGAAATATTATCCTTACCATAGGGAGGGTGAACTAATAGCACAAAATCATACTCCCCGAGCATTTCAAATAGTTCCTTGGGTGGCACAGGGCGATGATAATTGACATTCGTTTTCCCCAGCTTGTATTCCTCAAACACCTCTTGATACTTGAGAGAATCACTATAAATATCGAGATAAATTGGATCTTGAGATGCTTTTATAGCCTTTGCAATTTCTCTGAAATAATCTCCAATACCTTCATACAATGTTCCGATAAAAATAAGCCTAAGTGTTGATGTAGAAATTCTGCTTTCTTTTTGTCTTTGACGTATTTGATTCGCATCGAATCCATGAGGTAACAACTTTATTTTACTAGAGTGTTTAGGATACTGAGATTGCAACTCATTTCGCATTACATCAACTGGAGCCAATATGATATCAGCGTTTGAAATAGTCAAGTCTTGCATATTCTTTTCTGCCTTCGTTCGAACAGAAGAAAGACTTGAGTAGCCATAGTTTGGACCCCAGGTCCAAGGATCTCTAAAATCAACAATTAAATTAGGAATCCGTGACTTTAAAGAAGCCATATAATAGCATAGGCGAAATGGAGCTCCGGAAACTATAACATTTTCAATTTTGTTCTTTTGAATAATAGTCAATGCCATCTTCATTATCCTACGCTTAAAAAATAGCGCTTTGTCGTATGGTGTTCCTTTTGAATAAATTTTCAAAAGAGTATTCCAAAATCTGTATTTAATTTTACTCCAAATTGACTTCGGATAGCTGTCTAGCACCTTCGGATAAAAATGGGGTAAATAGTGAAATTTTATATTATTCTTTCCTTGAACTAAATCAAAGTAAAGCGAAGTATCCCCAGAAGTATTCTTTCGACACAAAACATGTATGATGTTATTAGAATCTTTAGCCAGATAATGAGCAAACATTGCCCATCTCCTACCTCCAATTCCAGGATTTGGTGGAAAGTCAAAATTAATAATGAGAATATGCTTCTGATTCATAGCTCAATAAACGAAATATTCATGCGTCTGAATAGGATCGGTCACTCCTTGAATTGAGCTGTAATATTATGACTTTATTTGCTTTGAGACATCAATAAAATCAATAGAAAGCACTTTAACAATTAAAAACTCGCTACGGTAATGTTTAACATGTGGAAGGGGTGCAGTTGTAGTTTCATACGATCGCGCTTTCCACTCCTTTATACCTTTGTACCAAGAATTGAATTATGACCGAAGCGCTGAGAAAATATTTGGAGCGGGGAAAGAATAATAAAAAAGAGAATAAAAAACTTTTGACCCAATGGGTGAAACGTAAAGATCTCGATCAGTTATTTCACTCGATGCATGATGAAGTATTTGAAGAAGTGGATTGCCTTCAATGTGCGAATTGTTGCAAAACTACAAGTCCCATTTTTCGTGATGTAGATATCGATCGTATTGCTGCACATTTACGCATAAAGCCTTCTGAGTTTACCACAAAAAATCTCCACATCGACAATGATGGCGACTGGGTGCTAAATTCTTCTCCTTGTCTTTTTCTAGATGAAAATAATTATTGTAAAATCTACGACGTGCGTCCAAAAGCTTGCAGAGAATACCCGCACACTGATCGTAAAAACATGGCTCAAATCATGGATCTGACTTACAAAAATACTTTGGTGTGTCCTGCGGTGAGTGAGATGGTGGAAAGGTTGAAGAGGATGGTTTGAGTTGGTTTGATTGGACTTTTTGGAGGAGTTGGATTGGTTGGATTTGGAGATTCGTTTCGCACTGCAAGGTCTCTCGCTATGGAATACAAAAAGGAAAACTACTATCACACAGCGAAACCTCTCGCTGCGCTAACGCTACGCTCGAGGGCCCTGGTTTTGCTGCTCTTTGCCTTTTACCTTGCGAAAAGCCGGTCCCCTGAGCGTCGATTTCTTTAAATGTGAAGCATGAAAAAGAAATCAAAGCGAAGGGCGATGCTGTGCGAAAGTGGTTTCAATCGTGATGTGAGGAGTTGGGAGGCAGGAGACTGGGGTTGGTCGAGTGATTTTGGAGTTTAGTCGAAATCCAATTTCTGGATGTACCTATTATAAGGCGGTTGCGTACAAATCGCTATGAATAAGACTCCTGGCATATTAAAACTCAGCTTGTTGGTCTTCCTTTTGGAGCTGGTATTCTCCACCACCCTATCGGCCCAATGCCCAACCGTATTCGATTTTTACGGTGCATCATCTAGTACCCCTTACTGGTATTCTTGTTCGGGAAACAACTTTAGTTTCAACCTTTCTTCACCGAGCACATGGAATGGATACAGTATCGATTGGGGTGATGGTTCGCCCGTTCAAACTGGAGCTTCATGGGCACCACCAACATTCATCAATCACGTGTACACTGCTGCCGTTGATACCTTTCAAGTGACCATCACTGAAACTTCATCTGGTTGCGTGGTGAGTGGTGTAGTTGTAATGGAAGAAGCTACTTCTGCTTCCATCCAAATTCCAATTGGTGGACTCACTCAGGCCTGCGCGCCTCAAGTAATGGAGTTCATCAACTCTTCAACTAACGTATCAGAAACTACAATTTTTCATTGGGATTTTGGAGACGGTTCTCCTATCCTCACCTTCGACTATACCAACTGGAACCAAACCATCAGCCACATGTACGAAGTGGGAACGGTGGATTGTGAAACTGTTGTTAGTCTGACTGCGGAAAATTATTGTAATACTATTCAAGGTGGTGAATCGGAAGCCACATTCAATCCTATTAGAATTTGGGATTTGGATGATCCAGGCATCGGCGCCTCTGCTACTTTATTATGTTATCCCGACACTACAGTTACTTTCACCAATACAACCGAACGTAACTGTCTTTTTCAAGGAAATATTTATCAGCGTTATGAATATTGGAATTTTGGTGATTACTGGAATCTCGGTCAAGATAGTATTATCGACTGGACTCCATGGCCGCCAACATTTCCCCATACAATGCACTACCCTGGGATAGGTACTTATACTGTTCAATTGTTGGACGGTAATTTCTAGGTATCGCTCCTACTTCTATTACAATTGAAATTGTTCCTCCTCCAGTTGCTGGACTTTCTGCAAGTGCAGACACCATCTGTCAAGGTGAATCGGTTACGTTCTACCAGCTTTCTACCGGCGGTAATTATTGGCAGTGGAACTTTGGTGTAAACAACAACTGGATCAATACAGGAAGTGGTAATATCACTTACGTATTCAATCAACCTGGCACATTTACCGTTTCTACTAGAACAGGTATAAATGGTGCCACGAGCTCCACGGGTTGTAGTGATCAAGAGAGCATTCAAATAGTAGTATTACCAAGACCTACTGTAAACATTTTGAAATCACCACCTTTTGGTTGTGATGAATTCGATGTTACCTATACTGCCACCGTTAGCACGGATGTAGTGACTTGGGATTGGACGTTTGATGTTGCACCGAATGCTTATTCGGGTGCTACTCCACCTCCAGTTCACTACAACACTCCAGGTAATCATCCTGTATCACTTACTGTAGCAAATGCCAACGGTTGTGCCACCACAGATAATGATTTTATCACCGTGTATAGCAGTCCTGTAGCAGGTATTGCATTAAGTAGTTTGTGTGAAGGTGATACTGCAAACTTCAGCAGCGCATCTACAACTGTGCCTGGTCAACCTATTACCAACTATACTTGGTACTTTGGCGATGGCGACACTTCTACGGATACGAACCCTGAACATTATTATGATATCCCAACATCGTACACTGTATCGCTTGTAGTGGAAACGCAATATTGTTCTGACTCAACCAGTCTCGATATTACAGTGGAGCCACGACCATTTATGGACGTTGATCAAAGTATTCTCTCTGGATGTTCTCCTTTGGAAGTTGCCTTTACAAACAACTCAACAGGCGCGATTAGCTATTTGTGGAATTTTGGAAATGGAAGCACTTCAATAGATGCAGAACCTACTGCAACATTCTACAATTTTACACAAACAGATACAACTTATGTAGTAACCGTGACAGGCTACAACGCCTTTGGATGTAGCAACACAGATACATTATATGTGACTGTATTTGCAGGAGCGTATGCTGATTTTAATGACGGTGGACTGCCTCCTGGTTGTGCGCCATTCGAAGTAAATTTTGTAAATAATTCGATCAATGCAGGATCTTACTTCTGGGATTTAGGTGATGGCACCACTTCAACTTTGGAAGAACCAACACATCTGTATGATAACACTACCGGATTCATTCAAACTTTTGATGTAACACTTATCGCTTATTCAGTGAATGGATGTAATGATACAGTAACACATCCTATAGTGGTGTATCCATTGGCCAACTTTGATTTTGACTTGACATCATTGTCGGGTTGTTCGCCGCTGACTGTTACGATGCCTTATGTATCTGGAGCACAAACTTACTTATGGGATTTTGGAGATGGTCAAACCAGCACCTTCCCTATTCCTACGCACACATTCAACAACTTTACAACCAATCCTATTGAGTACACCGTTACATTAACTGGTACTTCAGCCTTCGGTTGTTCTGATGTAGGTTCGAGCACTATTACTGTAAATCCAGGACCAATTGCTCAATTCAATTTGGATGTAACATCAGGATGTAGTCCACTAGAAGTAAACATGACGAATGTTTCCATCAACGGATTCCAGTTTGGATGGAACTATGGCGATAACGAATCATCAACAAATGGTGATGCTGTTCACTCGCACATATTCGAAAACAATACAAATAGCGTTGTGACTTACAACATTGAGTTAACAGCTATTTCTGCGGATGGATGTTCACATACATTCTCACTACCAGTTCAAGTTTTCCCAGCCGTTACAGCAACGTTTGTTGATCCTGGAAACGTTTGTGGACCTATCAATTTACAGTTGAATAATACTTCTGTAAATGCGACTAGTTTCTCATGGGATTTTGGAAATGGAATTCAATCTACTCAAGAAGATCCCATCGTATTTTATGGAAACGTGGATACTGAGCCCGTAACATACACCATACAATTGATGGCAATGTCGAGCTACGGTTGTAGCGATGTTGCAACCGGTCAAGTAACAGTGCATCCTTCACCAATTGCGGCATTCAGTATCGATGAATCTGCAGCGTGTGAACCTGCGCCTGTGGCGATTACGAATGAATCGCAATACGCTACCAACTACGTTTGGAATTATGGCGATGGAAGTTCTTCAATCAATGGAGATCCGATGCATGTGCATACTTACGCTGCACCTGGAAATAACTTAGAGTCGTATGTCATTCATTTGAGTGCATACAATGCCATTGGTTGCGTAGATACAACAAGTATTGTATTCAATCTGTTCCCTGAAGTTTATGCCGCATTTACAACGGACACTGTTGGATGTGGTCCTCACATTGCACCTTTTGTAAATCAAAGTATCGGTGCAAGTTCATACGAATGGAGCTTTGGTGATGGAGCAGTTTCTTCACTACCATCTCCAACTCATACATACGGAACTACTAATACTGATGATAGTGTTTACGCAGTGCAACTTGTGGCGGAAAACTTATATGGTTGTACGGATACTGCGACAGTGAACATTCACGTATTCCACACTCCTGTAGCCATTGTAAACATTGATAGTTTGTTTGGATGTTATCCTCAAAACGTAACATTTTCTAATGAATCAATTGGAGCTGACTCATACACATGGGCTTATGGAACAGGTGAAACCAGCACTACTTCTGATCCATTGCATACACACGTGTTTTATAATTTCTCTAATACAACAGCTAATTACACTGTTACGCTAACTGCGTCAACAGTGAATGGATGTTCTTCAACTGATCAAGTATTGGTGCAAGTGAGTCCAGAGTTGAATGCAGACTTCACTGCAAATGGCCAAGGCTGTTCGCCGATGACCGTTTTATTTGATAATAACACAGATGGTGGATGGTCTTACCAATGGAATTTTGGTGATGGCGAAACAAGTAATTTGTATGAACCAACACACACCTTCTTCAATTTCACAGATGAAGACATCACCTACAACGTCACTTTGATTGTACAAAACTTGTTTGGATGTGTAGATACTGCAGATGCATTTGTAACTGTTTATCCTATTCCACAGGTCAACTTCACTGCTGCACCTGAAGAGCAAACTTGGCCAAATGCGACAGTTGTGCTGGACAACTTAAGTATTGGTGGCAACTTGAACTGGGAATGGCGAATGGATGATGGAACAGATTTGTATGAAGAAGAACCAGGATCATACACTTATGCATCTTGGGGAACATATGATATTCGTTTGATTGGCGCGAACAATTTCTGTAGCGATACGGCTTTTAGAACAATCGTCATTAATCCACCAGCACCGGTTGCCAATTTCTTGGGCCCTGCTGAAGGCTGTGCACCGCTTACAGTTCAATTTGAAAACTTGTCAGAATATGCCGCATCAAGTAATTGGTTGTTTGGCGATGGTGGACAAGCAAATGCTACGAATCCTGTTTACACCTATTACATTCCTGGCACATACACAGTGACATTAACCATCACAGGTTTTGACGGAGTAGCAACTTCTCAAATGACATTGGAACAAAGCATCGTGGTGTATCCAAATGCTCAAGCTGCATTCACCGTAACACCGAACGAAGTGAGTATTCCAAGTCAACCGGTTTATTGTTTGAACCTTTCAGAAAATGCGACAAGTTATACTTGGGATTTTGGAGATGAAGATTACAGTAATGAAGTGAATCCGATTCACTACTACGATACTGAAGGTTTGTTTACCATCACCTTGATTGCTAACAACCAGTACAACTGTCCAGACACGATGATGGTGTACGATGCAGTATATGCGAAGAAAGGCGGATTGATTGATTTTCCGAATGCATTCACACCTGATCCATCGGGAGCGAATGGTGGAAGCTACAATCCGAATAGTTACGACAATGATGTATTCTTCCCAATACATGCAGGAGTTGTTGAATACCAACTTTTGATATTCAACAAGTGGGGCGAACTATTGTACGAAAGCACCGACGTAAGTCGCGGCTGGGACGGATACTACAGAGGTCAATTGTGTAAACAAGACGTCTATGTGTGGAAAGTAAATGCGCGATTTATAGATGGACAGCGATTTGAACAAGCCGGAGATGTAACGTTATTGATTAAATAACGTAAACCACCCTAACCTAACTCCCATGAAGAAATTATACCTTTTCATAAGTTTAGTAGCAGCGAGTGTAATCGGCTGGGCACAAGACCAGCAGTTCACACAATTCTATGCTGTTCCTACACAAATGAATCCTGCATTTGCTGGAGCATCGGTCCAAAATAGATTAGCCACTCAAGTACGCAATCAATGGTCTGCTATACCTGGAGCATTTCAAGCGTACAACATGGCTTATGATACATACATTCCAAACATTAGAAGTGGATTGGGAATGATTGTTAATCACGACAGAGCTGGTAGTGGTGCATTGCGCAGCACTGCAATAAGATTTCAATATGCATATGAAGCGCGCATCAAACGCAATTGGTTTTTCCGACCTTCATTAGAAATGTCGTTGGTATCTAAGAATATTGATTTTACAAAATTGAGATTCTACGACCAAATGATTCGAGAGGCAGGCTCTCCAACAGTAGAAGCTCCTGTACTTCAACCCGTATCTTACTTCGATTTTGGAACTGGGTTTTTGACTTATGGGCCTAAGTTTTGGTTTGGTGTTTCATTGTTTCACCTCAACAAACCGAACGAATCTGTATATGGATACAACGATGTTCCATTAGGCATGAAGTTCTCGGCGCATGGTGGATTGAGACTAAGAATTAAAGGATATTCATTGACGAAGTTGGATCACTATGTAGTACTTGCTGCGAACTATCAGATGCAAGACGACTTCGATCAATTGGATTTCGGATGTTACTATGAATTTAGTCCTGTCATTTTAGGACTTTGGTATCGTGGATTGCCCGCTAAGAGCAATAGATATGGATACATGAACCACGATGCTTTGGCCGTATTGCTCGGCTTTCAAGCAGGAAAATACAAAGTAGGATATAGCTATGATATTACAGTTTCTCGATTGAGCATTGCGAGTAGCGCGGGTTCGCACGAGTTGACCGTATCGTATCAATGGGCGTCAAAACACAACCAAAAATCAATGAAAAAGCGCATCATGCCATGCGCGAAATTCTGATCACGACCACTTCCAGGTTCCTGATCTAACTTTAAACAGAAAGCCGTTCTCCCGCAGAGAGCGGCTTTTTTTTCGGGGTTGGAGTTGGGGGATGGGGGTTGGGAGTTGGGGGTTGGGAGTTGGTCTGCCTCCTCATGATATAGGTTGACAGGTAACCTACCCTATACCCCTTATCTGTTGAAAAGCTTTATTATTAATTAGAAGCGATAGGTGTTTCTTTATTGTTGCTAAGGTAAGCAGAGAAAGGCTCTGCTGAGGAGCAACCTTTCAAGGAATAATCTTAGCCGACTGAAAAGGTCATTTACAAAGCACATCCCTAATCGATTAGGGATGTGCTTTTTTGATTGCATTCTTTTTGGTCGTGTATGCCTAAAAAAACCTTTTTCATCTTTTTTCAAAATCATATAGATCTAACATTTGAGGTTCTAAGCACTTCTCCATTTCATTTTCGTAGTCTACAGGACTCATCCAGCCAAGCTCTTCCTGTTTTCGTGTAAAGTTGAAATGGTGAATTAATTTTCTTATTTCCTTTCTCATTTTTCCAATTGAATTTGATTTTACCAATGGCATCAAATGATGTTTTAAATACGCATTGAACTGCTCTGCATAGCCGTTTTCAAGGCAATTTTTAGCTCTGCTCATCTGTAGTCCATAGATCCACGCCCTTTCTAAAAATAGCCCTGAAAAGTACTGTCCTCCGCCATCTGTGTGATGAATAGTATTCATCATGGCCAATGCTCCACGACATTCCACGGCCATATCCAGCACTTCTACAGCCCTTTCTTTACGCATATTCGTATCAATGGCCCAACCTATTACACGATGGCTGTAAACGTCAATGCAACTGAAGAAATAATACCTCATGCCCAGATGAAAAATGTATGTTATATCACCCACAATTACTTGATTAATCCCACTGATTTTTAAGCCTGATATCAAGTTGGAGTAGTTCCAGCTTTGCATAGAAGACTTAGTGGTAATCACTCTTACGCGATTAACTGGCAAGCTAAGACCTTCCTTGGACAGCAACTTCTCGAACTTGGTCACTCCAATGGCATAGCGTTCCTTGATTTTTAGGTTGTAAAATAAAACACGTGAACCTGCTCTTTGATCAAAGGTTCGGCGATATGAATTAACCTCCTCAGTGATCTTCAAAATCATGGATAACTTGTCTTGATCTTGTTTTTGCCACTTCAAATGAGCTTGCCGCGACACATTCAAAAAACCATAGAAAGCCTGCATACAAGGCCTGTCATCAGCTTTGTTTGCTCTCAACTTTTGTAAAAGTGGGTGAACTATTTTTTTTCAAAATCCTCTCCTAACTTCGACTTTGCAAGCTCAACTACTGTTCTTTGATAGAAGAGTTCAACTTGTTGTTTACCGATGATCTCAAGCAAACGTTTGTTCTCCTTCTCAAGTTCTTTGAGCCGGTTTACTTCGCTGCCATCGCTAATGATAATCTGTTGATGTGGAGGTTTAACTCCAAACTTTTTGACCCAATTATAGACATTGTTGGGTCGTACCTGGTAGAGCTTACTGACCTCCAAAACGGTGATCTTTCCAGCCTCAATAAGTTGAACCTGCGACTTTTTAAAGTCTTCAGTAAATCGTCTCCGACGACGCTCTTCTCGTGTCATGATGTGATAAATTTAGAGACTTTTCAACAAATATGTTGTCAACCTATTCCATGAGAGAACAGTCAAGGTGACAAGGATTCGAGAGGACGACGAGGTCTCTAGAGCGTAGCAAGAGCCTGTGGTATTTGGGCTATCGACCCGAATCAACCTCGAGATGGGTTCTAGGATAAGGAGCTAAGCAAGAGTCGGTAAAGCTCTATTAGGACTAATTTTTTAGCTTGAAATAACCTAAGATTTCAAATTCCAAACTAGTTTGTTATCTTTGAAATAGTAATATGACTACAAAGGAAAATATTCTTTCGACGATTAAATCCAACCGGCAGTATTTTGTCCAGCTTGGGGTAAGAAGTATTGGCCTTTTTGGTTCATATGTAAGAGAGGAACAAACTCTTGATAGTGATATTGATTTACTAATAGACTTTGATCCTGAAAAAGAAAATTATGATAATTTGATGGCGATTTATGACTTTGTTGAAAGCCTTTTTCAAAATAGTAAAGTCGAGATTGTGACAAAAAATGGATTGAGCAAATATATTGGTCCGAAAATTTTAAAAGAAGTACAATATGTCTAAAGATTATATTGAATATCTCAGGCATATTTATGATGAATGTCAATACATAATTTCTGTTTCTGAAAATTTACATTTTGAAAGTATGCGCGACAGACTTATCCATGATTATATGGGAGTGAATTATTCAATAGTATGGGACGTCATTAAAAATAAAATTCCCCACGTAAAATTAGAAATCGAGACTATCCTATCCCGCAAATAAGCACACCCTTAAAAATTCGTGAACCGGGATCCTAGAGTATGTTCACTTCTCTTTCGAGTTCGATGCCGAATTTGGATTGGATATCCGTGAGGATATTGGTGCTGAGATCATAGATTTCTTTGCCTGTTGCACCACCGTAGTTGACTAATACCAGTGCTTGCTTGTCGTGTACTCCATGTGTGCCAAGATTCTTTCCTTTCCATCCTGCCTTCTCGATGAGCCATCCTGCAGGAATTTTAGCGGAAGTTTGATCGACAGGATAAAGAGGCATATCCGGGTACTCTTTTTTCAACTGATTAGCAAGACTTAAAGCTACCGTTGGATTCTTGAAGAAGCTACCCGCATTTCCAATTCGTTTGGGGTCGGGAAGCTTCGATGATCGAATACTGATTACCGCCTTACTTACAGCTTGTATTGACATTTTTTCTAAGTCCATTCTATCCAACTCTTCTTGGATCGCACCATATTCCGTTTTATAAATGGGCCTTTTATTAAGCTTGAAAGTAACGTTAAGTATTACCCATTGGTCCTTTTGGGTTCTTTTAAAAACCGACTCGCGATAACCGAATGAACATTCGGTTAGGTCGAATGTCTTGACAATCTTTTCTTTAATATGAAAAGCTTCCAGAGAATGAAAAACATCCTTTATTTCTACACCGTATGCGCCGATATTCTGCATCGGACTCGCACCCACATTACCAGGAATCAATGACAGGTTTTCTACTCCAGCATAATTATTTTTGATGCATTCCATTACGAATTCATGCCACACCTCCCCTGCATTAGCTTTTACATAGTAGTGGCTTTCATCTTCAGAAACAAGTTCGATCCCTTTGATGCGATTCAGTAGTACAGGACGATCCACATTTTTTGTCAAAAGCACATTGCTTCCACCGCCTAGAATAAAGGGATTGGCATTTTGATATATAGCATCGCTGAGCAATTCCGTGAGTTGTTCGGCATTTTCAAATACAGCAAAGTGCTGAGCGGAGACATCGATACCGAAGGTATTATACTTCTTGAGCGAAACATTATTTTCAATACGAACAGCCATATTCTAAACTACCTTTTTTTGTTTCTGGGTAGTGCAAATATTCAAAAACTCCTCGAACTCTTCTGCCGTGATAGCTATATAAGTTTCCCCCATTCCATTGAGCATATCTTCTATCATCACTCTTTCTGGGAGGATTTTAGCCGTAATGGCTACTTCCCAGTAGTACTGACCCATTGTGCCAATTTCAATAAAATCGGCCGTGGAATTGATTTTGTAGTAGCTTTTTCCGTTGTTGAGTTTGCGGTATTGAGGGAAACTTTGCATAGAGCAAAGATAGCGGATTCTGGTTTGCGGTTTCAGGTTCGCGGTTCCTGAGCGTAGCGTTAGCGAAGTCGAAGGATGGTTCCTGAGCGTAGCCGAAGGATGGTTCCTGAGCGTAGCGTTAGCGAAGTCGAAGGACACTCGCACAGTAGGAGTTAAACAGTTAAGCAGTTAAAGAGTTAAGCAATTAAGCAGTGAAGGAATTTTCTAACTACCTAACTGAAATTAGTGTGAGACTGTGGGACTGTGAAAGTGTGAGACTGGAGATTTCTGATAGCAGAAGAAAAATATATAGATAATAAATTTTCAGCTGCATTTTCCATTTAAATAAAGGTACAATTCCGATTGAAGGATGCTTTCGATGCTTGCATCTTGACTTATTCTGTAGGACTTATCATAAATGGTTTTAAGAATCAATCTTCCTTTTTCTGGCTTCAACAAAATTCCATTTGTAGGCAAAAACAAACTGATGAATTGACGACTTTCCAAATCTTCTGTTAGAGAAATCGACACTATTTCGTACATATTAAGCTTTATAGTTTTGAACGGCTTTTTGCGATTAATAAAATACTTTATGAGCAAAAAATCATTTTCTATTTCCACAACTTCTTTGCCACCGAAATACCACTTCAAATGTCTGATTTGAATTATTGCAAATACCGCTGCAACCACCGCTATACCAATCAAAACACGATTGAAAGACCCGGTTACCTCATTAGTTAATAAATCATATATCAGAATCGTACTTATGAATATGCAGCCCAATAAAATCCAAACATTATGAATGATTCTAAAGCTAGCTTTATAAGCGCGATTTTCTAATAACATTGGCATTGACAAGTATCTAATTTTCTCGGGCTATCGTGAATCGAATATAGAGATAATTCGTGGTTCGTGGATCGTGGATCGTAGATTCATAATTCATAATTCATAATTCACTTGCACAGTAGAAGTTAAAGAGTTAAGCAGTGGAGAATGAAGGGGCTAATTCATGACAATCAATGTGCGTATCGATACCAATCAGCGATCTCATTATAATCAACAATAATGAAGAAAAAAAATGCTCTAACCTTAAAATGTTGTGTTATCATAGGAAATACTTATAATTTCCCCATCACCAACTTCAACTACCAACCAGGTATCAAGAATTTGCGACGCACTCTTAAATGGTATTCTGCCAGCGCCGTTTAAAATTAATTTATCAAAATCGAGATTATTAAAATATGGTCTTAGTAAGTTCACAGAGCTTCCCACTGATGGCACACCATTTCCAAAAGCAATCGCACTATCATTGGAGTAAATAATCAAGATATCTGAATCCCCATTCAATGTAGATTCGAATAATATGTGATATGATTTGTAATAAAACCACTCGGTGATTATATCCTCGCCTAAATCCAAATCTACTATTCTCGCGGAGTCAGGAGTTCCAAGCTTCTGATAGACATTCTCCTTTGAGTCGAAAACGCTAAGTTTTCCAAAAAAGAAGCTATCCACATCCAAAGGTCTACCTACTTCAAGGATATTTTCGTGCATCGGAATAGACGCGTTATTTGGCGGATAGCCAAATCCTATGCATGCCATACCCACACATAAAACAATCAAATCTATTCTCATAAGACGATTCACTATAAAAGAATAAATAAAATATGCCACTCACATATTGAGACAATTTCCCTCTATTACCCAATTTCCATCTTTATCTCGTCTGAAACATAAACTTCCAGCACAAATATCACAATCATAACCTCTAACTACAACAAAGGCTCTATCTCCAATAATAATTGGAACGTCATATTCGATAAGTTCTCTTCCATTACCGAAACCATATGGTCGAGGTTTCGTCCAATCCCAATCCAAGTTCAAGGGATTATTTCTTCTCCATTCTTCATAAATCCTTGACAATTCAGAATCAGGAACAGTAGGGAAATTAATGGTTAATTTTTCTTTACATTTTTCAGCAGAATCGATTGCCGCGGAAACCTCCTCAATAGAATATAAATTACTAGAATAAACCAAGGTATTGAATAAGTAGCCATCGACTTCCGGAACTTCAAAATTTCCTTTAAAAAAAACGCTCGTATCAATGTAATCCATAGCTGCCAATTGATTAAGAATTTTCGAGGCTTCGGTGCAGTAATCCTTTTTTTTAGATGTACAGCCTGTAATAATAATAACAAGCAGTAAGAAAAACCCGTACCAATTTCTTTGGATTTGAGCAGAGGAATACAAGATGTAATTTTTCATTTCAGTTTTTTTCGTGAATCGAATATAGAGATAATTCGTGGTTCGAGGTTCGTGGATCGTAGCGCTAGCGAAGTCGAAGGATGGTTCCTGAGCTTAGCCGAAGAATGGTTCCTGAGCGCAGCGCTAGCGAAGTCGAAGGACACTTGCACAGTAGAAGTTAAACAGTTAAGCAGTTAAAGAGTTAAGCGGTTAAAAATGGAGAATAACTACCGGAAGAACCTACAAAAATCGATGAAATTATTATCCGCGGTTGAACTATTTATTTCCTATTCTGGAGTAATAAACTGAAGATAATTTTCGGGGTTTATCGTTGAATAAGTGGCATCAGGATAATTCTTGCTCCATAATGCTGGAGTCTTCGATTTTTTTGCTGAACTCCACTTGAATTCATAAGCATGCAAATGACCTCCACGATCCTCAATCCAATCTATTTCCTGTTGTGTATGCGTGCGCCAGAAGAAATTGGCAGCATATAACTTATTGTACTCCTGAAATTTTAATCGCTCCGAAATGATATAGTTTTCCCATAATTTTCCATGATCATCTCGAAGCTCTAAAGGATTGAAGTTGTTGATCAGTGCATTTCTTATTCCATTATCATAGAAATACCACTTGCTTTTCTTCGTGATTTCATTGTCCAAGTTTCGGCTGAAACCTCTAAGGTTATAAATTATAAATACCTTAGATAAAAGATCAAGATATCGATCTACTGTACTTTTGTTCAAATCGAGATCATTGCCAATACTTTCCAATGAAATTTCACTGCCGACACGAAAAGCTATGAGTCGTAAAAGTGAAACAATTTTTGCACGCTTTCGCACACCTTCAAATGCCAAAATATCCTTAAGTAAATAGGAGTTAATTTGTTCTTTCAAATAGCTTTCTTTCCTTTCATTACTTTCAAGATGAATTAACTCAGGGTAGCTGCCATAAATTAATCTTGTGCCAAGGTTACCAATAGTATCAAAATAATTTTCCTTTATCGAAAATTCCATCTGTGCCAATGGAAATAATTTGAACGTATAGGATCTTCCAACTAATGGTTCACCGAGTTGATTATCTAAATCAAAAACTGAAGATCCTGTCACGAGCACTTTAATTCCATCGATGGAGTCGACAATTAACTTCAATTTTAGTCCTATCTCAGGAATAGCTTGAGCTTCATCTATAATAAGCAATGAGGTATTTCCAAAAAGTCTTTTGTAGTTTCTCACACTTCGATCTTGAAGAGCGAGTTGTACATCTTGATCTTCACCGTTTAAAATCAGCGATTTTTCTTCGAAGTCAGAAAGGAGATGTTTGATTAGCTCTGTTTTACCTACTCGCCTTGCACCGAGCACAATTATGACCTTATTCGGCTGGAGATATTCCTTAATTCTTTCTTCTAAAGATCTGTGAATGTATTCCATTTCAATATCCTTTTTTCAGTGTTCAAATATACGTTTTTCATTCAATTTACGCCGTTTAATCATCCAAATTTAATTAAATACCGCCATTACAGCGCCTGTATTTAATTAAATTCCGTCGTTTCAGGATCGTGGATCATGGATCATGGATCGAGGTTCGTGGATCATGGTTCATTGTTCGTGGATCCTAGCGCTAGCGAAGTCGAAGGATGGTTCCTGAGCGCAGCGCTAGCGAAGTCGAAGGACAC
>JAWKNK010000023.1:0-38943 GCA_041391745.1 Flavobacteriales bacterium
TCTATATAAACGGGAACCTCCGAATGATTGTAAATTATAAAATCCATTATTGCATTGTTGCTATAAAAATCGTAAGTGATTTCCACTAAAGAATCGGTGTAAATCATTTGATTATTTTCTAAAGCAAGTTTATTGGATTCAAGCGATGCTAGCTGCCATTGCTTGACACATGAAACCAAAGTCAGAGTTAGGGTAAAGAGGATAACAGTTTTTTTCATAGTTCAGAGGTTTTTGAATAAAAAAGGATCGAAGTTTTAGCTTCGATCCTCCATCAAATATAGCACCAAAGAGCGCTGTTAATACTTCATCAAAGAAATAAAATTCGATCCTGAATCCGTTTCGATTTTTATTAGGTACATTCCTGCAGGAAAAGGTAATTCCAAATTCAATTTTGAACCCATTATATTGTTGGTCTCTTTCAATACTTTTCCGTCTAGAGAAATAATTTGTACCAGACTTACATTCTCAAATGCATTGAATGCGATGGTGACCATTTCGTTTGCTGGATTCGGATAGCACAACACATCA
Organism: Flavobacteriales bacterium; assembly: GCA_041391745.1. Lineage (GTDB taxonomy): Bacteria > Bacteroidota > Bacteroidia > Flavobacteriales_D > Sanyastnellaceae > JAIXWP01. The sequence continues at coordinate 529 of JAWKNK010000023.1, forward strand.
TTGCCCGTTACACTAGAAGATACGACCGACACTTCACTGAGTCCGAAAACGCGAACATGTCCTGCTTCATTGCCATTTCCATCATTCTGTAATGCACCCACTGCCACTGTGCTTGCATCTGGCATAGAAACGCTATAACCAAACTGATCTTGAGTTGCCTCACCGATCATTGTAGCACCTTGTTGTTGCCACTCACTCCCGTTCCAAATAAATACTCGTGCATGCCCCGATTGCAATCCATTATCATCATTTAGGCTCGAGCCTATTGCAACTGTATTTGCATCTGGCATGCTAACGGAATTTCCTGATTTATCTCCCTCAAGCTCGCCATTGATTGCAGCTCCCTTTTGTACCCACTCACTTCCACTCCATTCGAATATACGAACGTGTCCTGCATCAGGAGCTCCACCATCGTTGTTCTCAGTGCCTATAGCAATCGTATTTTCATCAGGCATCGAAATGGCATCACCAGAGAGATCGCCAGTAGTTTCGCCTGTAATATTTTCTCCTTTCTGTATCCACTCTGCACCATTCCATTCAAAGATGCGCACATGTCCCAAACCGGCACTACCACCTTGAGAAGCGATGGCAACAACATCAATGCTAGGCATGCTTACCACGCTTCCAGAATATGTTGCAGGACCATCATAAATATCATCACCACGTTGATTCCAAGCATTGCCATCCCAATCAAATATTTTTACTTGTCCTGCTCTAAATCCATTTGCATTATTCCAAGGTGCACCAACTGCAATTGTATTCGCATCTGGCATGCTCACAGAACTACCGAAGATATCTCCAAAAAATTCTGAAGGGACATCACCCAATAAACTTTGACCTTTTTGAGACCATTCCGTCCCATTCCATTCGAACACTTTTACCATTCCCGCCACAGTTCCATTTTCATTGTTTTCAGGGGCACCAACAGCTAGTGTGTTTTCATCAGGCATACTCACTGTACTTCCGAAAAGATCTCCTGCCGCATCGCCGTCGAGGTCGGCCCCCTTCTGAGTCCACGAGGAACCGTTGTAACTAAAGATTCTCACATGTCCTGCATTTCCTCCATTGCCATCATTGCGCGGTGCTCCTATTGCAATAGTGGTACTGTTGGGCATACTTATGGCTGAACCCGAACGATCGCTTGTGGATTCACCATCAATGTCATCACCAGTCTGAAATTGTGCTGGAGAAATTGTTGTAAAAGAAAAAAACGCAACAGCTAAAATCGCTGATTTAAAATAAAAATGCTTCATCAAAAATTATTTAAATATTCGATGGGCAAGTTAATGGTGTACGATGAAATAATATTACGGGATACTACTGATTTTTACTCAAAAAACAATTGGAAAGCGAGGATTCAAGGAACAAGGATTCATCCTTCGACAAGCTCAGGAACCATCCTTCGTCCCGAGCTTGACTCGGGAAGGATTCAAGAAACAAGAATTCAAGGAACAAGAATTCGAGTAACAAGAATTCGAGTAACTAGGAACTAGTATTCGAAGCGAGTTGTAATTTGTGGAGTTGAAAGTCATGAAGCAGCAAAACTTTGTTTTGCTGCTTCATGACTCTTTATGTGGGCGGCATCAGGTACCTCGAGCGTAGCGCCAGCGTAGCGAGAGGAGGTCCCCGAGCGTAATGCTAAAGTTGTTTTGCTCTGAGTGTTACTCACCTCAAGCTCTTTCAGCGCTTTCTCAAAAGAATGAATGAAATTGAATATGGCTGGAGGATGAAGTTGAGTTAGGTAAAAAAGCACGATTCATTTCGCACAGCAACGCCCCTCGCTTTGATTTCTTTCATGCTTTGCATTCAAAGAAATCGACGCTCGAGGAACCTGCATTTTCTCAATGGAGAGAGCTCATGAAGCAGCAAAACAAAGTTTGCTGCTTCATGGCTCTTTATGAGGGCCGCATCAGGTACCTCGAGCGTAGCGCTGGCGTAGCGGAGGAGTTCCCGAGTAATGCTAGTCGAGGAAGTTAGAGGAAATTTGAGTATGAAAACAAGAATTCAGGATTCAAGGAACAAGAATTCGGAGCAAAATTCAAGGAACAAGAGATTCAGGAACAAGAATTCAAGGAACTAGGAACAAAATTCATTTGATTGAAAAATAAAATGAAATTGTAAATTCCTATTAGACGTGTGTAAAATTCTTTCAAATGTGACATTTCTGGTGATAGTAATTCAAATTGAAAGCACGAAATTCGTTTAAAACTAATCTTATGAAAAAACTATACTCCTTCTCTTTTTTTGCACGCTTATTTTACTCTCTTTTAAATCTATAAATGCTCAACTGATCAATAACATCGATGGTTTTACCCCAATGGTTGAATCTGATGATGCATGGCCTGTACTTAATTGTGCCGCGATATGGTGCTGTTTGATGATACGTTGTACATTGTTGGAACATTCCAAGAATTCAATGGTATGGATTTAAACGGTGTTTTCAAATGGGATGGAGATCACATCCATACAGCGAATGCACCTTTCAATTTTTCAGCAGTCCCTTTCCCTAGTGTTGAAGGCGTTCATTGTATTTCCATATTCCAAAATCACCTTTAGTCAGGTTAAACAATCTAATCAACTTGCAAGTGTGTATTCGCTTGAAAACAATGAATGGATGCCCATTGGAAATAGTTTGGGTGATATTATCAGAGATTTGATTGAATGGAACGGAAATCAACTTTATGTGACCAGTGAAGGAGATTATCCGCTTATGGTTTTAGGAGATGAAAACACTTGGATGCCTGTTGCCGTGCCATTCACTGGAACTTCAATAAATGATTTAGAATCTATAACGGTGATTTGTACTGCAATAGCATAACGAATAATGTAGGTAGTCTTTGGGGAAAAAATACTGGTTCCGAATTTGTCCCTGTATTTACTGAACTTCAGTAGAGAAAATACGAGTTCGATACCACCGTAACCGAAAGCAGAACTTTAGCTTTTGGGTTTATTCAATTATGGAGAAGGCTTGACTCGGATTGTTAACATCAGCACTAGTGAATATGATTATATTTCAGTTGCAAATCAAGACATTAAAGGATACAGGCGCCTAGACGAAAATAATTACTTCTTCATTCAAACAGCTTTTGGTTCATTTATCCAAGATGATCAATTCATTAGTCATGCTAGATATAATTCGGTATTCATCAATGCGGAATATAATCCTACAATAACGACTTATAAGGTGCCATCTACTTTCCTACCTTATCAATTTCAAAACCTCGAAATAGACCCCATTTTACTATTAGATTTTTAAGCCTGGTATAAGAACCACTATTTCAGCCAAAACCAATACTTCACTAAAAAAGGATCTGTTGGAATTGTAAATAATCATATGAATAACTTCAATTTTCTGATATAAACACCCAACATACAATCAAATTTGATGAATGGTGTGCCTCTCTATGCCAGTGGAATTCTTCTTTCGGGAAATGTCGGAGAACAAAGAAGAGCCAATGCTTATGTTTCCTTTTAAGGACTCAACAATTGGTTCCCGGACCATTCGCAGAAAACTATACTATTCAGACATTTCAAAAATATAACAGAGCTTGGAATGTAACTCAAGAAAGAAATTGAATATCATATCAGCTCCTGGAGATTCTCCTGGTTATGGATGCCCACATCCATATTAGAATGGCCTGGGGGAGATGCTACAAACGGCGAATCTCATATGCTGGCTCCATTTCACGATAATCAAAACTCTTATTTTAGACCTCAACTCGGAGATTATCCTTTAATAAGAGAAAGGAAACCGCTTTCTGGATAACTCACGGTAAAGAAACATCAGCCTTTCCTGATGCTCTGTTCGCCGAAATTCATGTAATGTGTTACATAGAGAATCAACAGATAACTTTAGTGGTTCATTACTTTTTCCATAATAAAATAATTAACCGCTCGATAGCTTATGATTCTCTTCGGGTGGTGTTCATAACGGATTCAGTTCAGGATACTCTAACGATAATTTCATTGGTTGCGACTCACTTCTGTCTTGCTCGTATGTGTTTAACGGAGACAATTTTGATGAGTCAACTCTCATCGAACATTTCGGAGTACGAAACACACCTGCTCTTGCAACAATTTTCTCAATGAGAGCTATGCGGGTCAACACCAATTTCAGTAGGATTTAACGAATACAATGGACGACCAATAGAAACCATTGACTTTTACAATTATATGCAGGAAAGTTTAAAAATGGGGATTACCTAATAGAAGAAAATCTCAATTTCGGTACTGGCCCTATGATGCTCAAGACTCACCTTGCGGTATGGGAACGGAAAAGTAAAATTGCTCTGGGCAACCTGCAGGCGATCGAAGATTGATAGCGCGGGTGAGTTGCACACGTATTGCCCAATGAATCGCTGTGCTTTGATTTCGCCTATTACTTCAAGCCTGCTTCAGGAGACAACATCGAAACCCTTTGTGCGATGTATTTGGAAGACATTCCTGTTCTGTACGTTTTATGAAAATCAGAATTATGGTTGTTCTTATATCAATAGCATTGATGAAAATGAAGAACCAAACAATTGGAGTGTGTTTCTAATCCCACTTCAGATATCTAGCTTCAAATTGATGAGATAGATCCTCACACCAAAATGGATATAAAAGTACTCGACATGCAAGGTCGAGGAAGTGATGCACATTTGTCGCCTACATCGGATGGCGGGAATGTAGTGTGATCTTTCAAATCTTAGTGTCGGCTCCTACTTCATCACCGCTCCGTGTAGAAGAAAAAAATTTTACAAAGTTGGTGACGAGGGAGTGAGTTTGGGTCCTTCGACAAGGATTCGAAAATTCAAGAATTCGAGAAACAAGGATTCGAATTCAAGGATTCGAGGATTCGAGGATTCATCCTTCGACAAGCTCAGGAACCAAGATTCAAGGATTCGAGGATTCAAGAAACAAGGATTGAAGGATTCGAGGATTCGAGGATTCATCCTTCGACAAGCTCAGGAACCATCCTTCGTCCCGAACTTGATTCAGGAAGGATTCGAGGTGAGTTGTAATTTGTGGAGTTGATAGTCATGAAGCAGCAAAACAAAGTTTTGCTGCTTCATGACTCTTTATGTGGGCGGCATCAGGTCCCTCGAGCGTAGCGCTAGCGTAGCGAGAGGAGGTCCCCGAGCGTAATGCTAATGAAATCGAGGGGATATGGGGGAAATTCGAGAGTATGAGAATAGTGTGATTCGAGGATTCGAGGATTCAAGGAACTAGGAACAAGGATTCATTTAATTCATGATAAATGAAATTGTAAATTCCAGCATTAGACGTGTGTAAAATTCTTTCAATGTGACATTTCTGGTGATAGTAATTCAAATTGAAAACACGAAATTCGTTTAAAACTAATCTTATGAAAAAACTATACTCCCTTCTCTTTTGCACGCTTTGTATATTTCAATTTCAAGTTGGAAAAGCCCAACTGAATGCTCCTTATGATGGAGTATTACCATTAATTGAAAAGGATGATGTATGGCCTTTTGAATTTGCTACAGGTCAAGCCTCGGATTTGGTAATATTTCAAGATACTCTTTATGCCGTTGGAACATTTGGTGAATTTAATGGACTCCAACTCAATGGAATTCTCAAATGGGATGGAACACATGTTCACTCCATGAACTCCACTTTCGAAGTTGATCCAGAAGGATGGATTTTCCAAGGCGGCTTTACATGCATAAATGTATTTCAAAATCATCTCGTAATAGGTTTTCATTCGACAAGTGAACCTAGCAGAGTTTATGAATATGTAAACAATGAATGGACAACATTAGGCAACGAATTAGGAGACCACATTATTTATGATTTGATTGAATATAACGGAAAGTTGTATGCGTCAGGACCTCAAGAAACGTCTTTGCTTGTTTTAAATGAAGAAAATAATTGGGTTTCAGCAAATTTTCCCGCTGTGGGAAAAATGACTGATTTAGAAGTTTTCAATGGAGAATTGTTTTGTGTTCATTCAACGAATTCATATAGTCTCTGGAAGTATGATGGCAATGAATTTATCGAACTGCTATCCGATTTCGAAATAAGTAATCCAAGATCGATTACTATTGTGAATAACGAGCTGTTTGCTCTAGGAGAATTTGATGATGGAAACTCAACCTTTCATTTGGTGAATATTAGCGAATCCGTGCCCGTAATGACTGCCTCCCCTGAATTAAATGAATTGGTGGGATACTTCTCTATTGATGGACTGCCCTATTACCTGGTAAAGGAACACATTTCCAGTTCCAATATTATCCTATTCGACAATTCCTTTAAGTCGCGCGGTAAATGTCTTTATCAGCCAATAAATGGTACAGAAAATCATCCGAAATGTCTTGCCTATAAAGGGGAAGGCTACTTATGTGGTGCATTACGGGCTCAAGAACTGCCCTCATTTTATGTTCGTTCGGTGCTTGTAATTAGGCCAAATATAGCAACCACTATCAGTAATGAAAGTCAATATTTCACCAAGATCGGGGCTCATGGAATTGTAAATAATACAATGGCCAATGCAGGTAATTATCCTCAAAACCTTGTCTACGATCCAAACTTAATGAATTCATCACCGATATGGATGAGTGGGATGCTGGTGTCTGGGAAGTCGCAAGGTGAGAGGCTCGCTAATGTCGATTACCATCCGGGATCGCATTGCAATTGGTTTCCCGGACCAGTCACAGACAACTACAACTTAGAAACTTTTCACAAATACAATAGAGCATGGAAAGTAACTCAAGAAGAAATTGAACTTCATATTAGCAACTGGAATTCGTCAGGATATGAGATCCCCACCTCCATTATAGAATGGCCAGGAAACGGAGATGCTGCCAATGGAGAGTCACATATGTTGGCACCATTTCATGATGAAAATCAAAACTCGTGGTATGAGCCGCAACTAGGAGATTATCCATTGATAAGAGGAAAGGAAGCGGCGTTTTGGGTACAACATGGTAAAGAAACCTTGAGCATGGGATCGCCACTTCACCTCGACATGCACTATATGTCCTACGTAGTAGAAGATGAAGAACTAAATGACTTGTGTTTGTTCTTTCATACTACTGTAATAAATAGATCAAATGAAACATACGACTCCTTGCGTGTAGGTTTATTTGACGACTACGATTTAGGATTTCCAGGTGATGATTATATAGGCTGTGACTCCCTACTTTCTGTGGCTTATGCATACAACGGTGATGAATATGATGAACTAGGACAAGGAATCGGTTTTTATGGAGCGCAGGTGCCAGCATTCAGCACTGTCTTTCTAAGTGAAGGTATGGAAGCCTGCACTTATTATAATGTGGGCAATAACCCATTAAATGGTGACCCTCATAATACCAATGATTTTTTTAATTACATGCAAGGAAAATACAAGAATGGCAATTATGCTCTTCAAGCCCCTTATTTACCAACAGGTCCGATGATGTTTCAAGACTCACCTTGCGGTATGGGAACGGAAAATGAAATTGCAGTGGGTAACACACCTGGCGATCGAAGATTGATAAGCGCGGGTGAGTTGCACACATTATTGCCCAATGAATCGCTGTGCTTTGATTTCGCTTATTATTTCAAGCCCGCTTCTGGTGACAACATCGAAACCCTTTGTGCGATGTTGGAAGACATTCCTGCGATTCATACGTTTTATGAAAATCAGAATTATGGTTGTTCTTATATCAATAGCATTGATGAAAATGAAGAACCAAACAATTGGAATGTGTTTCCCAATCCCACTTCAGATATCGTAACGCTTCAAATTGAAGGGATGAATCATCATACCAAAGTAGAAATAAAAGTACTCGACATGCAAGGTAGAGAAGTGATGCATTTGACTCCTACATCGGATGGCGGGAATGTGATTCTTGATCTTTCAAATCTCGGTGTCGGCTCTACTTCATCACCGCTCGAGCAGAAGAAAAAATTTACAACAAGTTGGTGACGAGGGAGTGAGTTGGGTCCTTCGACAAGGATTCGAAAATTCAAGAATTCGAGAAACAAGGATTCAAGAATTCAAGGATTCGAGGATTCGAGGATTCATCCTTCGACAAGCTCAGGAACCAAGATTCAAGGATTCGAGGATTCAAGAAACAAGGATTGAAGGATTCGAGGATTCGAGGATTCATCCTTCGACAAGCTCAGGAACCATCCTTCGTCCCGAACTTGATTCAGGAAGGATTCGAGGTGAGTTGTAATTTGTGGGGTTGATAGTCATGAAGCAGCAAAACAAAAGTTTTGCTGCTTCATGACTCTTTATGGGCGGCATCAGGTCCCTCGAGCGTAGCGCTAGCGTAGCAGAGAGGTCCCCGAGCGTAATGCTAATGAAATCGAGGGGATATGGGGGAAATTCGAGGTATGAGAATAGTGTGATTCGAGGATTCGAGGATTCAGGAACTAGGAACAAGGATTCATTTAATTCATGATAAATGAAATTGTAAATTCCAGCATTAGACGTGTGTAAAATTCTTTCAATGTGACATTTCTGGTGATAGTAATTCAAATTGAAAACACGAAATTCGTTTAAAACTAATCTTATGAAAAAACTATACTCCCTTCTCTTTTACACTCTATTTACCATTCAGATTCATGTTGTACATGCTCAACTCAACTCTCCTTATGATGGTGCACTGCCAATTATGGAAAAGGACGACACGTGGCCATTTGAACTCATTCCAGGCCATACCGCTGATATGGTAATATTTCAGGACACACTTTATATCGTTGGAACATTTGGTGAATTTAATGGACTCGAACTCAATGGCATTCTTAAATGGGACGGAACGCATGTTCACTCCATGAACTCTGCTTTTGAAGTGAACCCTGAAGAATTCGTATTCGAACGAGGCATTACATGTATCAATGTATTTCAAAATCACCTTTGTAATTGGTGTCTTTATTACTGGAGAATCAAGTCGTGTTTATGAATATGTAGAGAATGAATGGATCCCCTTAGGCAACTCCTTAGGGAATCATTTTATTCATGATATTATCGAATGGAATGGTAAGCTATACGCATCAGGACCTCAGGAAACGCCTTTGCTCGTTTTAAATGAAGAAAATAATTGGGTTTCAGCAAATTTTCCAGCTGTGGGAAAAATGACTGATCTTGAAGTTTTCAATGAGGAATTATACTGCATTAATTCAGTAAATGGGTATAGCGTCTGGAAGAACAGTGAAAATGGTTTTTTAGAATTATTATCTGACTTTACCACAAGCAATCCAAGATCGCTTACCATTAATAATAATGAGCTTTTTGCGCTTGGCACATTCGACAATGGTGTGATTGAAAGTCAAATTGTAAAACTTAGCTCATCAACCCCTGAATTAATCACAACAACTGGCTTAGGAACAGTGATAGGATATTGCTCAATAAATGATGAAAACTATTACTTTGATAGAAGTTCACTTGGCTTTATCTATATCTATAATGAAAATTATGAATCTTTTGGTCGATGTTATTATACAATCGTCAACAGCCAGGAGATCCATCCAAAAATTGAAGTATATAAAGGTGAGGCATATTTTACTGGTAAGGCATTAGACTATAATGCTCCTGGAAACGGTATAAATACTACACTCGTATTTAGACCCAATGCTGATATTGAAATAAGCAACCAACATCAATTTTTTCAGAAAAGAGGGACACACTGTATTGTAAACAATTCTCTTGCCTATGAAAACTTTGCAGCTTTGAATAATACCTACGATCCGAACTTAATGAATTCAACACCGATATGGTTGAGTGGGATGATTGTCTCCGGCAAATCAGAAAATGATAGACTTGTGAATGCCGATACTTATTCATCATATCACTGCAATTGGTTTCCTGGACCATTCACAGAAAACTACACCTTAGAAACTTTTCACAAATACAATAGAGCTTGGAAAGTAACTCAAGAAGAAATTGAATATCATATCAACAATTGGAATTCGATTGGGTACGAAATGCCAATATCCATCGCAGAGTGGCCGGGCAATGGTGACGCTGCTAATGATGAATCGCACATGCTGGCTCCATTTCATGATGAAAATCAAAACTCATGGTATGAACCACAACTAGGAGATTATCCATTAATCAGAGGAAAAGAAGCCGCGTTCTGGGTGCAACATGGAAAGCAAACCGTTTCATTAGAATCCCCGCTCAATGTTGATATGCACTTAATGGCCTATTTGGAAAATGGTGAAGACTTGAACGATTTGTGTTTGTTCTTTCATACCACAGTTATAAACAGATCAAATGACACTTACGACTCTTTGCGCGTTGGAATATTTGATGACTACGATTTAGGAACATCATATGACGATTTTATCGGCTGTGACTCCCTCCTTTCTGTAGCTTATGTCTATAACAGTGATGAATTCGATGAATTTTCATCAGCTTTTGGATCTTATGGCGCGCAAGTCCCTGCTTTTAGTACTGTAATTCTGAGCGATGGAATGGAAGCTTGTACATATTATAATGTTGGAACAAATCCTTTAAATGGAGACCCACAAAACACAAATGACTTCTTTAATTACATGCAAGGTAAATACAAGAATGGAAATTATGCTCTTGAATACACAAATATACCAACAGGTCCGATGATGTTTCAAGACTCACCTTGCGGGATGGGAACAGAAAATGAAATTGCTCTCGGCAACCCTGCAGGCGATCGAAGATTGATAAGCGCGGGTGAGTTGCACACATTATTGCCCAATGAATCGCTGTGCTTTGATTTCGCTTATTATTTCAAGCCCGCTTCTGGTGACAACATCGAAACCCTTTGTGCGATGTTGGAAGACATTCCTGCGATTCATACGTTTTATGAAAATCAGAATTATGGTTGTTCTTATATCAATAGCATTGATGAAAATGAAGAACCAAACAATTGGAATGTGTTTCCCAATCCCACTTCAGATATCGTAACGCTTCAAATTGAAGGGATGAATTATCATACCGAAGTAGAAATAAAAGTACTCGACATGCAAGGTCGAGAAGTGATGCATTTGTCGCCTACTTCGGATGGCGGAAACGTAATACTTGATCTTTCAAATCTTAGTGTCGGCTCCTACTTCATCACCGCTCGAGCAGATGAAAAAGTGTACACCAAGTTGGTGACGAGGGAGTGAGTTTGGGTCCTTCGACAAGGATTCGAGGATTCAAGGAACAAGGAACAAGGCACAAGAATTCGAGGATTCAAGGATTCATCCTTCGACAAGCTCAGGAACCATCCTTCGTCCCGAACTTGATTCGGGAAGGATTCGAGGTGACCTGTATTTTGCCGAGTTGAATGTCATACAGCAGCAAAACTTTGTTTTGCTGCTTCATGACTCTTTATATGGGCGGCATCAGGTCCCTCGAGCGTAGCGCTAGCGTAGCGAGAGGAGTTGGGGATGGGAGCTGTGGGACGGGAGAAATTTGAGAGTATGAAAGTTTGAGAGTATGAGAACAATTCTATCTTCGGGAGGCAAAGTATCGCTCGAAGGCGTAGCAGTCGGATTCGAGTTCTTCAAAATAATCTGAATAGTCATTTTTCAATTCTAGATAATACTTATTCAAACTCAAATTTTTATCTAGAGCTACTTCATCGTAAGAATTTTTTTGAGAATGAAATATTCTATTCTTCTCGCATCTTGCCATCATACGCACACACAACGCCTCAAACTCTCTTGTCTTCGCATATTTTTTAGCCAGACCATAATACTCCTTCGCCAAATTCATTTCATAATATTCAGAATCATCCACATAACCTCGAATATCATAGGTAGAATAATAAAACCTTCTCATCATCCAACTATTCCCTTGGCAACTCATATTAAAATAACCATTAGCAACAAGAAAATAATAATAATCCCGCTCAGTCTCATTCGCATCCTCCGCTCGTTTCAAGTACTCCATCAATTGAACAGTTACATTGTATTTATTGAGTCGAATTGTATCCACTTGTGCTATAAACTCAGGTGTATATTTCAAATGAAAAAATGGATTCTTGTCAAAAACATTTGAACCATCTCCCCAAGCTGAATACTGTTTACTCCAATACCAATCTGTTATATTCGAAAATGCCTCCGCGGCCTTTTCCATTTGATTTTCTCGAACATATTTTGTTCCGAGCATATCATATAAAAAAGCCAATTTTTCTTTTACTTCCCGAAATTTAAAACCATTAAATCCTGCGGTATCCGCTCCAAATTCCTTTATTTCTGCAATGAAATCCCTCACTTCTTCTGCACTATATTCTGCATCCAAATAATCCCAGTAATCCCAAAAATAATCCCGAAATGGATGATTATATTTTGAATTTCTATTTTTCCAATAAACCGAACCATAGGACTCGCGTTCACTGTCCCAATTATCAGACAAAGTAGAGTACAACAACGCCGCCTCCACTCTATTTCCTTGAAATTCCAATTCTCTTCCAACTATAAAAACAAACTGACTATTGGAAGCATGACTTAAAATAATCTGCTGAACCCTTTCCGAAATTATTGGAAAATTTCCTTTTTTGATTAGCGATTAGAGCAAGTGCTTCAATAACTTCAAGTTGTTCTCTCTCACCTTCTGAAAGCAAAAGCGTCTCCAAAACATGCACATCCGAGATACACCCATTATAGTCTCTTACTATGAATTTTAAATATGCACTTCCCATTTTCCACAACGTCGGATTCTCGACCTTTTTGAGATCAACTGATCTTATAAAATTTAATAGTTCTTGTGCATACTTTCGGTCTCTTTCCGCTCGATTTAAAACAACCTTTGATGAAGGAAAATCTTCAGCATAAAACCATCGATTGGTAATTATGGATGGTTGAAACGTGGTGTAACTGGGGGTTAAAACAAAATCTTCGATTTTGTTTATTTCACGCAAAAGCAGAAAAGTCAATCCTTCAGAATTAGCATTTAAACTGTAGATTTCCTTGATTAAAGGCAGCGCCCTATCCACTTTGCGCAGTCCTTCCATCAATACAACATTTGCTTTTTCCACATTATTTTTTGCAAACTTCAATACCTCCCCCTTTTGAACTTTAGTATGATAATGCTTGAATGCTATAAATCTTTTGTCAGTGGCATTCGCAAACACTTGAGCCAACATAAAATTCGACAGTGCCGTGTCCTGCGTGGATAAGGCATTAAAATACAAACTCCAGTAATAAATGACATCTCGCTTCGAAACTTTTTCAAAATAGGTACTAAATATGGATTGAACCTCCGAGTAATTGCTGTTGTACCAAAACAAGCGTATGGCTATAAATGCATACCTCTTCTTCAATTCAACATTCTCAACTTGTTCAATAAGTTTCAACGCTTCATTTGCTCTAGCCTCCCTTACAGGAAGCTCAATTACATCATTCCTTTCCCAAGGATCGCTACTAAACGCATTCAATAGCTCACAACTTTTAGCAAATCTCAAATACTCGATGGCTTCGATATCATGAATCGAATACAAGTACTTTATCATAGGAAAATTCGAATGCTCGTTGAATTCTTCTATTGGTGCCGCATACACAGCCTCAGCTATCGATTCAGCTGTGACATTTCCTTTGCAGTAAATAGACCAAAGATCAATGTTTTGTTCCGCTATACTTCCCCCCGTGTTCGCATTACTCGCATATAAACTAGCACTGTAGTTTAACTCATTATAACTGGAATAATTGAAATTCTTCGGATGAAAAAGAGATATCCGAATATCGTCACCGAAAGGATAAAAAAGACAAGCAAAAATGGGATTACTCGCTAAAAGCAGTGTAAAAAGAATTAATTTCCTCATTGGTATAATTGCGCAATTGAACTTCGTCTAAATGAAAAAGAGAAACACAAACGTCCTTGTCAAAATCTATATAATGCTTTAATATTGAGATTGCATTATTTACCCTTTCCGCATCGATCTCCTCGAGCTTCAACTCATCACCTTCCCGTAAATAAGTATTGTTGATGACCGTATCTTTAAGAACACTATACCAGAGTGGTCTTTCCTCTTTCAAAATCCCCCACAACTCATTTATATCCGTATATAACAACAAGCTGAACTGCTGATTATGGTACACCTGAGCCCACGAATACACGGGCAAAGCAATATCCATATGGATAGGATATTTCTTTACACCTTCTAAGTAACTCTTTAATTCAGGCAAGTCTAAAATTGAATTTTTTTGAGGATTTTCGAGCGGGTTCATCAAATTGTAGCACATCAGCGAGACCTTATCTACCGGAGGCACTCCCATTTTTTCTGAGTACTTGTATGGGTACAATCGTAGCGTACAACTGATCTTCTTTTTCGTTAACTCCTTTATTTTATTCAGAAAGTAGAAATAATTATCTCTTGAACTCAACGTCCAATCGCAATCCATTTGAAACTCTGAGACCTTGAATTCACGAGACTCAATGTACTTTTCAATAAGAAAATTTACATTATCCGCTAACAAATCAAGCTCTTCCTTTGTGGATTTTAAAAACACATTATTTTTAAAGAAAACCACGGGAACAATTTCTTCAATTTCATTTAAGTTATCATAGTACCACCATCTAGATTTCGCCTCAGGTACGTTACCTAGCTCTGCAGAATAATTCACTTCAAAAAATTTCTGGTACACCTTTTTGATTTGCAAAGAATCGCAAATCCTCTTTTCGGAATCTGAAACCCCATCCTCACTCTTCCAAAAATAGAAAGCACGTTCCAACTTTTCTACACGATGCTCTGTACCAAAGAAGAGAGCATCAACGTCAAATGATAGATAACAAGAATATTCTAGCAGTTACTTTCTTAAAATGACACAATTCTGCAATAGTTTTAGGTTGCCACCAAGGTAATGAAAAAGTATTCTCAACTATTTTACGCACCTCAAATCTCACTATTCTTCCTCATTTTAATTGAAATAAAGGATTCAAGGAACAAGAATTCAAGGATTCAAGGATTCATCCTTCGACAAGCTCAGGAACCATCCTTCACAGTCCCGGCTTGACTCCGGGATCAGGAACCGACCTTCGATGCGAACTTGATTCGGGAAGGATTCAAGGAACAAGGATTCAAGGATTCATGGAACAAGAATTCAAGGAACTAGGAACTAGTATTTGAGGTGAGATGTGGCTTTGCCGAGTTGAAAGTCATGAAGCAGCAAGGCTTTGTTTTGCTGCTGTGACTCTCTAGATGGACGACATCAGGGCCTCGAGCGTAGCGCTGGCGGCCCTTAGCGTAGCGAGAGGAGTTCCCCGAGCGCCTAGCCACAGTAGTCGAGGGGGTGGTCCCCGAGCGTAATGCTAATGTAGTCGAGGGGTGGTCCCCGAGCGTAATGCTAATGTAGTCGAGGGGTGGTCACGAGCGTAGCGCTAGCGTAGCCCCGGAGGTTGGTGCGAAAGTTGTTTAACTCTGTGAGATGAAGGTGAGAATGAAATAGAAAATGAGTGGTGGATGAAGTTGGGGTTGGGTAAAAGGCGATTCATTTCGCACAGCAATACCCTCCTTTGATTTCTTTTCATACTTTGCATTCAAAGAAATCGACGCTCAGGAATATCATTTATCAATTGAGAGGTCATATAGCAAAAACTTTGTTTTGCTGCTGTATGACTCTTTAGATGGACGACATCAGGGCCTCCTCGGGCGTAGCGCTAGCAGAGAACAAGAAGGTGCGAAAGTCGTTTAGTTACCAGACAACTCACCTCACCAATCCAAATTTTCTATCAAAATCTTCAAGAGAACTGAAGTGAGCGGTTTGAGGATTGTAGTAGAATATTAGTTCAACTGGAACTCGCTTTATACTTGCACTTTCAATCCACTGCCCACTTTCAGTCAACTCCTCAAAAAAAACCATGTCCCCAGAAAATGAAATATCATTCATTCCGTCGTTATTATAATCATTCACACTAAAGCTAAATAAAATCCCTACTTCTTCAACCATTCCACAGTCGCGATCGCGTCAGTCCACTGTTCTCTAATTGCACCGTCAGTCAAATAGCTGAAGTAATTTTCAAAATCCATCAAAATTAGAAATGCCTCATCATAGTCGCTCAGCGCCAAAACCTCTAACCTTCCTATGATTTCTTCTGGATTTTCTAAGTTACCCGATCCCTTTAGTTTACGGAGTTCTTGTATGAAAAGCTCCACATTGGTCGAACTCAGCTTTGCAGGATCATATACTGAAATTTGTTCCGAAACCACCAAACTATCACTCTTCAAAGTGATGCTTTGAAGACCAACTTTAACTTCTTCCCAATGCCAGTTCTCTCCCGTGGGCAAATAAAGCATTTCCGTTATGTTTAATTCATTCTCACCTTTTTGAACAAGGCAAGTTTGAACTGCTCCATATTCTACAAGAATATCACCGGTTTTACAATTGAACACATTGAACTCTGAAACAAGAATTTTATTCGCATCATAAATCTCTTCTACGAATCCACAAACTTCAATTGATTGCCCATTCGAAAACTCAAAGGTTAAAACGGGGGCGTCTCCCGACGCGGAACCAATCCCATCAAAGCATTTGCAATCATCGGTTTGAGCGAACAATGTGCAAGATAAAACTGTAAAAAGAACAACAGATAGTTTTTTCATTTCAGATGAAAACTTAAATTTTCCTCATCTAAAGTAAGAAAAGAAACTCAATCTTCAATAAAATACCCATCTCACTAAACTTCTTCAATAACCGACTCTCCTGCCGACATATCACCTGAAGTCCATTGCCATGATTCATGAAGCCGTACTTTCCCGTTTTCGAGCATCTCAGGTCGCGATCTACAAACACCAGTCATTATCTCATGCTTATCATTCACCTGATGATATCGCATATCAATGTTGCCCAGTTCGTCAACAAGACCTATTAAATGACCTTGAATAATTTTTCCTCCTGAATAGTTAGAAGTTAAAATATTTCCAACCTGCTTGTACAAAAATATTGTTTCACCTGAAGTTTCCCCATTTGCTGAATTAGCAACAGGCCTGAAAGTTTTGCCATTATAGTCGATCATTCTTCCTTATTTTAAATCATCAATATTGTCCAAAACATAACATTGCTCCCATTGCGTCATACCAATCTTTGGATAATAGTTTATTGCCTTTGGAGCAGAAAGCAAAATGAGTTTGGCTTTTGGCGCGGCAAGTTTAGTTTGTCTTATCAGCTCCCTACCTATTCCCATTTTTTGAAATTTTTCGTCTACAGCCAAATCAGAAAGATATGTGCAATAATTAAAATCAGTCAATGATCTTGCGATACCAATCAACCTGCCTTCTGTTCTGGCTGTCACAATCAAGTTTCCATATTCAATCATTTTCTGTAACGTTTCAATGTCATCAACAGGTCGTCTTTCTGATAATGTTGAATTCACTAAAACGCCTTTAAACTCTTCTACAGAAACATTTTGTTCTATCTGATAATTAATCGATGTCATCCGAATAAAGTTCTAAAAGATATATCCAATATTTTTTATCGTATCGAGAAAATTCCCGCACAACTATAAATCCAAAACCTTGATAAATATGCCTTGCCGCTTCCATAAACTCAGAGGTATGTAAGGCTACAAAATTCTCTCCGTCTTCCTGAGCAAATTCAATACACATTTCAGTCAGTTTTTTTGCAATTCCGTTACCACTAAAATTTGGGTGAACTCCAACCATTCTAATATAACTCCAAGTTTCATCAAATAGCTCAGTTGGGTGCCCTTTAGAAACCAAGAATGCCATTCCAATTACTTCATCTTCTAGTTCGCATATAAAACAGGTCGCGCTTTCTATAAGCTCGGTGTACAATTCGGGGCCATACAAATTTGCACTAAACTTATCCCAGTTTTCGGCTGTCATTGAAAGTTTATGCTGACTATAAGCCAATATCCCAAGCTTTTGAAGCTTTCCCAAATCTTCGATTGTCGCTTTGCGATAGTTTTTCATTCCACAATCTGCTTTGCATGGTGTTCAAAATGATTAACATAATCTTCAATTAAAAAAATCAAGTTGAAAGAAGTTCCGTTGTCTGCTACTATTTTATATTCAAGAAACTTTTCTGGTAGGGATTTAACGACTTGTATGATTCTTCTGTTAATAGCTTGTAATAAATCTAAAATTTCTCCAGAATCAGCGATTTGATATTGATTTGCTTTTACCAATTCGTTTTGATTGTAGCTTACTAATTTATAAGGTCTTTCAGCAAATTGAATTTCAGTAAATCTTTGAAGATTATTGATTCCTGAATCTATCAAATGACCAAGAATTTCCTTTTTCGACCATTTTTCTGGATTTGTTTTTCCAGACAATATTTCATCTGAAGTCTCTGAAACATATTTTGAAACTTCCAAAACCAAATATTCAAGATTTCTTGTGAGTTCTATCATTTGATGAGTCACTTGTAATTTCAAACTTCTCTCCAATCATTCTTGATTGAACATTATATTTCTTGATTCAAAATCCACTTGCGAGTTGGCTCAATCCATTCCTTTAATGGCTTGTATAAAAATCCGTGTCCTAATTGAGTTTTTAATTCTATTTGCTCAAATTTATTGGTGTAGTTCTCCCTGTTTTTCCAATAGTCGTAATTGCCTCCTGCAATTGTGTCTGAATGGTCGTAGAAGCACAACACCTGACCATGAAACTTCCAATCGTTGTTTTGCTCTTGATACTCATTGTTTCCAGCAAGCAAAACATAATTTACAGAATTCAAATTTAGAGTAGAAATATGACTTGCTATTATTGCTCCCTTGGAAGCGCCAATTATGGTAATGTTCGCTGGCTGAATTCCTGTTGCAACTAAACTGTCTATTTCTTTGGAAACCTTATTTGCATAATGGATATAATCAACATTTTCAGTTCTAATTTCTGCAATCACCACGTGGTCTTTATCACTCAGGGCAGTCACTATGCTGTCAAACTCATAGTTTCCATACTCCTCACTGATTGCATCTTTCCCTTGAATTTCAATTATTCTGCCATGCAAATAATAAATGTACTTTATGTTGTTCTGAGTATTTGTAGCGCATCCCACAGATAGGAATAGAAATACATCTAGCACTAATAATCTACTATTCATTTTCCTAGATGTTTATTTTTGGATAGGATCATTTATAAAGTAAATCTATATAATTTCAATCTCAAGATCAGCTACTATAAATCACAACTCCCTTGAACCAACTTCACACCCAGAAAGCTTTTCCCAAATATCAAGTCCAAAATCCTGAGGTGAAAGCCTAAATAGAAGATAGGTCTTTTGATTTCATCACAATAATAACGTTCAACAGAAACATTCAATGTCATATCAGTCTTTTGTATCAACGCATCAAAAGTTTGAATTTGACCTGTGAACCGTCGTACAAGACCAAGAGGCTCCTTCTCAGAAAACACTGCCGACGAATTCCCATAATTCATTAGTCCATTGAAATATATTTTCAAACTTTGCTCTATGCTACTAGAAGTTACTTCGACCGGATTACTGATACTCCAAACAAAAACATAACTCCAAAAATCGCTGCTATCCCTGTTCGACCAATATTTAGGAAACCTTGCATCTTCAAACCCTTCAAAATTAATTTCTGGTGCAAACGATAATGGAAAATAAAAAATCTCTTGATTCCAAGTACTGTCCGATTCCAACAACGAAACTTTGCCTTCATCCTGACCGAATAATGCAACTGAAATCAAAACAAACAATCCTGAAATAATATTATTTTTCATTCTCAATAAGTTTCAAGGCAGTTTCTTTTACCGTGTCAATTCTATTTAGATAATCATCTATACTTTGTTCCACAAAGATATCTGGTAAAATTCCAGTTTCGTCGGGCAGCGATGTTGCCAACGACTCATGCGTATTGTCAGCAACTGTATAAACCAATTTAGTTGATCCGAGTCTAAACATTTTTCCTCCAGCAGAGCAAAATTGATTGGATCCCAACTCTTCTCCTAGGATAGTTCCAAGCTCGAGAACTTTTACAATGGACATAAAATGTCCAGTTGTAGAATTCCAATACCATCAATTAAAAACAAAATATTTCCCATATATCGATTTTCGTAGGGTTCCACTGGAATCTTCACCTTCTATTTTTTCTGTCTTGCCTTCAAACTGAACATTAGAATAGTATGTAAATGGATGATCAACCAAATATCTCAACAAGTGAATGCTTGCTGATTGTGAACCACCACCATTTCCTCTAACGTCTATAATAAGGTTTTTACATTTCTTCGAATTTATTTCCGAAAAGCTCTCATTAATAAAACTTTCAAAAAACTGATAACTATCTCTAAACTTATAAAAATCGAATGATTTGATCGTCAATATTGCTGTCTCATCATTATTTAAAAATTCAAGACATAGGGCATCTTGGCAGTTTTGTATTGAAGGATCGCCAAAATAAATCCTCTTATCTTTAGCTTTGTTAAGTTCCAATTCCTTTCCACTCCCATTAAGCGTGATGGTGTAAGAATCAGGAAAACTCAATTCATAGGGTATAAAGCATGATGACCATGTATTGAAAAGATGCCTCTTTGTCGTCTCTATATATGCTTGAGAAGGCAGATGCTTGTAAATCCCTTTAACAAGGTCTGCCACAGCCACACCGTTTATACTGGTAATCTCATCTTTTACTTTTACCACATCTCCATTATTCATGGGATCAATAACAAATAATCGCTCATTAATCCAACTTGTCTGAAGGGGAAAACACAACTCAACTGGCAGCATATCCATTTCTTGATAGAAGCCAAATAAAGATGAATGCGCACAATTGATACTCGCAATAATTTCATCGCAATGCCACATAAAATCAGCAAAAGTTGTTTCAGTGGTAATGAGATTTTTCTTTTGTTCTATCAGTTCCCAGAAATCTCTTTCCGAAAGAAATTTAAAAACGTTGGGATGGGTCGTTGTAATTTTCTTCCCGAATTCATCGAGGTCTTGTTGATATTCCTTTACTGAATAAACTTTCAAAAATTTTTCAGCTGGATTTTCTGGCTTTAAAGTAGGATCAAGTAAAAACGCTATCTGATCTTCAGCATTAAAGTTATCGGGATTTAGTTCAAGCGATTTTTTATAATTAACTAACGCAAGTTCTTGTTCTCCTTTTTTTAGGCAGATTTCAGCAAAACTATCATAAACGTTGGCTGAATTTGGAAATTCTGAAACCAACATTTCAAAAATTAAGTAGGCATCGTCATCTTGGTTGTTCCAAAGCAATTGATAACCATAAAAATTCAATGCCTCTTCATTTTCAAAATCATAAGCCGATGGGTCTTCCTTTTTGAGTTCATAAAATCTATCAATTCTGTCCCGCATGGGTAAATGCTCGTTATCTTTAAAAAATTGCACGATTGATAATATTAATCTTTCATCAGTCTTCTCTTGCAATTGCCCATTGCCAGAGATTCGTTGCGCAGTGCAACCAATCCCAATAAAAGTAAATGAAGCTAAAATGAAAATCTTAGACAATACAACGAACTTCATATGGAATAATTTAAATTGCTATTTAGTGCTAATGTAACAAAGCCCTACTCTAGAATTAGCTTCTTACTGATCCAACCTCCTTCAGTGAAGGCTTGTAGAAAATATAAACCTGTTGATAATTCAGATAAATCAATGGTTCTATTCGTCGGAATATTCTTCATAATAATTGAACCACGAGCATCTGAAATGACCATCGATTTTATGTTCAAATCGGTTTGAATGAAGATGTTTGAATGTGTCGGATTTGGGTAGATGGACACATTATTACCTGTGTGTAATTGGTCCACAAACGAGATATTACAATCAGTACTAAAGCTTGCTGTCGCATCAATACTTGTCCAAGCCGCTTCTGCCGCTGCCACATCATCTACTTGAATGCATGTAAGTTGAGGGTTTTCAGTAGCATTTAGAAATGCCGAAGTGGAAATGTTTGATAAATTCAAAGAGTTCAAGGAATTCGCTACGCAAATAATTTGAACCAATGATGGATTCATGCTGAAGTCCAATGTTGAGATATAATTTCCAGCGCAATTCGCTCCAATTAGCCCTGGATTATTGGAGACATCCAATTCTAACAAACCATTATCGCTGCAAAGTAATATTTCCAGCAATGTATTGGCCGAAAGATCGAGCGCACTAAGTGAATTATCATTACAATACAAATGAAGGAGATTGACATTAGAAGAAAGATCTAATGCTATGATATCACAACTGCCGCAATATAAATACCTTAAATTTGGACAAGTACTAACGTCAATGGCTGTCATATTACTATTGTAACTAAGCTCCAATGTTTCCAAAGCGGCATTCTGACTTAAGTCAAGCGAGGACAAATTGGTAGTGGTAATTCGAATTTCCTCCAAAGCTGTATTTAGACTCAAATCTATCCCAGAAGCAAAATTATTATCCGAGCTGTAGAAAACGGTCAAATTGATAAACTCCTCGATTCCTGTAAAATCTGAGACATTCAATCCATTACAATTAATCGTTCCATCAAAAGCAACAGCTTCGCTCAACTGAATTTCAGTATCACTATTCGTATTGATACTTTCATTGCCCAACAAATATGTTTTAAAATTGGCATCTGGAATCTCCACAATTTGAGAAAAAGCCGTAACGCTGAGGAATAAAAAAAGGAAGCTTACTGTAAATGTTTTTTTCATATTTCTTTGAATCAAGGTTATACCCACAAATGTAGGCTTTCAAAGAAGATTTAAAAAAAAACCAAGGGGGACATATAGGGGGACAGCACGCTACCCTATTGATTTAAAACTCTTTAAAAAAAATCTTTGATCTAAGACAGTTTGCGCAGACAGGCCAAAAGATTATCCGCTTCCTCCAAACCGAGCTTCTTCCTAGCCCTCGTTCTCGCCTTTTTCACGCTGCTCGGATCGATATTCAATATGCTCGCTATTTCCTTTTGGTTGTATCCGACACGAATTAGAATCAACAATCGAACTTCAGATTTTGTTAAATCTGGATATTTCTCAATGAGAAGATTAACGAAGTTGGGATCGAGGTCATTCACCTTTGCTTTAAAGTCATCCCACTCTGTTTCTGAGGACATAGAACTTTCAATCAATCCAAAAATGCTCACAAAATCTGATGAATCAATCTTTTTGGCCAAAATGGCCTCTTGACTTTTGAGCGTTTGTTCCAAAGTGTCCGATTGCTTGAGCTTCTTTTTTATTAATGTGGTAATAAAGTAAGTGTAACCTGTAAACTCAAAGATAGCCCCAACTTTTACAAATGTGAATGAATTGATCGGTACAAGCTGAAAGTGGACATTCACCACACCTAGAATTGTAAATAATATAAAACAACTAAAAGGTAGCATGTAATACTTCAATGCCAGCCAACGATTCTTTGCCGATAACACAAGCATTCCAATAATCAGCACTATCCAAAAAATAACAAGTACATTTTCGAAAAAATGCAGGTGTTGGATGGAAGAGCTAAAGAATACTATCTGAAAGAGCAAGGTTCCACCTAGGATGGTTGCCAATGCAATTTTTAAAAAGCGGTAGTACCGAGGAGCAATAATTTCTATATCTAAAAATTTTGCAGTAAAAAGGATAAGCGAAAACACCCAAAGCTTTAAAAAAATGAAAATGAAATGATCCAAAAGCTGCTGCGACAAGCCGAGCTGAAACAAGTTACCTTCAATGCCTAGGTAGACGAATAATGTCGAAACTAAATACAGGATATAAAACGCATAAATTCTGTATCGATAAATCGTCCACAGGTATATATTGATCAGAACTAAGAAAAGTACCAAGGTATAAAATACAAAACTCCAAATGGTATCACGATTTGTAAAATCATTGTAGTTCTTGAGCGAGACCATTCTAAAATTCGCATCTTTTGTTCTTCCATCACTTCCCGAAACGATCAAATAAGTAACTTTCTCATGCGGAGTTAGGTCAATTTCAAAATTAGGATTCGGAAAATCAAAGGTTCTGTAATCTTCAGTATTCACATCATCCACCTCTCCGATCTGAATTAAAGCATCCCTTGTTTCGTCGAGTTTAAAGAATTTATAATCCCGCATAAATCGGTCGTTAGACAAGAAGATGTAAGCTTCATGAGCATTCTCTTTATTCTCAACCGATAGTTTAATCCATAAAACACCTTTAAAAAAACCAAGATTCAAATCCTCTCTAGACTCAAATTGAAGGTTTTATAATCATCAACATTTAGTGTATCGCTTATGGATACCTGATAAGTGTAATCAATACCATCCTTCTCAACCCTGGCACAACTTGAAAGAAGCAGACTAATTAAAATTAGGATAAGTCCCCTATTTATTTGACGATTGATTCTCAACTTATACCATTTTTAACTGCGACTTCATCGCACGAAAATAGCCATACAACAGTATGAAACAATTTCTTTGAATGAAAATCAAAGGAGATTTTGGATGAAATGGATTTTTTGGAATTTTAAAAGTATCGATCAAATAATAAATCTTAAACCTAAAATGTGGAATGACCAATTCAAAAGTTCTATTCTAATAAAATTGAACCTCTACTTCACCTCTCTACTGAAATTACTGATGATCTCACAACCAAAGGTCTCGCAGAGTTCATCAGTAAAAACTTCAATTATTCCTCGACTCTTGAATCGGTATCTGCGATCCATATTCATTCGAGCAGGAATTTGGTATGACTGCCCTGGCAATACTATTTGATAATCGCACACCCTATTTCTAAGATCTTGAGCGTCGTTCCAAGCAATCAATTGTTTGGTGCAATATATAGGTTTATCAGTGATATTGGTTATGGTGAAAAAATGTGTAAAGCCTAAAGAAGGAGATCTGCCCGTTGAATCAAACTTCACAAAATCCATCACCCATGCCGTAGTATCAATCAGAAAATTATCATGAGTAATGAGCTTGCTTTCTCCAAAAGTCAAATGACAAGCCACCTCCTCTTCATATTTTTCCCTCATAATAAAAGGGTAAAATTTTCACAACTGTTGTATCCCTTCGCTTTCGAAATTCCAACCCCTTGAACAATGTTACCTCCAAAGACACTGTGTTTACTTCACGCGGCTTTGTTATGAATCGATCCGTATTTCGAATTGAGAAAGTGCTATCAATAAAAGTGACATGCGAACCTCTATTTTCAAAAGTAAAGTGGGCGTTATTCGAACGCTGGTTGTCTGATGAAAAAAGAGGAAAAACCAACTTCTTCGTAGAAACCGTATCCACATTGATGGTATACGATTGATTCAGCCACCGCACGGGAGACTCCGCCACTTCCTGCCCTTGCGCTACTAAAGTGAAGAGGCAAATTGAAACAATAAATATCGAACGAAAATTCTGGTTCATGGTTTATGGTTCTTGGTTCATTGCGTGTTATTCTTTATTCATGATTCATGATTCATAATTCAGATGGCGGTTTCTATCCTTCGACTAACGATCAGGAACCATAAACCTCGATCCAAGAACCACGATCCATGAACCATGATCCTAGAACTAAGAACCAAACTCCTAATCCCGCAGGAACCTTATATTGCTTTCCCCGACACGAATTATATAACTTCCACTACTCTGAGAAGAAAAGTCAATTGTTGTCTTGGCAGCATTAATCTTTCCATATTCGACTACTCTGCCTGTGATATCATAAATGGTATAAATACTACCTATAAGATCTGCGGAAACATTTAATACCAAAGGACCACTAACAGGATTCGGGTAAACCGCTACTATAGAATTACTGACTTCCTCTATTCCCACAAACGTAAATACTTCGCTGGTGATATTACATCCATTCGCGTTGATAATCACTACATAATATTCGCCTTCATCTTCCAAACCGAATGTTTGTTCGGTTGCTCCAAGAATAAGCTGGCTACCTGTAGAATACCACTGCCAAGCCACGCCATCCGTAGCTGTAAGTGTTTGGTTAATGTCATCGTAAACGATTTCATTCGATGGTTGTTCGAGTAAATCTATATTCCATTGTGAGCTCACTTCACAAAGCGGATTAGTCATAACCAATTGAATGTCCACATAATCTTCGAAGTCAATTGAAAAAAATACACTTGCATTATTCGAAATCCATTCGTCATTCATATACCAATCCGTACTCTCTAAATAAGGATAGGTAATGTCATATATAAAAGGACTTCCATTACACAATGTCACCATCTCATCTACGATTGGAATTTCATCACAACTATAAATTTCATGATAGGAAACATTGGTGTATATCGGGGGATTCGAATCGAAATAAATCGCTGCTGAGTTATTCAATATATCGCCAACTGGAATGCCTTCAACAGGGCGAATTTTATAGGTCAAGTATCCCATAGATTCTTGCAAATTCGCGCTGCTATCCGGAAGCATGATTCCATTGAAAATAAATTTCACCATGCCATCCGGTTCCATTACAGCCGTCATTGCATGTGAAGCGCCAGTTGGATAAAATGACGATAAATCAAATCGATCCAGATCAAGCTGATTTTCTATTACAACATCATACGCAGGCGCATTACCAGTATTCTGGAAACGAATACGATATTCCATTTCCGTATCGGCTAGTATAAAGTGATTTTCTGTATATCCTTCTGGACTTCCTTGAATATCATTGGGATCATATGCACAACTCACTTCCATTACGCTCGTCCACGAAGACTCATAGATTGAATTGCCATCACATAAAATGGAAACAGTATAATCGAAACTGTAGTTCTGACCAATAAACGCTTCTCCTGGTCCTAATATATGTACTCCAAAATAAGTGTCGATGTTTATTGGAATTTGGCTGAACTGCCAAACCATGGTCCCTGGTGAAGGAATAGAAAAAGAATATTCTCCGCCTAAAGATTCAACTTCAGATGAAATCGTAATGCTATCATCAAAATCCAAAGCAGGATCGAAATTCATCATAACAAATACATCCACTAGTGATTCACTAGCCGTTAATAAATGAAAGATTGGAAAAAAACCATCTTGACAATGCAAATTCGTACTTGGAAAGTTTTGCTCTGTCCAAAAGTATGTGAAGCATCCATCAGAGGCAATCATAGGAAATTCCAACATTGTACAAGTTGGTACGACAACCTCCAAACTGTTGTTGGACAATTCACTCACAAAGTTGTTTGAAAGATTGAAAAATGTCAGGGTATAATTTCCTGGAGTCAAATTCGGAACATACACGGATCCCCCCGCCGTGACATGCGCCTGTATATTACCTGGGTTTATTAAGAAGTACCCCGCAAACGGAACTGTAGGTTCCGCATTTGAATCAAAGGACCCATCTGCATTCAAATCATTAAAAACTTGAATGTTCAAATCAAACGAATACGTGCATGAACCATTATTTGACGTGGCTTCACTTTGAAAATTACAAGCCAAAGGATCAGTGCAACCAAATACCTCTGACGGATCACAAATACCATTGTAATTGATATCATTCAAACAATCCCCATTACAATCTAAATACTCCGCGGCAGGATAAGTGCATGTGCCGTCATCTATTGTTGAACCTACACTATAATTACAAGCCAAAACGTCTGTACAACCTTCAATATCTAATTCATCACAAACTCCATTATTATTTAAGTCATTGAAACATTCACCACTGCAGTCAACATACTGCGAGGCTGGATAGAAACAGTTACCTGCATCCACCGTAGCTCCTGAACTGTAATTACATGCATTAATGTCCATACAACCACTTATCGTTAAAAACAGGTCGACATTAGGTACAAAATTATACCCTTCATAAATTACATCTGGAATATATTGAAAATTGTATTGAGAATCCGTTATTAAACCTCCCCAATCTTCATCTCCAGGACTTACAAAAAACGAAACCACTCCAGTACCTGGAACTTTACTGACCTTAGAATAATAGTTGACATCTGGCTCCAGTAAAACACTTTCATCAAAAGGAATAAACAAATATTGTCCACTCAATATTTGATCATACATTTCACTTGTGATCGTTACTGCTTGACTTGACGCTGTCAATAAATTCGTCGTTTCGACATCAAAAAGTTCTATCATCACTTGAGCACCTATCTCTGTGTTTGGTCCAAATAAAACACTCAAACCTTCACAAGTGTATTGACTGCTGCTAGGATTACTAAGAAAAAGTCCATAGTGTGCAAATGCCGCGAGATTAGACATTGCATCTAAGGAAATTTCCATCAAGTTGTAATTATAGGTTTGTCTAAACACAGAGGAAGAAATTTCCAAGTCTTTAGTAAAAACATTTCCATTCAAATCATCATCTTCAGGCAATGAAAAATTGACCTCATAAATTCCCAATGATTCTGGATAGACTACATTAGTGATGTGCACTGTATCTATTGCTCCCGCCGGAATCATGCGCGACCCCATATAAGTTTGCTCATCGATAACAACAGAAACAGTGGCCATCTGTTCTGCATTTGAATAGTTGCGCACTGCAGCCATCAAGTGCGCAGGGTGCGTGGCATTGCCAAATCCCGAAGGGACTATGCTGTATTCATAAGCATCAAAAATATCAGTCACCCAGGCATTTTTAATAGCTAAATCTTGCTGCGGTGTCGACCTAATTTCGACATCATCTATTTTCCAGTTCATATTTACAGATCCCACCCAACGGAAGCGCAACCAAATTTGATTGACATCTACTTGAGAAGCCACACTAGATAAAATAAAAACCTCTTCCCTCGGATTAGTAACAATGAATGGCGGGGTGGTATATTCAGGCCAAAGATGAAAACGATATCCTTCTGCTGCCTCAGATATAGCAGTAGATTGTATATCCGGCCAAGTAATGCCATCTGTAGAAATCTCTACTAAAAGTCTTGGAGAATTTGGTCCTTGATAAACGGCCAATCCAACTTTCGTGTAGTGCGTTTGAAATCGTAAACTAATATCATCAAATCCCGTAATATCGATGGGTTGAGCAGTTTGAAACCAACAATTCTCAATTGGTCCGCTTAAATCGGTCCCATCTGTATTTTCTGAAATTACAGACATAAATCCGTTAGAACTTGTAGTAGAAAGAAATGAAGGAACGCCATTCTCTGCCGGTCCTGGGCCATCACAAGAAAAGTTGATGTCAGGATCATACTGGGTGAATCCTTCGTCATATGCATTGCCCAATAACCAATCATTGCAATTGGAAAAATCGTTGGACCATATGACTTCTTGAGAATAACCTAAAAAAGTAACGTGCAAAAGCGATAGAACAGTGATCAGTTTTTTCATTCAGAAATAGTTTAATTTTTTTTCGTTTTCGGCAATTTAGAGCGAGCAATTAAATGTAAACATTTAATTCCAAACTCAGCCCTTGTTTTTCCATTACCATCAACTCCTCAAAAACCCTAAATACTTCTCTCGAAAAGGTAGGTCCCCGATCTTGAACCCAAATCAAGACTCAAAAGGTGATTCTAAAATTAAGAATAATGTATGAGGGACAAGGAGTCGAAGATTCGAGGAACTAGAAACAAGGATTCGAGGATTCAAGGATTCGAGAATTCAAGGATTCAAAGAACAAGAATTCAAGGATTCAAGGAACGAGGAACAAGAATTTGGGGGTATGAAAGTTTGAGAGTATGCGAGAAAAGCGAAGTCGAAGGGCGGTCCCTGAGCGTAAAAATACCAAACACAAGCTATCAGGTAAAATAAATTTAGCCTGTTTTGGTAAGCTTGTGTTCAGTATTTTGATAAGCTCGATATCGAGCAAGTTATTCTAGCATCTCATATAGCACTCTCAAACTATGCTAGAATTTAAATCCGAAATAGAGATTGGGCTCGAAAAGGAAATAGTTTTTCCATTTGCCATCCATTGCCTCAAAACTCTCCGGAGTATTTGTATCAAAAACCCAAAATTGAGAGTGCACCTGAGGTTCCACGAAAAATTGCTTCTTCTTTCCAAAAGGTAAATGGTAACCTAAATGAAATGAGTTGTAGAGCTTGAAGCCATTACCTATTTTCTTATTGTCCTCATCCAAATACGTTTTAAACTGAGGCAAAACTTCAACGGTCGCAAACAAGCCTTTCCACAACATACGTTGGTAAGAAACACCAACTCCTGTTTCTCTAACATATCCAGGATAATATTCACTACCTGTCTTCACTTTATCCGTAAGTCCATCCCACCAAAGAATACCCATTGGCTGAAACAAGCGCCACGTTGCTAACTTCACACCAATGATATTTTTATTATCCAATTCACGCTTTATATGCAATTCAATGTGCTGCGTGTGGGTACGATCGTCCCATCCTTTTTCAAATAGCTGCGGAACAATAATCATAGGTAGGCTCACACGATATTTGTGATTCACCTCCTTTTCATTTTTGATCTTTGGTTCGCTTTGCGAAAAAACTGTGATTGTGCAAAAGATTGCAAGCATTGTAACTAAGGTTTTCATTTTTAAAAAATTTATGTATTAATAATGTTTACTTTAAAAAGTGCTAGTACTTTCTTATAGATGAATTAGCGCGAAATGAATTTGAGTCCAAGTCCTGCGCTAAAACCTGACAACTCATTTTTTGATACGTAGCATAAGTCTCTGACGCCTGCCATTCGATAACCGAACTGCGCGCTTATCGCCACATGATTCCCCGTCTTGATATCCAAATGGATTTCCGGTTCCAACACCAACAAGCGTGATTTATCCACTCGTATATCCTTTTCTTCCTCATATACTCCAGCCAAACCAAATCCCATCTTCACAGGTACGCTCACCTGGAAGCGACTATTTCTGATAAAATAATATTGGACAAAAAGCCCCCCGTAGCCATACTTCAAATTCATTTTAGTCGAATGGGCATCATAGTGCTCGTCACTTCTAAAATCAATCTGCTTCAATAATCCATTTCCAAATGGACCAACGGCAATCTTATTTCTAAAAACTACAGCCCCCATTCCTCCAATCTGCGGATTGTATTTTTCCATCAACCGTGTGGATTTAATGAAAACACTCCCATAAGATGACAGTTGACTCGATTCAACATTCGTAGTATCCTTTTCATTGGCACGAACAGTAAGTGCCGAAACACATATGCCCACTGTAATTGCTAGTATTAATAACTTATTCATTGTTTTAATAAATTAATTCTGGGGCAAAACTATTGGCGGAGCTAAAGGCAATCGTTCCAAAATATAATTGGGCACTTCATTTTGAAATTTTGTACCCTCCGTTTCAGGTATGATTTATCACGAACTCAACGATTCGCTTGTTCGCCGAATGATTTGGGATGTGCGAAGCATTCTCAAGAAGCAGAACATCCACCAATGTTGGAAATACAGCTCTCGCATGCTTCACCATATTCTTTCCAGGAAACAGCACATCTCTACCAGAGGCGACTAAGAAAATAGGTGTTTTAATCCTTAGGGCCTCTTGCTCACATAATCTAGGAACTTGCGAAATAGACATATCAGAATGACATATCCAATTAGAGAAAAAAGCTAAATTTTCCTTATTACTATCACCAAGCAAGGCCTTCGATAACTGACGAGCTAGACAAGGATGTTTCAACCATTTGTAAAAAGTCAATGGCAGTTTTATTCTCCATACGGTGCGCCAAGTACAGCTACTTACAACTCCTTCTGGGGCTACGAGAAACGCTTTAGAAACATAACGTTGATCAAATAGCAGTGTCTTACAACAAACGAAACCTCCAAAGGAAACTCCCATCATAATGGCATTCCGTATATTCAACCAAGCAAGTACTTCATACATCCATTGGCCGTATGACTCATCAGCTAATGACAATTCGCTTTCTTCATTTAAAGTAGAATGTTCTAAACCATCGATAGTATATACGCGATAGTGCGCACTAAGGTCAACAAGCAATTCAAGAGCAAAAGGCGGGTATTCGTTCACGCCATAGACCAACACGAGTGGAGGACTATCTGCATCGCCTGTTACCAAAATACTCGTGTTGCCGAAGCTCGTTTCAATGTTTATGCTTTCGTAATCTAATGACCGTTTATCACGCTCTTTTTGAAATAATTCTTTTAATAGTTGGCTTTCTATCGGTTTTTTGAAAAGTGAAATCATTCATCGAAAATTTTAAAAAACTGAATTATTACACCTCACAATCGCTGCGCGTACACTCGAAAAAACGCATTCGATGCAAGACTCAAAGCGAAGATGCTGCGAAAAGAAAACGCAATTGTCCTGATATGAAATAGCGGACTTTTTGGTGAAAAATGGAACTACTTGAGAAAAAGAAAATGAAGAATTACTTTCTTCGTTCCACCATTTTTTGAATAGAATACATCAGAAAAAGTGTGAGCGTCATGGCTCCAATCACAGTCCAACCTAATGTCGAAAATCCGTGAATCATTCCGTCCTCTGATTGAAACACAATCCAACCAGCCGCTGTGGCTGCGATACCGCCTGCCACCTGTTGCAAAGAAGAGTCGAGTGCCATAAACGTCCCACGTTCACGTGGATCGGGCACCACCGTCGCCAACGCAGTGGAAGCGATCATTCGAGCGTTGATTCCAATAAATAAAAGTGTGTGCAATAAAACAACCAACCACAAGGGTACAGTATTTAAGTTGCTATAAACCGCTATTAATATAATTGCTAAAGCCGACCCAAAAGAAAATACTCTAAGCTTACCATAACTATCGCAAAATCGTCCAATAAAAGGACTAAGTGTTATAGTAGCCAGTCCACCTGCACCATAAATTATTGGCAGATCATCCACTTTCAATCCCAAATTATTAGTGGCGAAAGCCGCACTGAATGTCATAAACATGGCATCACCAAGCACAACAAAAATGTTGTTTAAAAACACCTTCCAATAATTCCCGCTATTCAAAACCTTTTTGGTTTGATGAAGAAAAGGAACTTCGGAAGAATGCCCTAAGTGAGTCACAACAGGTTTGATTTTTAAGAAAACGAATACCAGGACAACAAGGCCAAGTCCAAAAAACAACCAATAAGAAAGTCGCCAATTAAAATGTGTTGCCAGAAAAAGTGCAAGAGGTAATCCCACAATTAAGCTGGCCGCAAATGCCATCTGGACATAGCCCATCACCCGACCTCTTTGTTCGTCTTGAAATAAATCAGCCACCATCGCAAAAATGATTGCCGCTACTACACCTCCAAAAGCCCCAGAAATCACTCGAGCTATAATTAAACTCCAAAATGAATTCGCTGTAGCACAAAGCAACATTCCTAATAAAAACCCACCATAATAAACAAGTAATAATTTTTTCCTATCGAAACGATCGGAAAAACCAATCGCTAAAAAAGCTGAAATCCCTGCACTGAAAGCATAAGCGGAAACAATCATTCCAAATTCCTTCGTGGTTATTTGAAGCTTCTCGAGAAGAATAGCAGAAAGCGCTGGCAGGGTCATATAATCCACCACAATAGTGAAAATAATGAACACAAAAAGAACTATTAACAATATCTGATACGACGTTAACGCATTCGATTTAACCTGATTATTTTTAATCATGGCAGTTGCTTTTTTACCCAGGCAGTTGGTGTTATGCCTTCCATCTTTTTGAAGTAACCATTGAATCGCGTTTTTGAATTAAACCCACTTTCATATGCTAAACCCAAAATTGTAATGTGGCTATTTTTAGGATCTATTGCCTTTGATTTAAATGTTTCGAGTCGAAAAGCATTTATATATTCATTAAAATTCTTTTCAAGTCTTTCATTCAGCAACCATGATAATTTGTTCGGATGTAGTTCTATTTTTTCAGCCACCTGACGCAAGGAAAGCAATGAATCTGTGTACACTTTTTCTTCTTGCACTAATTTTTCCAACTGCTTCAAATAATGCTCAATCTCGCTCTCACTTAATAAGGATAAACTCGCACCAGACAATTGACCTAACACGATTGGCTCAGGAGCGTTTAAATTCTCCGTGGAAGGTGGGAAACTCATCAAATCATACAATTCCTGAAAACGTTTATCACTTCTGATGTTATCCCAAACCCAATAATTTTTCAACGTCACCATCATTACTGATCTTTCCTCATATGCCTTGTTGAGCCAGAAGATTGCCTCGTTGGGCATATCTAAAAGTGCATATAGAAATGGGGGATCCGAAGCATCCACATATTCCGATTTCTCTATTACTGCCAAGACTTCCTTGGTCTTTCCCATAAGAATCTTAACTACCAACAAATCCAAATTGGCCAATCCCTGTCCACTTGAACGTTCCAAGGCTCCTTGTATATCAGCAATCGCCTCCTGGTATTTTCCTAAATAACCTTTTACCAATCCTCGGTACCGAAGCGCCTCTCCAAAATTTGGATCCACCTCAAGTGCATTGTTGAACGCGACTATGGCATCTTTAAATCTGCGAGCGAAATAATACGTCAGCCCGAGCTGCCAATGAGAAATCACATGAAGAGGATCCGTTTCCGTGCCTTTCTTAGCAACAGCAATTGCGCGTTCAAAATCTTCCTTTATAAATATATAATAGTAAGATATAAATTCATTTTGTTCGGGAAGCCCATTACTCAGCGCATTATTATAGTTATCCAATGCAGACTCCCAATTCCAATCGTAAAATAAATCAACGAATGCCAGCACCTTGTAAGCATGAGCATTTTTAGGATCAATAGCGGTTGCATTTTCTGCAGATGCTCGCGCCAATTCATGCGCTTCTTTCGTACTCATCATTCCAAAGCCAGCAGCATGAATATATACTTCACCCAATTGAGCGTGTGCTTCAGAATAGTTGGGATCAACACCAATTGCTTCTTTGAAAAAATACATCGCCTTTTTCACATCATCGAAGTCCTTCCTTTTCAAGTGAAAACTGCCCTTCAATAATAAATCGTAGGCCGCAACATTACTCGTGGATGGGAATTGAGAAAGTGAGGGTATTTCGAAATGTCCAAAGTTCTCTCTGATTTGATCCGCGATAAGCGTACTTACTTCTTCTTGCAATGCAAATATATCTTTCAGTTCGCGATCAAAGCTCTTCGACCATAGGTGAGTGCCATCTTCAGTACTTATCAGCTGAGCAGTAATACGAACTCGATTTTCTGCCTAGCGAACACTTCCCTCCAAAACAGTGCGTACTCCCAATTGATTCCCAATTGTTCTTACGTCCATGTTTTTTCCTTTAAAAGCAAATGAAGAAGTGCGTGCCGTAACCTTTAGTCCTTTGATGATGGTAAGTGCATTGATGATTTCTTCAGTAATACCATCACTGAAATATTCGTTGTCTGGATCGGAACTTATATTTACAAAAGGCAGGACAGCAATGGACTGGTGTATAGTTTGATTCGATTTTTTCTCAATAAGACTCATTCCATCCAATACGATCTCGATTATAGAACGCGTAAAATTAGTTTTTTTTAATTAAATGGAAAAAACGAGGATTTTCAGCCCCAAACTCCTATCTCCTATCCCCCATCCCCCATCCCAAGGCGAGCGCGGTATTCGAAAGGCGATCCCCGAATATCGAATTATGAATTATGAATTAAAAAATAAAATCTATTATAGTGCTCAAGTGGAAATCGGGTATCTGGATGAGGTCCTGTCATGATCAAAAGTGAAATAATATCGTCATAATTATAGCTATCAATTCGGCAGCAGAATAATTTTTTCCATCACCGAGTGACTTTCTTTTTGAATTACCATGTAATAAATTCCGGTGCGATCAAAATGAAATCTATTCATACCACTTTGTAAAATGCTCTGGCTAAAAACTAAGGCTCCGGAACTATTATAGAGAAACACTTCATCACCAACATTCAATTCCATTTGAAAATCGCCATTTGATGGATTAGGATAGATCAGTAATTTCTCAGCGGCTATATCAGTCACATCTGTCAATTCCACGTTGACACATTCAGATGTACTCATGCAGTCATTTAATAATATTGAAACGGCATACTCCCCACTTTCCTGTGGTGTGAATTCTTGAGCATTTTGAAATGGAATGGGCTGGTTGTCCGCGCAATTTAACCATTGATAACTCGCTCCAACTTGATTAGCAATCAACGTAAAATCCTCTTCCAAAATGGAATTATCAGGTATTGGATTGACCGTTAGTTGAAGCTGAACAATACTATCACAACCTTCCGAAGTCAGGTATGAAACATTATAACTTCCTGCCTCCGATAGCAATAGCGTAGAGGCTTGATATTCTTCTCCATCACAAATTGACACAGCATCACTTGTTAAATAACAGGGTGAATAGCGCGCAATAAACATTGTATTCCCAAGCAAGCCTTCAGTATTGGTATTTGCTTCACCCGGATCAAAATCAGCAAGACCTCGGTAAACACCTGTAAATGCGACTCCACCCTCATCATTCACACCTATATCAAGACCAAAAGTAAAGGAACTTCCAGCTGAAGTAAATGCCCAAATTAAATTGGCATTCGAGTCATATTTTGCAATAAACCCTTCGTAAACAGAGACAGGAGTTATTATATATTCTCCTTCAGACAAGTCAAAATCACATGATCTTCTTAACTGTCCCGCTATATAGAAATATCCAGAGGCATCCATTGTTAATGCCCTAGCCGAGTTCGTAGAATTTGATTCTTCATTTGAGTTTAGATCATATGCAAAAATCAAGGTGCCATCACTTGTGTACTTGGCAATAAAAGGCTCCGAGCCTATCACAGAGCTTAACGTGACTTCATTTAGCGTGGAACTAAAAGTTTGTTGACCAGTAAACTCTCCAGCGACATAAACATTATCTTGTGCATCAACAGCTAATTCTCTGGCGAATTTATTATTATCTCCAGTTACCGTATTTACCAAGATAAATTCTCCTATTGAAGAATATTTCGCCAAGAAAATAAATTTGTTTACTGAGCCAGCTATTGCTTCACTGGCACTCGGATCAAAATCAGTAAGATTGGTCATTTCACCAGCAATCCAAATATTATCTGATTCATCTACCTTCAAATCACCAAGTCGATTCGAATTCCCTCCTTCAGCCCCTTGAATGATCTCGACAAACTGAAAGTCACCATCAGAAGAGTACTTAGAGATAAATGTCAGTCCATTATCCGCGCTTTCCTCAATGGCTTCACCAGCACTTGGATCAAAATCCAAATTGAAAGCAAGGCCATTATTTCGAATACTACCACCAATTATTATATTCTGTTGTGAGTCCAAATCCAAACCATTGATCGCAAAGAATGCTTCGCTAGATATAGGCATAAATTGACGCATCAACAACTGTCCATCCGAGCTGTACTTTGCAAAATACAACGCCCCATATTCTGCAAATTGAACATCCTCATTCTCGCTAGGATCAAAATCAACACTCCCCATAAAACTACCAGCGATAATTACATTTCCTCCGGCATCAATTACAACATCACCGTATGTATTAAAATTCCCTTCGGCAGCTAACCCAAGGTAGACGTGCCAAACATAATCGCCTTCTGGTGTAAACTTAGCCAGAACGGTTCCTGATTCATTAATCAATACTTCACCCTCCAAAGACGGGTCAATATCAACAGCCCCACCTTGGGTAAATACACTGCTCAATGAATAAGTATTATCAAGTGGGTCAACAATCACAATATGCCCTTCCGAATTTCCATCTTGATTATTAAATCCATTCACCCAGTCCAACTGAAGTCCTTGAGAAAAAGCTGACGAAATCTTTATAGACAAAGAAATAAGGAGTAAAATTCTTTTCATTTTCAAGTTTTTTATTTTGCGAGAAGAAAAGTTCAGGATGTTTTACATGTCGAAATATAGTTCTTTTTTAAAAAATCGCCCAGTAACTGAAGATCCAAAATCCATCATCCAAGAACCTTGTTACCCATTTCTTATGGGAGTTATTTCATCAATCATCTTCTGATCAAATACAACCAAAGTCCATAAATTATTGATTTCAAAAGATGGTTTATGTAGGCTGCCTTTTATTTTCGAATCCGGTTCGTCAACCCCATAGACCCCGAAAACTTCACAATCCGTTCTCACTATAAATTCTGTAACTATCTTCTCAATTTTGTATCCTGAAGTGTACTGATATTCTTGAGTAAATATTTCAATAGATTGAACAGCACTAGACATTAATACACGCCATTTTGAAGTATCACTAACATCTAATACCTTGAGCTTATAATATGATTCCATATGGGGAAGATGATCTGGTAATTTCAACTCATACCTGTCTGGCAAATATCTTTTATCCTCAGGATCAAAGTCCACTTCCTCCCAATTCCAAAATAAGAATTTGCCATTCGAGAATTCTATCAAGATAGATTTATCTACCGAGTGAAACTCATTAAACTCGTAATCCTC
Source organism: Flavobacteriales bacterium (assembly GCA_041391745.1). Classification (GTDB taxonomy): domain Bacteria; phylum Bacteroidota; class Bacteroidia; order Flavobacteriales_D; family Sanyastnellaceae; genus JAIXWP01. The sequence goes on from JAWKNK010000023.1 coordinate 38,608, forward strand.
ACCGTTTACCAAAATATATTTTACGCTTACAATATGTTGACCGACCAGCGAATTCAGTTCATCGCCTAAATAATGATCATCCCTAAAAGACTCAGAAGATAGTTCTTTGTTCATCCATGCAATATAGTATAACTTATTCTCTATCCCACCTCTGCATTCATTTTCACTCACTTTCTCTCCATCGCTCTTTATTCGAGGAAATAAGAAGACAAGGATTCGAGGAACAAGAAACAAAGATTCGAGGATTCATCCTTCGACAAGCTCAGGAACCATCCTTCGTCCCGAACTTGATTCGGGAAGGAACAAGGAACAAGGAACAAGGAACAAGAAACAAGG
>JAWKNK010000024.1:0-37075 GCA_041391745.1 Flavobacteriales bacterium
ACGAACTGCCACTTTATCGCCTGGGCGAAGTTGGTAAGAAGGGATGTTCACTACGTTTCCGTTTACCGTGATGTGACGGTGAGAAACAAGCTGACGAGCTCCCATTCTTGAGTTAGCGATACCCAAACGGAAAACTGTGTTATCCAAACGCGCTTCACAAAGAGCAAGAAGGATTTCACCGGTTACACCTGGACGAGCTGAAGCCTTTTTGTAAAGGTTTTCGAACTGACGCTCAAGGATACCATAAGTGTATTTAGCCTTCTGCTTTTCTGTAAGCTGAATAGCGTATTCTGATTGTTTCGCACGTCTTTTATTTGGACCGTGTTGCCCTGGAGGATAATTGCGTTTTTCTAAAGCTTTATCCGGACCGTAGATTGCTTCACGGAACTTACGAGCGATTTTTGTTTTTGGACCTGTATACCTAGCCATTTTCTATATGAATGGATGATGTTCTTAAATTAGATTCTTCTTGCCTTTGGAGGACGGCATCCGTTGTGAGGAAGTGGTGTTGTGTCAACGATTTCAGTAACCTCAACTCCCGTTCCGTGAATAGTACGGATTGCAGATTCTCTACCTGCTCCTGGGCCTTTAACGAACACCTTCACTTTGCGAAGACCTAGGTCGAAAGCTTCTTTAGTTGCTTGTTCAGCAGCAAGCTGAGCAGCATAAGGAGTGTTCTTTTTAGAACCACGGAATCCCATTTTACCAGCAGACGACCATGAGATCACCTGACCAGTGTTGTTTGTGAGACTGATGATAATGTTGTTGAAAGTTGACTGGATGTGAGCTTGACCCACAGGTTCAACCACAACATTCTTCTTCTTTTTCTTATCTGATTTAGCCATGTGAATATTTTTTGCTTAAGTCAATTATTATTTAACCGCTTTTTTCTTGTTAGCAACAGTCTTACGCTTACCCTTACGCGTACGAGAGTTGTTTTTCGTAGACTGACCACGAAGAGGTAATCCTACACGGTGACGAACACCTCTGTAGCAACCGATGTCCATCAAACGCTTGATGTTCATTTGAACTTCAGAGCGAAGAGCACCTTCTACTTTCACTTCATTAGTGATGGTAGTACGGATTTTCGACAAATCGTCGTCATCCCACTGCTCCACTTTTTTGTTTACATCGATACCATTTTCGATAAGAATACGACGAGCTGTGCTACGTCCGATTCCGAAGATGTAAGTAAGGCCAATTTCGCCTCTCTTTTTACGCGGTAAGTCGATACCTGCTATCCTTGCCATTTTTCAATATATGGTTAGTCCCTGTTTATTCTTGGGAAGTTTTTATCCTTGTCTTTGTTTGAACTTTGGGTTCTTCTTGTTGATTACATAAAGCTTTCCTTTTCTGCTAACAATTTTGCAATCTGCGGAGCGCTTTTTCAACGATGCACGTACTTTCATTGTAGTTCAAATAATTATTTATAACGGAAGCTAATTCTTCCTTTTGTCAAATCATAGGGAGACATCTCCACTTTCACTCTATCACCAGGTAAGATGCGGATGTAGTGCATTCTCATCTTTCCTGAGATATGGGCAATAATAACGTGTCCATTCTCTAACTCAACGCGAAACATTGCATTTGACAATGCTTCAACGATGGTACCATCTAACTCTATTGACGTTTGTTTTGCCATATATTATTTCAAGCCTAATGCTTGTTCAATCAATTCAAAAGTTGATAAAATTTCAGCCTTATCCTTTCGTACCACCAAAGTGTGCTCATAGTGAGCGCTTGGTTTGTTATCTGCAGTTACGATGGTCCAACCATCTTTCATCTGCTTGATATTCTTGGTTTCCAAAGGTTAACCATTGGTTCAATTGCGATCACCAATCCTGGCAACAATTGCATTCTGATCCTCTTCTACCATAATTCGGTACTTCGGGTGCCTCGTGAAGGTCCTTTCCTACTCCATGTCCTACAAGCTCTCTTACAACTCCATAGTTGTTTGATTCAGCATGATGTTGAATGGCGTGTCCAACATCACCAAGTCTCTTTCCAGAAACTGCTTGCTCGATGCCCAGGTAAAGCGATTCTTTGGTAACTCGAAGTAGGTTTGCTACTTCTTCTGATACTTGTCCTACAGGAAAAGTATAAGCTGAGTCCCCCCAGTATCCATTCTTCAGTACTCCGATATCTACTGATACAATATCTCCTTCATTCAAAGGAACATTAGTAGGTATTCCGTGTACAACAGAACTATTTACACTGGCGCATATTGAGTTTGGAAAATCGTGGTATCCTAGAAATCCAGGATAAGCTCCATGATCTTTAATAAACTCTTCCGCCACTTTGTCGAGCTCAAGTGTGGTAACACCTGGCTTAACAAGCTTGGCTATTTCGGCCAAAGTTTTTCCAACAAGTAAAGAACTTTCTCTGATGAGCTCAATCTCATCCTCGGTTTTATATACCGGTTTTTTCACCTTTTATCTTTTTATCCTGTATAACCTGTGCTCACAGGCGATACATTTCTTCCTCTCATTCTGCCAGACTTCATCAGTCCATCATAGTGACGAGAAAGCAAGTGACTCTCGATCTGTTGTAATAAATCGAGCATCACTCCTACTGTAATTAGCAAAGATGTACCGCCGAAAAACTGCCCGAACATCTGTGATTTGGTCAAACCGACCATCATCACCAATGCAGGAAGGATTGCGACAAGGCCGACAAAGATACCACCAGGAAGTGTTATATTCGACAAAACCCTATCAATAAATTCAGCAGTTGGCTTTCCAGGCTTAATTCCGGGCACAAAATTACCATTTCTTTTCAAATCATCTGCAATTTGATTTGGATTCGTCACGATTGCAGTGTAAAAGAATGTGAAAAGGATAATCATTGTGAACAACAATACATTGTACCCTACCCCTGTAAAGTCTGTCAAGCTTTGTAGAATCTTACTATCACGGAAAGATTCGTTATTTTGAAGAAGAGCTGGAACGAACATAATTGCTTGAGCAAAGATGATCGGCATTACACCAGCACTATTCACTTTCAAAGGAATGTAGTTTCTAGCGCCTTCTCCTTGTGGCAAGTGGCCAGAACTCTGCGCCATACGAGCCATTTGAACAGGAATTCTACGAACTGCAACCGTGATAGCTACAACAGCTCCGATTACGATGATCAAGAATGCCAACTCAATAAGGAAGAAGAACAATGTCTGTGTAGTAGCTTCAGTGTAGATACCACGTGGAATGTCAGAGATGATACCGATCATGATGATCAAAGAAGTACCGTTTCCGATTCCTTTGTCAGTGATTTTCTCACCCAACCACATTACAAACAAAGTGCTACAAGTCAAGATTACCACAGAGCTGAAAATCCAACCGAATCCTTCAGGATGAGCACCTTGCGGTACGTACTGTGTAATATAACTTGGAGCCTGAACTACTGCAATCAAGATAGTAAGGAAGCGCGTCCACTGATTGATCTTCTTTCTTCCTGACTCACCTTCTTTTTGTAGTTTTTGAATCGTAGGAACAGCAAGACCTAGAAGCTGAATTACAATCGAAGCAGAGATGTAAGGCATTACACCAAGTGCGAAGATTGAAGCTCTAGAGAATGCACCTCCGGTAAATAAACCTAAGAATGCAAGAATTCCGCCTTGAGATCCAGCGTCTAATTGACTTGAATCGATTCCTGGGAGAATGATAAACGAACCAATACGGTAGACAAGCAACAGAAGAAGAGTAAAACCAATTTTAGCTCTTAGCTCTTCGTGTCTGTAGATATCCTTTATTTTCTTGATAAAGTCTTTCATAAAAGTTTTAGAGTGTAGTGGTTGTACCGCCTAATTTTTCGATAGCTTCTTTAGCTTTTGCAGAGAAACCATGAGCAGTGATATTCACTTTTCCTTTCAATTCGCCACGGCCAAGGATTTTAACAAGATCTTTCTTGTTGCAAATTCCGTGTTCGATAAGCGTATCAACAGAGATCTCAGTAACATTGTACTTTTCAGAGATAAACTGAAGAGTATCAAGGTTGATACCTTTGTATTCTACTCTATTGATGTTTTTGAAACCGAATTTAGGAAGGCGGCGTTGAAGTGGCATTTGTCCACCTTCAAAACCAATTTTTCTTTTGTTACCAGAACGTGAGCCTGCTCCTTTGTGACCACGTGTAGAAGTTCCACCGTGACCAGAACCTTCACCGCGACCTACGCGCTTACGGTCTTTTACAGATCCTTCAGCTGGTTTAAGATTATGCAAATTCATATTAATGCCTTATTACGGGTAATCAATTATTTGTATTCCACTTTAAGCAGGTGGCTAACTGCGCGAATCATCCCTTCAACGTTAGGAGATACTTCCTTTTCCACTGGTACGTTTAGTTTCTTGATACCAAGAGCTTCGATCGTCAATTTTTGACGTTTTGGTTGACCGATAGCGCTACGTACTTGAGTGATAACAACTTTTGCCATTTTATATAATATTATCCGTTGTATACTTTTTCCAAAGAGATTCCTCTCATTCTAGCAACATCTTGAGGGCTTCTTAGACGAGAAAGCGCGTCGATTGTAGCCTTCACCACGTTGTGTGGGTTTGAAGATCCTTTAGACTTTGCTAATACGTCTTTTACACCAGCTGATTCAAGAACTGCACGCATCGCACCACCAGCGATAACACCGGTACCTAGAGATGCAGGCTTGATAAATACGCGAGCTCCGCCGAATTTACCATCTTGCTCGTGAGGAATAGTTCCTTTGTGGATTGGCACTTGCACCAAGTTTTTCTTAGCGTCTTCAACTGCTTTAGTAACAGCTTCAGAAACTTCCTTAGATTTTCCAAGACCATGGCCAACAACACCGTTTTCGTTACCCACTACTACGATAGCAGCGAATCCGAAGGTACGTCCTCCTTTTGTCACCTTTGTTACACGGTTTACGGCAACCAGGCGATCTTTCAATTCTGTTTCGCTAGAGCGAACTGTTTTCATTTCTGCCATGACTTATTATTAGAATTTAAGGCCAGCTTCACGAGCTGCTTCTGCCAATGATTTCACACGACCATGATATAGGTAACCACCTCTGTCGAAAATTACTTCTTCGATACCAGCTGCCTTTGCACGTTCAGCGATTTGCTGACCTACCATTTTAGCTTGTTCGATTTTAGCAACGTTCTGAGCTTCTTTCATCGCTAAAGATGAAGCTGAAGCGATAGTTACACCTTTATTGTCATCTATTACCTGAGCATAGATTTGTGTATTGCTACGGAATACTGACAGACGTGGTCTAACTGCAGTACCTTGAACAGTAGCTCTAATTCTTTTGCGAATTTTTGCTCTACGAGCTTCTTTGCTGAATGCCATTTCTTTAGTCGATTATTTGGCTGCTGACTTACCAGCTTTTTTACGTACAAATTCTCCATTGTAGCGGACACCTTTTCCTTTGTAAGGCTCCGGAGCACGAAGGCTACGAATCTTAGCGGCTACTTGTCCGAGTAATTGCTTATCATAGCTTTCAAGTTCAACACTTGGGTTCTCCCCTTTTTCAGCTTTCGCCGAAACTTTGATTTCACTTGGAAGTTCGATAATGATCGGGTGGCTATAACCAAGAGCTAGCTCAAGTTGTTGGCCAGTAGCTTTAGCTCTGTAACCTACCCCAATAAGCGTAAGGTTCTTTTTCCAGCCTGTGCTTACTCCAACAATCATGTTGTTGATAAGCGCTCTGTACAAACCGTGCTTAGAGCGAGCGTCTCTGTGGTCGCTAGATCTTGAAAGAGTTACTACTCCATCAGCGATTTCTACGTTGATAGCAGAATCGATTTCTTGTTGTAATTCTCCTTTTGGACCTTTTACCTTGATCACGCCATTCGCAAGAGTAACCTCTACTCCATTTGCGATATTGATCGGTGATTTACCTATTCTTGACATTGGTCAAAATGTTTTTCTTGTTCTTAATATACGTAGCACAATACTTCACCGCCTACGTTCTCACGGCGAGCTTCTTTCTCTGTCATAACACCATGTGATGTAGACATTACGGCGATACCAAGACCGTTAAGTACACGTGGCAACTCATCAACGTGAGCGTATTTACGGTGACCAGGAGTTGAAACGCGCTCAATTTTAGTAATAGCCGGAGTTTTTGTCTTCGGGTTGTACTTCAAAGCGATTTTGATTGTTCCTGGCTTACCATCTTCAAACTTATAGTTGAGGATGTACCCTTTTTCATGAAGGATCTTAGTGATTTCCTTCTTGAGGTTAGAAGCTGGGATCTCCACCACTTTGTGGCGAGCCATCTGCGCATTTCTAATACGGGTTAAGTAGTCTGCTATTGGATCAGTAAACATTGTTACGTCTTTTTCTTAATTTATAAATATTACCAGCTTGCTTTTTTCACACCTGGGATTCTACCGTCTAGTGCAAGTTCGCGGAATTGGTTACGGCAAAGACCGAATTGACGCATGTAACCACGAGGGCGACCAGTCAATTGGCAACGATTGCGTACACGCACTTTGCTGCTGTTTTTTGGAAGCTTCTGTAGAGCATCCCAATCTCCTGCAGCCTTAAGCTCTTCGCGCTTTGCTGCATACTTTTCAACCAATGCGATACGTTTGCGTTCGCGGGCTTTCATTGATTCCTTAGCCATGGTATTCTTTTCTGGTAATATTATTTAGTAAATGGGAATCCGAATTCTTCAAGAAGTGCTTTTGCTTCTTCGTTCGTTTGTGCTGTAGTAACGAAAGTGATATCCATTCCGTTAATTGCCTTCACTTTATCTAGGTCGATTTCAGGGAAGATAATTTGTTCTTTCACACCGAAAGTAAAATTACCTCTTCCATCAAAACCTGAAGCTTTCACTCCACGGAAGTCGCGGGTTCTTGGCAAAGATACTGCAATCAAGCGATCAAGGAATTCATACATCTGATCACCACGAAGAGTAACTTTAGCTCCAATAGCTACGCCCTTACGAAGTTTGAAGTTTGAGATATCCTTTGTAGACATCGTAGCAACTGCCTTCTGACCACTGATAAGTGTCATTTCGTCAACTGCTGCATCTACCAACTTCTTGTCAGCAGTAGCTTTTCCGATACCTTGGTTCAAGCAGATCTTAGTGATCTTTGGAACCTGCATTGCTGATTTGTATTCAAATCTCTTCATAAGATTTGCAGCAATCTCGTCCGAATATTTTTGTCTTAGACGTGGAACGTAGCTCATTTAAGTGCCTCCCCTGATTTTTTAGAAAAACGCTCTAGTTTACCTTCAGAATTCTTTCTGCGTCCAACTCGAGTCGCGTTATTTTTTGCATCGATAACCATCACATTGCTGATGTGAATACCGGCTTCGAATTTGTCGATACCACCTTGTGGGTTCTGAGCAGAAGGCTTGCGGTGTTTTGTCACCATATTAACGCCTTCTAGAGTTACGCGATCATTAGCGCGGTTTACGCTGATAACACGAGCTTGTTTGCCCTTGTCTTCACCGGCTGTAACCACAACCATGTCGCCTTTTTTTATTTTGAGTCGCTTAAACATCGCTCTATTAATTTACTTGATTAAAGTACTTCTGGTGCTAGTGAAACAATCTTCATGTAGTCTTTCTCACGTAGTTCACGTGCAACTGGACCGAAGATACGTGTTCCACGCATTTCGCCTTGGTTGTTAAGAAGAACCACAGCATTATCGTCGAAACGGATATAGCTTCCATCAGGTCTTCAACTTCTTTTTTCGTGCGAACGACCACTGCTTTTGTAACAGCTCCTTTCTTCACGTTTCCGCTTGGAAGCGCATCCTTCACGGTAACCACAATTTGGTCACCTAATGAAGCGTAGCGGCGGCGAGTACCACCCAACACTCGGATCACAAGAACTTCTCTTGCTCCGCTGTTATCAGCTACTTTTAGTCGAGATTCGTTTTGTACCATTGCTCAAAATCTTTTTAATGGCTTACTTAGCCTTTTCAATAATCTCTACCAATCTCCAGCGCTTCAATTTGCTGAGCGGGCGAGTTTCCATAATTTTTACTGTATCACCGATACCGCACTCCTCTTTTTCGTCATGAGCCATGAACTTTTTAGTGTGCTTTACGAATTTACCGTATTTAGGGTGCATCACTTTCGTTTCAACAGTCACTACTACGGACTTATTCATTTTGTTGGAGGTTACAACTCCAATTCTTTCTTTGCGAAGATTCCTTTCCATTATCAAGGATTCTATTTATTGTTTTTTCTTTCGTTTAAAACCGTCTTAAGACGTGCGATATCGCGACGCTTAGCTCTTAGGAGCATTGGGTTTTCTGTTCCAGCGATGTTGTGGTTAAATTTCATTTTAACCAAAACAGCTGTTTCTTCCTTGATCTTTTCAAGGATGTCAGCATCTGACATATTTTTAATATCTGCAGCCTTCATTGCTGTTATTTTTATTCTACGTAATCAGGACGAACGATGAACTTAGTGCGGCATGGCAACTTTTGCGAAGCCAGGCGAAGTGCTTCCTCAGCTACTGCCAAAGGCACACCTTCAGCTTCGAAAAGGATTCTTCCTGGTTTGATAACTGCCACCCAATGGTCTGGAGCTCCTTTACCCTTACCCATACGAACCTCAGCAGGTTTTGCAGTGATTGGTTTGTCAGGGAAAATTCTAATCCAAACCTTACCTTCTCTTTTCATATATCTGGTAAGGGCCACACGAGCAGCTTCAAGCTGACGTGATGTAATAAAACCTTCATCTAAGGTTTTGATAGCGAAGCTTCCGAAGGCAAGCTGAGATCCGCGAGTAGCGATACCTTTGATCTTACCTTTCTGCTGCTTTCTGTATTTCGTCCTTTTTGGCTGTAACATGGTCGTTTATATTGACTCAGTTTCTATTTCTTTTATTAACCGCGGTTGTTTCTTTTGTCGCCGCGTGGATTTCCGCCTCTACGGTTATCTCTTCTTTCACCACCTCTTTCGTTTCCACCACGAGCCTTTTGAGCTGTTGGTTGACCGAAGTTAGGGCTAAGGTCTCTCTTTCCGTAAACCTCACCGCGGCAGATCCATACCTTTACTCCGATACGGCCATATGCAGTGTGAGCTTCAGCGTGATGATAATCGATATCAGCACGAAGAGTATGTAGAGGAGTTCTTCCTTCTTTATAAGTCTCAGAGCGAGCAATTTCAGCACCGTTCAAACGACCTGAGATTGTTACTTTGATTCCTTCAGCACCCATTCTCATGCTACTTGCAAGAGACATTTTGGTTGCTCTACGGTAGCTGATACGACCTTCAATTTGACGGCAGATACCATCTGCTACCAAACGAGCATCAAGCTCTGGACGCTTAATTTCGAAGATGTTGATTTGAACGTCTTTGCCGGTCAATTTCTTCAATTCTTCTTTAAGCTTATCCACTTCAGATCCAGCTTTACCGATGATAACACCTGGTCTAGCAGTATTGATTGTTACGGTTACGAGCTTAAGCGTTCTTTCAATAACAATTTTTGATACAGACGCCTTCTTAAGACGTGCCATCAAGTATTTTCTGATTTTGTCGTCTTCAACGATTTTGTCAGTGTAATTGTTACCGCCGTACCAATTGCTGTCCCAGCCCTTGATGAAGCCGAGTCGATTACCTATCGGGTTACATTTTTGTCCCATTCTAGCTTCTTATGTTATTTTTTATCTAAAATGATTGTCACGTGATTGCTGCGCTTACGGATGCGGTGTGCGCGTCCTTGTGGTGCTGGGCTAATACGCTTAAGTGTGCGAGATACATCTACACGGATCTCTTTAATTACAACGTTTGAAGTTGCGATGTCTTCACCAGCATTCTTAGCTTGCCAGTTAGCGATAGCGCTGCGAAGAAGCTTCTCCATTGGCAAAGCTGCAGCCTTGCGAGTGAACTTCAACATGTTCAATGCTGAAACCACTTCCTTACCTCTGATAGCATCAGCTACCAATCTCATCTTACGAGGAGATGAAGGTTCGTTTTTCAAGGTTGCGAAAGAGTTACTCTTGCGCTCTTCTTTTAGCCTATCGGCCATTATTCTTTTACGGGCTCCCATTTCTCTTTATTCTTTGAAGGGATTATTTTCTGTTTCCTGAGTGACCGCGGAAGTTGCGGGTTGGAGAAAATTCTCCAAGTTTATGTCCTACCATGTTTTCTGTAACATAAACTGGAATGAAAGTCTTTCCGTTATGTACACCGATGGTTAATCCAACAAAATCTGGAGTGATTGTGCTGGCGCGGCTCCAAGTTTTGATAACACTCTTCTTTCCAGAAGCTTGAGCATCCTCTACTCTCTTATTCAACTTGTAGTGAATAAAGGGTGGTTTTTTCAGTGACCTTGCCATGGTTTATCTTATTTCTTTCTACGTTCGATAATAAATTTAGTAGACGCTTTCTTGTTGCGGCGTGTCTTGTAGCCTTTAGCTGGCATACCTTTTCTAGATCTTGGGTGACCTCCAGACTGACGTCCTTCACCACCACCCATTGGGTGATCTACTGGGTTCATTGCCACACCACGTACACGTGGCTTACGACCTTTCCAACGAGAGCGACCAGCTTTACCAGAGCGAACTAGATTGTGTTCACCATTTGATACTACACCAATAGTAGCAAGGCAATCTGCAAGGATCAAGCGAGTTTCACCTGAAGGAAGTGAGATCACAGCGTATGCACCGTCACGAGCTGACAATTGAGCATAGCTACCTGCACTTCTTGCAATCGATCCACCTTTACCAGGCTTCATCTCAATGTTGTGGATGGTAGTACCTAGTGGAATATCTCTAAGTGGAAGTGCGTTTCCAATTTCTGGAGCTGCACCTGTTCCGCTCATGATACTTTGACCTACAGTCAATCCTTGAGGAGCGATGATATATCTCTTCTCTCCATCAGCGTATTCTACAAGAGCGATACGAGCTGAACGGTTTGGATCGTACTCGATAGTTAGAACCTTAGCTTCCACTTCGTGCTTGTTACGCTTGAAATCGATCAAACGGTATCTGCGCTTGTGTCCACCACCAATCATGCGCATAGTACGCTTACCTTGGTTGTTTCTACCACCAGTTTTTTTCATTGGCACAACCAATGCCTTAAACGGCTTGTCAGTTGTGATCTCATCAAAAGTCTGTGCGACTTTGAATCTCTGTCCCGGAGTTACCGGATTTAATTTTCTAATGCCCATTTTCCGAGGATATCTTAAATGTTGGCGTAAAAGTCAATTGTGTCTCCGGCTGCTAAAGAAACGATAGCCTTTTTGTAGCTCTTCGTACGTCCTTCAACGATTCCGGTTTTTGTATAGCGCGTTTTGCGCTTGCCATCGTATCTGATGGTGTTCACACCTGTTACAGTCACACCATAAGCCTTTTCAACTGCCTTCTTGATCTCAATCTTGTTAGCGTTAAGATCTACGATGAAACCGAACTTACCCTGCTTCTCAGTGATAGCAGTCATTTTTTCGGTAACGAGTGGTTTGATCAAAATTTCCATGGTGCTTACTTTTTCAAGATTTCTGTAACAACTTCGTGTGCGTTACCTACGAATACGATATTGTTGCAATTCATGATGTCGTATGTGTTAACCAAGCTAGCGATTTGAACACGTGCTCTCTGTAGGTTACGAGATGACAAGTAGATACTGTCATTTCTTTCCGAGATAAGAACCAATGTCTTTTTATCAGCGAGGCTAAGGTTGTTCAACACTTGAACGAAGTCCTTTGTCTTTGGGCCGTTCATGTTCAAAGCATCCACAACAACAAGTCCGTTTTCTTTAGCCTTGTATGCAAGAGCAGAAGCACGAGCAAGACGTTGTGTATTTTTATTTACTTTGATATCATATTGGCGTGGACGTGGACCGAAGATGCTACCCCCTTGACGGAACAATGGGTTTTTGATGCTTCCCTTACGAGATCCACCAGTACCTTTTTGCTTGTGAAGTTTACGAGTTGATCCGTTTACTTCTCCACGGTGCTTGGTTTTGTGTGTTCCTGTGCGTTGAGCAGCAAGGTAACGTTTCACATCCAAGTAGATCGCGTGGTCGTTTGGCTCGATAGCGAAGATGCTATCATCCAGAGTAACCTTGTTACCTGTCTTTTGGCCTTGACTATTTAATACTTCTAATTGCATGTTACTTCACGATTAAAACGGTTGCACCATTAAAACCTGGTACGGCACCTTTGATGAGTATAAGATTTTCCTCAGCAAGAACTTTCACAATTTCTAGGTTCTGAACTGTTCTACGGTCACCTCCAGTTCTTCCTGCCATTCTCATTCCTGGGAATACACGAGATGGATCAGAAGATGCTCCAAGCGAACCTGGTGCACGAAGGCGGTTGTGCTGACCGTGAGTGCTCTCACCTACCCCTGCGAATCCGTGGCGCTTTACAACACCTTGGAAACCTTTACCTTTTGAGGTACCGATTACATCTACGAATTCTCCTTCTACAAGAACATCCGTAAGGTTCAACACATCTCCTAGTTTCACTTCTTGTTCGAAGCCATCAACTTCAACAATGTGACGCTTTGGAGTAACACCCGCTTTCTTAAAGTGGCCCATCATAGGCTTCGAGGTGTTTTTTTCTTTTTTGTCGCCGAAGGCGATCTGAACAGCTTCATAGCCGTCCTTTTCTTTGGTCTTGATCTGTGTCACCACACATGGACCAGCCTCTATCACTGTGCATGGAATATTCTTTCCAGCGGCACTGTAGACACTAGTCATCCCGACCTTTTTACCAATAATTCCTGGCATGTGTTTATTAATTTATTTGTGACTACACTTTAATTTCTACTTCTACTCCGCTTGGAAGCTCTAGCTTCATCAAGGCATCTACTGTCTTTGAAGAAGAACTGTAGATGTCAAGAAGGCGCTTGTAAGAGCTCAACTCGAACTGTTCGCGAGCTTTCTTGTTCACGTGGGGTGAACGAAGCACGGTGTAAATTCTCTTGTGCGTAGGAAGTGGAATAGGTCCGTTTACTACTGCACCTGTTGCCTTAACTGTTTTAACAATCTTCTCAGCTGACTTGTCAACTAGATTGTGGTCGTAAGACTTTAATTTGATTCTGATCTTCTGAGCCATCTAATGGTTTATATTATGCGTTGGCTTTACCTTTCACTTTTGCGATTACTGCTTCAGCAACGTTTGATGGTGCTGCAGAGTAATTGCTGAATTCCATTGTTGAAGTTGCACGACCTGATGTGATAGTACGTAAGTCTGTCACGTAACCAAACATTTCAGAAAGTGGAACTTTTGCGTTGATAACGGTTGCACCGTTTCTTTCGTTAGTACCTTCGATCATACCACGACGCTTGTTCAAGTCACCGATTACGTCACCCATGTTTTCAGCAGGAGTAACAACCTCAAGCTTCATGATTGGCTCAAGAAGGATTGGACGGCACTTAGGCATAGCTTCACGGTAAGCCATTTTAGCACACAATTCGAAAGAAAGTGCATCAGAGTCAACCGCGTGGAATGAACCATCGTTCAACTCTACTTTCAAAGAATCAACTGGGTATCCAGCAAGAACACCGTTAAGCATTGCTTCTTTGAATCCTTTCTCAACTGAAGGGATAAATTCACGAGGAACGTTACCACCCTTAATATTGTTTACAAACACAAGACCTGGTTTCTCAGCGTCATCGTTTGGTCCGATATTCACAACGATATCAGCGAATTTACCTTTACCACCAGACTGCTTCTTGAAAGTTTCTCTGTGGTTAGTAGAACCGGTGATAGTCTCTTTGTAAGATACTTGTGGAGCACCTTGGTTACATTCCACTTTAAACTCACGCTTCAAACGGTCAACGATGATCTCAAGGTGAAGCTCACCCATACCAGAGATGATTGTTTGTCCTGAATCTTCGTCAGTTCTAACACGGAATGTTGGATCTTCTTCAGCAAGTTTTGCTAGAGCCATACCCATTTTATCAGAGTCAGCTTGAGTCTTAGGCTCAACTGCGATACCGATAACTGGATCTGGGAAGTTCATTGCTTCAAGAACGATTGGGTTTTTCTCGTCGCAAAGTGTATCTCCAGTTTTGATATCTTTAAATCCAACTACTGCAGCGATATCACCAGCTTCCAATCTTTCAATTGGGTTCTGCTTGTTAGCGTGCATTTGGAAGATACGTGAGATACGCTCTTTGTTTCCGCTACGTGAGTTGAACACGTATGAACCTGCTTCAAGAACACCTGAGTAAGCACGAGTGAAGGCAAGACGACCTACGAATGGGTCAGTTGCAATTTTGAAAGCAAGACCGGCGAATGGTTCGCTTACGCTTGGCTTACGGAAAATTTCTTCCTCTGTATCTGGGTTTGTACCCTTAATGCTTTCCTTGTCTAGAGGACTTGGAAGGATCTCCATTACAAGATCAAGCATTGTTTGAACACCTTTGTTTTTGAAAGATGAACCACAAACCATTGGAACAATCTTCATATCAAGACAAGCTTGACGAAGAGCGTCCAAAATTTCACGTTCTGTGATTGATTCTGGATCATCGAAGAACTTCATCATAAGGTTGTCATCATATTCAGAAACAGCCTCAAGAAGTTTTTCACGGTATTGAGTAGCTTCTTCCATCATGTCTGCTGGAATATCAACTACTTCATAAGTCATACCCTTATCAGCTTCATTCCAGATCATTCCACGGAAGTTGATCAAGTCAACTACTCCTTTGAAATCATCTTCAGCACCGATAGGAAGTTGAAGTGGAACCGCGTTGCTACCAAGCATTTCTTTAACTTGCTTCACAACTTTCAAGAAGTCAGCTCCTTGACGGTCCATTTTATTTACGAAACCGATACGAACTACACTGTAGTTATCGGCAAGACGCCAGTTTGTTTCAGACTGTGGTTCAACACCATCAACAGCACTGAAAAGGAATACTAGTCCGTCCAATACACGAAGTGAACGGTTTACCTCTACTGTAAAGTCAACGTGACCTGGAGTATCGATAATGTTTACTTGGTACTTATTGTTGCGGTAGTTCCAGAATACTGTTGTAGCAGCAGAAGTGATAGTGATACCTCTCTCTTGCTCCTGAGCCATCCAGTCCATAGTAGCAGCTCCATCGTGAACTTCACCAATTTTGTGGTTCACACCTGCATAATAAAGAATACGCTCCGTGGTAGTTGTCTTACCCGCATCAATGTGGGCAGCAATACCAATGTTTCTTGTAAATTTTAAGTCGCGTGACATTTCTATCTCTTTTTGTCTTCTTTACTTATTAGAATCTGAAGTGTGAGAAAGCTTTGTTAGCTTCCGCCATTCTGTGAACGTCTTCTTTCTTTTTGTAAGCAGCACCTTCACCTTTTGAAGCAGCGATGATTTCGTTAGCTAACTTCTCTGACATACTCTTCTCATTTCTGCCACGAGCATAACCAATCAACCACTTCATTGCCATTGAATTCTTGCGATCTTCACGGATTGGTGATGGAATTTGGAATGTAGCACCACCTACACGACGGCTTCTAACCTCTACGGCTGGAGTAACGTTTTCCAACGCTTTTCTCCAAATTTCAAGTCCTTCTTCACCAGTCTTAGTAGACACTTTCTCGATTGAATCGTAGAAAATGGCGAAAGCAGTACCTTTCTTTCCTTGAAGCATTAGGTTGTTTACGAATTTCGTAACAACTGTGTCGTTAAATTTTGGATCTGGTAGAACCGCAATTTTTTTGGCCTTTCTTCTTCTCATGATTTATTTATCTTGAAAGGATTATTTTTTAACTTTTGGACGTTTTGTTCCATACTTCGAACGACGCTGTCCGCGACCGTTCACACCTGCAGTGTCTAGTGCACCACGTACAATGTGGTAACGAACACCTGGAAGGTCCTTCACACGACCACCGCGTACTAACACGATAGAGTGCTCCTGAAGGTTGTGTCCCTCACCACCGATGTAGGCAATGATTTCAAAACCATTCGTAAGACGAACTTTCGCTACCTTACGAAGAGCTGAGTTAGGTTTCTTTGGTGTTGTAGTATATACCTTAGTACATACTCCTCTGCGCTGTGGGCAAGAGGTCAATGCAGCAGACTTACTTCTGTAAGTTTTCGGCTGACGTCCTTTACGTATTAATTGTTGAACTGTTGGCATTATTCTAAGTTCCTTTTTTTCACACTGTTCCACTCGAGTCATTTCGAGCGGAAAAACGGGCTGCAAAAATACTCAGAGATTCCGTTCGTGCAATAGTTAGCAAAAAATAATTTTTCTTTTTTTTATAACTCATTTCAAATATCTGAAAATCAATCATATAAATAGCAGTCAGACCTGTTGAAAACCCCATTTTTAACAATTCCCCACCCTTTTTCACACCCCGCATAAGTCGATTTTAACTCCCTCATTCTGAATTTTTTTCATCCTTATTACAGAAATGCGACATTTAGCCAACCATTGATTATCAGTTGATTAACATGAAAAAAGAGCACGATTTACTACACGCTAAAACACTGAAAATGCAATAAATAAGTCCAGAACCCGTTAACTGGAAATTTTACATTGATTTTTTCAATATCGTAAGAAACGATATAGTTTGAATAAATATTTACGGCCCTTATAGGGGTAAATTTATACCAAGGTGTCATCCATTAAACGCTCCTTTTTACCTTGGCCCACACAATTCAAACACTATTGCGAGCTTCTAATTTTATCACTGGTATCAAGGCGCGAGACCACAAAGCATTTGAAATGGTATTTCGCAACTATTACGCACCCCTGTGCGACTATGCTCGCCTGCTCATCAAAGATGAAGACGATGCCAGGGATATTGTTCAGAAACTGTTTTTACAGATCTGGGACAACCCCGAAAAATTTGAAGCCGAGCAATCTTTGCAAGGATTGCTCTACACTTCTGTCAAAAACAGATGCCTCAACTGGCTGCGCCACGAGAAGGTGAAACGCACCCATCAGAGCGATGTATCTGCTTCCTCTCACTTACGCGTAGCTCATCAAAGCCACACCACAGACCTGGAGTCGGCTATTCAGAGTGCTATGCAAAAACTATCTGACCAAACCAAAAAAGTGTTTGAGCTCAGTCGCATAGAAGGCTTGAAATATCAAGAAATAGCAGACGAATTGAATATCTCCATCAAAACAGTGGAAGTACACATGGGCAAGGCATTGAAACATATGCGAACAGAACTCTCCGACTTTCTGCCTATCGCCATTATCCTCTTTCCATTCTTATTCAAATAGACGCCATGAATTTATCACAAGAAAATATTGATGCAATCATCGCTGCTCATTTGAAAGGAGAAATTGCAGATGACCAACGCGAGGTTTTGCTTGAATGGATCGATGCTAGCGAAGAAAATTTGGACTACTTCCATCAAATGTCGGCGGTCTACCATATTACTCATCCAACCAATGAGACTGCAAAAGCATATTCTGACATTCAACAAAAGATTGCTTCAAAGAAACAATCCTTCCGATGGTACTACGCCGCCGCCGCTGTAGTAGCCGCAATCGTTATTTCAATTTTCCTATTGCCTACTTCAGAAGTCATCATTGCGTCCAATGAAGTGACATCAAGAGATACTTTGCCTGATGGCAGCATGATCGAATTGGCGCCACATTCGAGTGTAGCATACCACTTCGATGAATCATCCAACAAACATCAATATAAGCTGGAAGGATCGGCTGCTTTCAACGTTAAATCACACGGACAAATTCAAGTAATCACCGACGAACTAACGATTGAGGACATCGGAACTATATTTAAAGTAGATAACGCTGAAAGTGATTCGCTCATCACAGTGACCGTGATTGAGGGAATTGTAAAATGCTATGATGAATACGGCAATGCCCTTGAACTCAAGGCTTCGGAAGTAGGTATCTACTCGAAACTTCAACACAAATTTCTACCTATAGATAAAACTGAAGTATTCGAGTTCGACTTCAAAGACACCAAACTTTCTGAAGTAGTAAAAACACTTTCATTCTACTATGAAAAAGAAATTGAAGTGTCTCCTGAAATTGAGAATTGCCTCATCAATGTACGCTTTAGTAATGAGCCCTTGTCATTCATCTTGGAGATTATTTCTTCAACTATAAATGCTGATCTAAAAGAAGAAAATTCAAAATACAAACTGACTGGAAATGGCTGCAATTAGAATCACCCTGTTGATCCTTTTGGGGAGTCTTTCTATTCAAGTATTTTCCCAGAAATTAGATAAGAAAATTTCCTTTCAATGTGTAAACATTCCACTTCGCGATGCGCTATCCAAATTGGAGAAGGAAAATAATATCATCTTCTCGTATTCACCGAATACGCTAGACACACAAACAAAAGTGACCGTATCGCTTGCTAATCAACCATTGCGCGCAGTGCTGATTCAATGCATTGGAACAGATTTTCAATTCAAAGAATCTAAAAATTACATCATCATTTCAAAGGATAAAAAAGCGGAGAAGATGGTGGCTATCAAAGGCTACGTCAACGACCAAGATGGCAATTCGCTGAACGATGTAACGGTCTACGACAAACGATCAAGAAGTTCTGCAAACACCGACACTACTGGATATTTCGAACTGTACATCAAGCGAGAATATGCCCCAGAAGAAATTATGATCAGTAAATCAGCATACAGTGATACGGCTTTTGCAATGATCAATAATTCTGGAAATTTCCACAGCCTCATCCTCGATGAAAAGCCTGACTCCACGCTGCACATAGACCTCACCGCCATCAAGCGAGGTTGGGACAATGTGGCGCAAGAAATTGCGGTTTTCTGGTTAAAAAACCGACCTGAAGTTGAGAACGTAGGCGATACGATTTATCGCAAAGCACAAGTAAGTTTTGTACCATTCATCGGCACCAACCACCGCCTTTCTGCGAATTGCAGCAACGCCTTTTCATTCAATATTCTTGGCGGGGTAGCCTTTAGTTCTCGTGCTTTTGAATTTGGAGGCTTGTTCAATATGAATAGAGAAAATGCGGAAGGAGTTCAAATAGCAGGACTGTACAATCTAAACGGTGGTGCCCAAAGTGGATTTCAATTATCGGGACTCTTTGGGTACAATCAACTCCATTCCAAGGGCGCGCAGATAGGAGGACTCTTCAATTACAACCCTCAAGGGTTTGATGGTTTTGCACTCGGAGGATTGTTTAATTACACCGGGAAAAGTTCTAGTGGCTTCCAATTAGCCGGTATAGCCAATATTTCGAGAGAAAAGTTTAGTGGCGTGCAGTTGGCTGGACTTGTCAATTATGCTCATCATGCGGATGTTCAAATTGGCTTTATCAATATTGCCGATAGCATGAGCGGAACTCCAATTGGATTTTTCAATTTTGTAAAATCAGGTTATCACAAACTCGAAATCAGCTATGATAGTGATGAGCACCTCAATCTTGCGTTCCGTTCGGGTGTTCCACAATTCTATACCATCCTACTTTCCTCCATACGCCCAGCTTACAGAGACAGTACCGAATGGTCGTTCGGTTATGGTATCGGAACGGCTCCTAAATTGGCTAAAAATGTGCGCCTCAATTTTGATTTGACTTCACAACAAATGGTAGAAGGTGGTAGGATTGAAAAAGTAAATCTGAACAATAAGTTTTCAAATCGGTCTTGAATGGCAATTAAGCAAGCATGTGGCCTATTCGGAGCGGAAACATCAACTATTCTATCGTCGATAAGGATGAAACCTATCAGCCCTATTTTGATCATCGTACCATTATTATTCCGATTATTCAGGTCCTATTCATTCGAAGTATGGTTGGGATGGAAAGCTGGAATAAGATTTTCTAAAAAATGAATATGGAATAAAAGTCTTTTTTGAGGTGTCGTAAGCATGTAATCCAAACAAAAACATACTTAAAACAACATCTTTCTTAACCTTCTTTCGCAATGTTCTCCACCTTCACACTTACAAGCTGCGAAAAAGAAAAAGTATTGGCCAATGATGCCATTCCGTCTGAAATTAAATCTTACACTTCACTTCATTTTCCGAAAATGAAATTGTGCGCGTAACAAGAGTTTACGACGATTTGCGCAGGGAGTACGAAGTTTATCTAACAGCAAGCTTTTACCTCGAATTTAATAATCGAAAAGTGATTTGCATCGAAGGTGTATCTCCTATTCCTGCCATTTCGTGCTTTCCATTCCTGTATCAAATTACCTCGAAGAACATTACACTGGACTTAATGCAATGGAAGTTGGAAGACAATCATCAAAAGTAAAATTATCCAATGATCTCATCATCGAATTTGATAAAAGTGGCAACTTTTTTGAGAGAATCCAAAATTAATACTTTCACAGACTACTCGAATTGTAGAATCACGTTCAAAACTTCCCTTCTACTGTCATTCCTTTTCATTCTTTTAAGTGCATTTGCGCGCATGCGCAAGAATTAAAGCGAACCGTGCGAGGAACCATCACTGATAATATTTCCAACAGCCCTATTCCGGCTGTATTGTAGTGGTTGGCACGGATCCTCTACAAGGCGCAATTAGTGATTTTGATGGTCACTTCAAGATAGAAAATGTTGCCGTAGGTAAAGTTTCACTCGTCGTAAATTTCACTGGTTACAAGCCCGCTTCATTTCAAAATTTAGATTTGAAAAGTGGAAAAGAATTGGTGCTCAACATAGCATTGAAGAAGACATTGCCTCTGGCTGGTGTTGAAATAGTGGAAGAAATCAATAAATCTGAAGCTGTAAACAGCATGAGCGGAACGAGCACCCGCACCTTTAGCGTAGAGGAAACACAAAAAGTTTGCCGCAGCCATCAATGACCCAGAGCAGAATGGCCGCGTCTTTTGCAGGAGTTCAAGCAACAGATGATGGAAACAACAACATCGCCATTCGCGGAAATAATCCTTATGGCTTGCTTTGGAGAATGGAGGGAATTGATATTCCCAACCCCAATCACTTCAGTGCTCCTGCCACTTCGGGAGGTGGTATTTCTATCTTAAGCACTCAACTGCTCGCCAACTCCGATTTTATGACCGGTGCGTTTTCCGCTGAATATGGCAATGCCTTATCAGGAGTATTCGACCTTCGCCTCAGAAGAGGAAATAATGAAAAGCGTGAGTACACTTTGCAAGCAGGATTCTTGGGGATAGACGCTGCTGTAGAAGGTCCAATTAAGAAAGGATACGATGGCAGTTTCTTGATCAATTACCGCTACTCTACCCTTTCGCTGCTTAGTAATATTGGAGTGAATGTGGGAGACGGCGTTACCAATTTTCAAGATCTCAGTTTCAATGTGTACATGCCAACTAAAAAAGCCGGAACGTTTAGTCTTTTTGGTTTTGGTGGATTGAGCGACCAAAGTTTTAAAGCTCAGGAAGACAGCGCCAAATGGGAATATCCGAGCGATCGTGAAAGAGGCAAATACATCAGCAATACTGGAATGGTTGGACTAAAGCACCAATACATTTTCAATGAAAATCATTACCTACAAAACACCATTGCGGCTTCAGGCACAAGCATTAGTTATGTAGAAGACAGACTCGATGATAATTTGAAATTTGAGCAGCGCTACGAAAGAAACGTTTGCACAAATAAAATCACTTTCAATTCTGTATGGAATTGGAAATTGAATGCACGCCACAGCATTCGCACTTTGACATGATACTTCAATCACATTCAATTTGGACTCTATAAAAAATATTTGGAAATGAAGATTTGAATGTATGGGTAAAACCCTTAGATACCGATGCTGGAATGTACACTGTTCAAGCTTTTCTCAATGGAAATAACTATCGTATCAATGAGCAATGGCAATTACTCAGTGGGTGCATTATTTAGGGTGATTGATAATAGCAAAATGAGCATTGAGCCTCGAGCTACGTTAAAATACACTACCGATCACAGACATACATGGAGCCTTCAGCTGCAGCATGCGCGATCAGGTCCAGCCCATTGGAATTTATTATGGTGAAACAACCGACGACGCGGGTCGTGTTCAATATTTAAATAAAAATCTAGGGTTGAACAAAGCCCAACATTTGGTGTTGGGCTACGACCACCGCATCAACAACTACTTACATGCGAAATTGGAAGGGTACTATCAGCACCTGTATAATATAAGTAGAAAATAAAGCGGGTTCATCGTTGTCGACCCTCAATATGGGTATGACTATATCCTTGAGCCAATGACCAATAGCGGACGTGGCAAAAACTACGGTATAAGATTGACCGTGGAGCAATTCACTAAAAAATGGATTGTATTTCTTGTTATCTGGAACACTGTTTAATTCGCAATACCGTGCGATGGACAACAAATGGCACAGGACCAGATTCGATTCAGGTCGCACGCTCACTTTGGAAAGAATGGGCAGTTGGTAAATCAGGTAAAAACAAAACTTTAGGTATCAATTTACGATTGATTTATACAGGTGGTTTAAGAAACACCTATTGACTTGGCTACTTCAATTGACGCGGGACACACCGTACTTGACGACACCAGCCCTTATGCTTACAAAGCTCAGATTATATGCGTGCCGACTTTAAAATAAGTTTAAAGAAAAACAAAGTTCACTCAAGCAGCACCTAGCGCTAGACGTACAGAAAAATGTCACCAATCACACCGTGGTGGTCGATATTTCGACAGTGAAAAGCTTACCATCGAAAATTGGAAAATGGTACCATTGATTCCAGTTCTTCTGACTGCGTGTGGAGTTTAATCAATTAAAAATGATTGTGCCCGTAGCAGTGTAATCGGAAGTAATCACCTTGGCCAGGTATGTGCCTGGGGTGATTTACTTCAATTGTATTTCCACTTCCTTTTCTACTTTCCACCAACTTACCTGTCGCATCATAAATTTCCAAGGTATAATTGGCAAAGCGATCCAACCGAATGTTCGTTCGGTCAGTTGCTGGAAGAGGGTAAATATCAAGAGAAACAGGTTGAATTTCGGGCACCGATTCCCAAGTCAGAAAACATTGGTAAATGTCTGAACTAATACCATTTTCATCTAGTCCACCGCTATAGTATAACTCATAATTTTGCAAAACACTTGCATATAGATAGCCTGGCGCAGCAGGAACTTCTGAAATGAAAAAATCATTACTTCCTAACAAAACGTTTCCTTCCGACCAATTACCCCATGAGTAATACTCCTCCATTTCAGAATAAGTAAGATCCACACCTATTCCAGAGTGGTCAACACCACCAGGAGTAATAAAAGCTGGCCCCCAACCCGAGGTTGCGTATAGCTGATGATATGAATACGGAGCAGCCATTGGAATAGTAATAAGCGTCCATATATCGTTTTCTATATCGTACTTTTCAATGGTCGATTGACCTTCAAAAATGTTCAGATCGCCATTGTACATTCTTCCACCAGACACAATAAGATCATTTCCATAAATGGCAGCAGCATGATTATCGCGGCCAGAGTTCAGCGGAGCAGCATTTGTCCAAGTGTCCAGCTCGGGATCATAGATTTCGCATGAGGTCTGCTGGAATCCATTGTCAGGATTGTACCCTCCAGTTACGAGAATTTTACCATCAGGTAATTTCGTAATGGTATGAGAGCTTCGTGCAAAATTCATGTCTGAAGCTTGGATCATCTCTTCTGTTGAAGGATCAAATATTTCACAAGAAGTCAAATTGATATTTCCATCATATCCTCCAGTAATAAGGATTCTACCATCATTGAGTTTGATAGAGCGGTGAAAAGACCTTCCCGTTTCCATGTCAGCGATATAATCGAATTGCTGGGATTCCTGATCAAAAACTTCAATTACCGTCAAATTGGTAGAACCGTTCCAACCTCCGATTACAATTACTCGTCCATCATTTAATTCTTCCGAGGTATGGTCGGCATGTCCTTCATTCATGTTGATGGTGGTTTCATTATACTGAGCGGTAGCCAATACACCTCCATCATCATAGCCTCCTAAAACAAGTATGTCAAGATCCAAAACATGCATCGTATGAGCGTACCTTGGTTGATTCAGACTGAATGGGTACAATTGACATGGCATTACTTCAATTTGACTAAACAGAGTAACACCAGCAGCAATAGCAAAAGCGAATGTGAGTAATAGTTTCTTCATGATGCAATATAGAAGTTTTTGGTAGAATCTAAGTTCTCCAAAATTGATATTTCAATAGAAAAAATAAAACTGCTAGTGTGACCTAGGAAATTACATCGCTAAAAACTCCTTCACTCCATCTGTGATGAACTTCAATTGCTCTTCGTCCAACTCGGTGTGCATTGGTAAAGAAATGACGCGCTTGCAAAGGTCTTCCGTCACAGGAAAGTCGCCTTCTTTATATCGTGGATCGGTATATGCCTTTTGCATATGCAATGGCACAGGGTAATACACCATCGCAGGAATACCTTTTGAAGCTAAGAACTCTTGCATTCCAAATCGGTCAATCCCATCTGTAACCAAGGTGTATTGATGAAATACATGGGTGCTGTTTTTAGCTCGCTCAGGTGTTTTTAACTGTGGAACATTTTTAAATGCTTCATCATAATAGGCAGCCACGCGATTGCGTGCAGCAGAATACTCATCCAAATGTTTCAACTTGATATTTAACACCGCTGCTTGAATACTATCCAAGCGAGAATTAACGCCCACCACATCGTGATAATAACGTACTGTTTGTCCATGATTGGCAATCATGCGCATGTTTTCAGCAAGCTGATCATCATTGGTAAAGATGGCTCCACCATCGCCATAACACCCCAAGTTTTTTGAAGGGAAAAAGCTAGTAGCTCCGATATGGCCAATTGTTCCCGCCTTCGCTTTTGAACCATCCGCAAAGGTGTACTCCGCGCCAATAGCTTGAGCGGTGTCCTCAATCACATATAGATTGTGCTTTTTAGCAATATCCATGATGGCTTCCATGTTGGCACATTGACCAAACAAGTGCACAGGAACAATTGCTTTCGTCTTTGAAGTAATAGCGGCTTCTACTGCGGCAGGATCAATATCAAATGTTCCAGGAATCACATCGACAACTACAGGCTTCAAATGCAGCAATGCAATTACTTCTGCCGTAGCTACATAAGTGAA
Organism: Flavobacteriales bacterium; assembly: GCA_041391745.1. Lineage (GTDB taxonomy): Bacteria > Bacteroidota > Bacteroidia > Flavobacteriales_D > Sanyastnellaceae > JAIXWP01. Next base: position 24,894 of record JAWKNK010000024.1, read on the forward strand.
GCTCGCCGTGATTACCTCATCACCAGGCTGAAGATTGAGAGCCATCATAGCAATTTGCAATGCATCTGTTCCATTCGCACATGGAATGACATGCTTCACATTCAAATACGTTTCAAGCGATTTTTGAAAATTCTTCACTTCAGGTCCATTGATGTAAGCGGTAGATCGGATCACATCAAGAACGGCTTGATCAATTTCATTTTGAATTTTATCGTATTGACTTTTCAAGTCAACCATGTGAAGCGGTTTCATATCTCAAGTTATTATTGGGCTGTAAATGTAAATACATTCAGGTGAAATAATTGAGCATGAATTGTGTCCTTTTTTTTGACAATACCAAATCAACGCGTTTCTTTGCATCATTATGCGTTCATTGTTCATTTTCATAGCATTGATTGGCGCTCTCAATGTTCAAGCACAATTTCAAGTGCGCGATAGTTCATTGTTCGATCCACACGTATCCATTAGCTACGCTTACCAAATCCCTGGTGGAGATTTGGCTGATCGTTTTGGTATCAATGGTGGCTTGGGCGTAGGCTTTCATATCAAGTCCAAAAAGAATTGGTACTATGGGGTGCAATGGTCTTACATCTTCGGCAACCGTGTTTATGAGCCAGGACTGCTGTCTAATCTATACACTGCAGATGGTGAAATTTTGGACAATCAAGGTCAAGTAGTAAAAATGTTCATTCAGCAGCGGGGCTGGTGCTTGACATTGAATGGCGGAAAATTATTTGATGTGCTCAGTCCCAATCCTAATAGTGGAATTCTCGTGTATGGTGGCGTTGGTTTTATGCAACATAAAATTCGCTTAGAACACCAAGAAAATGAAATTCGATTCTTAGAAGGTGATTACCTCAAAGGCTACGACCGACTAACTAACGGACTCTACCCTTTATCAATTTGCAGGCTACTCATTGATGTCCAACAATAAATTGGTCAACTTCTTCCTTGGTGTTGAGTGCTATCAAGGATTTACAAGAGGACGAAGAGATTTGAATTTCGACACTGGCCTCACCGACAATGCTAAGCGCAACGATATTTTGTTTGGCATACGCGGTGGATGGGTATTGCATCTGTACAAGCGCTCAGCCAACGAATACTACTACAATTAATTCTTGCACTCACTTTACAACATAGGAATTCAACTTTATTCTTTTGGAGTAAAGGCAGCCGCTTTTTTCGGAAATGAAAAAGCAAAACTTTGGGTAGATGGTCGTAAAAATTGGCGCGAGCAATTGCAACATTGGCGCAGTGAGCAATCGGGAGAAGTAGTATGGATTCATGCGGCTTCGCTTGGGGAATTTGAGCAAGGTCGGCCAGTCATTGAAGCTATCAAGCAACGATATCCGAAAGTGAAAGTGTTGCTCACCTTTTTTTCTCCGAGCGGATACGAAATACGAAAAAACTACAACGGTGCGGACTTGATTATGTATTTGCCCGCCGACACTCCTTCGAATGCAAGGGATTTTTGTAAACTCGTTGCTCCAACCCTCACCATTTTTGTGAAGTATGAGTACTGGGCCAATTATTTTTTTGAAATAAAAAAGTCACCATCCAAGCTTTGGGTGATCTCTGGAATTTTTCGTGAACAACAACGATTTTTTGGAAGTCAAAAATCATTTTGGTCAACTGTTTTGAATCAAGTGGACCACTACTTTTTACAGAATAATACTTCATTGGAATTGCTTCGCAAAGTAAGTGATGCGCCTGCTTTAGTTTGCGGCGACACGCGATACGACAGAGTAGAAGCCATTGCATCCGATAAAAAAGACATTGTGGTTGTGTCGCAATTTGCAGGAAATAAAAAGAAGATCATTGTAGGAGGCAGCACCTACACAGCCGAGGAAGGTATATTGAAAAATTTATTGGTTGATCACCAAGATTTAGGTGTCATTCTCGCTCCGCATGAAATCAATGAAGAACGCATCCAAGCCATTGAAAAACTTTTTGGCAAGAAGTGTATTCGTTACTCACAATGGAACCAAGCATCAGAAGCCAGGTGTTTGATCATCGACAATATGGGCATACTCTCACAGCTTTATCGATATGGTAATTTGGCGCTTATTGGTGGAGGGTTTGGAAAGGGATTGCACAATATTTTAGAAGCCACTGTTTATGGACTGCCCGTATTCTTTGGTCCTAACTATCAAAAGTTCCAAGAGGCTCAAGAAGTGATAGCTTGCGGTGGAGGAGAAAGTTCGGCGAGTGAACTAGGATTGCAAAAAGTGATTTCGAGTGTATTGCTTGACGAGAAAAAGCGTGAGATGATGTCAATTTCAGCGCGAGAAATGGTAGAAAACAACTTGGGAGCGGTGGACGTGATCATGAAAACAATTGAGGATCAATGGGTTTTAGAAGAATAATTTTTTTTTGAAAAAATACTTGCCAAATTGAAGGATTGAAGTACTTTTGTCGTCCCAAAAGTTCTAATAAGCGAGAATAGCTCAGTTGGTAGAGCATAACCTTGCCAAGGTTAGGGTCGCGAGTTCGAGTCTCGTTTCTCGCTCGAAATTCCCGGTCAACCCAAAGGTCGATCGGGATTTTTTTTAGCAATTTGCCCTGGTGGTGGAATTGGTAGACACGCAGGACTTAAAATCCTGTGGCCAGTAATGGTCGTGCGGGTTCAAGTCCCGCCCGGGGTACTAAACGGGACAAGTTCTTAATATTAGAGCTTGTTCCGTTTTCTTTTTTTTAGCAAATCGTTCTGTATTAATAAGCTGTTCGACTTACTTAGATCACCATAAAAGGTGTCCGTGGGTATTAGTTCATATCACACCCTCGCCACTGGCTTCCCTTTCATCTCTTCTTCCACCAACCAAGCCACAAACTCCGCAAACGGTTTAATATCCTGATCTACACTGGCAGCTTCTAAAGCTTGCATATAGCGATCTCTTTCCTCTACAGGAATAACCGTCCAGGGATAACCACCTGAAGCCAACATAACGTTCATCAGAAAACGCCCCATTCTTCCATTACCATCCATATAGGGGTGAATAAATACAAAAATGAAATGCCCTAAAACGGCTCGAACACCAGCGTGTTCTTCTGTTTGTAAGAGTTCAAAAAGTACAGACATTGCATCCCTTACCGATTCTTTGCTGATAGGCGTATGTTTCGACTTTCCGATATACACTTGATTTGTTCGATAGCCTGCAAAATCGGAAGGTTTCAAGATACCCACATTCACACTTGGAGCAAATAATTCGCGGTACCAATCACCATGTTCCCGATCAGCAATAGCGCCAGCATTTTCTCCATTTAAAATCTTTATAATGCTTTCTTTCACGGCATTAAAGGCTTGCCAATAACCTCTGGCAGCCATGGCGTCCTTTTGTTGTCGGTCGGTTTCATTTACCTTAGCATCCCATGCTCCCGATAATATTTCTCTTTTTTAATTTGGTAAAATTTTCTAAATCGTTTCTTCTTCAAAGGATCTGCTTCTCTAACATCATAGCCGACTGATTTCATGGTCTTCAGAATCTCATTGGCAATTTTCTTGTCCCAAGTACGATAAGCACCAGCTAGTCTTCCTGCAATGGTAGAATGCCCTCCATCTAACAACGTACCTAATAATTCAGAAGCATCACGAATTAACAATAATGCTGTTCGCACATCAGTTGGATTAGTACGAAACAAAGAGGGTCGCGAATGAATAATCGCAGAAGGAAGGTTGACCATGCGCACGCCTTCTTTTATTTCAATCTCAGCCTTATCCGGTAGCGTTGATTTCATCACAAACAAGGATGTCTTGTACAACAGTTCAACTGGCATGTTATTACCTTTTGTTGATCGAATAATCAGCTGATGTGGTACAGAAGTGTTACCTGCATGAATAAGCAATGACTGTTCAGCCGAAATGCAATAGTCTTCACCGTAGCGATCTTCCAAGTAACGTGAACAAAATCCCCAAAAGGAGGTAAACCAAGAAGTACTATCCCCTTGTTGTTCATCATGGGGAGCAACAATGTACCATCCCCGAATCACTTCGCGAATAAATCCATTAGCAATCAATCTTTCTCTGTGTACACGTGAAAGGTCATCTGCCTTAATGCCCACAATACCTTTGTCTTGTAGTTCTTTCAGTTTTTCTAATGATTCTGCTAATTTCTCTCCGGGCGTTGCCATGGTTTTGTGTTTGTTTTATTATGAAGAGCTGTTCTATTGTTATTATTTAGAGTTGTTTTATATTTATTATTTAATGATGTGTAAATATTATTATTTAATGCAATAATACAAATAATAAACTAGATTACAATGAGCTAAAAGAATGAATAAGGCATATTTAGGGCAAATAATCCCATAAGTTTGAGGAAGAAATCCAGTTCTCGTTCTGTTTTTTTTGTCCCCATCTCAGTCATTTCACACTCTGTTCCAAACACAATATATGATGATTTAATCCATCATTAAAGTCTATTTTTAGCTTTAATGAGTATTTTATCCATCAAAAAATATTTTATTAAATAATATCGCTTACATTTGATGTGTATAACCATCATTAACAATCAAAAAGTAGTACTATGACGGTTTTATCCTACAAAAATCTACACACCATGAGCGACGATGCCATTATCCAAGCCATTGGTGAATTTGTGCGTCATCACCGCTTGGAGCAAAACATGACGCAAGCCCAGCTTGCCGAAAAAGCCGGCATCAATCGCACTACCCTTTCCGATTTAGAACTCGGTAGAAGATGCCAATTGCTCACCTTAATACAAGTGTTGCGCATGTTGGATCAGTTGCAAATTCTCGAAGTGTTTTCTGTTCAGCAGCAAGTGAGTCCATTGCTGCTTGCTGAGATGGAAATGAAAAAGAGAAAGCGCGCATCTGGGAGCGATGATTTTACCAAAACAAATTATCCTAACTGGTAATGATCACCAGCGCTTTCGTGCATATCTGGAATCATCGTGTCGGCGCTGTGGCATGGGATGCGAATACAGGTTTGGGATCTTTTCAATACGACCCTGAATTTGCAGCCACCCAATTGGAGGTGGCCCCTATCATGATGCCCCTTGCACAAGCCCAACGCATTTACACCTTTCCAGAAACGCGCGACACTAGCACGTTTAAAGGATTGCCTGGAATGCTCGCTGATATTCTTCCTGATAAGTATGGCAATGCATTGATCAATGCTTGGCTAGCCAGACAAGGACGACCATCAAATAGCTTAAATCCAGTAGAAACGCTATGTTTCATCGGACAGCGCGGTATGGGGGCACTTGAATTTCGACCTGTGCAACCGCGCTCCACCAATACCGCATCAAAGTAGAGTTGGAAAACCTGATTGAAATCGCCGATACTATTTTATCTGGCAGAAAAGATTTCAGCACCAATATTTCAGAAGATGAGGAAAAGGCATTGTTCGAAATATTAAAAATTGGTTCGTCAGCTGGCGGAGCTCGTGCCAAGGCACTCATCAGTTTTAATGAAAAAACAGGAGAAATAAAAAGTGGTCAAGCCAAAGCCCCTCGCGCTTTTGATCATTGGCTCATCAAATTTGATGGAGTAGCCGACTCACAGTTTGGTGCATCCAAAGGATATGGCCGCGTTGAAATGGCATACTACGAAATGGCCAAAGACGCAGGCATAGAAATGATGGAGAGTAGATTGCTCGAAGAACATGGTCGAGCACACTTTATGACCAAGCGTTTCGATCGAACTGTAGATAAAGGTAAAATTCATATTCAGTCATTTTGTGCCATGCGACATTTCGACTTTAATGAAGTGCGCATGTATAGCTACGAAGAGTTGTTTGAAACCATGCGGATGCTTGGTCTTCCCTACCCTCAGGCGCAACAATTGTTTCGCCGAATGGTATTCAATGTAGCCGCTAAAAACTGTGACGACCACACCAAGAATTTTGCGTTTACGATGAATGAAAAAGGTGAATGGAATTTGTCGCCCGCCTTTGACGTTTGTCACGCCTATCGCCCAGGCAGCGAATGGGTAAGTCAACATGCGCTGAGTATAAATGGCAAGCGCCATACTATTTCGAGAGAAGACTTGTTGACTGTAGGAAAAAAAATGAACATTAAAAATGCAGATGAAATCATTCAAGACGTTGTGAATGTCGTTTCACAATGGAAGACTTATGCTAAAAATGTAGGTGTAGACGCCAAACTGAGCAAGGCCATTCAGTTGACGCATGAGAATATTTAGACATTAAAATTCTAAATAAAATTATTTCGAATAATATTCTCCTTCTCCTTTCTAAGATAACTCAAGTAAGCTTCCGCTGCGGGAGAGAGCGCCTTATCTTTTAGCCAAATAAGTCGCCATTTAGTCTTGATGGGCAGTCCTGCAGCTGGCACAATCTTCAATCGTTTCGCTCTTATCTCTTCGCGAATACCTATCAATGGCATGATGCTAATACCGAGTCCTGCGAGCACAGCTTGCTTCACCGCCTCATTACTTGTTAATTCAATCTTCTTTCTTGCCTTCAGATTCTTCTGCTCAAAGTAGTTTTCCATAACAGATCTCGTGGCAGATCCCACCTCTCTGAACAGCAGTGAATATTCCTCAAGCTCACTTTTTGTAAGCTTCTTCTTCTTCAATTGAAAATTCTTGTTCGCCACGAAATGGAGAACGTTGTCTAACAATATTTCCTCATAAACATTTAAACGGTCCGGAACGATGGATACCAGAGCGAAATCAATATCTCCATTCTCCAAACTGGCTATTACCTTCGACTTATTGGTCACATCCATTTCCAATTCTAATGCTTCATTTTTTTTCATAAAATCTGAAAGAAAATAAGGCATCACGTATTTTCCAGTAGACACAACACCGATTGAAAGTCTACCGCTCAATAGTCCTTTAAATGCTTCTGTTTTATAATTGATTGCATAAACCTCCCCCAATATTTTATCAGCCATCCGATAAATTTCCATTCCAAACTCAGTGATATGAATTCGCTTTTTAATGACTTCAATGAGTGGGATTTCGAATTGATCTTGAAGCTTTTTCAGCTGAATAGAAGCGGCGGGTTGTGTCATGTACATTTCTTCTGAAGCCTTAGTGATGCTCTTTGTTTGTACTACTTTGACAAATACCTGGAGTTGATGTAAAGTGAAGTTCATGGGTTGGAATGTATGGAGGATTTGGAAGTATTAGAATCTATGGATATTTTGGAAGTATTGCCCTCGATACATCTCGCCTTCGGCGAGACACTCGGGCAGCGCTTGCAAGTGTTGCGTTATTTTAGGTTCTGAAATTCTTGAGTCATTGAATCATTGAATTCTTGAATCATTGAATCCTTGAATCCTCGAATCCTGGTTCCTGATCCCGAATCAAGTTCGGGACGAAGGACGGTTCCTGAGCTTGTCGAAGGACGGTTCCTCGATTCTTTCCAAATATAATCATAAACATTCTTTATACATATCATTCAAACTATAAATAAAAATAAATGAAATATCCATTTCACTTTTGCGGCATCAAAAAAACACACTAATGAAAAAAGTTACGATTGCAAAAGGAGATGGTATTGGTCCTGAGATCATGGACGCTACTTTAAAAATCATTCAGGCATCAGGTGCTCAAGTAGATTTTGAAGAAATTGAAGTGGGAGAAAAGGTCTATTTATCTGGCAACACTTCAGGGATTAGTGCCGAGTCTTGGGACATTATTAGAAAGAACAAAGTGTTCTTAAAAGCGCCTATTACAACACCACAAGGTGGAGGCTACAAGAGTTTGAACGTGACCACTCGCAAGATGTTAGGCTTGTATGCCAACGTGCGTCCTTGCAGCAGTTTGCACCCCTTTGTAAGCACGAAACATCCCAAAATGGATATTGTGATTATTAGAGAAAATGAAGAGGATCTTTACGCGGGAATTGAGCACCAGCAGACAGATGAAGTCGTTCAGTGTTTAAAATTGATCAGCAGACCAGGTTGTGAAAAGATCATCCGCTATGCTTTTGAATATGCCAAGGCTTATGGTAGAAAGAAGGTGACTTGTTTTACAAAAGATAATATCATGAAGCAAACAGATGGTCTATTCCATCAAGTGTTTGACGAGATTGGAGAGCAGTATCCGGAGATTGAAAAAGAGCATTGGATCATTGACATCGGAGCCGCAAAAATGGCAGACACTCCAGAGGTGTTCGATGTAATTGTAACATTGAATCTCTATGGGGATGTGCTTTCTGATATAGCCGCACAAATAGCAGGTTCGGTAGGACTTGCTGGCTCGGCAAATATTGGAGAAGAGTGCAGCATGTTTGAAGCTATCCACGGCAGTGCGCCGCGAAGAGCGGGGCAAAACATGGCCAACCCATCCGGATTAATCAACGGTGCTATCCTCATGTTGCAGCATATCGGAGAGTCGGCCGCGGCTGAAAAAATTCAGAATGCATGGTTGAAGACCATTGAAGATGGTATTCACACCTACGATATTTTCGAAGAAGGATCGAGCAAGGAAAAAGTGGGAACAGCAGAATTCGCTGATGCCATCATTGCGCGTCTTGGTCAACTCCCGTGCACTTTAAAATCGGTTAAATTCGACAACAAGCCTTTGGAATTGAAGCCCTATGTTAGAAAGGCATCTAAAGAGAAAGTACTTGAAGGAGTGGATGTATTTCTTCATTGGAAGGGTACCAATCCTAATGAGTTGGGCGATGCTCTGAGAAACATCACCACTTCATCACTTTCATTGGACATGATCAGTAATCGCGGTATCAAAGTTTACCCGAAATGGAATGCGCGAAACATTCTGTACAGACCACTGGAGATGTCGCTTTAAAAGAGATGCCTCCTTGACCATTTCCACTTCCGAAATCCTCTTGCTGCTGAGTAAAATTAACGACGCCAATTTCGACATCATCAAAACCGAACACTTGTTCAGCTTCGATGGAAAAGCAGCGTATTCATTAGGTCAAGGTCAATAATCACGAAAAAGTAATCCCATGGAAAAATTCACCATTCAATTAATAGGAAGCTTTTCGAAAGAAGAAGCATGCACATTTAATTGCTAAAATGATCGACGTGAAAATTAAGTTTCACGAAGACAAAATAAATAAATCCGATAATGAGGAAGACATCAAGATGAGAGAGACGCGCATCAAGCAATTGCAAAAAGAACTCTATGAAGCACGGTTATTTATTCAACATAAAAATGATCGGGTAAACATTCAAAGCACCATCTCTTTATGAAGCAAATGACAGAACCACTGATCAAAGGAACGTTTACGCCTGATGAAGCGCGTGAAATTCTAAATACGCTTTTTCGCAGCAAAATTCACATGCACGGTGTTTCCACCTTCAGTTCCCTCATTCGTGAGGGGACTGAAGCTCCTGAGCACAATGAGCGGATGGAAGAATTGAAATCTTCCATTTCGAGGATCAATGAATATTTGTCGCAATTAAAGTTGACACAAGAATTAAAAATTGAATGCTATGTGGAGATCAATGAGGTGAGTTAAGATTTCCTTAAGAATTAAGGCTCTATCTTTACTTTATGAAAATTCTTCTCATTGAAGATGAAATAGAATTAAGAAAGTCGATTAAGCTTTATTTACACAATGAAGGATTTGTTGTGGAATCAGCTGACGATTTTCAAAAAGCGGAAGAAAAAGTTGGAGTCTACGATTACGATTGCATACTCGTGGACATCACTTTGCCTCACGGAAGCGGCCTAGATATCATTAAGAAATTGAAGCAAGAAAAATCGGAAACGGGAATTATTATTATCTCCGCCAAGAATTCTATTGACGATAAAATAGTGGGATTAGATCTTGGAGCGGATGATTACCTTCCTAAACCCTTTGATTTAGCGGAATTGAATTCACGCATCAAAGCTCTTTTACGAAGGAAGAAGCATCAAGGAAACACTGCCATTGAGATCAATGAAATCACAATTCGACCAGAGGAACATTCCGTTCATGTGAATAATAACTTGATCAATCTTACATCAAAAGAATACGACCTTTTGCTTTTTTTCATTCATAATAAAAACAAAGTAGTTTCAAAAAATGCAATAGCGGAGCATCTTTGGGGCGACCATGCCGACCAGATGGACAGTCATGATTTTATCTATGTTCATCTTCGTAATTTGCGCAAGAAAATAACTGAAGCAGGTGGACAAGACTATGTTCAAACTATCTATGGAATAGGATATTGCTTTAAAACCGAAGAATGAAGCTCATCAACAAGGCCATACTTCAGTATCTTTTGGTAGGCGTTCCGCTTATCATTTGTGCTATCATAATCTCTTTTGTACTGATCCGAAAGGAGCTGCGCGATGGTGCAGATGAAACGCTTTTAGACGAAAAAATTAAAGCCGAATTGATATTGCCTCGGCTTAAAACTGCGGAAACTGTCTATTTGAGTGCCGACAGTATTGCACGCATTGAACCCGCGGCTTTTCATGCTGACACGATTATCTATGGAGATACCGCCATTTTCAATTTACATGAAAATGAATTGATCGAAGCGAGACAACTCAAAGCTTTTGTGAATACCAACGGTCAAACTCATCTCATTTCGCTTTACAAATCTTCACTAGAAGAAGATGAGCTCCTTGAAGCCATTACAATGACTATTGGGTTGATTTTCATTTTCTTGATGATTGCTTTTCTAACAGTGAGTCTATTGCTTTCTGAGAAAAATTGGAAGCCGTTTTATTCTACTCTCGGTCAATTAAAACAATTCGATTTATCAAAGCCAGAAACCATTCAATTAGATAAATCAAAAATCAAAGAATTCGAAGAACTGAATGCTGTGTTGAGCTCGCTGCTCGCTAAGTTGCACAAGGACTTCAGGAATCAAAAGGAATTCACAGAAAATGCGTCGCATGAATTGCAAACTCCGCTTGCCATAATCAAGGCGAACATCAATCTACTCATTCAATCGAGGAATTTGGGAGAGGATGACATGGAACAAATTCAAGCAATCGAAAATACTGTTCAACGAATAAGTTCTTTGAATAAAACGCTTCTACTTCTTTCAAAAATTGAGAACCAACAATTCATTGAAAAAACGGAAGTTGATATATCCCACATCATCGAAAATCAATTGAGTCGATTTGCACATCAAATAAGTGCCAAAGAACTTCAAGTTTCTACACAACTTTCCCATGAGACCGCTATCGTAATCAATAGAGAACTCGCGGAAATCCTTGTTACCAACCTTATTCAGAACGCTATAAAACATAACGTGAAAGGAGGGGAAATTCAGATTAAGTGTGGAACAGATTTTATGGAGATATCCAATTCAGGTTTACGACAACCATTGGCAGAAACTGATTTGTTTAGACGATTTCAGAAAGGCAGCGCTTCATCAGATTCCAATGGCCTCGGTTTAGCCATTGTAAAGAGCATTGTAGAGATTTCCAACATTACAATTCAATACTACTTTACTGCTGAAAAACATACCTTCCAACTTCTTTTCCATAAGTGATTTTCTAAAGAATTTCTTTAGAATCAAACAATAGGTTTGTGCCATAAATTTACAACTATGTATCAGGCCTATCTATCCAAACTATTCATATTCCTATTTAGCTTAATTTCAATAACATCGATTTCTCAAACAGCAGTTATATCAGGAGAAATTAAAGACAAAACCAATGATTCGCCTCTCCCCTTTGTCACGGTCGTTTTAAAAAGTCAAGCCGATAGTTCATTGGTTACGGGAACAATCACTGATGATAATGGCATGTTTCAGTTGAATGGCATTCATTCAGGAAATTATATTCTCGAAGCTTCATTTTTAGGATATGTCACAAATAGCCAGAATTTATTTGTCGGAAATCTTAACCAGTTCTTCAATGTCGGAATTGTTTATCTCACCGAAGACTCACAGACTTTGGACGCCATAGAAATAACGGATAAACAAGACGAAATTTCAAGCAAAATGGATAAGAAGGTATATTCTCCCGAAGACAACGTAGTTCAAAACGGAGGAACCGCACTTCAAGCCATGCAAAATTTACCCGGAGTGACGGTACAAGATGGAAAGGTACAATTGCGTGGGAGCGACAAAGTGATGATTTTGGTGGATGGAAAGCAAACTGCACTTACGGGAATTGGAAACCAATCAGGACTCGAGAACATTCCTGCCTCTGCCATTGAAAAAATTGAAATCATAAACAATCCTTCTGCGAAATACGATGCGAATGGCACAAGCGGTATTATCAATATTGTATTTAAAAAAGATGTTCAAGAAGGTTTTAACGGTAAAGTCGGACTC
>JAWKNK010000025.1:0-35975 GCA_041391745.1 Flavobacteriales bacterium
GATGCTTACGTTAGTTTGGTCTTGACGACCGTTGTTTCTCCAGATAACACCAGCAACCATACCGCCATCAGCTTCTGTGATTGCTTGATCGAATGGAGTCACTTTGTATTCCCAAAGGTTAAGGATGTCACCATTCGTCACTTGAGTGATTTCTAGATCGTTTTCGATAGCTGTTTCGAAGATACAGATATCGTCTAGTCCCCAGAAGTAGTGGCTGTAGCCGTTTTCGAAAGCAGCATTGTAAGCCCAACGAACATATACGCTTGGTTGAAGCGCAGCTACACAACTAATGTCGATAGTTGTCAAAAGTGGGTTAGCTGAAAGTTGGTTTGCTGAAGTATTCAAAATACCAGTAGCATTGAACGAAGTCCAAGTGGTTCCACCGTCAATCGATACTTCAACAGTTAGAGGTGATAATTGAGAACAGCAGTAACGGAAGTATTGATTGAATTCCACTTTTACGTTTTCCAATTCAGTCATGTCCAATTCTGGAGTTACCAACCAACCTTGCATAACTTCTGCAGGGTTCGCACCTGTGATAGGGCCACCTTGTGCCAAGTCAGCATCGAAAATAACCCATCCGTTGTCGGCAGTTGGTGATGCCATAGGATCCAGGTTTGATGAGTATGCACCTGCAGGACTTTCAGAATCAGCTAAAGCCCAAACATCGCCGTTGTTTCCGCCTGTTGTCCAAGCTCCCCAGCCGTTTGCGCCATCAAGACCGTTTGAGAAATCCTCACAGAAATATGCAGTTCCTCTGGTGCTCGAAGCAGCAGTCTGACTGCGTTGTTTTGAGATTTGAATTTCTAGATTATCAGCAGGACGCAAAGCCGATTGCGCACTAGCCGATGCAGCGATAAGAGCTGCCCCAACAATTGTGTAAATTTTCTTCATGCGAGATGATTAATTAAAGTGTGTCGAATATACTGATTTAGTCTATTCAACCCTACTTTGAGTAAAATATTCTGAATGAAAAAACCCACTTCTTTGGAATCTTTCCGTGGAAGTGGGTTTCATTATCTATTGGAGATTTGTTAGTTATCTAACATTTCCATTTTTTTCTTAATCTCATCAATTTCGCGCTCGGTCGACTTGATTTTCTTTTCAATTTCTTTGCGCATCGCTTCGGCTCCTTTACCTGTGAAGAATCCCATGTTGTTTTCATACTGCTTGATTTGTGCAAAAAGTCTATCCAACTTGTCGCGCAGTGCAAAACGTTCTCTTTTCACAGCGTTGTCATTGCTACCGCCAGTATTCTTAATAGAATCAATTCTGTTTTTGAAAGCATGCATCTCACGTTGCTCACGGTCAGCATTGATTTGACCGTACTTTGCATCAAGTGCTGCATTGTAGCGATCCATTACACTTTTGATATTGTCTTTAGGGACAAAACCTACACCGTGCCATCGTTCACCAAAAGACTTCAAGTAAGCCAAGTCTTCTGCTTTATTTCCAGTCAATTCCGTAGCTTCAATCTCCTCTAATAAGGCCATTTTTTGACGAAGATTTTCTTCCTGTTGATTGACCATTTCACTGAAATGTTCTTTCTTTTTCTGGAAGAAAATATCACAAGCTGAACGGAATCTTTGCCATAACTTTTGTTCGTCACGAGGATCAGCACTTCCAACGGCTTTCCATTGCTCTTGCAATTTCTTTAAAGCCTCTGTAGTTGCTTTCCAATCTGAACTGTCTTGAAGTGCTTTCGCTTTCACAATCAGTTCTTCTTTCTTGTCTTTATGGTCCTTGAAAGAAGCGCGACGTGTCTCAAATTGTTCTTTTCTCTTACTGAAGAATAAGTCACAAAGTCCACGGAACTCCTGCCAAACTTCTTCATTCTCCTTCTTCTTAGCCCAACCAATGGTGCGCCATTCCTCTTGAAGTTTGATGACTTCTTCTGTCCATTTATTCCAAGTAGTAGAATTGGTAATTTCCATTTGGAGGATTTCCTTCATTTTCTCTACTAATGCTTGCTTTTTAGCGAGATTTTCTTCGCTGTTTGCATGCAACACATTGTAATGCGCTTGGATTTTTGAGTTGGCATCTCTGATATGACCGAAGAATGCATCACCAAGCTCCTTAAACGATTCACGTGGGGTAGGTCCAATGTTCATCCATTCGCGTTGGAATTTTTTTACCAAAATTTCCAACTCAGAAATAGCCTCCACACCTGCAAGTGATTTCACTTCTTCAATCAACTCTTCTTTTTTCTTCTGGTTGATTTTTAGATCGTGTTCTTGAAGTGTTTTGTAAATATTTATGTTGTAGAAGAACTCATGATTCAAGTGAGCCCACTTGTCTTGAAGTTCGTGGTATTTATCACCAGGAACATCTCCAATAGCGTCCCATTTTTCTTTGAGAACTTTGTGCTCACCGAAAGCCTTACCAATGTTTTCTTCATTAGCTACAAGCGCTTCGAATTCTTTGATAAGTGCGTTTTTGTCGTCGAGATTTTTTTGACGTTCAGCCGCAAGTTTTTGACCGTGTTCTTGTACGCGGTCTTCATACGACTTCATTAGCTCCTGGAATTTTTCTTCCAGTTCATTAGGGGCATATTCAAACGGTGCTTTTTCAACACCCTCTTCAACTTCTTCTGCGTTGTATGCTTCAAGTTGAAGTTGCTTTTCTTTTGCCGTCTCCGCTTTCCAATCGTTGCGGATTTCACGAACCGCTTCTTTTATTGCAGTGATATCATCACCTTGAAGCAATTCGTGCAGTTTCTCAATCAATGTAGTTTTCATCAAATCGTGTTTACACTCTTCTTTCCAAAGAGCAAAGTTAGTCAAAGCTTTCTAAATAACTTGGGTGTTTAAACGATTAATCAATGTGTATTTGTTACAGTATCTACGAAAAAAAGGGCTTTTTCGGATTCTAATACTCGTCAAAAAAAATCATCTTTGCCCACATGTTTGAGGAGAAGAAATTTCCAAAATATTCATTTGCAATGGCTTCGAGCAAGGCGAGGGGCTACTGCGATAAGGCAGAGCGATCTCATCAAATGGTTCGTAATAAATTGATTCAATGGGGTTTGTCTTATTCTGACCGGGAACAAATTATTTCGTCACTTATTCAAGAGGATTTATTGAATGAAGAACGTTTTGCACAGGCATTTGCCAATGACAAGTTCAGATTCAACCATTGGGGAATACGGAAAATAGAAATGGCCCTCAAGGCCAAAGGGGTTAGCGAGAGAAATATAAAAGATGCAATTGGCAGAATAGCACCGGAGGAATATCGCGTCGCACTGGTGGAATTAGTTCAAAAGCGATGGGAAAGAGAGAAATTACAAGATGTTTTTCAGAAAAAAAATAAGGTAGCCAGGTACTTTATTTCCCGTGGCTACCAGTCTTCTTTAGTTTGGAATATTCTTGAATCCTATTAGTGAGGTACTTCTTGCACTTTTGGCTCTTCTGCTTTTGGTGCAGGTGCATACATGATGTCTTCAAATGCACAGTAAATGGCCAATGTAGCTATTGGTAGGGTGAATAGTAATCCTACACCACAAGCCAAGAGGCCAATAATTACAGCGCCCAAATAGACCACAATCATAAAGCCTAGGAAAGACCAGAATTGCTTGCCAACTACTTTTCTACTTGCTTCCATGGCATCCCAAAATTCACTCTTTACAAACAAAAGCATAGGAATCGCAATGGACCAAGAAACAGCAAGGTAAATCCCGGGAATAAGGCAGAATAACATGCCTATTCCTGTGAGGATCCCAGATATTAGCCCGAGTAGCACAAGTTGCCCAAATCGGTTGCCTTGAAAACCGTCAAAAAAGCTATTGAATGAATAGGACTGGCCAGTTCGGATTTTGTTGGCTACAATGAAAATGCCCGCATTCAAAGGTGGGCCAATGACCAAGCCGGCAAGGCCACCAAAAATTGGAATTGCGGCAAGGCCAAAATTAACCGCGAGCAGCACAAGCATGAATAGTACGAAATTGGCAATGTCTTTTTTGAAAAGTTGTATGGCCTCTGATATATAATCTGAGAATTTGAAATTGTATCCTGAATCGACTACATCTTCTGGGCGGCGCCAACCTTTTTCAGAGCCTTCTTGTTGATCTAAAACAATCATAGTATTTGGGGATTTGTTTAGCTAAGTTAGTAAAACACTACATTTGCGCCCTCGTTAATATTTATTCAGCAAGAAGATGGTTGTTACAGTAGATGCAATTCAAGAGCTGAATGAGCGCCTGTCGGCACTCAGGAGGTATCTTTGACGTGGAGACGAAACTGCTCCAAATTAAGGAAGACGAAAAACACACACAAGATCCCGGGTTTTGGGATGATCCAAAGAAAGCCGAAAGCATAATGAGGCAGATCCGCAACAAAAAATTGTGGACAGATGCCTATCAAGAATGTGCTTCAGCATACGACGACCTCAGCGTTCTTTATGATTTTATGAAAGAAGGTGCCGCTTCAGAGGAAGAGGTACAGTCGCAGTATGATATTGCCGTAAATAAAATCGAAGACCTCGAATTCAAAAATATGTTGAGCGCCGAAGAAGATGGTTTAAACGCCGTACTTCAAATCACTGCAGGTGCTGGTGGAACGGAAAGCTGCGACTGGGCGGGTATGCTTATGCGTATGTACATCATGTGGGGAGAGAAAAACGGCTATAAGGTGAAAGAACTTGACATGCAAGAAGGAGATGTGGCAGGGGTTAAACAATGCACTTTAGAATTCGACGGTGAGTTTGCTTTCGGAATGCTCAAAGGGGAAAATGGTGTCCACCGTTTGGTGCGCATTTCTCCGTTCGACTCCAACGCAAGAAGACATACAAGCTTTGTTTCTGTTTATGTATATCCACTCGTAGATGATACGATTGAAATTGCCGTGAACCCTGCGGATATCACTTGGGATACCTTCCGAAGTGGTGGAGCAGGTGGACAGAACGTAAACAAGGTAGAAACCGGTGTACGTCTGCGTCACAAACCATCGGGAATTGTGATTGACAACACGGAAACTCGTTCACAGCTTCAAAACAAAGAAAAGGCCATGCAACTTTTGAAGTCGCAACTTTTCGAAATGGAGTTAGCGAAGCGAAATGCTGCACGTGATGAAATCGAAGCTGGAAAGAAAAAAATCGAATGGGGTTCTCAAATTCGAAACTATGTTATGCAGCCTTACAAACTCGTAAAAGACGTTCGTACAGGAATGGAAACAAGCGATGTTGAAGGCGTTATGGATGGTGAGATTGATGACTTTTTGAAAGCGTTTTTGATGGGTCAAGGACAAGCTTCAACGACAGAATAATTTTGAAACAATCATATAATAAAAAACCAAATGGAATACCGTATTGAAAAAGACACGATGGGTGAAGTAAAAGTACCTGCTCACGTGTACTGGGGTGCTCAAACGGAGCGTTCACGCAATAATTTTAAAATTGGTCCAGAAGCAAGTATGCCGAAGGAAATTATTGCTGCGTTTGCTATTTTGAAAAAAGCAGCAGCACATACCAACTGCGAACTTGGTGTGCTTCCTGAAGAAAAAAGAAATTTAATTTCTTCTGTTTGTGATGAGATTTTGGAAGGAAAACTTCAAGATCAATTTCCATTGGTGATTTGGCAAACGGGTTCAGGTACACAATCAAACATGAACCTGAATGAAGTAGTTGCAAATCGCGCTCATGTGATTAATGGAGGAACACTTGGCGAACCTAGTGTTTTGAATCCAAATGACGACGTCAATAAATCACAATCTTCGAATGATACATATCCTACCGCAATGCACATTGCTGCATATAAAATGGTAGTTGAAAAAACAATTCCTGGAGTGCAGCAATTGCGCGACACGCTTCATAAAAAAAGTCAGGAATTCATGAACGTAGTGAAGATTGGACGTACCCACTTGATGGATGCTACTCCAATTACACTTGGTCAGGAACTTAGCGGATATGTAGCTCAACTTGATCATGGAATCAGAGCTCTAAAAAATACACTTCCACACTTGAGTGAGCTTGCTCTTGGCGGTACAGCGGTGGGTACAGGTATTAATACTCCAAAGGGATACTCTGAATTGGTGGCGAAGAAAATCGCTGAATTCTCAGGACTTCCATTGGTTTCTGCACCAAACAAATTTGAAGCACTAGCTGCTCACGACGGCATTGTAGAATCTCACGGAGCATTGAAACAATTGGCGGTTTCATTAAATAAAATTGCCAACGACATTCGTATGATGGCAAGCGGTCCTCGTAGTGGTATTGGCGAAATTTATATTCCAGAAAATGAACCTAGGATCGAGCATCATGCCGGGTAAAGTAAACCCAACGCAGTGTGAAGCGATGACCATGGTTTGTGCGCAAGTAATGGGTAACGATGTAGCCATTTCTGTGGGTGGAACTCGAGGTCATTATGAATTGAATGTATTCAAGCCAATGATGGCGTACAACTTCTTGCAGAGTGCACAGTTGTTGGGCGATGCTTGTGTGTCATTTGATTTGCATTGTGCTGTGGGTATCGAGCCAAACTATGAAAGAATCAATGAATTGGTAAACAATTCGCTAATGCTTGTAACATCTTTGAATACTAAAATTGGATATTACAAAGCAGCAGAAATTGCTAAAACAGCTCATAAGAATGGCACAACTTTGAGAGAGGAAGCCATTCGATTGGGATATGTAACACCAGAGGAATACGATCAAATCGTAGTACCATCTAAAATGGTGGGTGAATTGAAATAATTATTTCTGAACTTATAAATAGAAAAAAGCCGACTCGGATTCCGAGTCGGCTTTTTCATTGGAGAGTCATCTGCAAAATTTTATTTCTTTCTTGCTAGACCAGCGTACGTCAAGGCACCTGCTGCAATCATGAAATCTTTAAGGGCCATTGAAGTACCGATGCTTTTCATCATAGGATCTTCGCTCATTGCATTTGGAATGTGTACCATCAATGCGAAGGCAATCACTGTTCCAGCCAATGATAGGCAAGAAATTAAATCTAAAACACGAATAATAATCGAAATACCAGCCAAAATCAGCGAAGTTCCTGATGCATAGGTCCAAAATAGACCGCCAAATGGCATGTAGTCTGGAACAATGTACTGCATTTGCTCAGCGCCTGCATAGTGGAGTAGACCAAAGATGATCAATGGAATTGCGAACATGTAACGCGCCAAAGTAGTTGTGAGAAAATTCATGTGTTTTTTTTTAGGGGTTTGTATAAATTTAAAGTTCCCCTATTACGCCACAACTTGCACTTTGGGTTACACTATTTTTCCACTTTTCTAGTTTGAAATCGCTTGATTATCAGTATTCTTTACTCAAAAATGTTGTAAGACTCGGCTTGGGCTGATTTCAATACTCTGAAAGATAGTGAGTTATGGTTTTAGATCGGATAGATTAAAATAACTCCTTCAAACCCATTTTTAACATTTACGACACCTACTTCTACTCGAAACTTGTGTAAATCCGTGTTTTTTGGGTCATATGTCGTCACCTTGCCATCTACGTATCCAGCATTGCTAGCTTCTTTTTTAGTGAACTCTATAATTGGAAGAGAAAGTTCGAGTGATGAAAGCACTCTTTCAAGATGCATTCTGCATGCTCCAGCATCTTCATTAGAGAACGCGATTTTTAAGTGATGGGCATTTCCTTTTTTGTCTGCTACCACCATTGTATAAGAAGCTGTAGAAAATTCAATTTTCGATTGAAAACCGCCTTCAATCGGTTCTCCCTTCAAAGAGCCGAAGTTTTTACCTACGGCAAATTCGATGTTTTCAAATTCTTTTTGAGCACCTTGAGCATTGGCTGCGTGTTGAAATGCCACAGTGAATAGGAATGAGAGGGAGAGGACAAGAATATTCTTCATAATGCAATCATTTTGTAGCAAAACAAACGGATTTTGGCTAATAAAGATTCAGTATGCTCAGGAAGTGATTAACAATCGGTATTTCATACCTTTGCACCGCTTTTAAGTTAAGGCAGATTAGTAAACCAGGAAAGGATAATGAGCAATACTACCGAGCAACAAAACAAGTTGAGGGTTTCTGCAATGGCGGAAAGTCTTGTCGGGTCTGAAATTATTAAGCTAGCAGGAGAAATCAGAGAATTGATTTCAAAAGGAGAACGCATTTATAATTTTACGATTGGAGATTTTGATCCTAAAGTATTTCCTATTCCATCTCAGTTGAAACAAAACATCATCGAAGCTTATGAGCACGATGAGACCAACTACCCGCCAGCAGACGGTATTGCTGACCTAAGGAAACAAGTTTCAGCTTTAATTAAAAATGGTCAAGGACTTGACTACGCCGAGAATGAAATTCTCATTGCCGGCGGTGCACGTCCTATTATCTATGCCATTTACCAAGCGATTGTGGATCCAAATGATACTGTAGTTTTCCCAGTGCCAAGTTGGAACAACAATCACTACACGCATTTATCGCATGCTCAACAAGCTTTCGTAGAAGCTTTACCCGAAAATAATTTTATGCCTACTGCAGCGGAACTTCAACCGTTGATTCAAAAGGCGAGTTTGCTTTCACTTTGTAGTCCATTGAATCCTACAGGAACTGTTTTTACCAAACAGCAATTGGAAGAAATTTGTGATTTGGTGATTGCAGAGAATGCTAGAAGAGGAGCAGATGAGAAGCCATTGTACTTACTCTATGATCAAATTTATTGGACACTCACTTATGGAGATGTAGTTCACTACGATCCAGTAAGCTTGCGACCAGAGCTTAGACCATATACTATTTTCGTTGACGGTATTTCGAAGTCAATGGCTGCAACGGGTGTTCGCGTGGGATGGGCATTCGGACCGAAATTTATCATCGACAAAATGAAGGCTATTTTGGGTCACGTAGGAGCGTGGTCACCGAAGGCTGAGCAAGTGGCAACAGCGAAATTTTTGGCGAATAGCCCTGCCGTTGATTCATACATGGCCGGATTTAAATCGGAATTGGAACAACGACTTGTTGGATTTTATAAAGGCATTCAAGCACTGAAATCAGAAGGTCACTCTGTCGATGCAATTACTCCAATGGCAGCGATTTACTTGACGGTGAAATTCGATTTAAAAGGATATAAAACCGCTGAAGGAATGGTGTTGGAAAAAACAGAAGATGTTACTTCATACTTATTGAATGAAGCGAAACTTGCTGTGGTTCCTTTCTATGCTTTCGGATCTGCACGCACTAGCCCATGGTACCGACTTTCTGTGGGAACAGCTACTAACAAAGATGTAGAAGAGTCGATTGCAAGTTTGCGCAACGCTCTATCTAAACTTTCTAAATAAGAAAATGAATTCAAAGAATTATTGTGTAATAATGGCTGGTGGCGTGGGTTCACGCTTTTGGCCTATGAGTAAATCCAATTTCCCAAAACAATTTCACGATATTTTGGGTGTGGGGCGTACGCTGATACAAATGACTTACGATCGTTTTTTACCGATTGTACCCAAGGAAAATATTCTCATTGTTACCAATGAAAAATATAAAGCGCTTGTTCTCGAACAATTGCCAGATTTAAAACCAGAGCAAGTACTTTGCGAACCATTCATGCGCAATACCGCGCCATGTGTGGCTTACGCTGCATTTTGGATTGCTGATCGCGAACCAGATGCCAACATCATGGTTGCGCCAAGTGATCACTTGATATTGAACAACGACGAGTTTTTGAATATCATGAAAATCAGTATTCATCAAGCAAAGGAAAGTGGCAATTTGGTGACGCTGGGCATTAAGCCAACGCGCCCTGACACTGGGTACGGCTATATCCAATGGGCGGATGAAGGAGCAGTGGTGGATGCTAAAGTGAAAAAGGTTAAAACCTTCACTGAAAAGCCAGATATCGAATTGGCAAAAGACTTCTTGGAAAGCGGAGACTTCTATTGGAACTCTGGAATATTCATTTGGTCTTTGTCTTCCATACTTCATGCGTTTCAAAAACACTTGCCAGATATGTTCAAGGCATTTAGTGAAGGAGCAGGTGTGTATGGAACAGAAAATGAAGCTGATTTTATCGAGCGCACATACGGTTCTTGCGAAAACATTTCCATCGACTACGGTATTATGGAGAAGGCTAAGAATGTAAATGTGGTGTTGAGCGACTTCGGCTGGAGCGACCTTGGAACTTGGGGTTCATTGCACACGCACTTGGCTCAAGACGAGCGTTCGAATGGGGTAGTTGGAAAGAATGTAATGCTCTACAATTGCGCAGATAATGTGGTGAGTGTACCTCAAGATAAACTTGTAGTACTGCACGGATTAAATGGCTACATCGTTGTAGATTCAGGCGATGCTTTGCTCGTTTGTAGAAAAGATGATGAGCAAAAAATCAAGCAATTTGTAAACGATATCAAATTGAAGCTCGGCGAAGAGTTCGTCTAAAATTACTCTTCGATATCGAATAGAAAATCATTGTATGGAAAACGGGTTACGTGAATTTCACGTACCCTTTCATACAACATGTCTCTAAACTGATCGAGATTGCTGCGTTCTACTGCAGAAATGAAAATGACATCGCGATCTCCAATTTTCGCCATCCACGTTTTTTTCAAATCTTCTAGAGAAATGTTCTCACGCGTCATCGGTGTAAGATCATCTTCCGCTTTGGGAACGTGTCTATAAGCGTCGATTTTATTGAACACTACTATTGAAGGTGTGTCACCACTTCCAATCTCTTTGAGTGTTTCATTTACGATGTTCATGTGCTCTTCAAACTGTGGGTGACTAATGTCTACTACATGCACCAGCAGATCTGCCTCTCTTGTTTCGTCGAGCGTTGATTTGAAAGATTCAATCAATTGGTGAGGTAGCTTTCGAATGAATCCTACGGTGTCTGAAAGTAAGAAAGGAAGGTTTTTAAGCACTACTTTTCGAACGGTAGTGTCGAGTGTTGCAAACAATTTATTTTCTGCAAAAACTTCCGATTTTGAAAGTACGTTCATCAGTGTACTTTTACCCACATTCGTATAACCAACAAGGGCTACACGTACCAGTGCGCCGCGGTTTCCGCGCTGAATAGCTTTTTGCTTGTCGATGATTTCCAAGTCTTTTTTCAGCTTAGAAATTCTATCTCTTACTATACGACGGTCTGTTTCAATTTCTTGTTCACCAGGACCGCGCATCCCGATTCCTCCGCGTTGTTTTTCAAGGTGAGTCCACATGCGGGTGAGGCGGGGCAGCATGTATTCGTACTGTGCCAACTCGACTTGCGTTTTAGCTGCGCAGTGCGCGCGCGCGACTCGCGAAGATGTCGAGAATGAGATTGTTTCGGTCGAGAATTTTTACTTCCTTATCCTTAACATTCTCTTTCAGATTTCGAAGTTGTGAAGGCGCCAACTCGTCATCAAAAATGATCATGTTGGGTTTGTGCTCCACTACAAAATCTTTTATTTCTTCTAGTTTCCCGCTACCTACAAAGGTGCGTGAATCGGGATGATCGAGCGATTGCGTAAATCTTTTTAGACACAAAGCATTGGCTGTCTGCGCAAGAAATGCCAGCTCATCCAAATACTCATCAAGTTGTTCTCTTGATTGTTTCTTCGTCACAATTCCTACCAAGACGCAGGTTTCCTGCTCTTTGGTAGTTTCAATCAATTCTTTTTTCTTCTGCACTAATTATTTCGAAATTTCAATACGTAGTCCGCGAGTTGTGCGATTTCTTCTTTCGACAAAGCTTCGCGTTGTGGAGGCATATTGTTTTTACCATTTGTGATAATAGCAATAAGACCTGCTTTGTCGAGTGTGCTTTGTGTTAGATCGGGCGCTCCAGATGCCATACGCTTTCCGTCTGCGCCATGACAAAGACTGCATTTTTTAGAGAATGCAATATTTACATCAAAAGGTTCAGCATTCTTTTTACTGTCGCCGCAGGCAGCAGCAAAAAGAACAATGGCTCCTACAAAGATTAATTTTCTCATATCCAACCCACTCCAAGTGCTTTAGCAACCTCCCTGAATGGCCATGGAATAGAAGCTAAAATTAATATTAGTCCGATAGTGTAGTATGCGAATATCATGCGGTGCTTGGCCCATTTTTCTGCCATGCGCTTGGCGCGTGAGTAGCCGATGGTGATGAATACTGCAGCAAGTACCATTCCTGCCATGTGTTCAACTGCCCAGAATCTAGCTATGGAATTTTTCATTACATCACCATTTTCAAATAGTTTATGCATGTCTCGGTGAACGAAATATAATATCAGCCCAATTATTATTTGAGTGTGTACAGAAGCTAATGTAAAAAGAGCTAATTTTTTATCAGTGTTATTTACTGGTTTGTACATTCTCAAAAGGCTATCTACAATAGTAACTATCAGCAGAATTAAAATTACCCATCTGAGAGCAGAATGTAAGTGCATAAGTCCTTTGATCATAAGTTGAGGGGTTTTAGTGGTTCAAATATATTGGAAAAGAAATTAATTCGCGCTAATTGGAAAGGTAGGTAGAGGATGTTCGTGAATGATTTCAAGCACCGTCCGAAAAGCAGCAAACTTTCCTTGGTAGCGCTGCGTGTGCTCTGCTTGAAGGGCGGGAGCATAATTGGCTTGATAATCTTGAAAATCTTCCATGCTGTTGCAAACATATTGGACGGCGTAGGTCAATCCGCCTTGTTCTGCATCATCCTGCATTCTACAAATTCTATTTTCTGAAAAAAATCCTGTTTGCATCACTTCAGGAATGTGCACGTCTTTCATCCATTTCAACCATTCTTTCTCTACAGAAGCATCAATACTGATGGTGATATTGTACAAGACTTTATTCATACCACAAATATAAGTTATTAGAGACGTTAGACGACTTTAATAAATCGTGTCGTTCTTCGGTGGTGAAAATGGATGAGCACAATGGAATAACTGCCTGGGTCGAGCTCTTTCACGTCAATAAAAGCTTGGTGAAACCCTGGTTCCACGCTTGCGTCAACATATTCTTTTTCAACTTCATTGTTCGCGTTGAGCACGCGGATGATGACATCTCCTTTGGCTTCATTGGCGAATTTGATAAGCGCGTATCCTTTTATTTCACCTAGATCATCACCTACGAGATAGTGCAAACTGTCCTTTGCCGCTGCGGCGGAAGGATGGTTGGCTTTGGTGATAGCGGCAATTGAGAGGATTGCGGCCGTGAGCAGGAGTCGAATCACGACTGCAATATATATAAAAACGAAAAGAGGCAACCATGGGCCGCCTCTTTTGTTGCACTCGCTTTACAGCGGGGTTACTTCCTTCACCCCCTGTAGCACTACGAATATACGCTACAGGATTGTCTGGGTTTAAATTTTGGGCTTCCAATAAATTGGAATTTTATACTTGTCTAATTTTTAGAAAACTTCTTGAATGTTCATGTTTCCTGTATAAAGCAAATATCCCTTCACTGGTTTTCCACTGATAAAGTGTACTTGTTCCATATAGTTTTTCACTTGTTTCAAATGGGATTTGGAGGGTTGTCCTGTTTTAAAATCAATCACCTGCCAAAAGTCATCGCCTTTAATAATCCTATCTGGACGAATGGGGTGTCCAGATGGAAGGATAATTTCTTGTTCGTTGAGAAGTTTCACCTCTTTGTTGAACCATTGACGCACGCCAGGGTGATCAACAATTTGAAGCAGTTGTTCTGCAACTTCGCGCCACTTGATGTCTTGAATTGCTGGAAACTTGGGTTTTACTTTTTCAATTGCTGAGGCAATATCTGCGGGCACAGCAATATGTGATAAACACTCGTGAATAATGTTTCCGTTGATGCGCTGCTCTTGATCGGCTTCTATGTTGTCTTTAAGATAGGTGTAACGCAACTGAACCGAATGGATATTCGGTTGCACTTTTCCTGATATGGTAATTCCGTTTTGCTGTGTGGATTTTTGAGAAACAACTTTAGTTTTTTCTCCAATAAAATATTTTGTGCTATCGGTTGTCATAGAAGCTTGAGCAAATGCTTCAATGCTCTTCGAAACTTCATCTTTTTTACTATCTAGAATAACATACAGTCTTTCTTCAGCGCGGGTAGTAGCCACATATAGTAGATTCACTTGATCCAAATTGTGCTGATGAATCTCGTGTTCCAATTCGATGGGTTTGTCTGGAGAGTATTTTGCTGCTTTTGTTGAAAGAAGTGCTTTGGGCACCCCAGCCACATCTTCATCCACGCTCGCCCAAAATTTACGCTCATTCCCTCCAGCATGGATGCGTGGATAAATCACTACTGGAAATTGCAAGCCTTTACTTTTGTGAATGGTCATGATATTCACTTTGTCGTCGCTTTCTTGTGTCGAAGTGTAAAGACTTCCTTGTCTTTCTTCCCACCACTCCAGTGTTTCTAAGATGGAATAGTCGCGTTGAGTGCTCAAACGTGTTAGGTTGTCTAACAAGAATTCTACAAAGGCATCTTTTTCCAATTGAAAACACTGAATAATGGCTTCAGCCATTTCAATGGAAGAGCGTATTTGCTGGATTTGAAGTGCCTCAGGATAATATTTTTCTAAGAATTGATGGATGTTTGGTACAACAGTGTGATGCTGTACTTCCGAGTATTCTTCTACTAATTTTTTTAAATCAAATTTATCGGGATGCAGAATACAGAGGTTTTGCCAAATGCTCACTTTGCTGTATAAATGGTCGCTTTGAAAAATGTATTTCATGAACGCCATTATCAGTCGAACTTTTGCAGAATTGTTGAGTAGGAAACTCTCTTTTGTAACCACTCCAATATCATTTTCGTGCAATGCTTTTGCAATCGGTCCGGCTTCTTTTCCTGCTCGCCTGGTCAGAATAGCAATGTCGCCAGGCAAATATCCATCGGCCAATGCATCTTTTACTTTTTCCACAACGAGCCCAATAATATCTGCGTCCACGGCGTCGTCATCATCCGAGTTGGAGGAAACTTTATCTGACTTTGGTACAGATTCAACTTCAACATATCCTTCCTTACCCTTTACCATTTCTTGGTGATGATCCTCATAGACTTCGGTGATTGAATTGTATGCGTCACTTTGTTTTAGAAAATCGAACAGTTCATTATTAAACCGAATGATCGTTCGGTAGCTTCTGTAGTTATGGGTAAGTACACCTTTTTCATAGGCATATTTCAATGCTTGTCTTCTTTCGGGAATGTGATTGCCGAGCAGTTCAGGAAGCGAAACAAATTGTTCGGCTTTTCCATTTCGCCAGCGGTAAATGGCTTGTTTACCATCGCCCACTATAAGGTTGAATTGTCCTTTGGATAATGCATTTTCAATGAGTGGCAGGAAATTGTTCCATTGCATTCCTGATGTATCCTGAAACTCATCAAATAATATGTGATTATAACGTTCACCCACGCGTTCATATATAAATGGCGCAGGGCTATCGCTTACTATTTCATTGATGATGGTTTGAAAATCGCTTATCAAAAGCGTGTTTTCTTCTTCTTTGATTGCCTTTCCAATTTTAGCCAAACGTGACAACATTCCCATGGAATAAATCACCTTTATAACTTCTTTGCGCAAAAGGTATTCGCGGTATTCACTCGATTCAAAAATGCCAATGACTTTTATTCGAAAAGCATCTAATTGATCTTCTATGGATTGAATGGCTTCCAGCGCGGGGCCTTTAGCGGTTTTGGTGTACCAGCGGCTATTCGATTCATCGGTAAATCGCTTTCCAGGGAGCTCAAAATTTCCTTCGCTTATTTTTTTGAAAACACTATAAGTACCTGCTCCTTTGTATGCAAAATCACTTGCTTCAATTCCTTGACTTGAGATGAGTTTTAAGGCTTCCATTCCCACAGAAACCAGTGACTCATCAAAATTTCTTATTTGTTTTTTTAATCCTTCTCTTATGTTTTGAAAATCAGCAAGGGCATAATTTTCCAAAATTGGCAATACATCTTGTGCATCTTCATTAAAGAGTTGCTTGGAGACTTCTTCCAATGCGGGGCGCACTTTCAAGCCTTTTTCATCTTCGAAATTCTCCAGTGTAAATTGCTTGAGATAGGCAGTTAATTCCTCGTCTGTTCCGACAGTATCCAGGCATTGATCTACAATTTTTTGAGCGAACGCAGCACTGTCCATTTCAATATTGAAGTCTGGATGGAGACGAAGATCGCGTGCAAACGAACGAACGATTTTGTGCGTAAAGCTGTCGATGGTAGATACACCGATCATGCTATAGTTGTGAAGCATGTGCACCAGGCAATTTTTAGCGCGCAATGCCAATTGATGCGGTTGCACTTTTAGCTCAGCACATAATTCGTCGAAAAGTGGTTTTTGACTATCGGGAATTTGAAGTTCGTTGGAGAAGTCTTTTAGTCGGCCGATCACCCTTTCTTTCATTTCCTTTGCCGCGGCGTTGGTGAAAGTAATGGCCAAAATATGCTTGTAATAGGCCGGATTATCGGTTTGTAGGGCCAAAATCAGGTAATATTTGACCAAAGCGTAGGTTTTTCCGCTTCCGGCGGAGCTTTTAAGTACAAAGAAGTTTTTACCTGATTTCATAGGGCTAATATCTGCTTTTTTGAGGTATTTTGGTGTTTTTTCGTACCTTTGCACCCTTGTCTGAAGGTTGCTGTAGACGATTCAACATATTCAAAATGAAAGAAATTACATGTTCTTTTTGTGGAAGAAATAAAAGTGAAGTAAGCATTCTCATTGCCGGTATCAGTGGACATATTTGTGAAGATTGTGCTTCACAAGCCAATGCTATTGTGAATGAAGAAGTGAAAGCAAAAGCGAAGGATGTCGGCAATAAGGATATCGAATTGCGCAAGCCTCAAGAAATTAAGCGCTTCATGGACGATTTTGTAATCGGTCAGGAAGATGCAAAGAAATCTTTGAGTGTAGCGGTGTACAATCACTACAAACGTTTGATGCAGAAGTCGGCGAAAGAGAGCGATGGAGTGGAGATTGAAAAGTCGAATATCATTTTGATTGGCGAAACAGGTACTGGAAAAACATTATTGGCAAAAACCATTGCTAAAATGTTGCATGTCCCATTTTGTATTGCCGATGCCACAGTGCTCACGGAAGCAGGTTATGTTGGGGAAGACGTAGAGAGCATTCTTTCTCGTCTTTTACAAGATGCAGAATATGATGTGACACGCGCCGAGAGAGGAATTGTATTTATTGATGAGATCGATAAAATTGCTCGCAAAAGCGACAACCCAAGCATTACACGTGACGTGAGTGGTGAGGGGGTGCAGCAAGCACTTTTGAAATTGCTTGAAGGTTCAACGGTGAATGTTCCACCACAAGGTGGAAGAAAGCACCCAGAGCAAAAAATGATTCAAGTAAACACCGCGAACATTTTGTTTATCTGCGGTGGTGCTTTTGATGGCATCGATAAAATCATTGAACGTAGAATGAATACTGCCGCCATTGGTTATAGCACCAAGTCGGATGAGTTGATTGATAAAGAGAATTTATTGCAATACGTTTCTCCGCTTGATGTGAAACGTTTTGGCTTGATACCCGAATTGATTGGTCGTTTCCCGGTGTTGACACACTTGGATCCTTTAAATGAAACGACTCTTCGTAGGATTTTGACCGAACCAAAAAATGCCTTAATCAAACAGTACATTAAACTGTTTGAAATGGACGACGTGAAATTGAGTTTCGATAAAAAGGTGCTTGATTTTATTGTAGAAAAGGCCATAGAATACAAACTCGGTGCAAGAGGACTTCGCGGAATTTGTGAAGCCATTATGACTGACGCTATGTATGAACTTCCAGGTACCGACGAAAAAGAATTCAAGGTGACTTTGGCCTATGCTAAAGAGAAATTCAGCAGAAGCAAGATCAGTCAGCTCAAGGTCGCTTGATTTAATGACTAGATACTAATTACAAAGTACTAATGACTAGGTACTAATGACTAGGTACTAATTTTAGTCATTTGTAATTCGTATTTAGTCGATAGTCATTAAATTGTTGATGACTTGTGAATAACTCTAAGGGGCTTGAGAGGGCTATTTTCGAGCTTGGTTCTTAGGTTTGACCTAACGATTTTTACATGATTAGCGAGGCTGCCGTCTTCTTCAATGAGGCGGCAGTTTTGCTTTTTAACTGTATGAGTACCAAAGATAAAAAAGTAAGTGTGGATGAAAATGGTGTTGTAGAAACGCCATTGATGAAGCAGTATAATGGCATCAAGGTGAAATACCCTGACGCTCTTTTATTGTTTCGTGTGGGCGATTTTTATGAAACATTTGGTGAAGATGCCATTCGTGCGTCTCAAATACTTGGAATTACTCTTACAAAGAGAAAAAATGGCGCTGCGGCCTACATAGAGCTCGCAGGTTTCCTCACCATAGTTTCGACACTTACTTGCCCAAATTGGTGAAGGCTGGAAATCGTGTGGCCATTTGTGATCAACTAGAAGACCCAAAGCTCACGAAAAAAATTGTGAAAAGAGGTATCACCGAATTGGTGACACCAGGGGTGAGTTACAACGATAAAACAATTGACTCGTCGAGCAACAATTTCGTAGCCGCAATTGCGTTTGGGGGCACCCCAGCAAATCCGCAAAATGCAGGTGTAGCTTTTCTCGATATTTCTACGGGAGAATTTGTAACTGCTCAAGGCAGTATTGATTATATCGACAAACTCATTCAGAGTTTTAGACCGAATGAGGTGCTTTATCAAAAGCAATTTGACAAAGCTTTCAAAGAAACATTTCAAGATCGATTTTACACTTTCCGTTTAGACGATTGGGTTTTTACTAAAGAATTTGGAGAAGAAATTCTCACCAAACATTTTGGTACCAAATCTCTGAAAGGTTTTGGTGTGGAAGAATTGGGTTTGGGAATCATTGCGAGCGGCGCTGTGATGCATTATTTAGCGGAAACGCAACATGATAAAGTAGCGCACATCGCCACACTCGGACGCATTGAAGAAGATCGATACGTTTGGTTGGATAAATTTACGATTCGCAATCTTGAATTGATTGGCAGTGCCAACGAGAATGCGAAAACACTGATAGACGTTATTGACGATACAAGTTCCCCGATGGGAGGGCGTCTTCTTCGTCGCTGGTTGTTGCTTCCTTTGAAAGATGTGAACTTGATTGAACAACGCCTTTCGGTGGTTGATTTTCTTCAAAAATCGAACACGGTTTTGGACGCGCTTACGCACGAATTAAAACAAGTGGGTGACTTGGAGCGCTTGATTTCAAAAGTCGCTGTGGGAAGAATCAATCCTCGAGAATTGCAACAAATTCGAAGAGCGTTAGAAGCGATAGTGCCAATTCGAGATTACTGCTTGACTTCAAAGAACAAAGAGCTTGAAGCCATCGGAAATCAGCTGAATCCTTGCACTGATATCAGTGAGCGAATTGCAAAAGAAATTCATCCTGACCCACCGATCGCGTTGAATAAGGGTGATGTGATTGCGGATGGCGTGAATGCAGACTTGGACGAATTGCGTCAGTTGGCATATAAAGGCAAAGATTATTTGCTACAAATACAGCAACGTGAATCTGAGCGCACACAAATTCCTTCTTTGAAGGTCGCGTATAATAATGTGTTTGGTTATTACCTCGAGGTGCGAAATACGCATAAGGATAAAGTACCCAACGATTGGATTAGAAAGCAGACGCTTACTCAAGCGGAACGATATATTACAGAAGAACTCAAAGAATATGAGTCGAAAATTTTGGGAGCGGAGGAGAAGATAGATTCGATTCAGCTTCGATTGTTCAATGAGCTTGTGGCTGCAGTAATGGAATACACAAGTGCCATTCAGTTGAATGCACAATTGCTCGCTCGCTTGGATTGTTTGATGTCGTTTGCGAAAGTGGCGATCAAGCACAATTATGTGAAACCGAGCATCAACGATTCGAAAGTCTTGAAGATTTTGAATGGAAGACATCCGGTGATTGAGCAATCGCTTGCAGCTGGAGAAGAATATGTGAGCAACGATATTTATCTCGACAATGATCAGCAACAAATCATGATGATTACTGGTCCTAACATGTCTGGTAAATCGGCAGTATTGCGTCAAACAGCTTTGATTGTTATTCTCGCTCAGATGGGAAGTTTTGTTCCCGCGTCGAGCGCAGATATTGGTATAGTAGATAAAGTATTTACTCGCGTAGGAGCGAGCGATAATATTTCGAGTGGCGAATCTACCTTCATGGTGGAGATGAATGAAACCGCCAGCATTCTCAATAACTTGAGCGATCGTAGTTTGATTTTACTCGATGAAATAGGCCGAGGAACATCCACGTATGATGGAATTTCTATCGCATGGTCGATTGCTGAGTTTATACACGAACATCCAAAGTTTAGAGGTAAAACGCTATTCGCAACTCACTACCATGAGTTGAATGAAATGGAAGGAATTTTTAAGCGGATTAAAAATTTCAATGTGAGTGTAAAAGAGGTAGGACAAAAAATTATTTTCTTAAGAAAATTGGCGCAAGGTGGAAGCAATCATAGCTTTGGTATACATGTGGCCAAACTTGCTGGTATGCCAGTGAAGGTGATTGAGCGCGCAAAAGATGTTTTGCAGCAATTGGAAAAGTCACATTCACGCGAGGGACTTAATGGTGCCATGGAAAAAGTAGTTGCCGATGCGAGTATGCAGTTGAGTTTCTTTCAACTGGATGATCCGATGCTTGAGCAAATTCGAGAGGAAATCATCAATATTGATATCAATACCCTCACTCCTGTAGAGGCATTGATGAAGTTGAATGAAATCAAGCGTTTGCTGTCGGGGAAATAACACCACTAAAATTAGGGATTGAAAAACAGTATGCAAACTTGTTTTTTTGAAAAGAAAAACGAGGCATGAAACAGTTTTACTTATTCGGATTTCTATTTTTTTCTTTAACAGTAAACGCACAGCGGTTTGAATGGGCCACCACCGCTGGTTATGCAACACCCATAGCGAATGGATTCTTTGGTTCTTTGGATTTGGCCAAGGACAGTCAAAACAACATCTACACTGCTGATCAAGCCAACTTAGCGCAGCAATGTCAAGAAGATACCGTAGATGTAATTGGAGGTAGCAGCAGCTTTATCTATAAATTCAATGATGAAGGTGAGTTGTTGAATCTTTTCACCATTGGAGGACAAAATTTAGTACTCAATTTGGAAGTGGGCGAAAACGATAATTTGTATGTTTTATTGTTCACCTCGACCAGTGAAATGACGATTGGGGACGAAGTAATTTCGGAGCTGGATGATCACGAAAATTACCTTTTAAAATTTGCTAGCGACGGTCAATTTTTGGGCTATTTCGATACGGGATATTCCAACGCGTCTTCATGCATGATGATCTATGCGAACGAGTCGATTTATGTTCAAACGGGTCAAGTTGAAGTCAGTCGATTGGATGAAAATTTTAATGTATTAAATGTTTTTGAGGCGGATGCATTTTCATCGCCATCTTCTGCTATTGGCATTCAGTTTAAAGGAGCAACGGCGCTTTCAAATGGTGATGTTGTTTTTAGTGCGCTATCGCTAGGTACTTTGACAATTGGTGAAGATATATTAAGCACTCCAGTAAATGTGTTTTTGCATAAACCATTTTTGGTAATGAAGTGTAGTGCCTCTTTAGAACCTCAGTGGAACACCTACTTCCGGAACTTCAGAGATCCTGATCAAAAGTTTATTCCGATGACTTCAGATATTAATGATGATATCTATATCAACGTTCAAGTAACAGATACATGCGTAGTAGGAAATGATACCATATTTAATCCTGCAGGAGCAAGTAACATGGGAATGGGCGGACTCATTAAAATTAACTCGTTGGGAGAAGGACAGTGGGCTAAAACTATTGTAACTGGGGGTTCTGCTTTTGCATGGTCAATATGTTCTGTTCCGGGTGAAGCTGGCGTTATGGTGGGAGGTGGATTCAATTTGAGCCTTACCCTGGATGATTTTATTTTTGAAAATGCAGATGGAAATGCATTCTTAGCGCGTATAAATGCGGATGGAGAAGTTGAAAATGCCTTTACATACCTGACTCCAATTGTGCAAGCAGATCCGAGATTTTTGATCAATGATGGAGCTGATCATTTTTTTGTAAGTGGAAAATTGGCTTCGAATATTGTTCCTACTTTTAGTTGTACCGACTATTTGCCTAATCGCGGATTTTATTTGGCTAAAGTTTCTCAATTTCTCCGATGAAGTTCCTGTTCCTCAAATCACAGCAAATGGGAACTTTCTAGAAGCATCTCCAATATTTTTTGGAACGATCCAGTGGTATTTGAATGGAGAACCAATTGAAGGAGCAAATTCGTTGGAATATGAAGCAACTGAAACAGGAAATTACACGGTTTCATTTTCATACGCTGACGGATGTGTGGGAGAGGAAACATCTGAAGAAGTATCTATGGTAATTCAAAGCGTTAGAGAAAATCAATTGAGCTCATTGAATATTTATCCCGAACCCATCAAGTGGAAATATCACTATAGATCTGAGAGAGTTGGATATTGTAAATGTTTATTCCTCAACAGGAGTTTTGGTATATCAATGGAGACCTAGTTCGAAAGGTTTACTCAACGTAGAGCTACCACTTTCAAACGGAATTTATCTTATCCAACAGGGAACTAAAACCGTAAGATGGGTTTGCGAGAAATAACATTTCACAGATAAAATATTTCGTTTTACAGATAAACCGCCTTTCCGTTGGAAGGCGGTTTTTAGTTTCGCTCAAAATTCATGATATGAGTTACTGTATCGAAACACGCGGATTATCTTATCATTATTCGAAGCAAGAGCAAGTGCTTAATAATGTTCATTTGAAAGTTCCGGAAGGAACTATATATGGTTTTTTAGGACCCAACGGGGCGGGGAAAACAACTACTCTTCGCCTCATGTTGGGACTTTTGAAACAACAACAAGGTGATATTGAAATTTTTGGAAAGAAAATGTCCAGTCACCGAATGGAGATTTTGCAGCAATTGGGTTCGCTGATTGAAAGCCCTTCACTCTACGGTCATTTATCTGCACGCGAGAATTTGCTTATCTGGCAAACCATTTATAAGTGCGATAAGTCGCGAGTTGAGGAAGTTTTGAAATTGGTGGGGCTTGCAGAAACAGGAAAGAAGAAGGTTTCCAAATTTTCGTTGGGAATGAAACAACGATTAAGTATCGGAGTGGCATTGCTTCATTCTCCAAAACTATTAGTACTAGATGAGCCTACGAACGGTTTGGATCCGCAAGGAATTATTGAGATGCGCGAATTATTGCGCAACTTAAATCGCGAAGAGAAAATCACCATCATTGTATCAAGCCACTTACTTTCTGAAATAGAAAAGTTGGTAACACATCTTGGGATTATATATAAAGGTGAAATTCAATTTCAAGGCACATTAGAAGATTTGAAAAAAGCACGATCACAAGCTGGAAAAATTGTGGTGGAAACGAATAATAATCCAACGTTTATTCAATTGCTTTCAAGCCACGGTGTTTCTGCAGTAGTTGAAGATCGAAAAGTTGTCTTCCCATTTCTGGAGAAAGAAAAATTAGGTGACCTTCTGAGTGAGGCCGTGCACAAGGGTTTAAAGCTATATGAAGTTTCACCAATGAAAGAAGATCTTGAATCCATATTCATGGAAATTACCAATCAATAAATTGAAAGCCATGTTACAGAGTATAAAAAGTGAATTGATTAAATCAAGAAAAACGGCAGCCAATTGGTTGGTGCTGATTGGTGGGTTTTTTATTCCCCTCATCTTTATTGTGATTCAAACATTCTATCCAGATGACTTTTCATCAAAGGTTTTCGCACCGAAATATTTCGCTCATCTTTTTGTGAAAAACTGGGAGTCGATGGCCTTTTTGTTATTACCAGTCGGAGTGATTCTGGCTACTAGCTTGATGGCACAATTGGAATATAGAAACAACACGTGGAAACAAGTTATAGCATCGCCTCAATCCAACGTTCAGATTTATTTTTCTAAGTTGATTGTGATTTTGATCATGATGGCAAAGTTCTTCTTGTTATTTACACTTGGAATTTTACTCGCTGCATACTTGCCGCCAATGTTGAATGGAACAGGTGATTTTCCAAATGAAGCATTTCCATTAAAGCTATATGTGACGCAAACATTTTTATTCTTCATAGCTTGTTTGCCGATGGTGGGCTTACAATATTTGGTGAGTTTAAAGTTCTCTAATTTTCTTGTGGCTATTGGATTTGGTCTGGGAATGGTGATTGCGGCGTTATTTATGATTCAGTGGAAACATGGATTTGTTTTTCCATATTCATACACCATGCATCAGTTTAGTGAATTGCGAGGGAATAAAATGTATCCGGACCATATCAACATCCACTTGTTGTCGATAGGATACTTTATTGTGTTTGTAGCAGCGGGCTACATTATATTTATCAAACAAAAATTGAGAGGTTAGTAGTGAAAAAGGCGGCAATCATATTTCTTCATGTGGGCTATTGGCTCATGTACCTCTTCTTATTCGTTTTCTTCTTCTTGCTTATTGCAGGGTCAAATCATCTGCAAAGCCAAGAAGTACTGAACGAATTGACGAACTGGGGATTGTCCGTTTCACTTTTTGCTGTGATACCTGGAGCGCTGGGTTTTTACGCTGCATATCTCTTTTTATTTCCAAGATTTTTTACAACTAGAAAATTTGGGAAACTGGCAATAGGATGGGTGGCAGTTTCATTGGGAATTGGAGTACTTAGCACTGGAATCATTCATTTGGCACTCGCTAAAAATCCATATGTGGTGGTGACCTTAGACATATTGTTCGCACAAACATTACTTATTGGATTTCTCGCTGCGGTGAATGGAGTGCTTGGATTGGTGATCAAAGGTTTTATTACAAGTTATACTGATATCTATGTAAAGGAGGAATTGGACAGACGCAATTTGCAAACCGAGTTGGACCTGATTCGCACCAAACTCAATCCTCATTTTCTTTTCAATACATTAAATAATATTGATGTATTGATTACAAAAGATCCCGACAAGGCATCTAAATATTTGATTGGATTGTCCGCATTGTTGCGGTATGTGCTTTATAATGTGGAGGGAGAAACTGCACAATTGGTGGAGGAATTGGAGCACATTCAGAAATACGTGGACTTACAGAAGTTGCGCATGTCGGTGGAGGATGCTGTTCAATTTGAGGTCGTAGGCGAAATGCGTCAGCGACAGATTGCGCCTATGCTTTTTTTACCCATTATTGAAAATGCCTTTAAGTATTCTGAAGGTGTTCGCGAGAAAGGTGTGATTCAAATTCATTTTTTAATGGATGAAAATGAATTGATTTTTGAATGTAAAAATCGCATCAATAAAAAGCGAGTGGAGGAGTATGAAAACAAAGGTGGTTTGGGTGTAGATTTGATCAAGCGCCGATTGGAAATACTTTATCCTCAAAAGCACGAAATTCAATTTTTGAGCGATGAACATCAGTTCGAGGTAAAACTGCGTATTGTATGGTAAGATACACTTGCATCATCATAGAAGACGAGCCTTTGGCGGCAGAGAAGCTCCAGAATTTTTTATCTCAAAAAAAAGAATTGGAGTGTGTGGGAGTGTTTCATTCCGGAGAGGAAGGTTTATCTTTTTTACAAAATAATAAAGTGGATTTGGTTTTTCTTGATATCCAGTTGGGTGATGCAAATGGCATGGATATTTTGAAAGAAATGAAAACGCAATCGCAGTTTATCATGACCACCGCTAATCCCCAATATGCAGTGAAGGGATTTGATTTGAACGTGGTGGATTATTTATTGAAGCCATTTGGTATCGAAAGGTGGGAAGAGGCCATTCACAAAGCGCTTATGCGTCTGGGTCAAACGGAACAAGATTCAATTTTTGTAAAAAGTGAATACCGCCAGGAGCGGATATACATTCATGACATTCTATACATCGAGGGAATGGGCGATTACCGCCGTATTCATACCACTTCGAAACGCATCATGACCTTGCAAACTTTTGGGGAGTTGGAAACTATGCTTCAAGGAAAAGGTGTGGTTCGCATCCACAAGTCCTATATGGTCAACGTTTCGCGCATTACAGAAAAATCTAAAGGCGAGGTAAAAATCGGGGAAGTAGTATTGCCCGTTTCGGCAACGTATAGGGCTACTCTTGGGGATTGGTGATTGGAGTTGGGAGTTGGGAGTTGGGAGTTGGGAGATTGGTGTTGGGAGTTGGGAGTTGGGAGATTGGAGTTTGGAGTTTGGAGTTGGGAGATTGTGGAGCCTCACTGTGATTTGATTAATCCTTCTTTTATTCATTCCGCTTCTCATTCTGAAATGGGATGAGGCTTCGTTTGTAAGTGCATTTTAGTCTGCTTCTTATTTATCCCAATTAAAATTTATTAAAAAAATATATGTAAAAGCATATAAAAAAGGTTTTTATAGTGTTTGTTATATGTGAATACATATAAAATATTATCTTTGGGGGAAATTATATTTAATTGCATATAATGGATAAGCTTGCAGTGTTTGTAAAAGAAAGACGGAAGGCCGTGAATTTGACGCAGGAAGAATTTGCTGAAAGATCTGGTGTGGCCATTACCGTTATTCGAAAAATCGAACAAGGAAAGACGAATTTGAATATGGACAAAGTCAATCATGTACTTCAGATGTTCGGACATGAATTAGCACCGGTCAGCACTAAAGAATTGAATAAATGAGAAGTGGAAAAGTTTTCTATGATGATCTATTCGCAGGCATTATTACAGAAACTAATGATGGCGAATATATTTTTCAATATGATGAAAAATATGTGAAGGATCACCCTGAAAAATTTATCACCTTTTCGATGCCG
Source organism: Flavobacteriales bacterium (assembly GCA_041391745.1). Classification (GTDB taxonomy): domain Bacteria; phylum Bacteroidota; class Bacteroidia; order Flavobacteriales_D; family Sanyastnellaceae; genus JAIXWP01. The sequence goes on from JAWKNK010000025.1 coordinate 26,663, forward strand.
GTTCAAGAAGGTGCATGTATGGATACTAGGCTTTTCCCATTTTTCGAGGGACTCATTCCTGAGGGGTGGCTATTAGAAATTGCAACGGAAAGTTGGAAGGTTAATAAGAATGATCGAATGGGACTTCTTTTATCTTGTTGTAAAAATTGCATCGGCGCAGTGAGTGTAGAACCAATTCAAGGTGAAAATGAAGAGTAAGTGTTTGTATTGTTTCCAACGTCTTGACAAAGAATTGGATTTTCATGCTCAATGCTCAAGAAAAATGTTTGGGTCTGATGTTCCTCCCAAGATTGATTATTCATTTGATCAAATGGAGGAACTTGCCAAAAGTGTCATTGAGCGAAGTGTTGTAGTACCAGGGGTTCAACCGAAGTTATCTGTTCAATTAGAACGCAAGCGTCGAAATCAAAAGGAACCTCGACTTACAATAGTTGGCACATTAGGAGGAAACTATATTTTAAAACCACCATCTATTCGGTTTCCTGAATTACCAGCTAATGAACATTTAACCATGCGTTTGGCCGAAAATTATGGTATACAAGTGGTCCCCTCTTCGCTTATTCGACTGGCTTCTGGAGAATTGGCTTATGTTACCAAACGTGTGGACAGAACACCGAAGGGTGATAAGATACATATGCTTGATATGTTTCAGATCACCGAAGCTTTTGATAAGTATAAAGGTTCCATGGAAAAAGTAGGTAAAGCGATCGATAGCTATTCTGTAAATACGTTGTTGGATAAAAGTCTATTCTTCGATCTTGCCTTGTTTTGTTATTTGACAGGAAACAATGATATGCATTTAAAGAATTTTTCAATGATTAAGGGGCCTTTTGGTTGGGTGTTGTCACCTGCTTATGATTTGCTTAATGTGTCAATAGTACTGCCCAATGACACGGAAGAACTTGCCTTAACATTGAATGGAAAGAAGCGGAAGTTGAAGTTGTCTCACTTTTTTCATTTGGGAGAGACATTAGGGCTAAACCAAAGGCAAATCGAGAATTCTATTGAGCGCATGCTAAATGAAAAAGTGAACGCGATTAAATTGATTAAACAGTCTTTTTTATCTAAGGAAATGAAAATCTCCTATGAGAATTTAGTGAATTCTAGATATATGATTTTCCAATCAACACATAGTTAACTTTCTTATCTTTGTGGGGATTACCTAACCTCAATGCGACTTTTACATACTATTGCTTTTTCGGCATTTTTCATTTTACTTTCATTCTTTTCGTCGGGACAAGAAGTACAGAGCGCTACGCTGGTTTACACTCCTGCTGAAAATGGGTATGTTCTGAATATTCCTTTCAAGTGGAAATTTATCAATTGCTATGGTGAAGTGCATGTAACGATCACCAAGAATTCCCCTGAAATTACTTCGAGTACCTATATCTATAATGGCAAACGATACACTGCTGCTGAGTTGGGTGCGGAGGCTTTTGCAAAACCTGAATGTGGCCTTACCGATATCACAGCTGATTTTTACAATGGCAGTTTTAAGCTCGGCAATGTGACCATGGGGAATGTGATTGATTGGTTCGGTGGTTGCTTCGGGCAAACTTATCATTTGACGAAAACAATTGGACCGAACGATGCAGATTATAAGGAGAAGTTAGCGAATCTTTCATTGAGCAATTTTGGTAAATCAAAACGTGTTCATCACGTGACTATAAACTTGAAGGAAAAATTCAGGAGATTGAAAAAGCAAAACAAGGCGAAAGACGCTATGAGTCGAGCCGATAGTGAAATGGCGCATCGAGATTATGAAAAGCACGAGAGTTATATTGAAGACTTCAAGTTTGACCTACCAACGAACATGCGAAGAAGCGATTGGAAGAAAATCAAAGAAAAGCGCTAGAAGCTCGCGCGATAAGAAGGCTTACGAAGAACACATGAAGAAAGCCGAGGAGGCAATGAAAAAAGGAGATTACGAGACAGCTAAAAGCGAACTTTCAAAAGCTACAGAAGCAACCAGGAGATAAAGCGCACAATCAAAGTTAGATGAACTGAATAAGAAACTGGAAGAAGAAGCAAAGGCTAAAGAGGGTGTAAGTCGGCTGCAGTGGCAGAGGCTTCGGGAAGATCGCATAAAGGCTCGTTTTGGGGGAGAAATTTTCACTCGGATTCGTATGGAAGTGCAACGCAAGCTGCCAATCTCATCGGCAACTTTAGACTCGACTATGATATTTGGACAACAGGAGGAGAACCCGCATTTCGTTACCGTTTTTATTGGAGTGGATGATGCCTAAACACAGGAATGCCACAATGGGTTAGTGTGCTCCATGGATACAGTGGTAATGGTGGCGGATAAAAAAGTATCCTGATTTATATGCTCGATGGAATGCCATTCGTCCGATATACATCGAGGTGGAATGTGACATCCTTTACTATAAGTACAATGATGAATTTGTGACCGATGAAGGAAAGATTCATGTGATTGTGCCTTATATCGGCAAAAGCGGACAAGAAGTGGATTGGTCATTGATCGAGCAGCTGCCCATGGGACGAACTGTTCCCGTATTGCAATCGATTGGATTGGGATATTTTAGAAAAATTGGTTTGTACGAAGAAATTGATGCGTATGCAGATGAATTTGGTTCTGACGTTGCTTGGCCAAAATATTCCTTTGAGTATTCCAATGATATCAATTTTTATACTGGTCACAATTGGTTTCACAGTTACTTCAAAGAGCTTTCAAGTAAGGATTATGAGAATTCAAGTAGCTCTGCCGATATCGTAAAGGTAGTTTGGCCGGTTGAGGAAATTCAAGCTGTAATTCGCGAGTTTGAGGAAAGGGAAGACAGAAAAAAAGAAGAGAAAATGTCGGCAGAAGACTTTTGGAACTCTCCTGAAAAGGATAAGACTACAAAGGGAAGTGCTGATGATTTTTGGAATACTCCTGAGAACACCATGACAAAAACAGAGAAAAAGGCCATAGATACCTACAACTCTGAGGTGGCTGCTGCTAATTCTGGAATGGAACGGTTGAATCAATTTAAGTCGCGTTATGAAGAGTTGCAAAAACCGATGAACGTGACCAGTGCGAAATCGGTGAAAAGTCCGAACTACACATTGACAGGAAAGGTGAGTGATGTATTTGCGAAGCGAGTAGTGAAAATTTCGGGTTTAGATGAACCGATTTTTGCGGATGTAAACAACGATGGAACATATCGTGCTGAGATCAAGTTGAAGACAGGTAGCAATAAATTGACACTTGAGTTGATGAGTACACGAAAGTCTAAAACTGCTTTGAAATCTGAAAATATTGCCATCACATTTGTTCCTGAATTGGATGGTGAAGGAACAGTGAGCAGAAGGGATGTGAAGATTACGGTATATGATGACAATAGTGTACAGGATGATTATTACGACTTGTATGTCAATGGAAAATTTGTGGACTATGTGCACAATGCACCGGGTGGTCGTACAACGGTTAATTATACTTTGGATGAAGGTGATAATTTTATTGAGCTGCGATTGAGTCGAGAGATGGGAAAGAGCACTGCCTTGGTAATTATCATCAATGATGGGGAATTTAAAAAATCATTTTCAGGTTCGAAAGACCATAAATATGTGATATCTGCGCCTTATGAAGAATAAGTTTTTAGTTGTTGTATTTTTTACTGTAAGTAGTGTTTTTGGATTTGCTCAAGTGGATGAGCAAGCGGCTTTTCAAAAATTCAAAGCAGCTCGCGAAGCCTATCAAGCTGAAAATTTTGAGAGTGTTGCGCAATTGCTCCAAGAAACAAAAACCTTGTTGGGCAGTACCAATATTCGCATTCAACCAATGCTTATTAATGCATTGGTTAAAATTGAAGATTGGCGACAAGCGAAAGTTGAGATTTCGACATACTTCGGTTTGAATCCTGATCCGGAATTGGTGGAATATTTGGAGATTGCGGATACCGAGCGCATCGTGAATGAACGCATTGGTCAGGAAGAGGCGCTCTATAAAAATGCTAAGGCCAACAAATCGGTAAGTCAGTACCAGCAATATTTAGATACCTTTCCTTATGGAAAATATCGCAGTGAGGTGAACAATCTATTGGCTTCACAAAACGATGAAAATGCTTGGGCTCAGGCTACTGCTGCATCCACAACCAATGCTTATTGGCAATATCTAGACAATTTGTATTCGAGTGGCGTACCAGAAGAGGCGCGCAATACTATTCAGCGATGGGATGATGAAGCTTTTCAAAAAGCAAAGATGGATGGAAGTCAATCGATGCTCAATACTTATTTAAGTAATTATCCGAAAGGCACTCACCGCGATGAGGTTCGTTCGCTGCTCAACGATCGCATAGAATACGATACTTACATGACTGCGAAGAATGGAAATACCATTGAAAATTATGAAACGTATATCACCTATTATCCGAATGGGAAATATGCGGGAGAGGTCAACAATGTGATTTCGGAATCGTATTATAGATTTGGAAACGAGTCATTTTCTGCCAAGCAGTATAGTATTGCAAAGCAGTGGTACCAAAAATATTTGGATAAGTATCCAATGGGGAATTATAGTGCAAAGGTGCGTCAGCAGATTACCAAGTGCACACGTAAGTTGAATCAAACCAGTGCAAGCTTCATGTCCTATTCTTACGAGGCGGCTAGTCCTGTGGGCTTCACATTTGGTTACTTAAAAAAACGTACCTACGGTGTATAAACTTTAAATTACACCTGCAAATTTTCACAGGGTTTAATGCGTTATATGAAATTGATGATGCTGGAGTAACTGATTCGCCTTGGGCTACTAAACGAAACAATGTGGTGAAAGAAGCAGAAGTGGGTGCGTCATTGGGATTATTGTTTAAGGTAGCCTATCCTATTTGGATGTACATCGGTGCAGGTGCCAGCTACAATCCTGTTTACGAAGAAATAACAGAGTATTCTAGTAATGGCAGTGTGTATGAAGTGGTTTGGATGCGCAACAGTGATCAGACTCAATTTGGTTTTTATCCAGAGGCAGGATTGATTTTAAAAGTTGGCAACGCACTTACCTTAAAAGTGTCATGGGCGGCCTGTTGTGCCATGGAGAAGTGGTGCTGCAGTTCGGGCTGGGTTTTCAGTTTTGATTGAGACGGGGAGTTTGGGGGAGTGATTATTGTAAAAATGTTACTATTTTCGAGAGCAATTCATTTTAATGTATGAATCCAGAATTGAAATATTGGTACTTGCATAATCATAAACTTTTTAGAAACTTGAGTTTTTCTGAAATTGATGCATTATGTATTTTAAAGCGGTTCAAAAAGTCTGGAAAGAATGAATTGATAGATTTGCCCTCTAGTGAAAAGGAACGTGTTTATTTTTTAAAGCACGGTGTAATAAAGCTTGTTCAAATCAAGGACAACGGAGATGAAGTTGTTATCGATCTTCTTCAGAAAGGAGATTTATTTGGAGACTTAAACTTGGAAAGGCCGAATGAAAGAAGTGAATTTTTCCAAGTTGTATCTGATGAAGCGATTATTTGCACATTTTACAGAGAGAAGCTTGAAGAGGTTATGTATAAAAAGCCTGAATTCGCTCTGAATTATATCAAGTTTATTGGTTTTAGCTATAAGAAGGTCCAGAATAGTTATAAAAACATCCTTTTTAAAGACGCACGAACTAGATTACTACTGCTATTGAATGCACTAATAGAAAAGGAAGAGCATATAACTGGTTCGTATGTTTTACCCAACTATTTGACCCAAAAAGATATTGCTCAATTGATATGTACCACAAGGCAAACTATAATATCTCTTTTTAAAGAAATGGAAAAGGAAGGGCTGTTATTCTATACTCAAAAGGAAATTTCAATTCCTGATATTCAAAAAATAAAAATACTTGCGCTAGATGTAAAGTAGTTTACATTTTACATTTTTCACGAATCATAGATTTGTCTCATTAATCAACGGATACGGATGAGACATTTAATACTTCTTTTATTATTGGCACTAACCTTATCGGGTTTTTCCCAAGTCGACGTGAATATTCGTGTAAAACATTTTAATGTCGACAAATCATTGGCAATTGAAGGTTATGACCCGGTTGCTTATTTCATTTTAGGAAAAGCAGTAAAAGGTACTTCCAAGATTTCCTATTCTTTTATGGGTGTCATTTACAATTTTTCTTCTGACGAGAATAAGAAAAAGTTTATTGCTCAACCAGAAAAATACGAACCTCAATACGGTGGATGGTGCGCATATGCCATGGGTAATTCAGGCGAAAAAGTTGAAGTCGATCCCGAAACTTTCAAGATAATAGATGGTAAGTTGTATTTATTCTACAATGCCTTCTTCAATAATACGCTTCTAAGTTGGAATAAGGATGAAAAAAATCTTAAGGCTAAAGCAGATAAAATTGGTTGAAAATCAGTCAAAACAAATGAATATGAATATGAAAAAATGGATTTCACTGGTGTTGCGAATAGTAGTAGCGGTAATACTTTTCCAAACACTTTATTTTTAAAGTTTACCGCATCCTGACTCAGTACATATATTTACTGAACTTGGCGTAGAACCGTGGGGGTAAAGATAAGTTGGGAGTAGTAGAACTTATTACTGGAATATTAATTTTATTTCCTAAAACAAAGTTGTTTGGAATGCTCAACAGCTTAGCAATTATTATTGGTGCTATATTTTCTCACTTTCTTGTAATAGGTATAAATGTTTCAGCGATGGTGGCAAAAAACTAATTTGTGCTTGCTGTTATTGTTTTTTATGCTCAACCTTATATCTCCTATTGAATTTGGAAGAATTAAAAGAGTTTAAAAGAAAATGAAAATATGACTTTAGAAATAAATCGCAAAGTTTTAGTACAGCATTTTTACAGAGAGTTTACAAAACTTAAATTTTAATTAATTTGCATTGAAAAGATTCCTCTTCTTAGCAACTCGAGTATTGGTGAGCATACCAGACATATTATTGAGTTTTCCAGCAATTGAATGAAGGCTTTGAGTTAGGAAGAATTGACTATGATGAAAGAGAGGAGCTATGGTTGCAAATTATCGTTTTCGCTACTATTAGTATTGGAGAGATTTTGGAAGGGTTGGCTAAACAAGATAAGGTTGTTTTATTGCATTCTATTTATTTGGATCGAAATTCAACTGTTGAGAATCTAATACTTTAGAGAACTACTTTATTGTTTAGAACATACCGTTCATCATCAACAATGATCAGAATTAGTTTACAATCCTTCAGGAAATTAAATGTATGAGGATACTTTTTGGGGTTGCAAAATCTACGTCCTAAGTACAGAAAGACATGTGCACAGTAACTTTTTATAATAATGGAACGAGATCATTATTACTTCCAACAGGGATGAAAGCACGAGAGCAGAGGCCAGTGCTATTTTTCCTGAAAGAAAGGTCATTAATGATCTGAGACTACTATTTCGAGAGACCCATTGGCAAATGGCTCTTGGTTTGTCGTTAATAAGAATTCTCATGTTTTTGTTTTTAATGAACGGAGCAAGAGATAAGCATATTTCTAAGTCATATTACCGAAAGAGTAGAGGACTTATTTTGTTGGAATTGGCCGCTTCAAAGGATTTTGAAGAAGATTGGAAGCAAATTGATTTAATAGATATAGAACCATTTACAATTGTAACTTACAGAAATGGATTGCTTTTGAGATTGATTTGGGATGGAGAAAAAAGGCTTGATGAAAGTTTATCACTCTATGAGCCTCAAATTTGGTCGTCGGCTACGCTTTATTCGCCTGATGTTGCCGAATTGAGAAAATCTTGGTTTAATGAGTTTTACCAAGGGAGGGTACTTTCTCCAAAAGATTTATTTGATTTTCACACCAAAACGAAAGTAGAAGATCCTGAAATAGGATTGATAATAAACAGGGATGATAAAATAAGAACCAATAGCGTTACTCAATTTGTTTTAAGTAAAAACAAATTTGAACTTTCATATTTAGATATTTTACAAAACACTTCTCAAAAAATCACAGAATCGATTTTATGAAGTTGAAATGGCATAAATGGACACATTGGGAATATTGGCCCTCATATATCATTTATTTACCAAGTTTTTTTATGTGGTTATGGTGGTCTGTGAAGTTTGGTAGAATCAATTTTTATAAATATCTGAATCCTTCCATAAAGAATGGTGGACTATGGGGAGATGGCAAAATGGAGGTGTACAATATGCTGCCAGAGGGAACATTTCCAAGGACCTTATTGGTTTCTCAAATGGCAAGTTACATGGTAATTGATAAACGGAAATTATATCAACTGAATTTTCCCTTAGTGATCAAACCAAATGTAGGCCTGAGAGGAAAAGGAGTGAGCATAGTAAATTCTGATGAGGTTTTACTGCATTACTCGTTATCCGCAGAAAAGGAATTTTTAATTCAAGAGTTTTCTCCATTTCAAAAAGAACTTGGAATTTTTTATTATCGTATGCCTAACGAGAAAACGGGCAAAATAAGTGGAATCACCATCAAAGAATTTTTGACGGTAACGGGAGACGGCTGCAGCACTCTGCATGAATTACTTTCAAATGACCCTCGATATAAAATGCAGATTCCTAAATTAAAACGTATTACAAATTTAATGGAGATACTGCCAAAAAATGAGTCGCGCTGCGTGGTGCCTTTTGGCAATCATAATAGAGGTACAAAATTTCTTGATGGTAAACATTTAATCACACCAGAGCTTGAGTCGTTGATAAACGATGTAATGAGTGGGTTAAAGGAATTTTATTATGGTCGACTTGATCTTAGGTATAATTCAATAGAAGAGCTGATACATGAACGTAAATTTTGTATTATTGAAATTAATGGCGCTAAAAGCGAACCTACTCACATTTATGATCCTAAGCATTCCTTTTGGTATGGGCAAAAGGAAATTATTCGTCATCAATTGATTTTAAAAGAAATTATCGCACAGAATTTAGAAAAGAGTATAATCTCCAAGAGTTGATTTCTTTTTTTGATTATAGACCTTTAGGGTTAATTTAATTAACTATTCTAACTCGTTTAACTATATTCGTAGTACACTAAAGATATACACTATGTCGCGAATCATCTTGTTGGTTGTACTTTTTTTTCATTTTCAATCTTCAGCTCAGGAACTTCAATTTAATATTGTTACTACGGATATTGAAAACTATTGGACAGCTTATGATAAAGTTGTAGCTGAACAGGATAGTGCGGAGCGTATTCGGTTAATCCATGAGTATTATTTAGATAAAGGAACGGATGGCTTAAGTGCATTAGTGGAAGTGAGAAGATATCAGGATTTCGAGCTCGTATCCAACATGTTGTTATATCCGAATTATTGGAACTCGATACGAGGCAACACTGATTTGCTAGTGAAGGATATA
>JAWKNK010000026.1:0-25912 GCA_041391745.1 Flavobacteriales bacterium
CATCTTGCGAAGCGATTCGATTACTCCTTCGCCACCAGGGAGGTGAGCGCAACCCATTCCTGCAAAAATGGATTGACCAGATTTTAAAACAGAATCTATTGTGTTGACAAACACACCGTTTCTAGCAAAAAGAATGTACTTGTTAAATGCCTTGCCATTCGTGGTGTTGCTAATGCTGTCTACAAGGTCGAGATCTTGTCTTCTGTAAGCTTGTTCGATTTGAGATTGTAGTTCAAATAGTTTTTTACGGTCCTTGTCGTCATAGCGCTTTTGAACTTTAGAATTTCTCTCTTCTCTTTCCGCGAGCATTCCGTACCATGAACTTTGCTGATAGGTCTCGAGTCCAATTGTTTTTTTACCTAGGCGCTTTCCAGTTTGATAAATATACATGTCGAGCCAAGTATTCTCTTCAAAGTCGGCTCCTTCACCATAGGAGTCGAATCGAAATAGCATGTAGTTCAGCAAGGGAGGGTTGTAGGAAAGGATATTGGAAACGTTGTTTTGAATTTCATCGGAATAAACAAACATGTTTGAGAAAATCGAACCGCCGCTATATCCCCCATAATAGTCATATCCATCATCTTCTCCTAAAGAACCTCCGCGACTGAAACCGTCTTCGGCAAACATGTCGTCGAGCCAATTTTCTGGTTCCAACTCCAGCGCAACCACGTCAACTGACTGCATTGCATCGTAAAAAGGGTCTCCAAGTTGGAAAACCAATTTTTCAGACACGTGCATCGTACCATATAAATAGGAGGGTTTGGCCAGTCCATTGCCCGAAACTTCCCAGAGCAGACTTTGATATTTTTTTTGACCAAAAACGGGAGAGAAAGTGAGTGCTAAGGCTGTGATTAAAAGGGCCTTGTATAGTCGTTTATTCATTGAGTTCATAGATTTAGCGAATATACGGATAGGGATACATATTTATTGTCCATAGCTTCAAAACTGTGTAGTAGGCTTTTATCTTCTGAAAATAAGAATGTTAGGAGGAAATTAGGACATAAGCGAAATCCTATTATTTTTGCATCCACAAATTTTTGACCTATGGCCAAACAGAACAATGATGATACTATCCTGAATGTACAGGAAGTTTATGGAAAAGCAGAGTCTTTCATGGATAAGAATCGCAAGCCTCTTATGTATGCGGGTACAGCTATTTTAGTAGTTGTAGTTGGATTTCTTGCTTACCAATTCTTATATAAGGCTCCAAAAGAGCAAGAAGCAGCAAATGCTTCTTGGAGAGCATTTCAATATCAAGAAATTGACTCTGTTTCAATGGCATTAAATGGTGCTGCTGATTTTTCAGGCTTTGAAGAAGTTGCTGAGCAATACAGCGGAACAAAGAATGGAAAGATTGCTCACTACTGGTGTGGTATCAACTACCGCGACCAAGGTGAATATGAAAAAGCACTAGAGCATTTCAAAAAAGCTGATTTTGATGATGAAGCTTTGGGCGTAATCTCAATGGGTAACGTTGGTGATATGTACGTTCAATTGGGTGAGCTTGAAGAAGGAGCTTCTTGGTTGGAGAAAGCAGCGAAAAAAGCTGGGACTTCTGAGAGCAGAAACTTTACAGCACCTCAGTACATTTTGAAAGCTTCTAAAGTTTATATCGAACTTGGAAAAGGCGATCGCGCGATTTCACTTTTGAAAGATCTTACAGACAATTATGATAATAAGTCGCAAGAATGGGGTGAGGGTACTCGTCTACTTGCGATGTTGAAAGCTCGCAAGTCTTAATGTCTACAACGAATTTATCACATTACGATAAGTCTCAACTTCCCGATGCACAGTCTATGCGCATCGGGATTGTTGTTTCTGAATGGAACAGTGAGATCACAGACAACCTACTTAGAGGAGCCGTAGAGACACTTTCTGATTGCGGAGCGACACTTGACTATATCAAAATAGTACACGTGCCAGGAAGTTACGAGCTGACTACCGGCGCACAGTTATTGTTTGAGAACACGAATGTGGAAGCTGTAATTTGTTTGGGAAGCGTCATCAAGGGTGAAACACCTCACTTTGATTTTGTGTGCAATGCGGTAGCTCAAGGAATAAAGGATGTGGCTATTGCTTATAAAAAGCCTGCGATTTTCGGAGTTCTAACCGATAGCAATATTGAACAGTCGCGAGCAAGAAGCGGCGGTGCTTTGGGGAACAAAGGTGTAGAAGCAGCAATAACTGCAATTAAGATGATAGCACTTAAAAGACAATTGGAAGTCTTTTAACTATTCTTTTCTACTTTCTCAAGCTTTTCATCCATCAACTCTTCTTTTCCTTTTCTGGTAAGGTTGTATCCAACACCACTTTTGTTGATGATGAAACCTTCTAAATAAAGGTTCGCTATTTTTTCGCCTAATTGAGCGGTGTGATTATCTCGTGCATCATCACGTTCAATTTTGGTCCAGTAATTTGCTTCGAGTTGAGAAAGCTTGATTAATTGATTCTTGTTATTCTTCTTGTAAGTATAGATTATGTCTAACAAAATATAATCGTATTTATCGAGCAGTCTTGCCATATATCTTAAAACGAATTTTGAAGTTAGAGTGGTCAGAGGTTGTTATCACAAAATAATTAACTTCTTTTCATTTTATCTTTATAACCTTCAATATAATTGTTGACAAATTTCCCACAGTTCTATTTTGTATTTTTGTTTCAATGACTGAATTAAAAATTCTACATACCGCAGATTGGCATCTTGGAAAACGATTGAGTGAATATTCGCGCATCGATGAGCAAAGAGAAGTGATGAATGAAATGGTACAAATTGCTAATGCGCAATCTCTGGATTTAGTCATTGTAGCTGGTGATCTTTTTGATTTGTTTCAACCTTCGCATGAAGCGCAAGAGTTGTTGTATCATACCTTGTATCAACTTTGCGACAACGGGAAACGCCCAGTTGTAGCCATTGCTGGCAATCATGATAGTCATGCGCTCATTGAGGCTCCGATGCCTCTTGCTAAGGAGTTGGGCATTTTATTGCTAGGTGCAAATCATTCATCTCAAGAGAAAATTGTAAATGCATCGGGTATTGAAATTTCTATTCCAGAAAATGGAATTGTTAAAATTCATTTTCCAAAAAAGGATGAAGATGTAAATATCATAGTGGCACCTTATGCCAATGAACAACTCCTGAAAATTTATTTAGGTGAGGAGAATCGAGAAGATGAATTAAGAAAAATATTGAGTGATAGGTGGCAGACGATTGCAGAAAAGTATTTTTCAAAGTCTTCTTTTAACTTGTTTGTGGGGCATTTCTTTTTCATGAAGCAAGGGAACACCCCTGAGGTAGAACCGGAGGGTGAGCGTTCGATATTGCACGTGGGAGGAGCTCAAGCAATTTATTCAGACGACCTTCCCAACACGCTGCACTATGCGGCTCTTGGACACTTACATCGTTTTCATTACGTCGATAAAACGCGTTTTCCTGTGGCCTATTCGGGGTCACCACTTCAATACAGTTTTAGCGAAGCGGGTCAAAAAAAATATTGCCTATTGCTTCGTTGGGAGGACCAACTTCATATAGAGGAGTTAGAATTAAATGAGGGATTTGATTTGCATCGCGTCACATTTGAAGATCACGGAGAAGCTATTCAGTGGTTGGAGTCCAATCCAAATACATATGTTGAGTTGACTTATATCAGCGACAAGGTACTTGATGCTCAACTTAGAAAGGCGCTTCTGAATGCTCATCCTCGAATCGTTCATTTGATTCCGAAGATGAAAAATGTGAATCAAGATGCTTCTAAATCAATACAAGCCGATGATTTGGCAGAGAATTTTGAAACGCTTTTTAAAAAGTATTTTGAAAATGAAAAAGGTCAGGAAGCATCAGATGAACTCTTAAAATTGCTTCAAGAAGTTGTGAGTAAAGGAGGTGGTGAATGATTCCAGTGTCTCTTTCCATTGAAGGTTTATATTCTTATAAGCAAAAGCAAATCATTGATTTCACACAATTGACCGAAGCCGGATTGTTTGGGATTTTTGGTGCCGTAGGTAGCGGGAAATCCACGATCCTTGAGGCGATGATGATTGCGCTGTATGGTGAAACCGACCGTATTCAAATTCGTGAACGCATCGGGATGATGAATCTTCAATCTAATAAAGTAGAGATTGAATTTACTTTTAGGACAGGAGAAAAATTGGAGAATTTATTTCGTGCTCATTATTCTATAAAAAGAAAAAAGAAGGATTTTGATTCCTTAGAAACTCCTTCTCATCATTTTTATCAGTTTAAAAATGATCAATGGGAGCCTCTTGATATAAAGAATGCGGGTGAGGTGCTGGGGATGAAGCTCTCCGACTTCAAACGTACGATTATTATTCCTCAAGGAAAGTTTCGTGAGTTTGTGGAATTGAAAGATGCGGATAGAAGCGCGATGCTCAAAGATCTTTTTCAATTGGATCGATTTGATTTGAGTATGCCTGTGAAGTCATTGTTGGCAGATACCTATTCCAAAAGGGATATGCTTCGCACTACGGTGATGAATTTAGGAGATGTTTCCGAAGAAGCTCAGAGTCAGCTACAGCTTCGAATTGAAGAAGTGGGACTTCAAATTTCTTCAATCCAATCTCAAATCACAGAACTAGAAAAAGAAATTGGCACTTTGCAAATGGTGGACAAGCTCTTTCAAGAATGGAAGACATTGAAGGGGCTATTAACTCAATTGGAGGCTCAAAAAGTTGAAGTGGAAAAGAAGAAGCAGCTTCTAGAAAAAAGTAAGTTGGTGCGCTTGAATTTTTCCATACCCTATCAGCAGCGCGCGGACCTGCGTTTTTCCCTCGAAAAATTAGCGCAAAGCATTTCTTCCAATTCTGATCAACTTAGAACTTGGGAGGGGCGTTTAACTGCTTTAAGTGATCAACTTGTGCTGCTCAAATCGGAATCTGAAAAGCGAACGGAAAAGGAGTCGCGCATACGCCATTTACAAGCCTTGATTGAAATGAGGAAGTTGGATAAGCGTATTCAGGAGTTGAATGTTATTTTATCGCTCTCGGCAACTCAAAGACAAGAGTGGGAAAAGAAGAAAGTAGAGTTGGAAGCGACTCTAGAAGGAATTAAAAAGGAGTTGGCACACTTGGAGACCAATTCAATGAGCGACGAAATGTATGAACAGCTTCAAGAGCTTGTTCAGCATTACAGCAATGCAACTAAATCGCGCACGGAAGAGGTGCGAAAATACGATGCTTTAAAAGAGCAGTTTAGAATTCAAAAAGAAAAGCATCAAGTCGTAGTGTCCAAATGGTTGGATGCGGACAATGATACTTTTGAAAAATGGCGTTCATCCATTAATGAGATGTTGGTGAATGTGCAGCAGCGAAAGGATCGGATTCGTGCTCAAGTGGGCTTGGTGCAATATATAGATCAAGTAAAGGAGAATGAACCTTGTCCGCTTTGCGGAAGTCTGGAACATCCCCGATTGGCAAAGGGAGATCATGAAAGACTTGAAATGTTGGAAAGGGAGGAGACGGCTGTGAGAAAGCAGTTGGACGAATTATCGAAAGACGAAAGTGAAGCTCGTGTGCTAGAAAGTCCATTGGAATTGATGAAATCTCAATTACATGATTTGGAGAATACCATTTCTGAAATTGACGAGGGCATTCAAGGATTGATTACTCGCTTTCCTGATTTTCAGTGTGAAAATATTGATCAATGCAAGCTCTTGTTGGCTGAGGCTGATAAGACCAAGAAAAGTTTTCTAGCTCAAACAAAACAACTTTCTACATTTCAAAATGAATGGAATGAGGTTTCTAAAAAACTATCTGAAGATTTACAAAAGTCTGCTGCTGTTCGCGAGGAATTAGCAATGCTTTCGGGTAAATATGATAGTTTCAAATCAGAGGTTACCTCCAATCAAGATGATTGGTGGAAGAAATATGAAACGGTTGAGATATCTGTGATTGAAAGCGATATTCAAAAAGTTCAAGCGCGCATAGCACAAGTGGAAAAGGAGCTCCATGAAATTCAAAATGTAGAACGAGAATTGACCTCTCAAGTTTCCACAATGAAAGGAACGTTGCAAAGCGATACCAAGAAGTATGAGGAAGACATTTTGAAAGTAAAAAAACTCGAGGAGCAAATTCAACAAAAGGTGGAATCATTGGAGCTGGAAATGGCTACAGTGGAAGAACTCCTTCAAAATCCATTGGATGAGGCTAAAGTTGAAAATGAAATCCAAAACTTCAATAATGAGTGGACGAGAACTGCAAGTCGCTTGGAGATTTTAGAAAAGGAATCGGATTTTAATCAGTACGATGCGCAAGTTCTAGAAACTAAAAATGAGCTATTAAAACTAAAGAAACATTCTCAAAGTGAGGTTCAGAAGGAGATGGGGGCTGTGTCCAATCAACTTTCAAAAATGAAAGAAGATGCGGAGAAGCAGAAAAGTACTTTGGAAGAACTAGCAAAGGTGGAGGCTAGAGAAAGCAATTTGAAAATACTCGAATCGCTTTTTAAAGGGAAAGGATTTGTGAGTTATATCTCCAATTTTTATTTGCGCGACTTATGTGTGTCGGCGAACATCCGTTTTACTGAGTTGACTCGTCATCAGATGGCCATTGAAGTGGATGAAAACAACAATTTCTATGTTCGAGATTTTCTCAATGAAGGAAGGCTTTGATTACTGAAGACGCTGTCGGGAGGGCAAATGTTTCAGGCTTCACTTTGCTTGGCGTTGGCTTTGTCGGAACGCGTGAAATCACTGCATAAATCACAAAAGAGTTTCTTCTTTTTGGATGAAGGTTTTGAAGTTTGGATAGAGCGTCCTTGGGTGTTGTATTTGAAACGCTCAAGTCTTTGAGAAATGAAAATAGGGTAGTAGGTCTCATCTCTCACGTGGATGAAATGCAGCAAGAGATGGACGTTTGTCTAAAAAGTGAAGTTGGATAAAGAAAAAGGAAGCTTAATCTCTATTGGATAATAATCTTTTGTGTTTCTGTAAATACACCATCCAGCACGGTTACAAAGTAGATTCCAGCAGCCCAATTTTGACAATCGATCAGTTCACGATTGCTAATTCTTTTTGTGAAAACTTCTTTTCCTGAAAGATCCGCGAATCATCACGGAAGCATTGCCTGAAAAGCTACCATTGATTTGAATCGACTCCACTGCTGGATTAGGGTAAACATTCAAGTCAAGTGCATTCGATAGCTCTTCGACTGAAGTGTAGATGTCGGCTGTTTGAGTAGTGGTAGCTATGCCGTTTTGCGTATTGATTTGTAGAACAGGAACGATAAAATCTTGAGAAAGCCATTTATATTCTACGGTAAGTGGTCTAGGAAGATTGAATCCAAATCCGAATTGGTCTACATATACAGAGTCGGTTGCTTCAATTTCAGAGCGCACTCTTAATACGTCGAAAGTATTGCCATTGATGATCAAAGTACCATATCCGTCCACAATATTGGTCCTTGTTTGCTGAAGTCGGTAGTAGAACATGGTAGGCACTTCGAAGTTGATTTCCGAGTAGCTTGAGCTTTCATTTTCGAATTGCAGAGGAAGTTCATAAATGACATCGACAGGTGTTGACTGAGCTCCAAGTGGAATGCTATTTAAGCTAGCTGCCATGCCTGTATTTGCAAAACGATCTGTTCTGTTTTGATAATAGAAGTATGCATCTTCTACGGTGAACTGTCCAGCCAAATCTAATTGATCAATACCCGTTGCGTAATCTGAGTCGTGCTCCTGATCGAAGGGATTATTGAAGAACAGTTGAAATGTAAAAGGGGTAGTTGAGATACTGATACAATTAGTGACCGTTGGAGCGCCAAGAGGAGTAAAGTAGTCGTCAAAATCCCAAACCGTAGCTGCGCCCGTGATGGCGACATCCACTTGGGTGTTTTGAACTACATTTTGCTGAATAAGCACATCACCTTCATCGGGAAGATGATTCGTTGTGATTTCGATTTGAGAGAAAGCATTGACACCGATGGCCAAGCCGAATAGCATAAGTAGTGATGACTTCATCGTCAAAAAAGGTTTGCACGAAGATAGTCAAAAGTCTTAATCGCAGCTACCTATCAAATCAGGAACGGAATTGCCGGGGTCGCAGAAGTTGATATCGTTGGTGTACTGTCCAAGTCTAAGGGCGTAAACATTTCCTTGGTTTGGTACGATGGAAGGAAGCGTATTAATCAATGGAATATCAGAAATGGATTTGCTGCTTCTAGACGACCACAATCCCAAGCCGTTTTCGACGTTGGTATAGGTTGGTCTTTCCTGAACGATACCAGAAGAAGGCGTGTTGATTTGGATGAAGGTGTAAAGTTCTTCTCCCCCAAAAGCAATGGTTGTTTCAAAACATTCGGTGCCAGGCACAGGAGTGTTAGTTGGATCGTATTCTCCAATTTCGTAAACCACGTTTGAATCGTGGCGCAAGTTGTTGCCGAGTAGATTGAAAAATGACTGACCATCGATGGTGTAGTTAATACGGCCGCTACTGCTGATATCGTCAATAGTATAACTGCCCGCGTAATAGGTCACCTTTTTTGGTGTACTGCTCACTAAGCTTGTATGTGTCGCATCTGTGTAAACCTTCTCGGTAAGTCTCATTTTGATGCTTACTTCATAAAATGGAGCGCTTTGACTTGGAGTAAATGATCGAGTAATGGTGGAGTAGTTAAAATCATTTATTCCCACTACAGAAGCCATCGGGATGGTTACTCCCTGCGCTGGCGTCATGTTCGTGAAAGAAATAGATGAAGGCTGCACCAATGTTGTAGTTGCTGTAACAGTAGGACGGGTATAAAATTCAGCTATGATTTTGTAAGATGCGTTTTGATTCAGTTGTGAGCCTTTCACAAAATAGTAAACGGTTTGAAGAGGACCATAAAAAACACCATTGATGTCTTTGTTAGAAATCTCTTTTTCTTGCAATGGGAATTCCGCTACCACATTGTTGTTTACGATTTCTTGCACCACTAATCTTTTGAATTCAGAAAAATCGTATTCCGAACTATCGCGGATCATCGCATATTCTGCGTTGTCGCCATCACCAAGAAAAGTCTTGCTAATCTTCACCCATTGAGTGTCTTGAACCGGATCAAGAAGACCATAGATGACAGTCTTGCTTGCGTATGGTGCGTTGAGATCTACTTTGGTTTCACAAGCGGTGAGTAAAATGCCGAATATGCTAAGTGCAAGAATAAATTGTTTCATATCAATAGGAATGGTACAAATATAAGCCTCACTTCCCGAGTGCTTTCATCAAAAAAAGTTGGATTCTTCCCTTTCTATCGCAGTTGAGAAAGGAATTTCATAGTATCCACACCGTCTGCATAGTCCCAAAGCATGGGGCATTGAGCTTGTCCAAATGGAGTATCCTTGTGACTTACGATGCATTGAATGTCTTCTGTCATAGCATTGATTTTATCTCTAAGCACCTGCTCATCAGAGTAATACTCGTAATACATGCTGCCTGTGGGCGCGGTCAATTTCTCATCTTGTTTGAAAAGGATAAATCCATTTTCAATCAAATCGTCTTGATTCAACATCCAAATCGCTTTGTTGTAATCGTAATTATTCGCGTATTTGTTGTGATTGATGATGGGATTGAACGGGTAGATGGCTTCGAAAACACGGTCGAGGTTAAAGCCCTCAGGTGCATAAATCTTCGTGATGCTGCGGCAGCCGAGTCCGAAGTAGCTAAAGATGTCTTTACCGAGTGCTGCCAGCTCTTCTTTCGTTTCTGTGCCGTCAAGAATAGCTATGCTTGTGCGGCTTTTACGGATAATGTTGGGATAATCACCAAAATATTGGTTGAAGTATCTTGAGGTATTGTTGCTGCCAGTGGCAATTACGGCATCGAAAGCTGTGATTTTTCCTCTTTCAAAAGCATATTTCTCTTGAAGTTCTGGCCAGAATTTTCCTAAAATAATAAGAGATGCTGGAATGAGGTTTTGATCGTCAGAAGAGAGTTTAATGAGGCATTTGTGGCCTGAAAGCAATGTACACATCACGTCGTGCCAGCCTACAAGGGGAATGTTGCCCGCGCAAATTATAGCTACCGTCTTTTGATCAACGGTTTCAAGGTCAGCACTGTAGGGAGCGATAAACTTCTCGAGATTCGCTTCCGTTAAAGCATCTGCCCAAGATTGGAGGGCGTTTTTGATGTTTTGCGGGGTAAACCATCCATTAAACTGATGTTCGGTATCAATGAGGTGTTTGAAACCCGCCCATTCTTCGGAGGTTAGTCCGCTTTCAAAGCCAGGCCAATCTTGGTCTTGCGACAATTGACCGAATACTTTGCCGAGTTGAACAAAGGCAGATATTCTATGTTTAATGTCTTGTTTCATAATTACCGTGCAATGCTTACTTTTGCCGCGAAATTAGCACAACATTAAAATTATTCGGAGGAAAAGATATGGCTATCATGATAACAGACGAGTGCATCAACTGCGGAGCTTGTGAGCCGGAGTGTCCAAATCATGCCATTTATGAGGGAGGAGCAGAGTGGAAGTACTCTGATGGAACGGGATTGCGTGGAATTATCACTCCACTCAATAAGTCTGCTGAAGTGGACTCAGATGGACTAAATGAGCCTGTAAGTATGGATGTGTATTTCATCGTTTCTGATAAGTGTACCGAATGTGTTGGTTTTCACGACGAGCCTCAGTGTGCTGCGGTATGTCCTGTAGATTGTTGTGTAGATGATCCTGACCACAGAGAGTCGGAAGATCAGCTGAAGGCCAAGAAGGAATTCATGCACTTGTAAAATGTTTAGTTTAGCACGTTCGCGCTAAAAAGAGATTCATTTTGGAGTTTTACAGCTTTAATTCTGAGCATCCCCAGCTCAAGGGGATTATAGATTCTTATTATTTTCATTTTGATGAAAACAATAAGGAGTTTTCTTTTAGTTTTTATCCCAATTATCAAAATGCTATTACTGTATATCGTGGTAGTAAAAAAATAAAGTTGGAGAAGGGGTCACATACTGTTCCAGCAGGAACGGATGAGATGACCATTCTTTACACTAAGAATTTCTACTCCAAGCAAGACGTTTTGATTCAAGGGCCGTTTGATAAGCTCGGTATTGTTTTTCATCCGTTGGGATTGAATCATTTTTTTGAAGAAAATATAGGAGCTTATATTCGAGATCAAGTCAATGAATTTAATTATTGGGGAGATGAATTTGAGCAGTTTTTAAAAAGCGTTTTTGCAAAGAAAAATTGGCAGCAGCGTGTAGAGATGCTGGACGATTATTTTGCAAATCGTATTGTTGGATTTCCGCAACAAAGGCTGAAGGAAGCTGTACAGTTGATTATCGATTCAAAAGGGGATATTCGTGTGGAAGAAATCGCAGATGTGTTGAAGGTAAGTCGTAAAACTTTGCTGCGCGATTTTAGAATGCACATGTCGTGTACTGTTGAAGAATATCGAAAAATGGTGAAGTTTCGATTTGCGTTGGATCGAGCGCGAAAGGAAGGAATCGATTCATTGACGCAATTGGCATTGGAACACAACTATTACGATCAGGCCGATTTCAATAAGCAGTTCAAAGGTTTGTCATCGGAGAGTCCTGCTCGCTTGCTTCGTAGCTTGAGTACTATTGGAAAGATTGTGGTAAAGAAGTCGCAATAATCCAATTTTGAAAACTCCTCCTATTTTTTCTTTGAAGAAAATTGGGAGTTTATGAAATGCTATTTTCCTTTTCTGCTTTTAGCTCTGTTCTCTTGCACAGACAGTGCAACATATCCAAAGTATTATCAAGACCAATCTGGTTGGCGAGAAGATTCCACAATGTGGGATATGGCGTTATTGCAATCTGATTTGATGTATTCAAAAATGATTCAGATGCCTGTGATGGAGAGTGGGGTGTATGGTACTCCGCGGTATGAATTGAATGAAGCTCCTCCGTTTGAAGGTTTGGAAACGACGTATGAGGAAGTTCCTACTGATTCAGGTGTGTGGGTTTCCAATCGCTTTTTTTCAAAAATGGGAGAGGAAAGAAATGAGTTCTTTTCGATTTCTTTTTTGATGCATGAAATAGATACTACCGCCTTTAGTCACAATCAGCGAGCCGTGGTCTCGCGCAATTTTCCGGATTATTTGGCTCAAGGCTTTTTCAAAGAAGGAGATAAAAAAGTGAAGTACTTGGCGATAAAAACGTTTGATGGAGATTTTTTTGCCATTGTCAATTCGCGCATCTATCGCGGATCGAAATTGCGGGGCAGGTATGTTGGGGAACGTTTGGAGTTTTTGGAGGAGTGAGATTGTTTTGAGATTGGTTTTTTAAATAATGGAACTCAAAAAGAACAAACCTCTTAGCGGCCCTTTGCGTTCGTTGCGGCTTTGCGTCTAATTAATTCCTCGCGTTGGGAAGTACTTCTTCGCCTCAAGCTTTTTCTATCGCAAATAACGCAAGGGTTTTCGCAAAGGTTCGCAAAAAGAATTACTCTTCGTGTTGTATTCACTTCCGAGGGGATATGATTAATTTCTTTAAATAATGGAACTCAAAAAGAACAAACTTCAATGCGCTCCTTTGCGTTCGTTGCGGCTTTGCGTCTAATCAATTTCTCGATTTGGGAAGTTTCTCTTCACCTCAAGCTTTTTTTACCGCCAAGGCGCCAAGATTTCTATGTTAAAAGTCAAGTAAAAATTAAAGAATCTTGGTTAATAGATTCTTTCATCATTGCCTGGTAAGGAGTTTGTCTTTTGATGACGCTGAATATTCGATGCACCAGTTTATTCCTGATAGCATTTAAAACAGACATCTTATTTTTCCCTTCACTAACCTTTCTTAGTAATACGCTTTTTTAAATCACCCGAGACTTTACAGCAGCTATAGCCGCCATGGGTGTAATAATGCCGAAGATTTATTTGCATGTCTAGACACTCTCTATCTTTTTTATTGACTACTCCTGATTGATTGGGGAATGGAACTACTTCCCTGCATAGCAGTTATTTGAGCTTTAAGACTTTAAAGTTTTAGTTGTTGGTGGATAAAATGAACATCAACGAAATTTGATTTCCAATACCTGATGGTCTTTAAAAGCCCCATATTGACCGCCAAATCGGGTGATTCACTTACCTTTTCAACTATTAGTTTTTCAATTTCACTTTGACGTTTTTTCAGTAACCCCATGACAGGTGAAAGTTGTTTCAATATATGGTCCATGTTCTTTGTCATGTGTTTTTGCTTCTCTGATTTGATTCTCTAATCTTACTATTTGGTTGACTAAAGTTTCGATAAGTCAAAGCTTTTAGTTCTTCTGTAATAGGATCCAACTTCTTATAAAGCACTACTTTGTTCACCATATCAAAGCATATTCCGCAATACGCAAGGCATCTTTCTGATCTGATTTACCCTCTTTAAAATCCGTGGCTTGCTTTACTTTTAATGCATTTTCCTCCCAATAGGGAAATATCCAATCCAGCGCATGTTTTAGCAAGTGGAGTGTTGTAATTTCGTATTCTCTGCACAGAACAATGTGGAAACTGTCGCTAAGCCATCAACTGATGTTTAGTGAAGTAAAAAAGATTTAATCTTTAAAGGATTATTCAATATTAGCTTCTCCATTTTCAAATTGAAATTGGAGTCAATAATCGCAATGTCCAATTTTCCTTTGGAAACATCTACACCTACATAGTACTTTTGATTCATAAAATTATGTTTTATTTACTTCCAAGTGAAATCGATTAGACTAAGCCCTTAATAATGGGTCGAGCCGAATTTCTATTTAGTTCTATCGTAAGAAACAGATTACAAATCTTGGCATAGGCCTAAAACCTTCGACGCAAACTATTCACCCTGTTTCTTTTGAAGTCTATTTTTGGACACAATCGATAAAAGCCAGGTACAAACTAAAGGAACGCCAAAAGTCGGGTAAAAGAATTACTCTTCAAAGTGTATTCACTTCCGAAGTGATAAGATTGATTTCTTTAAATAATGAACTTAAAGAACAAACTTCATTGCGCTCCTTTGCGTTCGTTGCGGCTTTGCGTCTAATTAATTCTCGCGATGGAAAGTACTTTCACCCTGCTTTTTTACCGCCAGCGCCAAGAACGCCGTTTCTGCAAAAGAATTACTCTTCGTGTGGTATTACTCCCGAGGGGATATGACTCATTTTTTTTAATATAGAACCAAATAAGAACAACTTCATTGCGCTCCTTTGCGTTCGTTGCGGCTTTGCGTCTAATCAATTTCTCGCGTTGGGAAGTACTTCTTCGCCACAAGCATTTTTATCGCAAATAACGCAAGGGTTTTCGCAAAGGTCTGCAAAAGTTGTCTCTACTCATAAAATCACTTTCGGGATATGATTAATTTTTTTAAATAATGGATCTCAAAAGAACAAACCTCCTTAGCGGCCCTTGCGTTCGTTGCGGCTTTACGCTTTCAATCAATTCCTCGCGTTGGGAAGCGCCATTTCACCTCAAGCTTCTGGGGGATTTGTTCGCTGGATCTTTTACCACCGAACGGGCGGTCGAAGAAGTACTTCCTCGAGAAGCAGAAAGGACCGACTAGCGCGGATCCAAGAGTGCCTTCTACTTCAAGTTTTACAAGTAAAAACATTTGAATGAATGCTCCGATAATTATGGAGACGTGAAGTATCACATGTCGTGAATTGAAAGGCGCTACACGTGGTTTGTAATCATCGTTATTTTTTACATAAAAGAAATACTCGATAGCGAATAACACAATATTCAAGTCGAAGAAAACATTGCGGAAGAAAAGAACTCTCATGTTTTCTATCATCAAATCGGTGTCCCTGAAATTGGCCATAAAGCCGAATATCACTACGATAAATATGAAGTAGATGAACATGATGAAGTAGCTGCCAAATACCATGGGAATGGGCGCAGCACAATTTGCGCTATTTGATTTTTTTAAAAGAAGAAATGTATCGAAAATGGTTCTGATCAGCTCTTGAACCCAAAACAAATAGATGAGATAGAATACAGTTATCTCGTAATAAACCAGCCCCAGAAAAGTAAAGACAACAGTAGTAAGAAAGTCTAAGCGATGTATTCTGGAGATGAGTTGCATAATGAAAAAAGGACCTTGCGCATTACAAGGTCCTTTGATATTTTATTTGTTGATATACTTTTCGAAGAAAGCTTTCATGTCGTTCCAAGAGTCTTTCGCTGCTTGCTCATTGTAAGCAATGGGCAATCCGAAACGCTTTCCTACTTCTGTGCTGTATGGATTGGTAAAGGCATGAGTAGCGTCTTTATAAACTTTGAAATCATAGTTGATTTTTGCATTATCGCAATCTTTCTTGAACGCATCCACATCATTTTGCGGAACAAAAGGATCTGATCCTCCGTGACAAACTAAAATGTTTGCCGTGCATTTTCCTTTCACGGCTGGAACTCCTGCGAGTCCGCCATGGAAACTTACTACCGCTTTTAAGTCCATTCCTAGCTTTGCGGCGTTGAGTACCATGCTTCCGCCAAAACAAAATCCAATAGCGCTTACATTTTTAGTATCGCACATAGCATATTCAGAAGCTTTTTTTACGGCGGCATTCAGACGATTTAAAGCCAGTTGTGAGTCGTTGTACAACACTCCTGAAAGTGCCATCGCCGCTTGTGGATTATCTGCCAGTTTGTAATCTCCATATAGGTCAACAGCAAATGCAAAATATCCAAGTGATGCAATTTCTTCTGCTTTTTCTTTCGCAAAAATGTTGCAACCCCACCATTCGTGAACTACCAATACAAGTGGCATTGCTCCTTCATGCGTAGCATCGTAAGACACATATCCATGAAACTCCACTCCATCGAGTGAGTAGGTAACAGATTCTGTTTTAATCTCGGCGGAAACCGTCAGAGACGCTACAATAAGCGCGCAAAGTGCGAATAGGGATTTCATTGTTTTCATTGTGTAAATTAAATAATGATAAGAAAACAATTAGTTGTGAAATTGGTTCAAATTATTCTTTGTATTCTATTTTGCGCTGTTTGTCTTCGTTGCGTTTGTTTCTGAGACCGACTTCTGTTTGTGTTACAGCTCTTGCTCCTGCTTGAGTAACGCCAGAGAAAATTCCAGTAGCGTAAATCCCGATACTAAAAGAGAATTGTTTTGCCCTTTCAGATGGCAACATTTTGTAGTCATCGGGTAGATCAGCGAAGGTTCTTTCTTTTCTATCATCTGGAAAATAACCACCATCCATTTCTCGAAACACTTGATTGAATTTAACGAAGAATCCAATCTTATTAATTCCCACATGTGCTACCAATTCATGAGTATAGGCCATTCCTGTAAATGTCTTTGCAGCTTTCATCCAATCGTGCATATAGCTGTAGCGGATGTGAATGAATTTATACGCTGCCATCAAATGGATACCAGCCCCTCGTTGGTTTCCTCCAATATAGACATCGCGATATTGATTATAACTGTCGGTATAGTCGATGCCAAGCGTAGTGTATTGATATTGTCCACCTGCATAGATGGCGAAGTATTTTCCGATGTTAGAGCCGAAGGCTAATTGAACAGGAATCAATTCGCCTCGATCAATAGAGTACATGTTATTTTTATACCAACGCTCTTTTGGCTTGAAAGTCCAGAGTACTTTTCCAACATCTAAAAGAAAGCTTCCGTTCATTCCAAAGTAAACGTTCTTTCCAAATATCTCTGTAGAGAGTTCGAAGCTACCGCCTTTAACCGTTCGAAAAGGTTCGTTCGAGAATGCCGCAAATTGATTGTTTGGAGCGTTTTCAAATGTGATGGAATTGGAGCGATATCCTATTTTACTTAAGTCCGCTTTGTACCAATTGCTTAATTGAGCATTTGCTCCTATACTCAACGCAAGAAGAAGTAGGGTAAAACTCTTTTTCATCAATTCGTTTTTCTAAATGAAATATTCTTAGAAACTGTAACACCATCTTCATTGAGGATGTCAAAGTTGAGAGATTTGTATTGTGGAATTCCACCAGCGATAGGTTCGGGAATCAATTCATCCACTACAAAGTTGAATTTGATGACGCCAGATGTGGCACCATCAGGAATATTTTCAAGTAAATATTGCGATTGATCGGCATCGTAATCGGTGCCATATTTCATTTCGGCAACAGCAAACTGTGCGTCGTATTTGTATTCGACTAAAAATGTTTGACCAGAAGTACAGTCTATGATGGAAGGTTGGAAATCGGTGTAAACCGTGTTTCCCACTTTGGTCACTATCAATGAGGCATCACTGCGCTCTTCCATCTTTTTGCAAGAGGAAGTTGTGAGCAGCGCGAGACCAGATAGAAAGAATATCAATTTTTTCATGTCGCAAGTCTACGATGCTGCATGAAAAAGGTTATACGGTATTTGCCCTAAAAATTATAGGCTATCCTTAACTTCCTCTTTTCCATCTGCATGGATAGCGAAACGAAGGCGATTTCTATCGTGCACTTGATCGAATTTGGGCCAAGGCCAACCACCAAATTGAGTAGCATGATAATCGTCGAAGGCTTGTTGGATTTCCTGTTTTGTATTCATAACAAATGGACCATAGGCCATTACCGTTTCTCCGATTGGCTTGCCTTGCAAAATCAAGATGCTTACCTCTTCATTTCCAGCTTTCAACTCGATATCCATGTTTCCGATCACTTCAGCAGCGCTGTAATGGGTGAGTTCTTGGTCTGCCACCATTAACGATTTTCCCTCATAGAAATAAAGCGTTCTATTAATTCCTTTTGAAGCTGCAGGAAGTTTCCAAGTGGCGCCGGCTTCCATTTTAATATTCCATACGGCAACTTCATTTTCAGGGTCTGCTGCCCATGAGTTTGGTGGAGGTGATGCCGCATTTTTATCTCCAAGAATTCCAGCTATTACTTCGACATTGGTTTTTTTACCATTGATGTCGGTGTGACTATAATTTGGAATAGCGTCTCTCCACAACATTTTAAAGTGTGGATCAACCATTTTATTTTTAGCAGGAAGGTTGAGCCATATTTGAAATAGCTCCATAGGATTTTCTTCCGTCTCACTGATCAAAGGAAACATTTCGGAATGTTGCACTCCTTTTCCCGCGGTCATCCACTGTACATCGCCGTTGCCATAGCGACCAGCAGCACCAAGACTGTCAGCATGATCTACCAATCCTTTTCTTACGACAGTAATGGTTTCAAACCCACGGTGCGGGTGTCCAGGAAAACCAGGAACAACTTTACCGTGATACATTCTAAAACCATCTTTGATAATAAAATCATCACCAAGGTGTCGGCCATTTAAAGAAGTGGTTGGACCCATTTTTTCATTTCCCTTTGGAAATGCATCTTCATGATGTACACAAAAAAGAAATGGGTCTTGTGTATCCCAATTAAAACCTAATGGCTTTGTTGTAATAATTGGATTCATATTTTCAATCTCTAAATTTTCATCGTTCGATGCCTGAAGGCGTCCTACAAATGGAGCAGCGATAGCCGAAGTTAGGGCTAGTGACATGCGCGATAGAAATGTGCGACGTTCTAATTTCTTTGTCATATCCTTCTAAATTTTCTAACAAATATGAAAATGATCGGATTCAATTTTCATTGACCTAGATCAATGAAAACAATATTTTCGACGCTAAGTTCATTCTATTGTTCCACCGAAAATTCTAATTCGGGTAGGCGTTTCAAGCTATCAATAACATCATTAGTCAATGATATTTTGTTGAAGTTATTACTTGGTAATAACAACTCTGTTCCATTGTCCTTGACTTTAAAACGCAGTTGAACTCTTCCCTGACCGTTCGGCAGCAATTGTTCTAGCTCGTTTACAAAATCATTATTGATATGGTTCAAGCTAACGTTGATGGTAAGATACTTTGCCAACTTGTCGCGTACATCGAACAATGGTTCTACACGAATGATTTTAAACTCCAACATATTGGGGTCGGGTCCAAATCCTTTCGGTTGAATTCTGCCAACGAGATATAGGAAATTCCCTTTCTGAAGCAAGTGACGATACTTGAGGTAGTCTTCGCCAAACAATACAAATTCATGGCTCGTTTCGTAATCTTCCAATTTGAAAGTTCCAAATGGACGATTGTTTTTGCGTGCAATTTTTTCTTGCACCTCAAGCACCATTCCTGCAAGTCGAAGCTCGCGGTTTTTATTGGCTTCAAAATCACTTAGAAGTGCTATGCCTCCTTTACTACAGAAGTTTTCAATTTCCAAAGCGAAGTCATCCATAGGGTGACCGCTAATGAACATTCCTACTACTTCTTTCTCTCGTGTAAGTTGAGAAAGTGTATCCCAAGGTTCAACTACTGGAGCTTGTGGCTCTGGCATCGCGGCTTCTGCGCTATCGCCAAACAATGAAACTTGAGAAGAATTTTTGCTTTCACGAAGTGAGTTGGCATACTTCAATAATGTTTCAATGAATGTATCGCTTGCATTATCTGGTGCGAAGAATGCAGCGCGATTGATATCAAAAACATCAAGCGCTCCCGCGAGGGCCAAGCTTTCCATCACCTTTTTATTTCCAGCTTTCGCATCGATGCGCTCCATGAAATCATAGATGCTGGTGTATGGTTTTATTTTTCTCTCGTTGATAATACTTTCCACGGCATTCTCGCCAACTCCTTTCACTGCGGCCAATCCGAAGCGAATTTCTCCTTTTGCATTTACGGTAAATAATGCATTCGATTCGTTTACGTTTGGTCCAAGTACAGGTATGTTTTGCAATTTGCATTCTTGCATGAAGAATGTCACTTGCTTGATATCATTTAAGTTATTGCTCAACACCGCTGCCATGTATTCGGCAGGGTAGTGGGCTTTCAAATAAGCCGTTTGATAAGCTACCCAGGCATAACATGTAGAGTGTGATTTGTTGAAGGCGTAACTCGCAAATGCTTCCCAGTCGGTCCAGATTTTTTCAAGCTTGTCTGCTGGATGGCCCTTGCTCATAGCGCCATCCATAAACTTGCCTTTCATTTTATCCAGAACGTCTTTTTGCTTTTTACCCATCGCCTTACGTAGTACGTCGGCCTCACCTTTGGTGAAGCCAGCAAGTTTTTGCGAAAGCAACATTACCTGCTCTTGATAGACAGTAATACCATAGGTTTCCTTGAGGTATTCTTCCATGTCTGGAAGGTCGTAGGTGATAGGTTCCGTTCCGTGTTTTCTTCGAATAAAACTTGGAATGTACTCGAGTGGACCTGGACGGTACAAAGCGTTCATCGCAATCAAGTCGTCAAACACGGATGGTTTAAGTTCCTTGAGGTATTTTCTCATTCCATCACTTTCGTACTGGAAGATGGCGACTGTTTCACCACGTTGGAAAAGTTGAAATGTCTTTTCATCGTCGATTGGAATGGCCTCAATATCGATGTCCACTCCTTTCGTTTCTTTCACCATGCGAATGGTGTGCTTGATCAGCGTGAGCGTCTTCAATCCCAAGAAGTCCATCTTGAGTAGACCAGCACTTTCTACCACGCTGTTGTCAAACTGTGTACACCACATATCGCTGTCCTTGGCGGTAGCCACAGGGACGAACTTGGTGATATCGTCTGGGGTGATGATTACACCACAGGCGTGAATACCAGTATTTCTAACGGAGCCTTCAAGAATGTTGGCCATCTTGAGGACTTTTCCTTCTAATGAATTCGAACCAAAAATGGAGCGGAGTTCTTTCGCGTTTTGCAATTCATCGCCTGAAAGTTTAGCCGATAATTCTTTATCGTCCAATCCAAATACTTTTTGCAAATCGGTATCGGGAACGAGCTTTGCTATGCGATCGGTGTCGGGCAGTGGAAGTTCGAATACACGCCCGGCATCGCGGATAGAAGATTTTGCAGCCATCGTTCCATAGGTGATGATCTGCGCCACCATGTTGTTGCCGTATTTTTTGCGCACATAGTCAATTACCTTTTCGCGACCTTCATCGTCGAAGTCGATATCGATATCGGGCATCGACACACGCTCGGGGTTGAGGAAACGCTCAAAAAGTAGATTGTACTTGATTGGATCCACATTGGTAATTCCAATGCAATAAGCAACGGCGCTTCCTGCAGCACTACCACGGCCGGGTCCAACGCTTACGCCCATATTGCGTGCCTCTGCACAGAAGTCTTGAACAATCAAAAAGTATCCAGGGTAACCACTGTTTTGAATGGT
Source organism: Flavobacteriales bacterium (assembly GCA_041391745.1). Classification (GTDB taxonomy): domain Bacteria; phylum Bacteroidota; class Bacteroidia; order Flavobacteriales_D; family Sanyastnellaceae; genus JAIXWP01. Next base: position 21,035 of record JAWKNK010000026.1, read on the forward strand.
CTGCAATTCGAAATCTAAACGATCGCGAATTTCATCAGTAATATCTGTGTAGCGTTTTTTAGCTCCTTCATATGTCAAATGACGGAGGTAGGCATTTTCACCTCTTTTACCACCATCTTCTTTGTCTTGTGGATCTTGAAATTCTTCTGGAATGTCAAATTTTGGAAGTAGTACTTCGCGCGCCAACTTATAGCTTTCACACTTGGCTTCAATCTCTAAAGTTGTAGCCAAAGCTTCAGGCATGTCTGCGAATATGCGCGACATCTCTTCTTTAGATTTGATGTAGAATTCATTGTTTGGAAAACCAAAACGGAATTCTCTTCCACGCTTACCAATGTATTTCGAAGGTTTTGAAACGTACTCTCCTTCTTTTACACAAAGCAAAGCATCTTGTGCTTCCGATTGCTCACGGTCGATATAGTAGGCACTGTTTGCTGCGAAGTACTTTACATTGTGTTTTTCACAAAACCGAATGAGCGTTCGGTTTACAACATCTTCCTCTTCCAGATTGTGGCGATTCAATTCTGCATAAAAATCATCACCGAATTGTTCTTTCCACCAAATGAAGAGTTCTTCTGCTTTTTCTTCTCCCACATTCAAAATCGTCCACGGAATTTCACCGTAGAGTCCGCCTGTGGTAGCAATTAAATTTTCTTTGTATTGTAAAAGTAAATCTCTATCTATGCGCGGTACATAGTAGAATCCAGAAGTGTAGGCAATGGAAGAAAGCTTCGCGAGATTGTGATAGCCGTCTTTATTTTTCGCCAATAACACCACTTGAAATCCATCGTCTTTGTTGGATTTGTCAGTATGGTCTTTACAAATATTGACTTCGCAACCAACAATGGGTTTGATTTCATTTTTGTGCGCTTCTGCCACAAATTGAAATGCTCCCATCATGTTTCCATGGTCTGTAATGGCAATGGCAGGAGCTCCATCTTGTTTTGCTTTTTTTACCATCGATTTGATTTCAACCGTGGATTGCAAAACGGAGAATTGCGAATGGACGTGAAGATGTACAAAAGCATCCGCTACTTCCACAGCTACCTTTGGTGGCTCAGGAGTAGGAGGCGTTACTACTTCTTCTTGTTTAGCTTGAAAATTACTTTTCTCCAGTTTCGGAGCTTCATATTTTAGAGAGGCTGGATCTTGAATTTCTTCAGGTTTGAAAACTCTGTTTTGAATCAAACCGAAGAAACATTTTGCAGTAGCATCTACGTCGAAGGCCGCGTCGTGAGCCTCATCAAATTTTTCACCGAATAATTTGATGTGAAGTTCTGAAAGTGTTGGCCACTTAAATTTCCCACCTTTTCCACCAGGGATCGCACAATAGTCAGTACTGAGGTCTTTCGTGTCAAGTGCAAGTTTTTCAGTGAGCACATTTTCACCAAAGTTCATTCTGAAATATTCAGAACCCATGATGTTGATATCAAACTCCACATTGTGTCCAGCCAGATATTTGGCTTGATTCACATCTTGCAAGAAAATATCGAGAACTTCCTTTAGTGGAAGACCTTCTTTCATTGCACGGTCGGCAGGAAATTCCGTGTACCTTCTCTGCATTGTAGGGAATGGAAAATCCTTCAGGCTTCGATGATAGTTTCCACGATTTACAAGATTTCCGTTGTAGTCGTGTAATTGCCAAGCGAGTTGAACGTATCTCTTGGCCAGTTGTCTGTATCTGTGATGGGGGCACTCCAACTACCGGGAAGTCCAGTAGTTTCGGTGTCAATATTAGGAACATGATTAAGCAATTTGTCTCCTACAAAAATAGGCCATCCACAGTTGAAAATAAAGTTTATATTTGAACAACTTCATAACCTTAACCGATGAAATTACTTGTCACTATACTCGCTGTTTTTTCAGCACAATTTTTATTTGCTCAGCAATCGGTTTTAGCTGCTGGTGCTGATGGTACAGGTGCAGGTGGAAGCATTTCTTATTCGATTGGACAAATCGATTATTTGAGTGTGGATCTTGCGAATGGCTCTATTTATCAAGGGGTTCAGCAACCTTACGAGTTATTTGTTTCTGGTGTTTCCGAATGGAGTGATGTGGAAGTGAATATTTTTCCGAATCCTACAAATGGAAAATTCTTCATTTCGTTGGATCAAGTTCAAGGAATAAAGTCATTCAAGGTTTTTGATCTTTCTGGTCAGTTGATTAAAGGTGGTACTGTGAATGCGCCGCTTCAATCCGTTGACATATCATCTTTTTCTTCAGGAATCTATTTCATACAAATCATCTCTGCCGACACTGTGCTGAAAACAGTGAAGGTGATAAAGAATTAATGATCTATTATTTATGAAAAAAATCTTTGCTACTTTATTCTTCAGTGTATGCGCTGTATTTGCAATTGCGCAGGCTCCACAAATGATGTCTTTTCAAGCTGTAGCGCGCAATGCTTCAAACGAACTTATTGTAAATAGTACTATAAGTTGTCGTGTGAACATTCTTCAAGGATCTGCAACGGGAATCATTGTTTTCCAGGAAGATCATGCACCATCTACGAATGCGAATGGTTTGTTTTCATTGTACAGGAAACGGCACTCCTGTGGCTGGTGCGATGGCAAACATTGATTGGTCTACGGGAAATTATTTTTTGAAAACAGAAGTTGATCCAAATGGAGGAACTAATTTTTCCATTGTTTCAACTACACAATTTTTGAGCGTGCCGTATGCGCTTTATGCCGAAACAAGTGGTGGTGGTACGGAAGGTCCTCAAGGTCCAATAGGTGAAACTGGTCCTCAGGGCCCGCTGGTCCTGTTGGCCCCGTTGGTCCGCAGCGTCCGCAGGTCCTACGGGAACATTTCAAGAAGGAAGCAATGTGGGTGATATGTTACTTTGGGATGGCAATGCTTGGGTAGAAATTCCGATAGGAGAGGAGGAAGACTTAACTGTTTGTGATGGTGAAACCTTCATTGGGGACCTTGTCCTCCGCCAGCTTTGGAAGTGGGCATGGCATATCAAGGGAGTTATCGTGTATCTCGATGGCAACGGAGGAGGATTAATTGTTGCTACTACCGATACAAGTATCGGAACCTCCTGGGGTTGTGAAGGCACAAATATCAACGGTACTTCTTGCGGTTGGTGCTGGACTTACGAGTACAGAAGCTATTTACGTGGGATGAAATGATGCAACATTTGCGGCAAACCCTGCTACGAATGGGTACACAATGGATATGACGATTGGTATTTGCCCACACGTGATGAATGCTTTGCTTTATGATAACGCGACTGCGGTGGGTGGACTTACCAGCGGCTCTTATTGGACCAGTTCGCAAGCGAATAATACAACAGCTTTCGTAGTGAATTTTTCTACAGGTGGCGCAGGAAGTGCGTTTAAAGATAGCGGCACGTATCGTGTTCGCGCCGTGCGTTCTATCAACTAAGGATTGATTTCTCCTTTCTCATACATCTCGATGAGATAGTCGCCCCAATAGATGGTTTTCTTTGCCCATTCAATTTTCAATGCCAACTTTTCTTCGTCGGAAAGTTGCCATTGAATATTGGATGTGCGCAACTTCTGAACAAGGTGCTGCATGATGATGGCAGAGGCAACAGATACATTTAAACTTTCGGTAAATCCGTGCATAGGAATCACAACGTTTCCATCTGCCATTTCGAGAAGCTCGTCGCTTACGCCGGTGTGTTCGGTGCCTACAACGATCGCTGTTTTTTCAGTGATATCTAGTTCATGAAGCGGCACTGCTTTTTCATGAATCGCCGTAGCAACAACTTTATATCCTCTTGCTTTTAAATCCGCAACACATGCTTTTGTGTTGTTGGGATAATCGTTGTATTGATGAAACGTCAACCAGTCGTATGCGCCTCTTGCGATGCGGCGGTGCATGTGAAAACTGTTTCTATTTTCTATCGCATAAACATCTTGAATCCCCCAGCTCTCTAGGCTTCTAACAATAGCACTTGTGTTTTGTGTTTGATACACGTCTTCCATTACCAGTGTGAGATGGCGCGTTCTGTTGTTCACGATTTGATCAAACAGTTCGCGTTTTCTTTCGGTGAGGTGTTCGGCGAGTACGTTGTAGAGGTTTTCGCTCATTAGAGAATAGGGAAAAAAAAAGCCAGCCTATAGGCTGGCTTTAGTTCTTTTTCTGGAAAGTGATTACTTTACTTTTGATTGAAGTTCAGCACCAGCTTTGAAACGTACAACGTTTTTAGCTTTGATAGTGATTTCTTTACCAGTTTGTGGGTTACGACCTTTACGAGCGGCACGCTTAGTAACGCTGAAAGAACCGAAACCAACTAGAGCTACGCGATCTCCTTTCTTAAGAGCCTTTGTAGTAGTTTCGATGAATGCATCAAGAGCTTTCTTAGCATCAGCCTTAGAAAGTTTAGCATTTGAAGCCATAGCTTCAATAAGTTCTGCTTTGTTCATTGTTTTTGTTGATATTTAAAGGTTAATCAATCAAGCCTTCGCTTGAGTGTAGCCAAATGTAGAAGAGTAGACTTCATGAAAGCAAGAGTTGACGCGGAAAAATGCTGTTTTTGTTGATAAATGGGCTTTCTTGTTCATAAAGGTGGCTGTTTTCCCCTATTTATAGGGGTTTCGCGCAGGTCACTGCGCTCATTCTTGGGTCATAATTCGCGCTTCGCTTATTCATAATTCATTATTCATTATTCATGATCTTCGAAGTTTGTACTGGTAGCAAGTTTCCTAAGAAGGGCGGTCCCTGAGTGGAACGTAGTGAAGTCGCAGGGCGCTTATTCATAATTCATGATTCATGATTGATGATTCGAAAATAAAAGGTTGTTTCGCACAGCATGGTCCTTCGCTATGATTTCTTTTTCATGCTTTGCATTCAAAGAAATCGACGCTCGGGGAACCTGCATTTTATCAATTGAGAGAGTCATAC
>JAWKNK010000027.1:0-25222 GCA_041391745.1 Flavobacteriales bacterium
CCATTCAAGATTCAGCGATTCGCAACTTTATGACCGCCTTGCCTTATGCAGAAAAGTGTTTCCGTACCTGTCCTCCTTCTGTGGAAAGTTATAAGGGACTGATGTATTGCAACCGTGCTATTGGCAAAGAAGAGTTATACCTCGAGCTTAAAAATGACTTAGAACAAAAAATTAGATTCGGAGAAATTAAAACCGGAAAATAATTAATGAAATTTAGATTCACCATATCGCGTCGAATTACACTAGGATTTGGTTTGTTCATCCTGGTAGTGGCGATATTGTTTCTAATCACGACTTCTACCCTTCGTCAGAGCCGAGAGATAAATCAGCGGATCAATGAAAACTTTGTGCCTTCATTGTATGCGCTTCAAGAACTCGACAATCGCCTCATGCGCAGCCAAGATCTCGCACGCCAATGGGCTTTCGTGCAGCGATTGGAAGACGATAAAGAGCGCAAAGAACTCATCCAACTGATTGATAAAACTATTCCTGCGCAACTTTACAAGCTGAACGAATGCGCACTTTCATGGAATGATAGCGACAAAAAACTGCATCAGAGCTTGGTACAAAACGTACGCAAAATCATTGCGTCATACACAGATATCCGCGGACTCCTTCCTTCATTCGAAAGCTACAGCGACCCTGTGGCAACCATGGAGGCTGAGACCTACTTCTTAGAGGGTGGTAGTATTCCCGAAACGTACGCACAGATTAGAAGTGAAATCGACCAACTGATACAGCATCAGCAGCAATACATGAACAGTGATATTGCTTTGATGAACAATTCATTCGATCAATTGAAAATGCTATTGATCAATATCTCGATCAGTGTTATGATCGCAGGTATTCTGATCGCCTTCTTTACTTCAAGATCGATTGTAAAACCGGTAAACTCACTTCGAAAAAAACTGACCAATCTTTCTCAAGGAATATATTCTCTGCATCCAACAAGAGCAGGTAATGACGAAATTGGAGACATGGCACAAGCTGTAAATCGTTTGATTACCAATTTTGAAAGAACGAAAGAATTCTCCATCAACGTGGGTGCTGGACATTTCAATGTCGATTTCGAACCCTTGAGTGAGAATGATGAATTGGGTAAAGCTCTTCTTAAAATGCGCGACGATTTGCTATCGTACCGCAGCGAAATGGAACAAAAAGTGCGTCTGCAAACGCGAGAAATCACGCGTCAAAAAGAAGAGGTAGAAGCTCAAAAAGAAAAAATAACTGCGCTTTATCTCGATTTGCAATCGAGCATCGACTACGCGCAACGCCTTCAAGAAACGATACTTCCGAATGATGCCAACATTAAAAAAATGTTTCCCGATTCATTCGTATTCTTTCGTCCGAAAGCCACGGTTAGCGGTGACTTTTATTGGTTTAAAGAATTGGGAGGTAAAAAAGTTTTCGCAGCCGCAGACTGCACTGGCCACGGCGTGCCTGGAGCATTCATGAGCCTTGTTGGCCACAACGTGCTCAATACAGTGACCAAAGTATTTACCAAGCCTTCTCAAATTCTAAACAACGCCAATCGCTTGGCCGTGGATGTATTGAGATCGAGTGAAGACAACTATATGCGCGATGGTATGGATATCGCCCTTTGTACTATCGACTATAAGACGATGACTATGGAATATAGCGGTGCACATAATCCAGCTTACATCGTTCGCAAAGGCGAACTCATCACCATTGAAAGCGATCCTTTCTCTATCGGCAGTTACATCAACAACGAGCGAGAGTTTACCAATCATACATTCAATCTGGAGCAAGGCGATTGCCTTTATGTATTCAGCGATGGATATGTAGATCAATTTGGCGGACCGAAGGGAAAGAAATTTATGAGAAAACAATTCAGACAATTGTTGTTGGATATCTCGCACTTGCCGATGATCGAGCAAAAGTGGAGACTCATGGAAACACTTGACAAGTGGCAAGGTCAGCAAGAGCAGGTGGATGATATCCTTGTGCTCGGTATTCGCATCGAAGCATAATCACTTCCTTTCTGAGATTATAAATTTAGTGATTTAGATAAAAAAAAAGCTGCCCGAATGAGCAGCTTTTGTTTTTTATATATCCTAAGTTTATGGTTCAAGAATAGTTTCCAAACGATCAGAAACGTAAGTATCCACTGGGTTCACACAAAGCACTGGGATTTGAGCTTCATTGGTGATTACCTGTTGCTCATAACTCTGATTGAAAATACTCATGATACTATTGTCAAAGAAGTTCATGATACAAATCAAATCTGCTTCTACTCCTGCGCTGTATTTCAATAGTGACTTTACAAATCCATCTCCTTTAGATTCGGTAATTTCCACTTCGTATGGAATTCCTTTTTTATCTAAATAGTCTTCTGCGAAGATGATGTTTCGCTTCAATTGATTTCTAAAGAATTCATCTGTTTCGCCCGGAGACACCAAATAAACTTTAGAGCCAAAGTAATTAGCCATATCAGCTACCATGCTCAATTTTTGTTTGGTCTCTTTGTGAAGATCAAGTGGCACCACCAATTTGTGATATCCATGTGCACGGATAGGACGATCTTGCACCACGATGAATGGAACGCTGCTTTCTGTAACAATCTTCAATGCACGGCTTCCAGTGATGAATTGCATACCTCTAAGACCGTGAGTTCCCATGATAATAAGCGATGCATCAATTTCTGAAGCCACCTTATCAATGTCTTCGAAAATACTTCCAATTCGAAGTACCGTTTCGATTTCCAATCCGAATTCATTACGCATTCTGTCTTTCAAAACTTCAAGCTTCATGCGCGCTTCGTTGATGGTTTTCTTGTTGCCTATTACGTGAACAACATGAATTTTTGCTTCAATGGTCTTTGCCATTAAAACGGCATGACCTAAAGCGTTTTCGCTCACTTTGGTAAAGTCTGTTGGAACCAATATTCTCTTTTCAGAAGCCATAGAGTTATGTTTAGTGTGGTACAAATTTAAGACAATCAACGAAGAAATTCGTGATTGTTGTCATCGAATAATCTGAACTTCATCAGATTTTATCCAAAATCAATAAAATTCTCAACGGTCTCTGTGAACTCCTGAGGGGCCTCCGCATGCACCCAATGTCCCGACTGTTCAATCACATGAAATTTCACATGAGGAATCAGTTTTTGAATGGAAGGATATCTCCTTGGAAGACAGGCCGCTTTTTCTCACCAAGTATCATCAGTAATGTTGGTGGAACGCTGGTTCTCATATCGAAAGGTATTTTAATGGCACCCATCAATTTTATCGTTGAGCACATTCAAATTGAATCTCCAATTGAGCTTCCCAGGCTCTTCCCAATAGAGGTTTTTTAGCAAGAATTGTGATGTAGAAATATCTGAGGATATGCTCTTCAATCGTGATTCAGCTTGGTGATCTAGAAGAAACATGTGGCGCATCAACATGAAAAAGTCCTTTGAAAATAAGGTCGTGATGACGCTGATATCCTCTTTGATGCCCATATCCACCACAATCAATTTGTCAATTAAGAAGGAATGGTTTTGAGCAAAGGTCATGGCTGTTTTTCCACCCATGCTGTGTCCAAGCAACACGATGTCTCTTAAGCCTTCCTCGGCCACCAACTCTGCCAAATCTTCTGCCATCAACTCGTAAGAGAATTCTTCGCTGTGCGGGCTGTGACCGTGATTTCTTTGATCAATTAAAAAAACCTGATACTTCTCTGCCCAGTGCTTCGCCAGCGTTTGCCAGTTGTCGCTGCTCCCGAATAAACCATGTAAAACAAGTAAGGGCTGCCCCTCTCCTATTTTTCTATAACTCAACTTCATCTCAACTCCCTTTTGTATAAATTCACTGTATTTTCAAGTCCCAAGTAAAGTGCATCCGAAATCAGTGCATGTCCTATTGAAACCTCTAAAAGGTTTGGAATGTTTTGAGCGAAATATCTCAAATTCTGTAATGATAAATCGTGCCCAGCATTCAACCCCAATCCCACTTCTTGTGCAGCTAAAGCAGCTTGCACGAAAGGAGCAATGGCTGCCTCTCTATTTTTAGAATAGTCCGTGGCATATGACTCCGTGTACAATTCCACTCTGTCTGTCCCTGTCTCTTTGGCATACTTCACCATTTCTGGATTGGCATCTACGAATATACTCACTCGAATATTTTTCGCTTTCAATTTGTTGGTGATGTCCTGAAGAAAAGCTTTGTTTTCTTTTGTATTCCAACCTGCATTGCTCGTGATTGCCCCTGGAGGATCAGGCACGAGCGTCACTTGATGCGGCACCACTTCTAACACCAAATTCATGAAGGATTCATCGGGAAAGCCCTCAACATTGAACTCTGTTTTCACCAAATTTTTCAGTGCTCTTACATCACTATATCTGATGTGTCTTTCGTCAGGTCGTGGATGCACCGTGATTCCTTCTGCTCCAAATATCTCAATATCTGCTGCGGCTTTAAGCACGTCTGGTACGTTGCCACCGCGTGCATTTCTTAAAGTAGCTATCTTATTGATATTCACACTAAGCTTGGTCATTTCTCGCTTATTTGTTATTAATGAATGATACAATGTGCAAAACTCTACAGCCCTTCACTTGATATTAAGCTTCAGACCTGCAATTTTTGGCTCGGTATTATATAATTAAATCTGAACTTAATTCAGATCCGTAGGTATAAGAGGTAGGGTTACCTCCCTACGGCGGTGTAAAAGTAGTAACTCCTAACACGATAAGACTTTGATTACAGCTTATAAAATCATAAATGCCTCCATCCCTACGGTATCACCGTCAGACGACCCATCCTTTGCGCTTGAGCTAATGGATGATTTTCGAGTGGGGCACTTGCCTGTAGTTGAACAAGGCAAGTTCTTAGGTCTGGTTACAGAAACCGTTTTGCTTTCAGCAGAAGATAAAATATCAGATCCTAGTTTCAATTATACCAACCTTATTCAGCAAAGTATTTTGCCGAGCGAACACATTCTTGAGGTGCTAAAGCTTGTAAGCGAGCAACACTTGAGCTTGGTTCCTGTGGTTGACAATGAAGGCATATTTTTAGGCAGCATTACTCTAGAGGATCTTGTTGATCGCCTTTCTGTGATGCAAGGAGCTTCTCAGCGTGGTGGAATCATTGTGTTGGAGATGAGTGAAAAGGATTACTCACTGCAACAAATCGCAAGAATTGTAGAGGAAAATGATGCTAAAATCTTGAGTACATCTGTGAACCAAGGTGATAACGGTATGCTCGAAATCAATCTAAAAATAAACGAGCCAGATCTGAATGCGATTCTTCAAAGCTTGGAACGCTTCAACTTCTCCATCAAAGCGAGTTACCAAGAACCTGAATACACAGAGGACTTGAAAAAGCGTTATGAGGAACTGATGCGATATCTCAATATTTAGGGCTAACTTCGTACTCCCAAAACAATGCGGGGAAGCATATGAAGTTTTGTATTTTCGGAAAAAGGTTTGATAAAAATTATATCCCTCACATCAAGCAATTGATTGAAAAGCTTGTGGAGAGAGGATTTGAAGTTTCTGTTTACAACAAGTTTGCGGACTTCTTAAATAAGCACTTTTCCATTCCTTCTGACATTTCTCAATTCAGCAGCGCACAAGAAGTTGTAGGCGCTGATTTTCTCATCAGCATCGGCGGTGATGGAACCTTACTCGATACAGCATCCTTTATTCGCGACACCAATATTCCTGTTTTGGGGATTAACACCGGTCGACTTGGTTTTCTTTCCAACGTAGATGTGGAAGAAATCGACGAAGCTTTGGAAGCACTTGTTTCAGGAAAATACTATCTAGATAAGCGCTCCCTCATTGAAGTAAAAAGTAACGACTATCCTTTTGGAGACTTTCCTTTTGCGCTCAATGATGTTACTATTTTGAATAAAGAGCGCAACAGCATGATCTCCATCCATACGCAGATCAACGACGAATACATGAGCACTTATTGGGCGGACGGATTGATCATCAGCACTCCTACTGGTTCAACCGCCTACAATTTGAGTTGTGGAGGACCAATTGTAACGCCTGATTCAAACAACATTATACTCACTCCGATCGCTCCTCACAATTTGAATGTGAGGCCTTTGATCATGTCCAATTCGAATAAAGTGACCTTGAAGGTAGAAAGTCGCTCACCTGACTTTCAATTGACCATCGATAGTCGATCTTACGCCGTAAAATGCGACACCGTTATCGAATTGACCTGTGCACCTTTTGAGATCGGATTGGTGTCATTAGAGAATCAAAGTTTTTTCAACACCATCCGTAATAAAATGGGTTGGGGAATGGATAAAAGGAATTAAAAGGGTGAATAAATTTGCTGCCACAAACAATAAAATCGAACCTTTTACGATTAGCAAACCGATGAATTTCAGGCTTATTGCCATATTATTCCTTTTCATTGCCACTCAGTCATTTAGCCAGTCATCTGGACCTTCCAACAGCAAGTATGACAAAAGCAAAGAAATAGGCCTTCTCGCCGGTACAGCGTACTATTTGGGCGAAATCAATCCGTATAAGCATTTTGGAACAGAGTTGAAGCTGGCTGGGGGTTTATCGTTTCGAAACAATTTCAATAAGCGTTGGACATTCAAAACATCCGTGCTTTTCGGTCAAGTAGAGGCTTACGACAGCAAAAGTGACGATCCATGGATTCGTAATAGAAATTTACACTTCCGCAACCAGTTTCTGGAAGGTTCCATGCAGTTTGAGCTGAATTATTTCCAATATCAAATCGGTTCTCGCGACTGGATAAGTCCTTATTTGTTTATGGGACTTTCGTACACAGCCATGCGCCCACAAGCCAAGTACAATGGCGTTTGGTACGAACTTCAGCCTTTGGGCACAGAAGGCCAAGGAACATCCGAAGGCGGCACAAAATACTCTACCAATATTGTTTCCATTCCGCTTGGTGTTGGTGTAAAGGTCAACATATGGAAAATCTTTGGTTTTTCTGTGGAATGGGGTATTCGCCGAACCTTTACCGATTATTTCGACGACATTTCTGGAACTTACGTTGATCCTGAGATTCTTAGAGATGAAAATGGTGCAGCTGCAGCGACGTTAGCTGATCAAAGCATCATTCCTCAAGGTACGAATGGTAACAATACGGGTTATCAGCGCGGGGACCCTGGCCGTAAAGACCTGTATTTCTTCGTGTTAGGCTCTCTTAACATTAGAATTGATAAAAAGGCAACTTCTTGTTGGAATGGGCATGTATTAACCCCTTGAAAATCGTACATTTGCACCCCGAATTAATTCTATTCCAACGAAGACCAAGAGATGAGTTTAAGCGACCAAATTGACCTTTCGAAAGTACCAAACCACGTAGCCATCATTATGGATGGTAACGGGCGTTGGGCTAAGAATCAAGGCAAAGAGCGCATATTCGGACATTTCAACGGTGTAGAAGCCGTACGTGCTTCGTTGAAAGCTGCCACTCGCGCAGGTGTTAAGTACCTCACACTTTACGCTTTTTCTACCGAAAACTGGAACCGTCCGAAAGACGAAGTGGATGCCTTGATGAAACTGTTAGTGCATACCATTATCAGCGAAGTAGAAGAGTTGGATAAAAATGAAGTTCGACTTCACGCCATTGGCAATCTCCACAATTTACCTGAGAGCGCTAGGGAGGAATTGCAAAAAGGAATGGATCAGACTGCGAAGAATGATCGTGTTCATTTAATTCTTGCTCTCAGCTATAGCGCTCGTTGGGAAATTTCGAATGCCATAAAACAAATTGTAGATCAAGGTATTCCATCCGAAAAAATTACGGACGAGGTGATTTCACAACACCTGACAACTGCCGCTTTCCCGGATCCTGAATTGCTTATCAGAACGAGTGGTGAAAAAAGAATAAGTAACTTTTTGCTATGGCAAATCGCCTATGCAGAGTTGTATTTCACAGAAACCCTATGGCCTGACTTCAATGAAGAAGAATTTTACAAAGCAATACTTGATTATCAGCAGCGTGAGAGAAGATTCGGTAAAACATCAGAACAATTGCTTGAACAAAAGCCGTAGTAAAACGACTTTCATGGATAAAAATAAAAACTCACTATATCATTCTTTCTTACTTTTTATAGCCTTCCTTTTTGCAGTGGGTTTCCAGAATACAGCATCATCACAAACGATGATTGGAAGCGGTGTGGATTGGACGAGTCCTAAGGCCTACCGTATAGCTGGCATTGCCGTGATGGGCGCTGAGTATAGCGATGTTCAAGCTATCAAATTGTTCAGCGGACTTCAAGAAGGTCAGGAAATTATGATTCCAGGAGATGACATTTCTGATGCTATTCGAAAACTTTGGAAGCAAAAATTATTTGCCAATATTTCAATTGAAGTTGCTGAATTCAGAGGTCAAGACGTTTTTCTTCTCATCACTTTAACTGAATCCCCAAGGATAGGAAAGTACATGATAGATGGCGTGAAAAAATCTGAGGTAGAAAATCTTCGTGAAAAATTAGATATCAGAACAGGAGTGGTGTGTAGTGAAAACCTTAAATCCAATTCTGTAAATGTTATAAAAAATCATTACATCGATAAAGGATATTACAACGTAAGCGTTTCTGTAAAGGAGCTCCCAGATGAGGTGATGCAAAATAATAGTGTCAAACTCATTTTTGATGTAACACCTGGAAATCGCGTTAAAATAGAAGAAATCAAATTTGAAGGTGTAAGTCAGTTGCCGGAAAAGAAATTGAGACGCGCCATGAAAAACACCAAGCAGCGCAACCCGCTGAGAGTGTTCAAAGCCTCAAAATTTGTGGAGGGAGAGTACAAGGCTGATAAGCAAAAAATCATAGACAAGTACAACAAAGAAGGTTTTAGAAATGCTAAAATTGTGACGGATTCTATCTACACAATCAACTCTGAGCGCATTGGTATTGTTCTAAAAATAGAAGAAGATAAAAAATTCTATTTCCGCAATATCACCTTTGCTGGAAACGTGAAGTACCGCACCACCACTTTGGATAGTGTATTGAACATTCAAAAAGGTGACGTTTACAATCTTGAAATGTTGAGCAGCCGAATCAGTTTCAATCCAAACGGAAGAGACATCTCAAGTTTGTACACTGACGACGGATACTTGACTTTCCAAGCTTACCCTGTAGAAACGTTGATTTACCCAGACAGTATTGATGTTGAAATTCGAATGGAAGAAGGTCGCCAATACCGCATTGGTAATGTTTCTGTAATGGGCAATACTAAAACCAACGATAGAGTTATTTACCGTGAATTGAGAACACGTCCTGGAGACTTGTTCAACAGAAGTGACTTGATGCGTTCGCAACGCGAATTGGTGAACTTGGGATATTTTAATGCTGAGGGTATGGACATCCAAACCAATCAGCGTCCAGAAGAGGGATTGGTGGATTTGATTTACGTAGTAGAAGAAAAACCTTCTGATCAAATCCAATTGTCTGGAGGTTGGGGTGGCGGCCGCGTGGTAGGATCACTTGGTCTTAGCTTCACGAATTTCTCGATGAGAAAAGTATTTAAAAAGGGCGCATGGACTCCGCTTCCTTCAGGAGATGGTCAAAGATTTAGCATTAATGCTACTTCAAACGGATTGTATTATCAATCTTACAATTTGAGCTTCACGGAACCTTGGTTGGGAGGTAAAAAACCAAACTCATTAACGGTTTCCGCTTACCACTCGGTTCAGACCAATGGTCAAAAGAAATATTTGGATAGTGATAAAACACCAAACCCATACCGACAGTCACTTTTGATTACTGGGGGTACTGTAGGATTTGGTCAACGTTGGCAAAAGCCGGATGACTGGTTTGTGTTTTATGCGGGTATCAGCTTCCAGCATTTTGAGCTGAACAAGTTCGGTTCATTCTTTAGCTTTAATGAAGGATTTTCGAACAACTTGGCTTTGAGCACAACGCTTGAAAGAAACTCTGTGAGTGATCCAATTTACCCAACTTGGGGTTCGAAAGTGACATTGACAACTAAGGCAACAATGCCCTACACTTTTGTAGGAGAAAAAATCTTAGGCAAGACTTATGATTTCCCAAATATGACTGACCAGCAGAAATTTGACTGGGTGGAATACTACAAAGTGAAATTCACAGCCAACTGGTACACTACACTAAACAATAACAAAACACGTAAGCTTGTATTGCATACCAATGTTGGTGCAGGTTTCCTTGGAACATACGACAGAAGAATTGGAGAATCTCCTTTTGAAAGATTCTATCTTGGTGGTGTATTCTTAAGTGGATTCTTGCTTGACGGTAGAGAGATTGTAAACCTACGTGGTTATGATGATTTATCGCTTACGGAACCGAGTGACAATGTGGGTGCGCCTATCATTTCGAAGTATGGTGCCGAATTGAGATACCCACTTTCAACCAATCCAAGTGCTACGATTTATGCGTTGACCTTCTTGGAGGCTGGTAAGACATGGGAAAACTTTAGAGATTACAATCCATTTAATTTATATCGTTCGGGTGGAGTTGGTTTAAGAATTTTCCTTCCTATGTTTGGATTACTTGGGTTTGACTATGGATGGAGATTAGACGATTATCCAAAAGCGCCAAATATGGCCAGAGGACAATTCCACTTCTCCATTGGTATGAATTTGGGTGAACTATAATTAGAAAACACTTATTTACATGAGAAAATTACTTTCAATCTTTGCGCTACTTCTCACTATTTCGCTAGCATCCAATGCTCAGAAGTTTGGCTATGTTGATTCAAAATATATTTTGAGTCACATTCCGGAATATCAGCAAGCTCAGGCCACTATCAATAAATTGAGCAGCGACTGGCAAGCTGAAATTGAAAGAAAATATGAAGTAATAGCCAAGCTCGAGGAAGCCTATCAAGCAGAAAAAATCTTGTTGACGGCAGATATGAGACAGAAGAGAGAGCAAGAAATTGCAGAAAAAAAGCAAGAAGCTAAAGATTTTCAAAAAGCAAAATTTGGTGTTGATGGTGAATTGTTTCAGAAACGTGAAGAATTGATCAAACCAATTCAGGAGCAGATTTATGAGGCGATTCAAGAGGTGGCTACTCAAAGTGCGTTAATGGCCATATTTGACAAGGCCAACCATAGCAACCTGCTTTATTCCAACCCTAAATATGATTACAGCGATAAAGTACTTCGTAAAATGGGATTGAAGCCTGGAGAAGTTTTGGAAGAAGAAGACGGAGATGGTGGCGACAGCAATGGAGATAAAAACAGCGGTAGCAAAGACTCAGACGGGAAATCTGGAGGAGGAACAGTACCAAAAGGTGGAGAAAAAACATCACCTAGAGGTGGTGGAAAGTAAGGAGCGTTGTATTTTGGCCTCGCTTTTGCTTTGAGCCCCATGTTCAAAGACGAATAAATAGATAATTCAATAAAAATGAAGAAGATTGTAATTTTAACCTTGGCTATTCTCTCATCAGTAGTTGGTTTCAGCCAGAAGATTGGTCACATTGATCGTGTAGCACTTATCAGCGCTATGCCAGAAACGGCAACTGTTGAAGCTAAACTACAGGGTATTCAAGGAGAATACGAAGCAGCATTGCAAGCAATGTATGCTGAATATCAAAAACTTGGTGAAGAATATCAGACCAATGGCAGCACATGGCCAAATGCGATTCGCGAAAGCAAATTAAAGGCTATTCAAAACAAAGAATCTGAAATTCAAGAATTCCAGCAAACTGCATCAAATGACGTTCAAGTTCAACAAGAAGAATTGTATCGTCCAATTGTAGACAAAGCTGAAAAGGCGATTGCAGATGTAGCTAAAGAAAATGGGTTCACTTATATCATTGACAGTGGACTAGGCGTTTTGCTTTACATCGGTGGTGAAGATATTATGGATAAAGTGAAAGCAAAACTTGGTATTCCATTGACACTCCAGCTACTCCAGCTCCTGGAACTACTCCTCAGAAATAAGTAATAGAAAAATATATTTCGTAATCCCCGTCCAAATTGGTCGGGGATTTCTTTTTTGTAGGTATGAAAGCGAATGAGCGACCAATCGGAATATTTGACTCAGGTATCGGAGGATTGACCGTAGCTAGTGCTATAAAAAAACTCCTACCGAATGAATCATTTATTTATTTTGGGGATACTGCTCACCTTCCATACGGCGACAAAAGCCCAGAGAGTATTCGTCATTATGTGGCTCGAATCACAAGTTATCTCTTAGCACGTAAATGCAAGGCCATAGTGATTGCGTGCAACACGGCAACGGCTCATGCCTACAAGACCGTAGTTGA
This sequence comes from Flavobacteriales bacterium, assembly GCA_041391745.1. Taxonomy (GTDB): domain Bacteria; phylum Bacteroidota; class Bacteroidia; order Flavobacteriales_D; family Sanyastnellaceae; genus JAIXWP01. The sequence continues at coordinate 12,197 of JAWKNK010000027.1, forward strand.
TATATGCGGCCCAAAGATTCCAGTGATTAATGTAATAGACCCCGTTGCTAATTATATCTCCGAAAATTACAATGATTGTAAAGTTGGAGTGATCGGAACAAAGGGTACAATTCAGTCGGAATTTATGTGAATCGCATTGAAAAACTGAACCCCTCTATAAAGGTACTTTCGAACGCTACTCCCCTACTCGCACCGATGATTGAAGAAGGCTTTTTTAATAATAGCATTTCACAAACGGTAATCAACAACTACCTTTCCAAGCGAACTTTTGGAGGAATCGACGCGCTTATTTTAGGATGCACACACTATCCGCTCATAAAGAAAGAAGTGGAGCATTTTTACAAAAAAGAAATTGAAATTATTGACAGTGCGAAAGTGGTGGCTCAAGAAGTAAAAACGGTTTTAGCATCAAAGGACTTGCTCAACTTGAGCGATGCTGAAGCGCAATACAATTTCTACATCAGTGATTATACCGAGTCATTCGAGCGTTCGACTAAAACATTCTTCAAAGAAAAAATCAAGCTAGAAGAAGCTCGCATTTGGGACTAAACCAATGGATCAGACTCTGGAGCGTGCTTGATGGTAACTGTGGTTTCTTCTGCACTTTCTTCTTCTTTTTTCACTTCAAAAAAACGCTTCTGAAAAAGTAGAATTAGGATAATACCTATTGTGATAGCAGAGTCTGCCACATTAAATACTGGCGGAAAAAGTTCTATGGTTTTTCCATTCCAAGTGATAGTCTTGTCGAAGTGAAGCATGTCCACTACATTGCCCATTAGCGGTGCCGCGTAGTGTCCACCCAGTTCGGCTTTACCATGATACATGGTATAGTCCATCAGGTTTTGATCGAACTGAGAGCCTTTATTAAAAATTTGTCCGTAAACAGCGCTGTCTATGATGTTTCCGAGAGCACCCGCTACAATCAATGAGACGCAAATGACAAGACCTTTATGAGCTTGTTGCTTGATTAGTTTTTTTAGATAAAAGGAAATTCCGATCACCACAATAATTCGGAAAATGCTTAAAGCTAACTTTCCTCCTTCGCCTGGAATCATCCAGCCGAAAGCCATTCCTGGGTTTTCTACAAATTGTAATTTGAACCACCCTGGAATGATCGACATCGTTTCGCCGTATTGAAAATTCAGTTTTACCCAAACCTTCAATATCTGGTCGATTAGGAGTACAGCGAATATGGTGAAGAGAGCTTTCTTCAACTTTCTAATCAATTAATAATTGGGAATTAACCCTGCATGTTTTTGGCTTCGATACTCAAAGTAGCGTGTGGAACCAAGCGCAAACGTTCCTTTGGAATCAATTTGCCAGTTACGCGACATACACCGTAAGTTCTGTTTTTAATTCTCAAAAGTGCATTTTCAAGAGCTTGAATAAACTTTTCTTGACGTGCGGCCAATTGAGCAACCTCTTCACGGCTCATAGTATCGCTACCATCTTCCATCATTTTGAAAGTTGGTGAAGTATCATCAGTGCTGTTGTCGCCTTCGTGTGAAAGAGACTGACGTAACTCGTCCAAGTCAGATTTAGCCTGAGCTAATTTTTGGTTAATCAACTCTTGAAATTCTTGCAAATCAGCATCTGAATATCTCGTAGCTTCCACTTTAGCTGTCTTTGCTTCTGTTTCTTTTTTCTTTGCCATATAACTACATTTTTTGAATCTGGATCATTGTTGATGCTCCATCTTCGATTTCAACGGTTTGTCCATTTTCAAGGTTGTCTGTAATCTCAACACTTCCGGCAAGGACTTGCGCGCGAATATATTCTGAATTCGACGTTATTGCATCATTTAGTGCCTGATTCGCTAAAATCTTCACACTAATTTTATCTGTAACCTCGAATCCGCTTTCTTTTCTTAGGTTTTGAATCCTATTTACGAATTCACGGGCTATTCCCTCTTTCTTAAGCTCATCTGTAAGAGTAACGTCCAAGGCTACAGTAAGGGCACCCATGTTTGCTACCTTCCAACCCGGAATGTCTACAGGAATGATTTCAACATCCTCCGGCACTAAGTCAATAACTGTTCCATCAGAAGTAGTATAATTGAATAACTCCGTATTTTCAATTCCGGCGATGATTGCTTTTCCATTTTCGTTGGCAAAAGCTTGAAGTTCTTTCATGTTTTTACCACACTTTCTTCCGAGCGTTTTGAAATTGAGCTTTAACTGCTTTACAATTTGCACTTGCGACTCGTCTACAAACTCAATTTTCTTCACGTTTACCTCGGCAGCAATCAAATCAGCAACGGCTTCGATTCTATTCTTCATTTCTGGATTCAGAATAGGAATTTGAATCGCTGCCAATGGTTGACGCACACGAATATTTTCTTTCTTTCTAATAGATAAAATCATTGAAGAAATACGTTGCGCCATCTCCATTTGAGCTTCCAATTCTGAATTGATTGCAGCATCATTCACTTTTGGATACAAAGCAAGGTGAACTGAATTGTCCTTGTTTTGATTCAAATTTCTAAACAACCAATCTGCGAAAAATGGAGCGAAAGGAGACATCAATTGAGAGACAACAGACAAGCATTCGAATAAAGTATCGTATGCCGCTCTTTTATCTTCGGTGACCTCGCCGTGCCAGAATCTTTTTCTAGCTAAACGAACGTACCAATTTGATAAATGTTCATCCACAAATTCTTCAATAGCTCTAGCTGCAGGAGTTGGATTGAAGTCTGACAAATAGCCATCCACCTCTTTGATAAGATTATTTAATCGAGAAATAATCCATTTATCGAGCTCGGCTCTCTTACCTAATTCTACTGCTGTTTCAGAACTATAAACGTACTTATCGATGTTTGCATAAATCGCAAAGAAGCCATAAGTATTGAATAGTGTTCCAAAGAATTTTCTTTGAACTTCTGTGATTCCGTCAAGATCAAATTTCAAATTGTCCCATGGCTGAGCATTGCTGATCATATACCATCTCGTGGCATCAGGGCCGTACTTTGAAATCGTTTCAAACGGGTCGATAGCATTGCCTAAACGCTTAGACATTTTATTGCCATTCTTATCGAGAACAAGTCCGTTTGAAACAACGTTTTTGTAAGCAACACTATCGAAACACATTGTAGCGATAGCGTGCAAAGTATAGAACCAACCTCTTGTTTGATCGACACCTTCAGCGATGAAATCTGCTGGAAAGTTTTTTCGACCGTCGATTAATTCTTTGTTTTCAAATGGATAGTGAACTTGCGCATAAGGCATTGCTCCGCTATCAAACCACACGTCGATCAAATCTGATTCGCGACGCATTGGTTCTCCTTTGGATGACACTAATATGATATCATCTACACAAGGTTTATGTAAATCAAAAGTGTTGTAATTGTCAACCGAATGATCGTTCGGTTTGAAATTTTCAAGAGGATTGGAAGACATCATTCCTGCCTTCACTGACTTCTCAATTTCTTGCTGTAATTGTTCAACGCTTCCGATACAAATTTCTTCTGATGAGTCTTCTGTTCTCCAAATAGGAAGAGGAATACCCCAGAAACGAGAACGAGATAAATTCCAATCATTTGCATTTTCTAACCAATTGCCGAAACGGCCAGTACCGGTTGCCTCAGGCTTCCAGTTGATGGTGTTGTTTAACGCAACCATTCTTTCGCGAACGGCAGGTACTTTTACAAACCAAGAGTCGAGAGGATAGTAAAGAACTGGCTTATCCGTTCTCCAACAATGCGGATAGTTGTGTTCGTACTTTTCAATTTTGAATGCACGATTTTCTATTTTCAACTTCAAAGCAATCATATCGTCCGCACTCATGTATTTATCGAGAGCTGGTATGATTGATTTTAAAGCTGTTTTTTGCTTTTCTAATTCTGCAGATTTTTCTTCATCAGAGTAGTACGATTCTTTTACAAATATTCCTTCTAAAGGAAAAACACTATCTACTACTTCGGGAGTGAATCTTCCACGTTTGTCGACAAGCGTTAAAGATCCAATTCCATTTTGTTTTGCTACTTTGAAGTCGTCTGCGCCAAATGATGGGGCGATATGTACGATACCGGTTCCATCTTCTGTTGTTACAAAATCTCCAATTACAACTTTAAATGCATCTCCATCTTCTGGTTGAGCAAAAGGTAAAAGTTGATTATAGATTAATCCAGCTAGATCACTTCCTTTGTATTCTGCAACAATTGCAAAAGGTATGTTCTTGTCACCAGCCTTGTAGTCTTCTAATTTTAATTCTGCATTTTTTTCAGAAAAATACTTAGAAAATAAATTCTTAGCCAGAACAACTGTTATAGGAAGATGTGTGTATTGATTGAAAGTGGATACTGCTATGTAGTCAATATTCTTTCCAACTGCCAAAGCAGTGTTAGATGGTAAAGTCCAAGGGGTGGTGGTCCATGCCAAGAAGAATGCGCTTCCGTCGGTAGGCAAGTTTAATTTTTGAGCAGAAGCTTCTGTCATATTAAACTGCGCCACCACAGTTGCGTCTTTCACATTCTTATAAGTCCCTGGTTGATTCAGCTCGTGAGAGCTAAGTCCTGTGCCAGCCGCTGGAGAATAAGGCTGGATGGTGAAGCCTTTATAAAGTAAATCTTTAGAATACAATTGGCTCAACAACCACCAAACACTTTCGATGTATTTATTATCATAGGTTACATATGGATCGTTCATATCCACCCAGTAACCCATCACGCGTGTAAGTTCCTCCCATCTATCGGTGTATTTCATTACTTCAGATCTACACGCTTTGTTGTAGTCTTCTACAGAAATTTTGGTTCCGATATCTTCTTTTTTAATTCCAAGCGTTTTTTCTACGGCGAGTTCAATAGGTAAACCGTGGGTATCCCAACCCGCCTTTCTTTTTACTTGCTTTCCTTTAATGGTATTGAAACGACAAAAAATATCCTTGATGGTTCTTCCCATCACGTGGTGAATGCCTGGAAGACCATTTGCAGAGGGTGGCCCTTCGTAAAAAACGAAAGTTTCAGCACCTTCTCTTTCCGTCACACTTTTTTCAAAAACACTGCTTTCTACCCAAAATTTCTCGATTTCGCTCGCAATTTTGGGCAAATTCAGACCTTTTTCTTCGGGATATTTCAAATCCATTTAAAGTCAATTTTTTAGGAGCGCGAAGATACTAAATGAGGATGAAAGAAACGATTGTTTCTCGGGGTATTTGATTTTCAGCTCAGTAAGTATTTGGATTGTTTAACAATCTGCTATTCATAACCTCTTAATGTAACCTTATGCACGTATTTGCGTATTTCATTGCTTTACAACCGTAAAAGTAGAGTCACGTTCTTGAGTGTACTTCGACGGTTGATTCACACACACTTCTACGAAATTTTACTTAAATAAAACAGCATAAGATTAAAACTTTTGTGCTGACTACTAATATTTTAAGGGTATCCCCCTCTTAGCCAAAACCTAATAAGTTCATAAAAAATGAACCTTAATTTTACTTTTAGAAGTGTCCTAGTCGCAATTTCTCTCCCTATTGCACTAATTTTCAGCCTAGAAGCCACTTCTCAATTGAATGTCAATGAAAACGCTAGCAATGCTGCAATGAGCAACCTTATCCAAGGTAATGGCGTGGTAATCAGCAACTTTACAGTAACATCTGGTGCGAATGAGCAGGTTTCATCGTTTACCAATACCGCTGCAGCAGGCAATCCCATCGACTTGGTGAATGGATTGTTGCTTTCAACGGGTAGAGGAAATACGGCAGTTGGTCCGAACAATACTGGAAGTCAATCAAGAAACAACGGATTTACCTATAACGACCCAGATATTACTGCTATTGTTCCCAATGCTACATTTGACGTAGTTGTGGTTGAGTTTGATGTTGTTCCCCTTTGTGATACTATGCAATTGTCGTTCGTATTTGGCTCGGACGAATATGCTGAGTACACGTGTGCTGATTTTAATGATGCTTTCGCATTCTTCGTAAGTGGACCTGGCATTTCTGGACCATATACTAATGGTGCTGAGAATTTCGCTCAATTACCAGATGGCACTCCCGTATCAATTGGAACCGTTAACCAGGGGTTTGCTGGTAGCGAGGGGGATCCAGTCAACTGTTCGAGTTTTGCTAACACTGCTTATTACATCAATAATACAGGAAATGCATTTATTCAAGCGGACGGATTAACTACTCAACTTAGAGTTAAAGGCGTGGTACAACCATGTCAAACTTATCACGTTAAGTGCGTTTTGGCAGATGCTGGAGATGCCATATATGACTCTTGGGTTTGGCTTGACGGATTTACGTGTGAAGGTCAAACTGTAGATATTTTCCCTACAACAAGTGGTGGAAGTGCTGTAGAAGGATGTGGTAGCTTGACATACAATGCCACTAGAGGTGGAGATATCAATGTTCCTTTGACAGTCTCTATTGCTTACACTGGAACAGCGACTTATGGAGTTGACTACAACAACTTACCTACTGTATTAAATTTTGCTGCAGGTCAAGACGTCATTCCATTTACCATTTTCCCAGTGGATGATGGTATTACCGAAGGAACAGAGACCATGATACTGACTGCTACATATGGAGTCTGTTCTACGTCCTACTCGCAAGTCTTTACATTTGATATCGAAGAACCCGAGCTAATATTAGATTGCTCACCTTTGGTGTTCAACACGGGCCCCGGCACGTGTGAAGCTGTGGTGACATTCGCGGATCCCACAGCAACGACGAATTGCGGAAATGTAACGGTTACGCGAACCGATGGCACTGGAATAAACAGTGGCGATGTTCTCACTCCGGGGACATATACGCTCTCATATTCTGCTACAACTGATGGGGCTGTTCCACTTTCAGAAACCTGTAACCGAACAATTTCTGTAGTAGACAATCAATTGCCTGTATTTACTTGTCCCTCCAACATTTCTCAAAATGCTGCGGGTGCTTGTAGCGCAACAGTAACTATTCCGGTTCCAACGGCTACAGATAATTGCGGACCTGTAACCATTACCAATTCCTACACAGGCACGAGCAATGCCAGCGGAGTTTATTACGGCGGAACTACTAATGTAGTTTGGACAGCTACTGATGTGAATGGAAATGTGACTACTTGTGTTCAAACAGTAACACTGACCAATACGGCATCTGGAACAGCATATGGTATGGTCGTTCCACCGACTCAAGGTTGCGCTTATATATCCGCTCCAGCAATTTTTGGAACTTTAAACAATATTTCCTGGGACGGAACTGATTTAACAAAAACAGGCACCAATAGTTTAACAAACTCTGATGCTTATTCAACGAATGCCGTATACGACAATGGTTATGTCTATGCTGTGACTCCAAATGCTCAGCAAAAATTTTTAGGCCTTAGCGCAAACAATGATGGTCCAAACGGATGGAATGGAATTGACTACGCTATTTACACTAGAAACAACAATACCCTTCGAGTATATGAGAATGGTACATTAATGGTGTCAAATGCTGGATCTTATTCTGCCGGTGATACATTGAAAATTCTTAGAGATAACGGAGTAGTTCGTTATTACCGAAACAGCACGCTGCTTTACACCTCAGGACAAACTCCTTCGGCAGGTCCATATTATGTGGATTGCACTATCGAAACGAATGGTTCTAAATGGTTGGATATTACAGTTGTGAATCCTTCATGTGGTACTTTTCAAGCAGGAGCACTGGGATATGCAGGACCTTATACATATCAATGGTTGAGAAATGGGAGTGTAATTTCAGGAGCTACATCTCAGACATACAACGCACCTTCTTTAACAGTAGGTGACAGCTATTCTGTGCTGGTGTCTAGTGCCACATGTACTTTGAATTCAAACGAGTTGCTCGTTCTTTCGAACTCAAGTGTTAGTTGTACCAATGCAGCATACACATTCACCGCAGCTGGAGTTGACTGTTCTGCGAATGGTGTCGTGCCGAACCCTGCGATTATCGGTAATTGCCCTGCGATAACAATAACGAATGATTTCAACGGTGGAACAAGCAATGCAAATGGAGTTTATAACATCGGCACCACACTCGTAACATTCACTTTAACAACTAATTGTGGTGAAACTTTAGGTACTTGTACAGCAACAGTAAATGTGGTGGACAATATTGCACCAACAATAAGCTGCCCTGGAAATACTACCTATAACTACAGTTCAGGATGTACAAATATTCTTCCTGATTTCACTTCTACAATCACTGCAACTGACAATTGCACAGGATCGCCTGTGACCATTACTCAAAGTCCAATTGCTGGGAGTTTAGTATCTGGGACTGTTACTGTAACAATAACTGCCACGGACGATAACTTTAATTCTTCAACATGTACATTCAACGCAACTGCAGCCGATAACGAAGGTCCTACTTTCACATGTCCTTCAGATGGAATAGTTTCAATCGATCCTAACACCTGTACTGCGATAATACCGAATTATGTTTCGGGAATAACTTTCACAGATAACTGTACGCCTAGTGGAAGCATTGTTACAAGTCAAAGTCCTTCCGTTGGTTCCACGATTTCAAGCGCAACTGTTATTACCATAACAGCAACTGATGCATCAGGAAATGTTACTACGTGCACCTTTAACGTTACGCCAGCAGATGTGACTCCACCTGTTCTCACTTGCCCTGGAGATATTACAGTAGACGTTGATTCCGGATCGTGTGATGCTGTTGTGACCTATGCTGCAGTGACCGCAACTGAGCCTTGTGCAGTAAGTTGCCCTACTACCATTTCAGGTTTTAGTTACATTGGAGAGCTAAATGGTCATGTCTATTTCTTATCAAACAATACAACCAACTATAATAATGCAATAAGCAACTGTATTAGCGCAGGAGGATATTTGGTGGCAATCAGTTCCGCTGCAGAAAATTTACTTCTAGAAAACTATATTGATGCGGCCAATGTCGATGCTTGGATTGGATTCAATGATATCGCGAGCGAAGGGAACTTTGTATGGACAAATGGTGAGCCAGTAGTATATACCAATTGGCAAGGTGGTCAGCCCAACAATAATGGTGGATCTGGTGCCGCAGATGGCGTAAGAATGGAGCAAGATGGAGGCTGGGATGATAGAGGAGTCAATTCGAATCAGAGATATATATTAGAGATCGAGTGTGGCGCTTCAGACCCAATACCGACATTAACTTCAGGCCTAGCTAGTGGAAGTACATTTCCTCTTGGAACTACAACTGTAGTATATAGTGCAACAGATGACAATGGAAATACTGGAACTTGTTCTTTTAATGTTACTGTCCAAGACTTAGTTGCTCCAGTTATTACGTGTTCTGGTGATGTAACTGTGAATGTTGATTCTGGAACATGTGGTGCAGCTTTGACTTTTGACGATGTTCAGGACTTAGGCACACCTTCATCCACATCATCATGTGTTGCAATTCCTACTTCTTCTGGTTGTACAGGTGGAAATGGCGCGGCAACTAATAATTTAACAGTTTCATCAGGACAATATTATTGGTACACTTCCACTGGCACATTTACAAACTTCACCATGAATGGTGGAACCCTAGTGGTTTGCGGTAGTTTGACTCTAAGCAACATAACTTTCAATTCAGGAACCATCTATGTTGAAAATGGAGGCAGCTTGACTATCAATGGGGGTGGTACAATTAACTTTAATGGCAACTGTAATCTGATCAATAGAGGTACTCTTACCATTAATAGAAGCATCACAATGCAAAACACTAACAATAGGATTGCAAACGCAAGTTCTACTGCCGTGTTTAATATGAATAATGGAAATTATACATTAACTATAAATAGTTCCACTTCACCATTTACGAATCTAGGTACCGCCACTATTCGCAATTTAACGGTCCAAGCAGGCACTGCCCCTGGTTTGTTTTGTTTAGGATCTGGAAGCTCGCTTAGCGTTAATACTCTAACAAATAACACCACAAATTCATTTGCTGCAAACGATGGAGAGGCTTGTATTCGAATCATTACTAGTGCTACTCTAAATAACGCACTGTCCAACACAAGTAATTTGAATGCGTGCATTGCAACTGGTGCAACTATAGGTGGAGGTGGTGGCTATGGTAGTGCTACAGTTTCAACAAATTGTGCTGCATGTCCTGCACCTTTTGGAGCATCAGATAATTGTGCAATTGTATCAATTGTAAATGACTTCAATGGAACAAATAATGCAAGTGGAACTTATCCAGTTGGAACAACAACAGTAGTTTGGACTGCAACGGATTCATATGGAAATACTGCAACTTGCTCACAAGACATTACTGTTGTAGACAACATTTCACCGACTATTAGTTGTCCGTCCGCACAAACTCTAAATCTTGGTGCTGGTTGCCAAGCTGTATTGCCAGACTACTCCACTTTAGCCTCTATATCTGATAACTGTGGAGCTGTTGCTTCAATTACTCAAACACCAATCGCTGGAACGGTTTATACTAATGCCACTGTAATTACGGTAACAATAACTGCTACAGATGCCTCTGGAAATTCAAATACTTGCAATTTTAATGTCACCATTCAAGACGCGACAGCGCCTGTAGCTATTTGTCCGTCAGACATTGATGTGGACAATGATCCGGGTCTTTGCGGAGCTGTAGTGAATTATACTATTTCCGCTACCGATAATTGCGGATCAATAGATTGTGCTCCAACTTTCATAACAGGTTACACATACATTGATGAATTAAATGGACATAAGTATTTTAGATCAAATTCAAACACGACTTGGAGTAATGCGAATGATGCAGCAAATGCATTGGGTGGACATTTGGTTACTATAAGTAGTGCAACAGAAAACACTTTACTTTCAGGCATTGGCGCGCATTGGAGCGGTTTTACAGATGAAGCTGTAGAAGGGACTTGGGTATGGGTTACAGGTGAGCCCGTAACATACACCAATTGGAATCCAGGCGAGCCAAACAATTCGGGTAATCAGGATTATGGAGTATTGAATTATTCTGCGGACAGATGGGATGATCAAGCTGGCACTACGAACTTGCCTTATATTGTAGAGTTCGATTGTTCAGTTAACTTGATTTCGGGAATAGAATCTGGTGAGATTTTCCCAGTAGGAACTACAACTGTTACATACACTGTTACCGATTCAAATGGAAATGTATCTGCACCTTGTTCGTTTGATGTAACGGTGAATGACAATGAAAACCCAACTATTAATTGCTTAAATGACATTGAAGTAGATAATGATGCTGGTCTATGTTCGGCGATTGTGAATTACATATTGCCGACAGCAATAGATAACTGTCCTGAATGTACTACCCCACCCACAATAGCAGGGTATACTAGTTTAGGTTCTTACAATGGAACAGCCTACTATGCATCAAATGTTGCTCAAAATTTCACGGCAGCATCAACTAGCGCATCTGCCACAGGAGGATATATTGCCACTATTTCAAGTCAAGCAGAAAATGATTTTATAAGGGCAGCTTTCACAAGTGTATACGGTGGAAGTTCCTATTGGATTGGATTAACTGATAGTGCAGTTGAAGGAACCTTTGAGTGGATGAATGGTCAACCAATTACTTATACTAATTGGAATGGTGGAGAGCCAAATAATTCAGGAGGAAATGAAGACAATGTTGAAGTATTGGCAAGTGGATTATGGAACGACCAAAATGGTGGATCCAACTTAAGATCCATTTTAGAGTTGCCTTGTGTTTCAGTATCCGTTACTTCAGGACTCCCATCCGGATCCGCATTCCCTGTTGGTGTAACAACTGTAGTGCTTACTGCAGAAGATAGTTTTGGAAACACTTCAGACTGTACCTTCGATGTGACTGTTATCGATTCTGAAAACCCACAAATTACATGTCCATCTGGACTAACAATTTCTAATAATTCAGGATCTTGTTTTGCTACAACTCCTATACTTCCTAATCCTACTACCAACGATAATTGTGGTGTTCTTTCAGTGACAAATGATGCTCCTGCAACTCTCCCGGTCGGAGTTAATTCAATAACCTACACAGTTACTGATATTTATGGAAATATTTCAACTTGCAATCAAAGTATCACAGTAGTAGATACTGAAGATCCAGTGATCACTTGTCCTGCAAACATCTCTGTAAGCAATGATGCTGGAGTGTGTGGTGCTGTGGTTACATTCTCTGTAACATCTTCTGACAACTGTGCGGGTGAAGTAGTCACACAAACTGGTGGACTTGCATCTGGAAGTACATTCCCGATTGGAACAACATCGAATACATTCCTTGTTACTGACGCTAGTGGTAATACTGCGACTTGTTCATTCACTGTGACTGTTGCTGATACGGAAGATCCAGTAATCACTTGTCCTGCAAATATCTCTGTCAACAATGATGCTGGAGTGTGTGGTGCAGTAGTAACGTTCTCTGTAACATCTTCAGACAACTGTGCGGGTGAAGTGGTAACACAAACAGGTGGTCTTGCTTCTGGTAGCACATTCCCGATTGGAACAACTACTAATACATTCCTTGTTACTGATGCTAGTGGTAACACTGCTACTTGTTCATTTACTGTAGCTGTCGCTGATACAGAAGATCCAGTGATTACTTGTCCTGCGAACATCTCTGTAAGCAACGATGCCGGAGTGTGTGGTGCGGTGGTGACGTTCTCTGTGACATCTTCTGATAACTGTGCGGGTGAAGTGGTAACACAAACGGGTGGACTTGCATCTGGAAGTACATTCCCGATTGGAACAACTACCAATACTTTCCTTGTTACTGATGCTAGTGGTAATACTGCTACTTGTTCATTTACTGTAACTGTAGCTGATACAGAAGATCCAGTGATCACTTGTCCTGCGAACATCTCTGTAAGCAACGATGCTGGAGTATGTGGTGCGGTAGTAACGTTCTCTATAACTTCATCAGATAACTGCGCGGGTGAAGTGGTAACACAAACGGGCGGTCTTGCATCAGGAAGTACATTCCCGATTGGAACAACAACAAACTCATTCCTTGTTACTGATGCTAGTGGTAACACTGCGACTTGTTCATTTACTGTGACTGTTGCTGATACAGAAGATCCGGTGATTACTTGTCCTGCGAACATCTCTGTAAGCAATGATGCTGGAGTATGCGGTGCGG
>JAWKNK010000028.1:0-19627 GCA_041391745.1 Flavobacteriales bacterium
AATAACACATTCAGGGGTGCAAATGGGACAGTAACCAAGATTATCCCATATACTAACAACAGACTTCTGCTAATTGGAAGTTTCACATCTTACAATGGTGTTTCAAGAAATAGAATTGCCGTTATTCATGAAAATGGCGATCTAGATCATTCATTTCAGCCAGGAACGGGCTTCAACAATGTTGTGAACGATATTGGTGTAACTGATGAGGGCAGAATAGTAGCGGTAGGTAACTTTACGAGTTATAACAGCTCGAGTTCAAGTAGAATGGTAATGATCAATGAGGACGGATCGAAATTCACTTCTTTTCAGATACCAATATTTGGTGGGGGTACGCCTACAACAATATTAGTGGACAGCTCGAATGGACTGGTTATCGGTGGTTCATTCACATCCATCAACTCTAATCCTCGCATTGGTTGTGCAAGACTATTCATTTCAGGAAGCTTGGATGTGAGTTTTTTAGCCCCGAGTATTTCAAACGGAGTAATGTCAATTTCAGAGCTTCCCTCTGGAGAATTTCTAGTGTCTGGATTCTTCACTTCGATAAATGATCCAAGCTTGGGAACAGTTTCAGTTCCGATGATTATCAAATTGAATTCAAACGGCCAATATGTTCCCAATTGGCCTTCATTCAGCATTAACCCAGCATTTACAACAATTTATAATAGCGTGGCTGAGGACGGGATTTACCTATTCGGCACCAGCTCGATTACGATAGACGGCACGAATTTCGGACCTTTAGCAAAAATAACTGGTGCTGGAGTTGTGGATGGAACCTTTACTAGTCCCACGGTTAACTCTGGTGCGTCAGTGCTCGATGTTCTTCCTTATTTTGATGGTTCAAATAAAATTATAATTACAGGAAGCTTTACTTCTATTAATGGTACTTCAAGAACTTATATAGCTCGTCTAAATTCTAGTGGCTCAAACGACACTTCCTTCAACCATGTGCAGTTTGCACCCACGGCCAACCTGCAAGCAGCGGCTTTTACATCTACTTCTGCTATTGTTGCTGGAGGTACGGTAACCACATTTGGGGCCAATACCGTGAATAGAATTGTAAGATTCGCTACGGGTGGGCAAATACATACGGAGGATTATGTTTTTGGTCCCTTTGCACAAAGAAGAATCAATGGAGATGTAAAAGGTATTGTCCAAAATGGTCTATCAAAAAGTCTGGTTATTGGTTCCTTCACCTCTTACTACGGTGTTCGCGTGAATAATGTCGCATCAATCAATTCCAATGGCTCTTTTGATCAAACTTTTAAGTCTGGTGTGGGGATGAATGGAAGTTATGTGTCGTCCGCTCTGATAGAAAGCAGCACCGGCAGTTACTTATTTGGTGGTGATTTCACTTCTTACAACGATACTAGCAGTCAATACCTTGTCATGACTGCAACCAACGGCTCAATTATCCCTGGGTTTGCTCCATCACCTAGTGTAATTGACAGTCCTGTTTTAGACATTGTTCAGCTGCCCAACACCAACATTCTTGTGGCAATGGATCGCAGCACCAACAGTGTAGTTGAAATCACTTTGAGCGGAAGTTTAGTAAGAATCTTCGCTACCAACGGTAAGGTGAATAAAATGCTATATGAATCCGATGGAGAACTAACTTTTGTTGGTGATTTTACTTCCATTGAAGGACAAACAAGAATAGGAATAGCCAACTTCAATTCTACTTTAAATATTACGTCACTTTTTTCATCGATTGCGGGAACTGCCTCAGTGACGGATGTATTACAACTTTCAAACGGTGATTATGTTGCTGCCGGCAATCTATTCTTCACTGGCCTAAGTGCTTCAAATGTAATAGCGAAAATTACTCAGTCCGGATCAATAGATAATTCTCTCAACTTTACAATTGATGCCGGTAAAAAAATAATCGACATTGAAACGAATACAGATAATGTAATATTTATTTGTGGTGACTTCACTGCTGTCAACTCCAATGCAAACAATTTCTTCTTTGCATTAAATGCAGATGGTAGCAACAATCTCGATTATAACATTACACCTTCGACTAGCGGATTAAGACTTACCAAGATGATGGTCGACTCCACAGATGACCTTATTGTAGGAGGCAACTTCAGCTATTTCAAAGGCCAATACAAGCGAGGTCTGGCCAAACTCGATGGTCGCATAAACGTGGTTACCTCAATAGTTGGTCAAGGGAATATCAGCCCTTCAGGAACAACATTTGTTTACCCTGGAGATGACCTGCTTTTTACTATCACTCCTGATGCTGGTCATTGTTTCAACAGTTTAAATATTAATGGTCCAATTACATTGGAGTCCAATACTTACCTCTACGAAAACATTACAACTTTCACCATTGTTTATGTGGAGTTTGTCCCACAAACAACTTACTACGCAGACCTTGATGGGGATGGTTACGGAGATTTAAACAACACCATTTTGGCCTGTTCCCAACTGGTAGGATTTGTTCCAGCACCCATTGGTGATATTAATGCAGATGGTCAACCAGACTTTGATTGTGACGATTCCGAATATGACAACAGTCCAGCCGGAGAAGAGTATTGTGGTGGTGGCGACAATGATTGTGATGGCCTGATTGATGAGGGGATAGCAACTACCACGTGGTATGCAGATTTGGATGGTGATGGCTTCGGCGATCCGAATAATTTTATTGAAAGCTGCTCATTCATTCCCGGTCACGTTTTGAACAGCACTGATTGTAATGATTCCTTTGCAAACGCAAACACTTCATCAAATGAAATTTGTGATGGTATTGACAACGATTGCGATGGGCTAGTTGATGAAGTATGTGGGCCTCCGAATGATCATAAGTTTGCAGCACTTCCTATTTACCCTACACTAATCACTTCTTCTAGTACAATACAAGGAACACTAATTGGAGCTACAGTTTCGCCAGAGAGTATTGTTAGCTGCACTTCTGGAGAAGATGTATGGTATTACTTTCAAGCTTCAACGCAATGCATGACAATCGGGGTTGTAAATGCTACAGTTGATATACTCATTGAACTACAAACTGAAGCTGGTGAATTGGTTGATTTCGAACAGCTCAATTGGAATATGAATGATGACATTTTAAACACTTGTGCCCTTGTTCCAGGTGACTCTTACTATGTGATAGTGAGAAATCAAAATTCCGCTGCTTGGTTAGAATCTGACTTCGAAATTTATGCTCGACTTTTGCCGGGAAGCACTGGGGATAATATTGCTAGTCCCATTTCGCCATGCGCCTATTTGAAAGCAGATTTTACACATGCTAATCAATATGTAGCACATTTCCCATTTGGTGATGTGGCCGGGACTCTAGCGGCAAACCCGCTGAGCTTGCCCAATACATATATCATGTTGAACAATGTTGACGAAGTAAGTTATGGTCAATCATTTAGTAATATCACCATTGATGCTGTTTATCAAATATCCATGCCTGGAGGTGGAATAGAAACTTTGATCGCCACTGATGGTGAACCATTCGATTTCACCACTATAGTTCAGCCCTCACTTAGCCTAAAAGTAGCCGATCAATGTCCGAATGTAAAATCTCTAGGAGCATTCTTTAGAGCTGAGCCATATTTGTGTGGAAATATTATCGACTACGAATGGGAGTTTACCGAAGTTCTTCCTGATCCTGGGTTACCCTTTAATCTCTTCCGAGGTGCTTCAGACAGGTACTTCAGGGTTAGCTGGATTCCTGGAGTACAACCTGGAATGCAGTTTGAGGTTCGTATTCGCCCAATTTTCGCTGGAAATGTACCTGGCGATTGGAGTACTTCAGCAAGTTGCCTTCAAGTGATTAGCCTAGCTAGTGAGTTCGAAGAATTTGATGAGAACTACGCGCTCTTAAATACCGAACAAACATTCGGTTTCGATGAAGTAGTTGATTTTAATATCTACCCCAATCCAACGAATGGAGAATTCATTTCTATTATATCAGGATATAAAGAAGATCAAGGCTTGTCCATTAAAATTACTGATTTACTAGGTAAGGAAGTTCTAACTCAAAAGTTAGAATCAAAAAATAGCACAATTGTATTTGATAGGCCGTTAGCTTCCGGAAGCTATATTCTAACTGTACAAGGCGCAACAGGTATTTTACAGAGGAAAACAATCATAGTAAGTCATTAAATACTGGATTTTTAATGATATTTGCGATGTAAAGAATTCCCATATGGACAACGCTATTCGCAAACATTTTGAAGATGCACAGAAGGTGCTAAATGATTTTATCTCTGATGATGCAAACATCGTCAATATTGAACGTGCGGGCACGATCATGGTTGATGCTATAAAAAATGGAGGCAAGATTATTTCATGTGGTAATGGCGGTAGCATGTGCGATGCAATGCACTTCGCAGAAGAACTCACTGGAAGGTACCGCGATGATCGCCCATCCATAGGCGCCATCAGCATTTCAGATCCTTCTCACATGTCATGTGTAGGAAATGATTACGGATATCAATTTGTCTTTTCAAGATTCTTACAAGGAGTTGGAAGAAAGGGCGATGTTCTTTTGGCCATATCCACGAGCGGAAACTCTGGCAACGTAATCGAAGCAGCAAAGGCGGCAAAAGAGATGGGTATATTTGTAGTGGGACTTACCGGAAAAGATGGTGGAAAATTAGCGCCACTTTGCGATGTAGAAATACGCGCACCTTGGAATGGCTATGCCGATCGCGTGCAAGAAATTCATATTAAAGTCATCCATTCATTGATCGATTTTATTGAAAGAAAGCAGTAATTCTTCTTTTTAATTCGGAATAATATTCAAGAATATGGGCACTTCAAAGATTGAAGTGCCCATTTTTATTAGAATAAATTCATATAATTTATTCCATTGAAAATCCTTTTAGACATCATTACTTGCATCCTCATAAACGAGGACTAAATGCTAGTAAAAACTTTCGGCAGCGCTGTATTCGGTGTTCACGCTGCTACTATCACAATTGAAGTAAATGCTGATCGCGGTGCACAAATGGCAATAGTTGGATTACCAGATGCGGCAGTAAAAGAAGCTCAACAACGTATTAAGGCAGCCTTGAGCAATTCCGGATATGAAATGCCCATTCGGAGTATGACAATCAACATGGCACCGGCTGATGTTCGAAAAGAGGGAACTGCATATGATTTACCATTAGCAGTCGGAATGATGGCTGCTACAGAACAGATTCCCTCCGACTTACTCAATAGTTTTATTATCATGGGTGAGCTCAGTCTGGACGGTGGAATAAGACCTATTAAAGGGTCTTTGCCTATCGCTTTACAGGCTGCAAAAGAAAAGTTCCGTGGAATGATTATCCCTGCAGAAAACGCGAATGAGGCGGCTATAGTTGGCAACGTGGAAGTTTATGGCGTAGAACACCTCAGCGACGTGGTCAAATTTTTTACAGGTGAAGCAAAACTCGAACGAACGGTGATCAACACTGAAGAAGAATTCATGCGAAGTCTTGATAATTACGCTGTCGATTTTGTAGATGTGAAGGGACAAGAAAATATCAAACGCGCCTTTGAAATCGCCGCAGCAGGCGGACATAACGTGATACTTGTCGGACCTCCCGGCGCTGGAAAAACGATGCTCGCTAAAAGACTACCGACTATTTTACCTCCTCTAAATCTCTCCGAAGCGTTGGAAACAACTAAGATTCACAGTGTGGCAGGCAAAGTGCGAAAGAATGAATCATTGATTTCAACGCGCCCTTTCAGGAGCCCACATCACACCATAAGTGATGTGGCTCTTGTCGGCGGCGGGAGTTTTCCTCAGCCAGGCGAAATATCTCTCGCTCATAATGGTGTATTGTTTTTGGATGAACTTCCAGAATTCAAAAGGACGGTATTGGAGGTAATGAGACAACCGCTCGAGGATAGAACCATTACCATTTCTAGAAGTAAATTCTCCGTGGAATATCCCGCCAGCTTTATGCTCGTGGCATCAATGAATCCATGCCCTTGTGGTTTCTATAATCACCCCGATAAAGAATGCACATGCGCTCCAGGTACGGTTCAGAAATATCTGAATAAGGTAAGCGGACCTTTACTCGATCGCATTGACATTCATATTGAAGTAACTCCCGTGGGGTTTAATGAGCTTACCGAACGAACGTTCGGTGAATCAAGTGTAGATATTAGAACGCGCGTGATTAATGCTCGAAAAATTCAAGAAAGCAGATATTCAACGCGACGTGAAATTCATTGTAATGCTCAGATGGACTCAAAATTGTTGAAGCAAATCTGTGAAATCGACGAGACAGGAACACTACTATTAAAGAACGCCATGGCCCGTCTTCAACTTTCCGCAAGAGCATACGATCGAATTTTAAAAGTAGCTCGCACCATTGCCGATCTGGATGGATCAGAAAAAATTCAAACACAACATTTGGCAGAGGCCATCAATTACAGAAGCCTAGACCGCGAAAACTGGGCGGGGTAGGAATATTCTACTTCACACTCATAGTGACCAAATAGCGGCGGATAAGCTCCTCATCAGAGGCATTAAGCGCTTCTTTGCCCGACTTCTTATTCACCTTCATCACCATTTTTGGAACGATTTGATTCCAAGCTTCCTCAACTCTCGAGTTGGCGGCATATAGTGAATGACAAATTCCACAATTATTTTCATAAAGTGTTTTTCCTTGCTCCAATTGAGCAAGCGTATATCCACCTTCAAATTTCGCACTCATTCGATCTGCGTCACTTTGCGTAGGGACTACACTTTTTGACGCACCGCATGCAGCTAATACTACCGCGCTCACTATAACCAACGTTTTTTTCATCTGTTTCAATTTTTTCAAAAATAGGATTTTTTTGGACGCACTCTCCAAAGCACCCAAAGTAGAAACAAGGCAGCAATGGTAATGATCTTATAATGATTGTAAATTCCATTAAATGTTCCCATGAGAATGCTCAAATTAAAAACTACTACGATTACTGAAAACAACCATTTCAATGGAGAAGACAATTCTCCATTCCACCATTTGAAAACTATAAATGCCAGCGCGGGGAAGATCATGAAAAATGCGTAATGCTGTTGGTGTGGAAATATTAAAGGAATTGTAGCAAAAAACCATGACCACTCAAACCATAAACTTTTCCTATCTAGCTTTGATGAAAATAATTTCCCGCGCAAGTAAAGTAGTGTCAGCGAAACTATTGCAACTCTTGCAATTAGGATGATTACTTTTACTACTTCAATTGGAAGGTCTGCAATATGCCTGCGCAACTCCAAAGCATTATGTTCGCGTGCAGCCTCATGAAAAAGAGTCGAAATCCATGTAGTCAAACTATGAAAACTTCCCTCCTCCACATCCAGCAGATGCTTGTCCTGAGAAGGGTGCAAAAGATTCAAATAGCTTACAAACATTTCTTCCCAATAATATGGCCGCAACCAAAAAAGCGGTAAGTAGAAAAATAAAATGGCAGAACCTATTACTATTAGACTTGATTTCCACTTTCCTCGATATAACAAGTATGGAATAAAAACTAAGGGCAACAATTTAATATTGATGCCAAGTCCTATCAATAATCCTCCCCACCACTTGTCATTCCAAATAGCGCGAAGTCCTTCCAAGCAAAGGTAAAAAATGAATATGGTGACCTGCCCGAAATGAAGATTGGCCCTTATAAACCGAATGGTAATCAAAAAAAGTACGAGTCCAAAAAGCTTGATTTTCCAATCTACCGAACAATCGTTCGGTTTTTTCTCAAAGAAAAATTCACCACTGATTTTCCAAATTCTAAACAGAATTAGGAAATTAACTATCATCCATAATCCCTTAGCTATAAGCAGTCCTTCAGGTGGAAATAAGGCCAAAAAAGATGCAAAGAGAAGACTATAATAATAATGATAGCCATCAAAGTACTCGGCAGAATAAATATCTACCTGCGCTTTCATGTCTTGAGCTGCAGAAAAAAAGATGTCAAAATCATTCCTTCCTAATCGCAACTCGGCGAGCATAAAAACCAATGCCACTAAAGCCAAAAAAACCGGATGCGTTAAGATCCTGACCCATTTTTCAATCTTCAAGGAATTCATAATATTGTTGGTAAAGATAAATAGTAAACCTATTTTTGACCTCAAATCAAGACCTTTCGATGCTTTCCAAAATATTAGCGCTTTTCAAAAGCAACCCTACTCCCAAAGACTCAAAAAAACAACAACATCAGGTAAAGAATTCTACCTCATATAATCGCTATCCAGAAATATTCCAACATGTGAGTGAAATGGCAGATCAAAGCCAGTGGAAAAACCCTTCGGTTCTATCGTTCGGTTGCTCAAGTGGTGAAGAATTAAAATCGTTATACGACTTGTACTTCCCGTTTGGACAGCTTTCAGGTGTCGACTTTAGTTCTGACATGATTAAACTGGCAAAACAGAAATATGCAAGCGATCCACTTCAGTTTTATGAGTCAAAAAACTTTAATCCAACTTCAAAATATGACATTATTTTCTGTATGTCCGTGTTGTGCAGTTGGCCAGATACGAGAGATTTGGAAAGTTGTGAGGATGTTTATCCATTCGTTCGCTTCGATGAGGTAGTAAAAGAAATGGACGCCCTACTAAATGAAAACGGAATTTTAGTCATCTATAATTCTAACTTTAGATTCACGGACACCGATGCTTCAAAAAAGTATAGTCCTATAGAAATTCCTGGTTATACCGAATCTGGATTCGTTCACAAATTTGATAGTTCAAATCAGCGCGTAAATTCACCTTACCCTTATTCTATATTCAGAAAAACTATTGCTTAATTAGTTTAATATTTCGGTCACCTAGTTTTAAAAAATAAGCACCAGCCTGAAGTCCCGTGCTTTCAACTTCCCTGCCAACTCCTGTCAAGACTAGTCTCCCCGATAAATCATAAACCTCCCATAATGCAAAGGAATCAACACCGTTGATCCTCCATTTATCACTTGTGGGATTAGGAAACACACTTATTGATGTCTCATAGAGATTTAGTGTTGCGGTTTCAGTGCACTGTTCGAGTACAAGGTTATCAAAGTAATAGTATGAATATGGCAAATTAGTTGAGCCATTAAATCCACCAATTGTGGTCTGGGCATCTGAGCGGTGATTGCCAAGTGTTAAATACCTCTCTCCCCCATTAGCTATAAAGTTTCCCGAAAGAAAATACCAATTCATGGTGTCGTTTAGCACTGCTCCATCTGGATATTGAATCAATAATTCTAAATCAATATTACAGGGGTGTGAGTAGTCTGTAAGGCTATCATTACTCAAAGCCATTCCGACTCCATTACATGTAAAATCATACATCCCTGACATACACACATACATTGAAAAGCAATAAGGGCGATCGGCTTCCAATGGTTGCAACAACTTGCATTGAATCATTTCGCGAATACAAAATGAGTTACAATACATTATTCCCCCAACCATACGCGAACCTTCTTGGGGCACTTGGTATTCATTAAAATCTTGCCATGTGCTGGAGTTCACCTCCGAGTCGCCGCAGTTCCCGGCATCTCCCGCATTCGTGTAATAGTCGAATGTACCCGCGTTTGCGTTGTACCAATAACGCGCTCCAAAATTTCCGTTACCCAAACTAAATTCTTCACACGATTCTTCAAAACTAGGGTTGGGAATCAAGTTTTGACTTTGAAGTGCTGTGAAAATGAAAACAGAAATTACAATCAAACTAATTTTTTTCATCCTAATTGATTGATTTTGAATGTCGGAAAGGTACTGAAATATTCGTTTAGATTTAACATTTGACCCGAAACCAAAAGTTTTTACCCGCGTATTGAGTAACCTAATTACACACGTGACTATATGCGCGCTTTCTATACTACTTCAGTTTTAGCCCTATTGTTCATTCTTGCCACTTCAACTTCGCTTGCTCAAAGCGGAACTGAATTTTGGTTTGCACCACCAGATATCACTGACTTACACAACTCACCAGGAGGTGAACCATTGTTTTTGGTCGTGTCTTCAACGGGACAAGATGCAACGGTAACCATTTCGCAACCTGCAAACCCCGCCTTCAATAGTGGAGCTCCGATAGTGGTAAGTGTGCTCGCCGACCAATCAGTAAAGGTCAATTTGACAGCTCTAAAATCTTCACTTGAAACAAGACCTACAAATACCATCCTGAATACTGGTTTGTATATCGAGGCTACAAATACGATAACGTGTTATTACGAATGTGCAAATACCAACAACACGGATATATGGGCATTAAAGGGTCAGAATGGCCTGGGAACGGAGTTCTACATTCCTATGCACAAACACAGTCCTTTTGCAAACGAACCCTTCTCGTCGCCACATCAAGCATTCGCTTCATTTGATATTTGTGCTACAGAAAACAACACGGTTGTTACCATTTATTCTCCTGTAGCTCTCGACGGACATGCCGCTCTGCAGCAGTTTTCAATTACTTTAAATCAAGGTCAAACTTACTCTGCAGGATATACTGGAACCAATTATCAATTGCCCGCCAACCACCCAAGTGGCGCGGTGGTACTCGCTGATAAACCCATTACTGTTTCAATAAAGGACGACTCAGATCATAACCCATCTGGCGGCTGTTACGATATTCTTGGAGATCAAATTGTTCCCGTTTCAGTAATTGGTGAAGACTATATCGCTGTAAAAGGAAGCTTAAATAACAATGGAGACGAAAGTGTTGTCCTCATGGCTACACAAAACAATACACAAGTTTATATCAACGGATCAAATACTCCGGCAGCAACACTTTTTGCAGGAGAATACTACCGAATTGATATGGACTACCTCGCGTCTTCAGCCACAGAAAATGCAGTCCACATTCATTGTACTCAACCTACATATGCAATGCACATCACTGGATTTGGTTGTGAAATGGGAATGGCTCAGCTCCCTCCACTTAATTGTGCAGGTTCGCAACAACTCAATTTTACAAGAGGAAGCTCTGAAACTTTTTATATCACTTTGCTTTGTCGTGCCACCGCGGTAAACGGATTCACTATGACCGGTCCAACAGGAGCTGTGATCAATCCATCAAACTTTATTACAGTGCCGGGAACAGGTGGTGAATGGAAGTCTGCTCGCATTCAATACAACACTACACAAGTACCTGTAAATTCCACTTTTAAAGTTTCCAACTCCATTGATGTTTTCGCTTTAGGTGTAATTAACGGGGGCGCTTCTTCGGGATGTAAATACGGTTACTTCAGTGAGTTCGTAGCTCCAATTACCGTATCCGCAGGCAGTGATCAAACGGTGTGTGCGAACACTACTGTTCAATTAAATGGTGCTGTTGCAGGTGGAACTACCACGGGCGAATGGGTGAGCTCTGGCACCGGAAGTTTTACGCCAAGTAACACTGCATTGAATGCAGTCTATAATCCATCTGCGGCAGACGCAGCCTCTGGCTCGGTTACTTTATCACTCACCTCTACAGGTGCGTGTACTCCTGTGACAGATGAAATGACAATAACGATTACTCCAGCACCCACAGCAAATGCAGGTACAGATATTTCTGTTTGTGCAAACAACTCTAACGTCTCACTTAGTGGAGCGGTTACTGTGGCCTCAGGTGGAATCTGGACTGGAGGAGGTGGAAGTTTCATACCAAACAACACAACACTAGATGCTGTTTACGTTCCTACACAAACAGAAATTAATAGCGGAACATTAGCTCTTACTTTAACAACAACAGGAAATGGAATTTGTAATCCCGTTTCTGATAACGTAGTAATTACTTTCACTCCTGCACCAATTGTGAATGCGGGCATTGATCAAACGAAATGTGCAAACAATTCAGCTACACAACTATCTGGTTCAATAACTGTTGCATCTAAGTATGGACGGGTGGTTAGGTAGTTTTTCCCCTTCAGCTACAACACTCAATGCAACATATACTCCAACTGCTGCTGAGATTTCTAATGGAAGTGTTACACTCACTTTAACCTCCACAGGAAATGGTAATTGCGTTTCGGTAAGTGATGCAATGACCATATTTTTACCACCACAGCATCAATGCTGGCTCAGATATTACTGTATGTGCAAACAATGCGAATGCAAGTTTGAGTGGTAGCGTTACCATCGCATCAGGTGGAACATGGTCAGGTGGATTAGGAATATTCTCACCATCAAACAATTCGTTGAATGCTACTTACATCCAACTGCAGGCGAAATTGCAAACGGAAGCCTTACCCTCACTTTGACTTCAACAGGAAATGGTTCGTGCAGCTCTGTAACAGATCAAGTGACCATATTCTTCACAGCAGCTCCAACCGTAGATGCAGGTGCTAATCAAATTTCATGTGCAAACAATCCTGATGTTACTTTAAATGCATCTTTCACTATTGCATCTGGAATTGTTTGGTCTGGAGGATCGGGAACATTTTCTCCGTCAAACACAAGTCCAAATGCAGTGTACACTCCATCGGCGACAGAAATCACGATGGGTACCGTTACACTAACGGCCACAACAACAGGAAACGGAACGTGTAATCAAGTATTAGATCAAGTTACGATTACCATTCAGCCAGCTCCTGTAGTAAACGCAGGACAAGACATCTCTTCTTGTGCAAACAATTCTTCAGTGAGTTTAAGCGGACAAGTTTTCAATGCAACTGGTGGAATGTGGTCTGGAGGATCGGGCACCTTTCGCCAAACGCAAATACGCTCAATGCTATTTACAATCCTTCACCTTCTGAAATTTCTAACGGAAGCGTTGTACTCACTTTGACATCAACAGGCAACAACACTTGCGTCGCTGTTGCGGATAATGTAACAATCACTTTTGCCCCTTCTCCAATTGTAAATGCGGGAATTGATCAAACAGTTTGTGGGAATAATGCTCAAGTAAATCTAAATGGATTTATAAACTTTGCTTTGGGTGGCCAATGGTCTGGAGGTCTTGGCAGTTACGCTCCAAATGCAACAACGCTTTCCACTGCATACACTCCATCAAATGATGAAATTGCAAATGGTTTTGTAGAACTAACACTCACCAGTTCTGGCAACGGATCCTGTCTTCCTGTAAGTGATATCGTTCATATAGACATTACTCCGGCACCCGTGATTTCTATTGTGGAAGGAGATCAACCATGTACAAATAATCCTTCGTTCGACGCATCAGCAACATATACCGTTGCTGGTGGAGTTCAATGGAGCGGAAACGGAGTTTTTTCTCCATCTACAAATTCTAATAACATAACCTACTAGCCCTCATCTTCTGAAATTGAAAATGAAGCATTCACTATTTCGATTACCACTACTTCAAATGGAAATTGTTTGCCTGTAACTCAAAACATCAATGTGCAAATGATTCCTGCTCCATTGGTAAATGCAGGAAATGACCAGGTAGTATGTGTTACAAATCTCGACGTAGCTTTGAGTGGTAGTGTTTCTGGAAGCTCAAACAATGGTGTTTGGAGTACTTCTGGATCAGGAACTTTCGCGCCAAGTAACACAAGTTTAAATGCAGTGTACACTTGCAGTGCTGCCGACTCACTCGCGGGTGGTGTAACACTGACACTCACTTCGGTGTCTACCAATACATGTCTTGAAGTAAGTGATCAAATGACAATTAGCGTACTTCCTGCAGGAACCGCAAATGCTGGAAATGATGTAGAGGTTTGTGGAAACAATCCAAACATTTCCTTGTCTGGAAATATTGGTGGTGGCGCAAGTTCTGGAGTTTGGTCATCCAACGGAACAGGTACTTTTTCACCCAATGCCAACACGCTTAACGCAACGTATGTTCCAAGCGCTGCGGACATTGCTTTAGGTACAGTAACACTAACACTTACTGCTAACAGTTGCAACGCTGCTTCTGATCAAATAACTGTTACGATTTCACCTTCTAGAACCATTGATGTTGGTGAAGACATGGTTGTTTGTGCTGACGTCACCGAAGTGGATTTATCTGTTTTGGTAAATAATGGTCCTCCTGAAATCATTTGGACCACCACAGGATCAGGAACAATTACCCCAAGCATCAACGACCTAGATATTACATATTTGGTAGATAATGATGATATCATCAATGAAACAATTTCATTCACAGCTACTACCATAAATAATGGCTCATGTCTTCCTGTTTCTGATGTAGTGCTTGTCCATTTCTATCCAACAGGAACGGCCAATGCTGGCATCGATCAAACACTTTGCTCAAACAATGCCCTAGCACAACTCAACAGTACAATCACTGGAGGTGCGAGCCTCGGAGAATGGACAACGTTAGGTACTGGTATTTTTACCCCTTCTTCTACGACATTAAATGCCATCTATAATCCTTCAGAACAAGATCTTGTAAATGGATCTGTCCTATTGACTTTAACAGCAACCAACAGCTGTAACCAAGCACAAGATGAAATTACAATTAACTTCTTCGCTGCTCCAGAAATTAGCGCTGGCGAAGATCAGTCATTCTGTGGAGAAAGTCCTTCTTTCCAACTCAATGCTTCAGCAAACAATGCGAATGGTGTAGTGTGGACGGGTGGAAATGGAACATTTATTCCAAATAGTACTTCACTCAATCCGACTTATATTCCAAGTGCAACCGAACAATCATTCGGTAGCGTCACTTTGACTTTATCATCAACAGGAAACGCGGGTTGTTCAGATGTTTCCGACGCTGTTACTTTATATATGTCTTCAGGACTCACAGTAAATGTTGGTGAAGACATTGTGGTTTGTAATGCTGCTGAATTCGTGCAGTTGAACGGAAACATTACTAATGGTTCTCCACAAGGAATTTGGACAACCAATGGAACTGGAACATTCTCGCCTTCAGAAACAAATCTAAATGTTCAGTACGCATTGAGTGATGTGGATTATGAGATGAATGAAATTCAATTTATTTTAACCACTACGGCAAATGGAAATTGTCCTATAAATTCAGATACACTTTATGTGTCTTTTGCAAGAACAAGCCTCCTCTTTTGCCGGCAACGATATCTCTGTATGTGCATCGAACAATGTGGTTGATTTAAGCGGAGAAATAAGTGGTGGAGCTACAGCCTCACAATGGCAAACAACTGGTGATGGAACTTTTGAAAATAGTACAGCGCTTGTTACAACTTACACGCTTGGTGCAGATGATGTGCTTCTTGGAAATGTGAATCTCGTTTTAGCTGGAATTTCCGATTCTGGATGTGGCACACACTACGATACGTTGCAAGTCACTATTACACCTATTTCAAGTGTTAATGCAGGCGCCGACCTAACCATTTGTGTGGATCAAGAACAAGTTATTCTTGGTGGAAATATTTCAGGTGCTTCAACGCAAGGCCATTGGATTTCAAACGGCTCGGGTACTTTTTCTCCAGATGCCATTTGGAGCGGAAACACAACTTATAATTTAAGTGCTGGTGATTTATTACAAGAGGAAATTGAAATTGTACTATTAGCAGAAAACACGGGTATCTGTGCGCCTTCAAGCGACACGTTATACATCATAGTGAACAGTCCAACCATAGTAAACGCTGGTTCCGATATTTCAGTGTGTGCAAATACTGAATTTGTAAACGTAAATGGAAGCATTGTTTCTGGAATAGGCGGAGCAGCGTGGTCAAGCACCGGCACGGGTACTTTCAGCTCGAGTGCAAGCGAACCGAACAACCAATACATTCCATCCCAAAGCGACATCGCCAATGGTAAGGTATTCCTTGTTTTAAGCTCTACTGGAAATGGCGTGTGCCCAACTTTCACCGACACACTAGAAGTCACTTTAGTGCCTGAGGTATCTGTAAATGCCGGGCCAGATAGAATTATTTGTGGAGATCAGGTTGAGGTAGAAATCAATGGCCTTATCAATGGAGCCTCAGCAGGAATTTGGAATACTGCAGGTTCGGGAACATTTGCAAATGCGCAAACAGAAATATCAAATACTTACACACTCAGCAATGCAGATGTGGCAGCTGGTAGCGTAACACTTACTTTGACTTCCACTGGTAATGGAGTATGTCCAAACACTAGCGATGATATGCTGATCGTAGTTGAACCTCTTCCTACTGCAGCATTCACAAGTGAATCGGACGATGAGCTTGGCGTAGCTTTTACCGACGAATCACTTGGCGCGAATTCATGGCTATGGGTTTTTGAAAATGGTGCTACAAGTGCTGTTCAAAATCCGTCGATCAATTTCCCAGAAGCTGGCCAATATGAAGTAACGCTTTATGTGTACAATGTTGCCGGGTGTGCTGATTCAATTACATCCGTTGTTCAAGCTTTAGAAAAATTAGTTCAGCCTATTGCGATGCCAACAGGATTCTCTCCAAACGGAGATGGCAACAACGAAGTGCTTCACGTATTAGGTGGACCTTTCAAAGAAGTTGATTTCAAAATTTACAACAGTTGGGGAAATGAAATTTTCCATACCAATGATCCAGAAGGTGGATGGGACGGCACATACAAAGGTGTAGCCCAACCAGTAGGAGTTTATGTTTATACTGTTGAAGGTGTAACCATTGACGATAAAAAAATCAAAATTTCAGGTAACGTAACACTCATTAGATAAACCACAAAAAACGAATCGTCATGAAAAAATTTATTCAAACATTCGCCTTTTCTATTTGCGCTTTGTGGTTTACCAATGCCACTGCACAAGACTTTCACTTTTCGCAATTTGATGCGCTTCCACTGTACTACAATCCCGCTCAAACAGGAATGTTTGCAAATGAGGATTTGCCTTATCGATTCACGGGGGTGTATCGATCTCAATGGCAAAAATTAAATGGAAAGCCATACTCCGCGATTGGCGCAGGATACGATATGAATTTCAATCGATTTGGCGGGGGATTATTATTGCTCGACCACATCTCTGGAAATTCAAATTTCGATGTTTTTCAAGCCATGCTTTCTGGTGCTTATCAGATCACTGATGAGTCGAGTAAGCAACATTATCTTACGGTAGGTGCACAATTGGGTGTTTACCAAAAGCGTTTTTCACAGCGCGATTTGCTGTTTGAAAATCAGTACAACGGAACAACCGGTTTCGACCCGACGCTACCGAATGGTGAGTCGTTGCCCGATTTGAGCATTCTAAAATTCGATGCCAACATGGGAGTTTGGTACAAATACGTGGATATCAACAATCGTTTTGATGTATCGTCAGGTTTAAGTCTCTATCACCTCACTCAGCCCAATGAATCGTTTACTGGTGAAAAAAGTAAGCTGCCTATGCGCTTCTCTGGAACGCTTCAATCCAATATCAAGATTGATGACAGATGGGGAGTGATGCCTTCGGTTTTATTCATGGGCCAAGCAAAAGCACGCGAGATAAACACCGGACTTTTAGGGAGCTACAAATTCAATGGAACTTCCTACAGTGCCTTAGCAGGAGCGAGCGTGCGTTGGAAAGACAGTGTGATTATTCACGCAGGAATGAAGCATAAAAACAACATGTTTCGAATCAGCTATGATCTTGTGACGAGTTCATTGAAACGCTTCAGCGGAAACCGAGGAGCTTTCGAACTAGGATTTATTTACTGTGGTTGGTAAAACTTCTGTAAGGAAAATCTGTTTATTTCGTCAAATCGTATATATATAAAAACGAGACGATGAAATACGCCATTCCAATACTTATACTTGCTGCAGTATTTGCAGTGTATCAGTCATTTTCCAAAGAAGAAACTACTACCAATTTACCACAGACCAGTATGGACAAACATCACAAATATTACTCCCGCACAGACACTTCTAAGTTGGATTTACCAGACAGTGTTTGGAAAGAAATTCTGGATGAAAATACTTACCTAGTGGCACGCAAAGCCGCCACAGAAAGGGCATTCACTGGTGAGTATTGGAACTACGAAGGTCTCGGAACATATTATTGCAAAGCATGCGGAAATCCACTTTTTAAAAGCGATTCTAAGTTTGCATCATCATGTGGGTGGCCAAGTTTCTTCGAATCCATTCGACCAAACAGTTGTGTTTACGTTGAGGACTACTCTCACGGCATGATTCGCACAGAAGTAAAATGTGGAAGGTGTGACAGCCATTTAGGTCATATTTTCGATGATGGTCCGCCGCCAACACACAAGAGATTCTGTATGAATAGCATCATATTGGAATTCGAACCAGACAAATAACAAATTTTAATACAACGTTTTAAACATTAAAAGCGTCATAGAGATGAACAAACACATCACTATGCGCTTTTTTTATACCCTTATTTTTGCACTCATATTTTCATTACAGTCTTATTCCTATTCGCCATTACTACAAGGCAATCAGCTTTGGCATCAAACCTATTACGGGTGGGTAATGCAATATGGAGACCTAACATTGGGTGATCCTGCGATCGTTCTCGATGTTGTCTACTATCCTGTTTATCTGACCTACACCACTTCTCCTGATAACCCCATTTTTATTGGCCATTTGTGGGAAGATGAGGTCAATGAACTCGTTTACTATCGTGAAAACGAAACCGACCATTTGCTGTACAATTTCAATGTTGCTGCAAACGATGTCATATCCATTTGGTCTTATGGAATGGAAACTGAAATCGTTATTACCAATGTTGAGATGGTGACGATAGATGGTGAGCAACGAAAAAAAATCAGCTACTCACAACAGGAGTGGTTCACTGGTTACTATATCGAAGGAGTCGGTTCAAATAACGGCCTTTTCGATTATGCTTGGGCCAACATTGCGGACGCCGGCCAGCAATTGACATGCTACTATGAGGGAACAGATTTAATTTGGACCAACCCAACTTTCACAGGAGTGTGTGAGAGCATTCAACAAGTAAGTGAATTGGACAACGTCAAAATCGACATTTATCCCAACCCCTCAACAACAGAAATTAACCTAGAAATTCCTTCACAAATTTCCGCGGAATACATTGAAATTACTGACGTTTCAGGAAGATTGATTTCACGTGAAAAAGTAACTTCTACCGGGTTAATTAAAATTGATATTTCTAATTTTTCAAAAGGAAATTATTTTCTCAATATCATCACCGACTCATCTAAAATAGTTAGCACTTCATTTATCAAAAACTAATTGAAGCCTATACATTTGTAGGGTAATAAAAATTTGCCCTATGCCCTTGATTTTGCTAGTTCGCGGTATCCAACCAAAATTTGGAAACGATTGTTTCATTGCTGAAAACGCCACAATTGTGGGAGAAGTTGAAGCGGGTGATCAATGTTCATTTTGGTTTAATGCCGTAGTTAGAGGCGATGTTCATTTCATTAAAATGGGCAACAAAGTCAATGTTCAAGATGGTGCTGTGATCCATTGCACCTATCAAAAATGTCCAACGATAATTGGCAACAATGTTTCTATAGGTCACCGCGCATTGGTTCACGGCTGCACCATTCACGACAATGTGCTTATTGGAATGGGTGCCATTGTAATGGACAATTGCGTAGTTGAAAGCAACAGCATCATTGCTGCCGGCGCGGTTTTGCTTGAAGGCACGCACGTGCCTGCCGGCAGTATCTACGCCGGTGTTCCCGCTAAAAAAGTAAAGGAAGTCAGCCAGGAACTTTTCGAAGGAGAAATCAATCGAATTGCCAATAATTACGTCCTCTATTCGAGTTGGTTCAAGTAGTTTTCGCTATTCACTTATTACGAATATTCAACCATTCGTGACATTTATTTCAACAATAAAGACAGTAGTGTTGCATAATTGCTGACTTTCATTAGATTTGGAGCACACTAAATCTTTTAATCAAATGT
>JAWKNK010000029.1:0-18586 GCA_041391745.1 Flavobacteriales bacterium
GGGGTGGCCGTGTGGCTCACGCTCAAGTCGCACTTCGTAAAATCAGAATTCATTCATAATCTGGCAGTTACCTTCTGGATTTTGGCCAATACCACCTGGATGATCGGGGAGTTTTTCTTTGATGAATACACTAAACCTTTCGCCGCAACGTTATTTGTGGTTGGTCTCGCCGTACTTTTTTACTACTATATCCCCTTGATTTTCAAGTCTAAAAACTCGAAAACTGACAAAAGTCAGTTGCACGGTTGACTTGACTCATATTTCTCCTAATAGCACCGTCACATCTTTGCGTCAGATAGAGAGTACATAATCTATCGGGTTACGTTACCACGTTGATCATTGGGGCATTCTCCCGGATGATCCTGATGATGTGGTACAAGGTATGACTCTCCGTGGGCGCTTTTTGGAGAGGAGGCGCTCGGTTCGGTAGTCATACCTCTGCCCGGTAGATTTGCGTTACGCTCCCTTCCACATTAAATTTGCCTCTATGGGTACTCCGCTATCAAACACAGAGAGCAGTTTCGAGTCTGTATTCAACCACGTAAACGAGGGAATTCTAATCGCAAACTCCAGAGGTGAAATCATCCTCGCCAATCCGAAATGTTTCCAACTTTTTGGCTACCAACCAAGCGAATTGCAAGGCATGAAGGTAGAAGCATTGGTGCCATCTAATGTGGCGGAAAAACACGTGAGCTATCGCGAAGCGTACATGCAAAAACCCATGAAGCGCCCGATGGGGAAGAACTTCATTTTGCACGGTCAGCGCAAAGACGGAACGCGATTCCCCGTAGAAATCAGTTTGTCGTATTACGAAACTCCTGAAGGGATTTATGCCATCGCCTTCATCATCGATATCACCATTCGTCACGAACAACAAGAGAAGATTCAAAAGATCAATGATGAATTGAAAATGCTCAACGAAACCTTGGAGAAAAAGGTGAACGAGCGCACATTGGTATTGAAAGAGGCATTGACAGAACTCGAAAATTCGAAAGATGAATTGACGAACGCACTCGAAAAAGAAAAGGAACTGAATGAAATGAAAAGCCGATTTATTTCAATGGCTTCGCATGAATTCAGAACGCCGCTTTCTACGATTCTTTCATCGGCTTCCATTCTGGGCGAAGTACATCGAGATGAATCAAGGGAGAAGAGCGATAAACACATCAATCGCATCAAAGGTGTGGTGAATGGACTGACCGAAATTTTGAATGATTTCTATCGCTTGGTAAAGTTGGAAGAAGAAAGGTGCGCCAATTTTCAAAATATTGATGCGAAGTGCTTACCGATGTAATCAATGAGCTGCAAGCGATAGCGATCAGGTCAGTATATTCAATTTGATTTTAATGGAAATGAGCAATTTATGATCGATAAACACATGTTCAGAAACATTTACCATCAATTTATTGGCAAATGCGATTAAATTTTTAGTCCTGAAAACTCGAGATATGTGAAGTGCGAGAGAGCGGAAAGCATGAAGATGGAAGTGAAAGACCAGGGAATTGGAATTCCTGAGGCCGATCAAGAACATCTTTGAACGTTTTTACCGCGGTCAAAATGCAGCGAACATTCAAGGTACGGGTCTAGGACTCAACATTGTTTTAAAGTACTTAGAAATGTTGCATGGCACGATTGATTTTATCAGTCGTGAGAATAAGGGAACGACTTTTTATCTCGAGTTTCCCGCTAAATACGAAGAGGCATGAGAAAAATTTTATTGATAGAAGACAACCCTGATAAGGGAAAACACTGCTGAAATTCTTGAACTGGCAGGCTACGATGTGACCACTGCTGAAAACGGCAAACTCGGCGTGGAAAGCGCCATTGAGCACCATCCGGAATTGATTATTTGCGACATCATGATGCCCGTTTTACCTGGGTTATGGCGTATTGCATTTGCTCAGTAAAAATCCAAAAACAAATCAAGTATTCCTTTCATTTTTCTTTCTGCAAAAAAGCGAAAGAACGGATGTGCGTAAAGGAATGGAAATGGGCGCGGACGATTACATCACCAAACTTTGACGATATTGAATTGCTCAATGCAGTGGAAAGTCGATTCAAAAATTGGACGTTGCAAAACGCGATTTGCCAGGAGGAGGAGAAGGCGGAGTAAACGAATTGCTCAGCACGTTAGAGGGCATTCACGATATTTGTTAAAATAGCGGCGAAACAACAAGTGAAAACGTTTCGCAAAAAGGATATGATTTTCTCCGAAGGCGATACCGCTTCGGGATTGTATATGCTGAAATCGGGAAAAAAGCAAAGTCATACAAATCACACGAACTTGGAAAGGATCTGATCACGCGCATGTTGCAACCGGGCGATTTCTTCGGTTACATTTCGTTGTTAGAAGATACCGATCAATCGGAATCTGCAGAAGCATTGGAAGATTGCGAAGTGGTGATTTATTCGAAAGAAGATTTTTTCAAATTGATCTATCAAAGTCCTGCGGCTACGAAGCAGTTTGTAAGATTGCTTACAGGTAAAATTTCTGAAGAACAAGATCGCTTGTTGTCGCTTGCCTATAGCAGCGTAAGAAAGCGCACAGCAGATGCTCTATTGGTTTTGAAGAAAAGATACCACGACGGTTCGGACAATGCATTTAGCATGGCGATTTCGCGCGAGGACCTGGCCAATATGGTAGGTACTGCCACGGAGTCGTTGATTCGAACGTTATCTGATTTTAGAGAAGAAGGTTTGGTTGAAATTCATGGATCAACCGTGACGCTCAAGAATACAGAGAAGCTTCAGAAAATGAGAAATTAGTGTTTGCCTTTGCAGCAATCCATTTCACATTTTTCCACTTTCATTTTCGGACTCAAATAAGGAATGCCGAGGTTCGCTCCACGGAGGATGAACAGCACTGCCAAAAGCATAAAGGCCAATCGCATGTAAGAAAGTGATTTGGCTTTTATTCGTGAGCGCAGGAAGTTGGAAAGTCCTGCTACTGCTACCAATGCAGGCGATGTAGCTACTCCAAATATTACCATAAAAAGTACGCTTCCCATGATAGAGCCGCCGCTCAATGATGCGGCCATGGCGGCATACACGAGTCCGCAAGGCAAGAAACCATTGATGACTCCAAGTGCTAAATATTTCGATGGATTTTTCTTTTGTAAAAATTGAGAGAAGCGGCTGCTTACTTTTTGAAACAGTTGATTGCCGACTACAAATTTCTTTTTAGAAAAAAATGGAAAGAGAATCATAACGAGCAGTACCACACCAGAGATGAGTGCGAGCCAGCGTTGGAGTCCCATGGCAGAAAGGCTTTTTCCTAGAAAACCCGTAAGCACGCCGAATAGGGCATACACGCCGATTCTACCAAAGTGATAGAGGCCTTGATTTCCCCACCATTTCATCGACTTTCCTTGTGCACCTCCGTGAACGATGGAAACGAGAGGTCCGCACATCCCTACGCAGTGTAAACTACCTGCAAATCCGAGGGCTGCGGCTGCGGCAATGAGCGTAATCATGGTAAAAAGACGGTGTCTTCAATCAAGTATTTTTCTCCTTTCAATGTCCATTCAATCTTGATGGCATAATAGCCCATCGGCCATTTTTCAGAAGAAATAATCTGTTGATTGTTTTCATCTATTTTCAAAGAAAAGTGCTGATCTAATGATGAGTCTGAAGGTCTGTAGAAATCAATATTTCCACCTTCGTTTTCAAAATTTTCCGGAAACGAAACTTGAATCGTTGATGCATTCACTACCACTTTGATGTTTTCTTTGAAAGGCAATGCTCTCGAAACAGCATTCATCTTGTCGGTGTGCACCAATTCTTGCGCGTAATAATCTTTTGTTACCAAGTCGATTTTTTCGCCACTGGCTTTATACACTAGTGTTAAAATAAGTACTACAAAACTGGAATAGAGTAGTACAATGCGAAATCCCCAGTTCATGTTTTTTACTTTTTAGGGCTCACGGGTGCAAGGAAAGTGGTTTTTGCATTTCCGAGTACACGATCACCAGATTTAAATTCTAATTCAATTTTTGATTTGCGCTCAGTGATGGAAGACTGTGGGAGAATGAGGAAGAATGTTCCTTCCATCAACTCACCAGGAATGAGAGGCTTGTCTTCGCCCACCCAGCGTATTTCTCCACCATCTTTCAAAACAATCATATCCAAATCCAAGGTGTCTGAAGTTTTGTTGATGATGTGAATATTGTACAAATTACTAATGTGCGATTCGTCTTCTTGATTGAACAAAGCTCCTTTGGTGCGCATTACAGTAACGTCGATGTCAGAGCGCGTTGCTAATAGGAAAGTTTCCAATCCAATCAACACAAAAAGAAATACGGTGTATGCAATCATTCTTGGTGTCCAACGCAAGCGCTTGCCTGTGTTGATGGTGAATTCAGAAGCATAGCGCACGAGACCGCGAGGCTTTTTCACACTGTCCATGATGTGATCGCAAGCATCGATACAAGCGGTGCAGTTGGTACATTCCAATTGAGTTCCGTTGCGGATGTCGATACCTGTTGGGCACACACGCACACATTCAAAACAATCGATACAATCACCAGCATCTGGTGAAGGATGCTTCGAGAATTTTTCTCTTTTCTCACCACGTTTGTGGTCGTATGCCACCACGATACTGTGTTGATCGAGGAGCACTCCTTGCATTCTTCCGTACGGACAAACTACAAGACAAGCTTGCTCTCTGAACCACAGGAATACGAAGAAGAACAATCCACTGAAGATGAGCATCGCTATGAAACCACCTGTGTGTAGCGAGATGGGTTCTGTGATGATACGCAACACTTCATCCATGCCTATCATGTACGCGAGGAAGGTGTTGGCTACAAGCAGGGATACGAGGTAGAAAACGATAAGTTTTAATCCTCTTTTTCTAATCTTTTCTGCATTCCAAGGCAGCTTGTTGAGTGCTTTTTGGTGCACTGCATCTCCTTCAATCCAGTATTCGATTTTTCGGAATACCATTTCCATAAAGATGGTCTGCGGACAAATCCATCCGCAGAAAACCCTACCGTACACCACCGTAAACAAGGCGATGAATACGATGAAGATAATCATGCCCAAGACGAAGAGAAAGAAGTCTTGTGGCCAAAAGTGGATTCCGAAGAGAATAAACTTTCGTTCTAAAACATTAAAAAGGAAGAGAGGAGCTCCATTTACTTTGATAAATGGAAGAGAGAAGAACACGAACAGATAGATAATACTAAGAATCGTTCTTGCGTTGTAAAGTTTTCCTTTCGGCTTTTTTGGATAAAAGAAAACTCGCTTTCCCTCTTGGTCGATGTGACTTACACTGTCTCTAAATGCATCGTGTTCTTCTTCAATCATGACTCAATAAAATTATTTTATAGAATCCGTAGGATTCGCTGTTACTTCTCCAGTGGCAACTGCAGTAGTATCGCTTGCAGCAACAGGAGTGTACAAATCACCTTCGGGTTCTTTTGCACCGGCAGGGTTAGTGCCTTGAAGGGTGAGAATGTAACTTGCTACTTCAGCCATAGTGCTTGGGCTTAAGTCTGCTTTCCAAGACTTCATACCTGTGCCACTTACACCAAATTTGATGGTCTTAAATAGATCTTTGATATCTCCACCGTGCTTCCAATAAGCATCGGTAAGGTTTGGTCCAACTTTACCTTCACCGAAGGCTCCGTGACATGCTACACAGTTGTTGGTGAATGTTGCTTTTCCCTTTTCAATTGCTGAAGTTTCAGTAAGCAATACCACGTTAGATTCATCTACAAGGTTTGCAGCTTTCTTACGGTATTCAGCCATTTGAATTTCAGCTTCTTCATTTTGCATTGCATATTCTTGTGCGCTAGAAGGACCTGTATGCGTTACGTGATAGTGAATCAAATAAGCAAATGCCCAAACGATAGTCACATAGAATCCATACTTCCACCATGGTGGTAGTGCGTTGTCCAATTCGCGAATGCCATCGTAGTCGTGATCGGTCATGATCGCTTCTTCTTTTTCAATAGAAACAGAAGCGTTCAACTTATCGAGAATCGATGTTTTTACAACTGCTTTTGCAGCTACTTCAACAGGGATGTCGTGTCTTACCAAGAACAAGCGGATGAGGCGAACGTAGTATAGTACTACAGCGACTTCCACAGTAATTAGGAAGAACAAAGCGTTGAATGCATTAGAACCGAATCCTTCGTGAAAAAATGCACTAGAGATTGAATCTGCAGCAAAAGAATTCGTTGGAAATTGAAACAAGCTCACGAGTAAAATCACCGCTCCAAGTCCAGCAGCGTTGTTGCTGTTTTCAGAAGTTTGATTTTTAGAATAAGCGCGTGCAATTCCGCTAAATACTTTTTGAAGTTGCATAATAAAAATCAACAACACCAATGCAAGAATGGCTAATGCATAGAACACTGGATCGGTGTAGGGAGAATATTTTTCTGCCACTTCTGTAGCTTCGCCCATCATTGCGTCTTGGGCGAAACTCCATTGGGTAATAGCCATCAGGGCTATCGTTGACAATATTGATTTATAGGTTGTTTTCATGGCGGTAATTCAATTAATCTTCTAATGGAAGTCTACTTTGTTCATTGATGGTATCTTTTCTTGTGAAGAACACATTCCACACTGCGAAGAGAAACACTCCTCCGAAAATGATCATCGCTAGGAAGGGATACACTGCCACTCCGCTGATGCTTTCGAGATAATTAATGAACTTCATATTATTTCTGTGAAAGGTTTGATTCTTTGTTTTTTTCTACCTCAAGGTCGCTTCCTAAACGCTGCAAGTAAGCGATCAAGGCGATGATCTCGTGGTTAGGAGATAAGCCATCTTCACCGAGGAGAAGACCTGCTTCATCTTTTTTCAAACTTTCATAAATCACCATTGCTTGCTTCTCTAATTCATCTCTACCGTTGGCAACATACTCATCGGTGTATGGTACTCCGAGTGTTTGCATTGCGGCCAATTTTTTAGAAGTATTTTCTACTTTAATATCAGAAGTAAACAACCATGGATACTTAGGCATGATAGAACCTGGTGACATAGATGTAGGGTCGGCCAAGTGATTGTAGTGCCAGCTGTCCATCTTTTTGTTTCTACCTGTACCTTCACGTGCCAAGTCTGGACCTGTACGTTTAGAACCCCACTGGAATGGGTGGTCGTAAACAAATTCACCTGCTTTAGAGTAGTCACCATAACGCTCGGTTTCACTTCTGAATGGACGAATCATTTGTGAGTGACAGGTATAACAACCTTCTCTTACATAGATATCGCGACCTTCCAATTCGAGTGCGGTATATGGTTTTACGCTTTCAATCGTTGGGATATTTTCTTTGATCAAGAATGTTGGAATCATTTCCAAAATACCACCGATAGCTACTGCAACTAAAGATAGAATCAACATTTGAATTGGCTTGCGCTCAATCCATCTGTGCCAGTGTTCTTTACCGTGGATTTCAACTTTCTTAGCAAGTGCAGGAGCTTCTGCAGCTTCGTTGGCCATGAAAGAACCAGCTTTGATTGTTTTCACTAGGTTGATCACCATCATGAATACACCCGTTAAGAACAACAATCCACCAAGTGCACGAAGTGCGTAGAATGGACGAAGGTGAGTTACAGTATCAAGGAATTGATATTTCAATTGTCCTTCTGGAGTGAATTCTTTCCACATGGTACTTTGAACCCATCCTGCCCAATACATTGGAACAGCATATACGATGATACCTAGTGTACCAATCCAGAAGTGCCAGTTGGCCAATTTTTTACTTGCCAATTTGGTTTGCCACATTCTTGGGATCAACCAGTAAAGCACACCGAATGTCAAGAAACCATTCCATCCAAGTGCACCTACGTGAACGTGAGCAATAGTCCAGTCGGTGAAGTGAGAGATCGCATTTACGCTTTTCAAAGAAAGCATAGGACCTTCGAAAGTAGCCATACCATATGCGGTTACGGCAACTACCATGAACTTCAAAACAACGTCGTCTCTCACACGGTCCCAAGCTCCACGAAGGGTTAAAAGTCCGTTGATCATACCACCCCACGATGGAGCGAGAAGCATAATGGAGAATACTGTTCCAAGTGATTGTGCCCAATCTGGAAGTGAAGTGTATAGAAGGTGGTGAGGGCCGGCCCAGATGTAAATGAAAATCAATGCCCAGAAGTGGATAATAGAAAGTCTGTATGAATAGACTGGTCTATTAGCCGCTTTTGGAATGAAGTAATACATGATTCCCAAGTATGGAGTAGTAAGGAAGAATGCAACCGCATTGTGTCCGTACCACCATTGTACAAGTGCGTCTTGCACACCTGCGTACCAAGAATAGGATTTGAACAAGGTAACAGGAAGTTCGAAGCTGTTTACAATGTGAAGCATGGCAACAGTTACCCATGTAGCGATGTAAAACCAAATCGCAACGTAAAGGTGACGTTCTCTTCTTTTGATAATTGTTCCAAACATATTGATACCAAACACCACCCATACGAGTGTGATAAGGATATCAATAGGCCATTCCAATTCTGCGTACTCTTTACCTGTGGTCATACCCAAGGCAAGTGTGATAGCTGCTAATACGATGATGAGCTGCCATCCCCAGAAGTGAATTTTGGAAAGGGTGTCGCTAAACATGCGGGCTTTCATTAGTCGCTGAAGCGAATAATAAACACCCATGAAAATACCATTACCCACAAATGCGAAAATCACCGCATTGGTGTGGATGGGTCGAAGTCGACCAAACGTGGTCATGGAAAAATCAAAGTTTAACGCTGGATACACTAACTGCAATGCTGCGAGTAATCCGGCAATCATGCCGACTACTCCCCAAAGCGCAGTAGCGTATGCAAACTGTTTGACAATCTTGTTGTCATACTCGAAACGTTCAATGTTCGTGTTCATACTGATTATTGGTTGTAGATTCTATAGGTTTATCGACTGGTTTAGGATCGTCCATCAACATGCGAATGGATGGCGTGTAATCATCATCAAACTGACCGTTTTTTGATGCATATAGAAAAGCAATCAGGAAGCCTGCGGCTACTGGGATGCTAATTCCTATGAGTAAATAAATGGCGCTCATTTGCTGATTTTCTGTATTAATGAACCAAATGTATTCTCGCCTTATGAGGTGCAAACTGACGCCGGTTAGAGTGCACACTGACTTATATCATAATTTTCTAAACAGTGCGCAAACCCTTGATTTTAGCAATAATGCGAGAAGTTGTTGTTGTGAAAATGATGATAGAAAATGAACTTAAAGGCATTAAAATCGCAGCGATAAGTGGTGACATTTTGCCTTGAACTGCGATGCCTAAACCAACCACATTGTAAAGCAATGAAATAATGAAACTTGCTATGATGATGGCTTTGGTTGTTCCGATGTATTCTAAGATGGTATGAAACTTTGGAAAACTCTTACCCTCCATGATGACATCGCATGCGGGAGTGAAATTGTTGACATCGTCTGACACGGCCATACCGATATTGGATTGAATAAGTGCTCCAGCATCGTTGAGTCCGTCGCCGATCATCATTACTTTTTCACCTTCCGACTGGAGTTGTTCAATGTACGCTTCTTTTTCATGTGGCGTTTTTCCAAACATCATCGGTGTTTCATTTCCGAAGTAAACTTCAAATTGTGTTCTGCGAATAGCATGGTCACCACTTAAGATAGACTGCTTATATCCTTCAGAACGAAGAGAAATAATATTATCTGCTAAGCCTGGGCGGATATCGCTTTTCAAGGCAAAGTATCCTTTTACGTGACCATCGATATTTACATAGCCTCTGGTGAGCGTTTCTCCTAAAGCGGCGGAAAGACCTACAAATTCAGCACTGCCTATTTTGATGATGTGCCCCGCTACATCTGCGGTGTATCCTTTGCTAATTTCTTCATTAAAATCGGAGATGCTATAATGAATAGATCTTGCTTTTTGAAGCTCAGGATCTTGTTCTAGAAACTCCACAATGCCTCTACTTACAGGGTGATTGGACTGGGTGGCGGCGCGGTAAACAAGATTTTTTTCGTATGCCGTAAGATCGCCCTCAAACGACATTTCGTTTATTTTATTGGATGTGAGTGTTCCTGTTTTATCCCAAACAATATGTTTGATTTCTCCAATTTTCTCGAGCAACGTAGCATTTTTTACGAAAACGCCATTTTTACCCAAAACACTTAGAATACTTGCATGAGTGAACGTAGCACTCAATAGCAAAGCACAAGGACATGCTACAATAAGAATGGTGGAAAGGGCGTGGATACCGCGATTGATGTCAGTAGGAAGCCAGAAAATAAAACTACCCAACGACAATAACAATAGGAACAAAGTAAAGTGGCGCGCCAAACGGTGAACCATGTTGTCCATATTGCTTTTGTAGTCTTTTTTATTCTCTCTGTTCCACAGTTGCGTCAAATAACTTTGCTCCACTTCGTTCACTACTTCCAACTCGATTTCACCGCAAGTTTGTCTTCCACCAGCGTACACGATTTGTCCCACTTTCACGTGCTCGGGTTTTGATTCTCCAGTTACAAAACTGTAATCAATACGCGCATCTCCTTTGCGAAGAATAGAGTCTGCTGGAATAAGTTCGCTCGACCGAATGATTATTCGGTTTCCTTTTGAAAGATTTGAAAGTGGAATGGTAGTGAAGTCTTCACCATTAGGAATAACGCGGCGTACAGAAATAGGAAAGAAGCTTTTGAAGTCGCGGTCGAATTGAAGCTGCACTTGCTTTCTATCTTGAAAATAGCGCCCAAGCAACATAAAGAATATAATGCCGGCCATTGAATCGAAATACCCAGGACCTGTGCCCGAAAGAATTTCATATACGCTTCTTCCAAAAGTTATGGCGATGCTCAAACTCAAAGGAAGATCGATGTTGAGAAATTTTGCTTTTAGACCTTGCCAAGCCGATACAAAGAATTCTCCTCCGCTAAATACCAATGTGGGTAGTGCGAGAATGAGATTTAAATAACCAAACAACTTGGTCATACTCGCATCAATTCCTGTAGTCCCAAGGTATTCTGGAAAGGAGAGGAGCATGATATTTCCAAAGCAGAACCCAGCTACAGTTAATCGATGGATTCTTTTTCTATTTG
This sequence comes from Flavobacteriales bacterium, assembly GCA_041391745.1. GTDB lineage: Bacteria > Bacteroidota > Bacteroidia > Flavobacteriales_D > Sanyastnellaceae > JAIXWP01. The sequence goes on from JAWKNK010000029.1 coordinate 11,041, forward strand.
GATTTTCCGCTTTTTTCTTTTCTAAATCTGCATATTGAAATGAAGGTTCGTAACCTAATGTGGTTACCAACTCTACTACTTTTCTCAATGAAGTTTGACGGTGATCAAAGACCACAAACAACTGCTTTCTGATGAAGTCTGTTTGTGAGCGTAGAATGCCAGGGTTGAGTTTGTACAAATGTTCGAGCAGCCATACACATGAGCTGCAGTGCATTTGTGGGAGAGAGAGCGTGACCTGAGTTTCTGTTTCATTTTGAAAAGAAACAATTGAGAGAATAGTAGCTGGATCTTCTAGATAGGCGAAACGTTCGTCTGTAATTGCAATTTTTGGTGAAATGCCTTTGCTATCGTCAATGTCGTAATACCCGCACAAACCATTGCTGTTGAGCATTTGATATACGGCCTTGCAACCGTCGCAACAGAAGTGTTTTTCGTCAAATGTGTTCTCAATGTCAGGACAAATTTCCCCGCAGTGATAGCAGGTCACTTGTTCAGCAACTGGTGAAAATGTAGGTATGGTCATGATTTTTAGAGGCTGTAGCCGTGAGAAAGCTCGCGGCCTTGTTCATTTTGAGTTTTAAGCGTCCAGTTGTCTGTTGCCGTTGTCTCTAACCACAATCTTCCACTTCTTCTAAAAACTTGAACATACAACCCATAGTGCTCTTTGAAAAGCTCTTCGAGTTCAGTTACGCTCATCTCATCATGAATGTTGAGATCTCCTTCGCTATGAACTCTTCTAAAGTCTTTCAAAACGGCGTCTTCCGTTCTCTTGTATTTTTTTTCAGAACCTTTTCCGCTCGCGTGGGGGCGAGAGAAAAATTCCAATTTGAGAAAAGGGTATTGGCCGTTAAACTCCTCTTGGATGTGCTTGATAGTAACAGTATCTGAAATATGAATCTGCATGGTAAATAATTTCTTACGATTTGTTCTCTGATAGAATTAAAACAGGTATGCTACTTTCAAATGCCATGTTTTTGGTGTGCGACTCGTTAAAAACTCTCCAAAGGAGATTGTGCTGTCGAGCCACCATAACAATAACATTCGACTTAAATCGACGCACCCAATCGTGAAGCACTTCTACTGTATTTCCATCATCGGAAATGAAGTGTGTTTGGTTTTCGCCGCCGATTAAAGCCGCAGTTGACGATATAGATTTTTCCACCACATCATTTTGGTTGCCCACGTGGATGTAGTGCATTTTACTTTCGTATTTATTGAGCATTTCCTTCACGAAGCGAATTCCGTTGTTGATTAGAATTTCATTTTTGTCAAAGGCGAATGCGATTTTCTTCCAAGGGCGGTAGCGCGCATCTGGAGGAATAACAAGCACTGGACAAGGAACTCTTCCTGCAAGATCGGTAGCTGTGCTTCCGAATACGATTTTGGAAAACTTGTCGATATGCTTCATGCCCATTACTAAAAGTGTTTCCTCATTTTTAGCAATGTGCTCACGGATAACTTCTTTGGTCAGTCCTACTTCGTTGATACCACGAATTTTTAAGGCTGGTCCTTGTTTAGATTGTACATGTTTTACCAACTCATCCATTTTCTTTTTATCGTTGGAGGCGATTTCGTCAAGAGTTACATTAATATCAATGAAAGCATCGCTAACCACTGGAATGTAAGTAGCGTGTAAAAGGATGAGGTCGGCCTTATTTAACATGGCCAATTTTGCCGCGTAGTTGACTGCTGTGCGCGACTCTCTGGTAAAATCTGTTGTTGCAATAATTGTGTTCATACTCCCGGTAATTAATTGTGATTCAAAAGTGATGTGTTATTCCGGGGCGGTATGTGAGGGGCGTCAGAATCAAGACTGACATTTGTCAGTTCTTGGTACAAACCTCTAATTCACAGTTTTGGGTTAACATCTTTAGGGTATGAATTTGTTGGATTCTTTGAAAAAATTCCCATATTTGATTCCTGAACAATGAAAACAATGGATAATCCAAATCAATATCGTAAGCAATACGTACGAAGGGAATTTAACAACCTCAATGAGTTGAATGCCCTGAAGCAGGAAGTCTCAGACTTAGCTGCTCAAAACAAGAAATTGCAAGAAGAACTCAAGGAAAGAGAGGAATTGATGAACAATTTGTTTTCTTTCATTGAATCAAATAATAACAAATAATTACACCGCTTACAACGAAAAAAGGCTAACCCTCGGGTTAGCCTTTTTTTTTGGAATATTTGGATTGATTGGAATAATTGGATTTTTTGGAATTTTTAGATTGATTGGAATATTTGGATTTATTGGAATCCTCGAATCCTTCCCGAAACAAGTTCGGGACAGGTGTCTTCTAGAATCCTTCCCGAAACAAGTTCGGGACAGGTGTCTTCTAGAATCCTTGTCTTCTAGAATCCTAGAATCCTTGTCTCCTTTTCCTCCTCTCTAAAATCTCCAACAACTCCAAAATCTCCATTTAGGCTAATTCAGCGCTGCTAGTCGCCAAATCTCGGTTCACTTTTTTAAACAAACCTTGCAACACCTTGCCTGGACCCACTTCGATCACCTCAGAGCAGCCGTCGGCAAGCATTTGATTCATCGTTTGTGTCCATTTTACAGGGGCAGTAAGTTGTTCGATTAAGTTCTTCTTGATTTGCTCTGGATCTGAAACCGCAGAAGCGGATACGTTTTGATATACGGGGCAAATCGGTGCTTGGAATGGAGTGGCAGCAATTGCGGCTTCCAACTCAACACGCGCTGGTTCCATCAAAGGGCTGTGGAACGCTCCACCAACAGCTAATTTCAAAGCGCGCTTCGCGCCAGCAGCTGAAAGCGCGGCACATGCGGCATCGATGGCTTCTACTTCGCCTGAAATCACTAATTGACCAGGGCAGTTATAGTTGGCAGCCACCACCACTCCTGGAGTTTCTGCACATATGTTTTCAACTACATTATCTTCCAGACCAAGAATAGCGGCCATAGTGGATGGCTTGATTTCACAAGCTTTTTGCATCGCCATTGCACGAGCACTTACCAAACGCAATGCATCTTCAAACGAAAGGGTTTTATTGGCTACTAGCGCAGAAAACTCACCCAAGCTGTGACCGGCTACCATTTCAGGCTTAAAATTATCGCCTAAACATGCAGCAAGTACCACACTGTGAAGAAAAATAGCTGGTTGAGTCACCTTGGTTTGTTTCAAGTCCTCTTCACTGCCTTCAAACATGATATCGGTAAGACGAAAGCCTAAGATTTCATTGGCTTTTTCCATCATTTCTTTAGCTAGAGGAGAGTTCTCGTAAAGATCTTTTCCCATCCCCGGAAATTGGGATCCTTGTCCCGGAAATACATATGCCTTCATAGTCGTAATTTGGTTTGGTGGCGAAGATAAAATAATTCAGTCTTTTCACTAATTTCGGAGCTGATAATATGAATAGAAGAACCATCATCATTGTTATTCTGCTTGCCACGGTTTCCTTGGGAATCATCATCGCTGGGCAGGTCTTTTGGGTGCGCAAAGCGTATAGCATCCAAGAGCGCCAATTCAACGACCACGTGATGATTGCGCTTACCAATGTGGTAGATCAGATATTGGAAATGAATAACGACTCCTCGGTTACAGAACCTGTTTCGGCCAAAGAGTCCAACTTTTTTGTGGCGAACATTAACGAAACGCCCTCGCCGTACTTATTGGAAAACCTTATTCGAGATGAGTTTGAACGTTTCAACCTCACAGAAGATTTTGAATATGGGATATACGACTGCTTTACGGATTCCATTGTATTTGCCAGTAGGGTGGATTTCGACGTGCAAGATTCTATCGTGAAGCCAGAGAAAGTGGACATCACTTCCAAATTTGAAAAAGACGGGCATTACTTTGGAGTTTACTTCCCCAATAAAACCACGATCCTACTAAAGCAATTGGATTTTTGGATGTATTCGAGTTTTGTGATTTTGTTGATAGTTATATTTTTCTCTTATACCATTTTCTTGATTTTAAAACACAAGCGATTGAGTGAGGTGAAGACTGACTTCATCAACAATATGACTCATGAGCTGAAAACACCAATATCTACGATAAGCCTCTCCACAGAAGCACTCGGAAACCCGGATATACTAAATCAACCAGATAGGTATAGGCAGTATGTGAGTATTATTAAAAATGAAAATAATCGACTGAAAAGTCAAGTAGATAAAGTTTTGCAGATTGCGACATTGACTCCGAAAAAGGTAAATATCAAGCATGAGCAAATAGATATGCACCAGATTATTCAGAAGGCAGCCAACACCTTCTCGCTCAATGTAGAAGAAGCAGGAGGCAAGCTTTCCACTGAGTTGAATGCAACCAAACACATGATTGATGGCGACTTAGTGCATATCACGAACGTTATCTACAACTTGTTGGACAATGCCCGCAAATACAATGATAACGATCCAGAAATTGTCATTTCAACCGAAAATCATGGAGATCATTTGGTGATAAAGGTGAAAGACAATGGAGTAGGAATTCAGAAGGGACAATTGAAAATGATATTCGACAAATTCTACCGTGTGCCGACGGGAAATTTGCATAACGTGAAAGGATTTGGATTAGGATTGTTTTATGTGAATACGATAATTAAAGCTCACAAAGCGAAAATATCAGTGGATAGCGAGGTTGGGAAGGGAAGTACTTTTACAATGGAGTTTAAAACGATTTAAAATGGAAGAAACGAAATCTACCGAACCAAGAATTTTATTGGTTGAAGACGATACGAATTTGGGATTTGTGGTGCAAGATGCGCTCAAAATGGAAGGCTTTAAAGTGCATTTATGCAAAGACGGAAAGGAAGGGTTGAATCAATTCAATAAGGAGCATTACGACCTGTGTTTACTCGATGTAATGATGCCTAAAAAAGACGGATTTAGCTTGGCAGAGGACATTCGCAAAACCAATACGGAAGTGCCAATTGTTTTTCTCACGGCAAAAGGAATGTCGGAAGATAAAATCAAAGGATTCAAGCTTGGAGCGGATGATTATATCACTAAGCCTTTTAGCAGTGAAGAGTTGGTGCTACGCATCAAAGCGATATTGAAGCGCAATCCAAATTTTAAAGAAGAAGTCAAAGAAAAACACCGCTATGAAGTGGGCAATTTTACATTTGATTTTCTCAACTATGAATTGAAAATTGGGGAGATAAAAAAGAAGCTCACAAAGAAGGAAGCTGAATTGCTTAAACTCCTTTGCGAGCATCAGGATCAAGTCTTAGAGCGTGAACTAATAGCCAACATGATCTGGGGAGACGACAGCTACTTCGTGGGAAGAAGCATGGATGTATTCATAACCAAACTCCGCAAGTATCTCAGTGAAGACCCTCGATTGTCTATTGTAAACGTTCATGGCGTGGGCTTCCGACTTGAAGTGGCGGATTAATTCGCCTTTCTTAAAAAATTTCCAGAAGCGTCGAAAATGAGGTCGAACTTTTCTTTACCTTTTTTCAACTCCGCTTCGTATTGAGTAGTATTGTCAGAGGTGGTGATTTTAGCCGCCTCTGTTATTTTGTATTCAGCGTAGTTCAATCCGCAAAAGGTTTTAATTTCAGCAGGCAATGCGCTCACTTCAATCTCTTGCTCTTCTTCAAGCAAATTACCTTGTGCATTAAATACAACAGAAGTTTCGACTTCCCCTTTTTCAAATTCAATTTCATAGTTACCATCTTCAAGTTCCCACTTCTCGGCTTTCACGCCTGGATAGCGTTTCTCGAAAGATTCTTTTACTACCGCGGGAACGTCAGATTCTTTTACTTTTTGTGAAAATGCCAGATTACAAATGGCAAGGGCTGCAAATAGGATGATGTACTTTTTCATGATTTTATTATTTATATCGTAATACTATGATGGGATTCTAAAGCAAATCTGAAGATCCTAAAACTTATAATTATAGCCTACACGAATCACTTGGGTCTCGTAGAAATCGGTGCTGGTATAGCTGAAGCCATTTGCCACAATCTGCTTTTTGATATTCATCGTATTCAATAAGTCTGTGGCATTAATAAAAACTTGACCTCGGCCTTTTTGAATATCCTTTTTAGCCCCAACATCCAATGAATAGCGCGTTCCTATCTTTCCTTGAGGAATCAAATCTGGAGCGAGGTAAATGGCTGTAATTTGAATGTCAGTAGCATTTTGCAAATGAATTTGCGTGGTGAATTTTGTATTCCATGAATACAATTCTTGTTTTGCAGAAGTGGAAATATTTGTTTCAGGATAAAGATTCACAACAGAAAATGCATTGATAGTGCTCTTGTAAGCATTAGCATTTAAATTGAAGGTCACTTTGTTTTGAACTTTTTGATTCAATACCAATTCCAGTCCGCTGTTGTAACTCTTTCCAATATTTTGCATGATGGAATAAATAATAGGACTATCATTTACAACACTCGCGATACGACTTATGGTTCCTTCAGAAGATTTATGGTAAAGTGATCCAAATACAAAACCATTCGTCCAAGTTCTTTTATATCCAAGTTCGTAGAGATTTGAGAATTGAGGACTCAATCCTGGATTTCCTACTTTGACAATTTCCGCATCATCATATTTCGGAAAGATGCGAATATCCACCTCATTTGGTCTATCCACTCTGCGATTGAAATAGGCAGTTAACTTATCATGGTCGCTTATTTTATATCCTACACGGATATTCGGAAAGGGTTGGAAATAGTTGTACCCATTGCTTTTGTAAGTTGGGTGGTCAGGATTCACCAAGTAATCCACTTTTACATATTCTGCTCGGATCCCTGCTTCAATTTCATAATTGGATTTCTCCAGAATATATGTGAGATAACCAGCTGGTATGGTTTCTTTGTAGGTAGCCCATCCTCCAGCGCTCGAGTCAATAGGGGAGTTGAGACCTGGATAGAATTGCATATTAGTAGGTATGCTTCGATAGCGCATTTTCGCTCCGGTTTCTATCCTACCAAATATTAATGGTTGAACATAGTCTATAGTGAAATCTGAAACGTGCTCATCAGACAGTAATTTGAAGGAATCTTTTCCTGTATAGGTCGGTAAAATATTCGTGAAAAAATACTTTTCATTTTCTCTGTGAAAAGTGTAATTGTACCCGAAATTCAATGTACGTCCCGGCTGCACGAACTTGTGCTGAAAAGTACTACTCGCAGTGAATGTTGTTTTCAACTCATCTTCTAGAAACTGCCATAAACGTTGTCTTTCCGTCAAATCTTGGTTGAAGAATGGTTCATCTCCATTATCCAGAATTTTCTCTGAGCTAAAGAGAATGGATGTGCTCCATTGATTCTTGTCATTGATGAAATAGTCCACTCCAGACTTCGCAGTAACAATATTCGTATTACGATTACGCTTGGTTTGCTGACGAATCACAAGCCCGTTATCATAATATCGATCTACAAATTCGTTTTTATTAAGTGTATTGTTCAACATATAATCTCCCTGAAAAAATACATTGACTTTTTTCTTTCTATAGTTGATAGAAACACTCGGATTCAATTTTGGAGTGAATTGATATTGTGGTCGAATGGAAGGGAGGTTGGCTTGTTTAATCCACAACGCACCAGCTCCAGCTGAGAGTCCGACTTTACCGTT
>JAWKNK010000030.1:0-10623 GCA_041391745.1 Flavobacteriales bacterium
CGATGCAATTGAAGGTTCTGGAACATGAATGCGAATCGTTCGTGTGTCGTTCAGAATCTTTGATTCGAATTGTAATTTCTCAGTGGTCTGACCATGGATCAAACTGACTAGAAAGAATAGCAATAGACTCAAAAATAATCGCATGTGAATTGAATTATTGAGGTAAAAATAATTCAGTCTATAAGGTGAACATTGGATTTTTGGGACAACTATCTCCCGAGATTTCTCAAGTTGCGAATAACTATTCCAACATCGGTACTCACCTTGTAATCCTTAGCATAGAGCATATTCATCTTGGCGATGTTGTCGTCTGTATGCAAGTTTGCACCAAGATGACTAACCGAACTTAGAATTCCGGATTTAATTTTTGGCAAATTTGAACTGACCGAATGATTATTCGGTTTTTCAAATCCTACCCAAGATTTTTTTCGAAAAATTACTTGAATCCAATTTGAAATAAATCGTATTGGTTTTTTTTGAACGATGAAAAATATGGGAAGTGTGCACAATATGAAAAGTGAAAAAGCCGTATCAAACGTGGCTTTAAGTCTTTTATTGCTTGGCTTGTTGATGGAGTTTAAATCCATCATGTACACATCACCACTTGTATCTATAGAATTGCTGCCAATGATGTACAAAGTCTCAGGTGGCGCAATCTTAAATTCAATATTCGTAGATCCTAATGCACTCATAGATGAAATGATGGCACTTGAGCTCAAATCTTTAGCACAAAAGATTACGCTATCAATTTTTTGAACACGCACGATTTCTTGAAGCTGACTTAGGTCTCCTTGAAACTTATTGTCCTTGTCCGTTTCAGGATTTACAGCATAAATTTCCTCTACTCCTATAAATGATTGCTGAATGATTCCAGTAACTCGTTCAATTTCATCAATGCTTCCTACGACTGCGAATCTTCGTGAAATATCTTTTTTCCAAGCGACTTTTCCCTTGGTAATGACTTGCGAAATCACTCGAGTAAGCGCAATAATAAATGGTGCGAGTATACTCGAAGCTAAAACAATGATTCTCGAAAAACGCAGTGTCTCTGGTAAAAGTGAATAGGCCACCAATATGAAAAAACTTCCTGTAGCCGCCGCTTTGAAAGGTCTAAATGGGTGAAGAGGTTTGTCGTATCCGCTTCCAATCCATGAACTAAAAATCCAAATCAAACTGAACGAAATTGAAGCTGGCCAAAACAGTGAGGACTCAATTTCCTTTTGTAAAAGGTGGGTGTAAAAATACTTTGTTGTGAAAAGCAAACCAATCAACGCTGCAAAGTCGAGGAGGGGAAGCATCAATGCTTTGATGAAGCGATACAACACAGCCACGGAAGCTCTTAGCCAGATAGCTATTTGAATGAAGAAGCTGAATAATTTTGCATTGGATTCGCTAAAATGTTTCTTAGCAAAAATGACCATGGCGTTGTAAAACACAAACACATAATTCAGACTTCCTTTTTTCGTGCTTTCGCCTTTGTAATGAATGATGGTAGTATCTGGAAAATAGTAGTTCTTGAATCCACCTTGAATAATTCTCCATGAAAGATCAATGTCTTCACCGTACATGAAAAATGCTTCATCTAGCAATCCCACTTTATCTAAAGCCGACTTGCGCATCCACATAAATGCTCCAGATAGAATTTCAATTTCATGTGTCGAGTCATTGTCGAGATGACCGAGATAATACCGATTGAACTTTTTAGAATTTGGAAAGATCCGAGATACTCCGAATATCTTGTAGAATGAAGTTTCGGGTGTTGGCAATCCCCGCTTTGATTCAGGTAGGAATTTTCCTTTCCCATCGACCATCTTCACTCCCAATCCACCTGCTTCAGGATGTGCATCCATAAATTGAATACACTTGTCCAATGTGTCCTCTTCAATTACCGTATCTGGATTGAGCAGTAACACATACTTTCCTTTAGCAACTCGCATTGCTTGGTTGTTGGCTTTAGAAAATCCTGTGTTGTCTTTGTTGGCAATCAATAACACCCAAGGGAATTTTTCTCTTACCATTTCCACGGAGCCATCCACCGAATTATTGTCCACTACATAAACTTCTACCGCATGTCCTTTTATGGCATTTTGAACACTTAAAAGACATTGTTCAAGAAAATACTGTACGTTGTAATTGACAATAACGATGGTAAGCTTCATTGAAATTTATCTTTTTAATGAAACTTCATAAGGTGTACGAAGCAAGATACTTCTTCCCAATGTGACTTCGTCTGTATATTCTAATTCGCCACCCACAGCCACACCTCTCGCGATTGAAGAAATTTTGATATTGAGAGGACTCAATTTTCTATAGAGATAGAAACTTGTAGTTTCTCCCTCCATTGTTGCACTGAGGGCAAGAATGACTTCTTTAACCTCGCCTGAATTGGCGCGCTCTATCAATGAGTCAATTTGCAAGTCTGTAGGTCCAATTCCATCCATAGGCGAAATAATGCCACCGAGAACATGATACTTCCCTGGATATTGTTCTGTTGCCTCAATGGCCATTACATCACGAATATCGCTCACCACACAAATGGTACCTGCATCGCGATTTTTATCATTACAAATGGAACAAATAGGTTCATCCGATAGATTGTGACAAGCAGAGCAATATTTTACGTTCTCACGCATGTCAGTAAGCGCATTGGCAAAATTGCGAATCTCTTCTGGATTGCGTCTCAGCAAGTCGAGCACCAGACGTAAAGCCGTTTTTTTACCCACACCGGGCAAACTGGCCATTTGATCTACTGCGGCTTGAATAAGTTTTGAAGGAATATTCACGGTGTAAATATAAGGATGTCTGAGAAGGTTATATTTGTCCCATGTCACAGGTTTTAATACTTATTATTCTCATTGCCTATTTCTTGGTATTACTAGGGGTTTCCTATTTCACCAGTAAGAAGGCTGACAACCAATCGTTTTTCGCAGCAAATAAGTCGGCGCCATGGTATTTGGTGGCTTTTGGAATGGTGGGTACCTCTCTCTCGGGAGTCACTTTCGTGAGTGTGCCGGGTACTGTGAATGCTGCAGGTTTTACCTATTTTCAAGTAGTACTTGGATATTTCTTAGGATACTTTGCTGTGGCTTATATTCTTTTGCCATTGTACTACCGACTGCAACTGACTTCCATCTACACATATCTCCAAGATAGACTTGGGATGAGTTCGTATAAAACGGGAGCGTTTTTCTTCATCATCTCAAGAACGCTTGGAGCCACACTACGCCTTTTTCTAGTCATCAAAGTTTTGCAAGTCTATGTATTGGATGGATTGAATGTGCCGTTTTGGGCGACCTCTATTCTTATTCTTTTAATGATATTGATGTACACCTACAAGGGCGGCGTGAAGACAATCGTATGGACAGATACGCTTCAAACTTTTTTCATATTACTTGCACTAGTCGTTGTGGTCGTTTATATCATGAATTACCTTCATCTGGACTTTGGTGGAGCTATTGGAGCTATTCGGGAAAGGGATTCTTCCACATATTCGAAACAGATGTAAATGACAAACGATTCTTTCTGAAACACATCCTCGGAGGGGCATTCATTACCATTACTATGACAGGGTTGGATCAGAAATGATGCAGAAGAACATCAGTGTAAAAAATGTGGGTGACTCACAAAAGAATATGATTTCGTTTAGCGTGATTATGGTCTTTATGAAGCTTCTTGTTTCTAATGCTCGGTGGACTTTTATATGTTTATGCAGATGCGGCCAATGTTCAAGTTGCAGGTGACGCCTTGTTCCCAACAGTAGCATTACAATATTTACCTCCTGCTATTGGATTGATATTCATAATCGGACTGATATCAGCCTTGTTTCCTTCGGCAGACGGTGCAATCACCGCTTTGACGTCTTCTTTTTGTATTGATATCCTGGGAATGCAAAGAGATCAATCTAAAACGGAAGATCAGAAAATGGCCTTACGCAAAAAAGTACACTTAGCATTTGCAGGGGTGTTTTTACTTTTTGTATTCTACTTTAATTGGCTAAATAATCCTTCTATCATCGATGTGCTACTCGAGCTTGCAAACTACACCTATGGCCCGCTTCTTGGTTTGTTTGCTTTTGGAATATTTACCAATCGAAAAGTTCAAGATAATGTTACTCCTTTTATCGCAATCGTTGCACCTGCCATTACTTATGGAATCAAGAATATAGATCCCAATTTGATTGGAGGGTACAACTTCGGTTTCGAGTTACTTATCATCAATGGATTGCTCACGTTTATTGGATTGTGGGCGTTTTCGAGAAAGTAAAATTTAAACTTACTTTATGATTAAAGACGCTACGCTACTTCGACTCTTCACAATTCTTTTTTTCATAGGCCTTCGATTTGTTGGCGCGAGTCAATCGACTGAAATCACAGTTCGTTTCATCGGAAATTGTGGATTGTACATGACCGATGGCTTATCCAATATTTACATCGATTTCCCGTATAAATCAGGTGCTCACAATTATATGGAGTATGATTTGAAGGAATTAGATAATGTGCAGAATAACCCTATTTTTATTTACACGCACAAACATTCGGATCATTATTCAGGTAAGCTAGTTAAGCGATTGGCGAAGAAATTGGACGGAGCATATTACACGCCTTGGAGTATTAAGTCCATGATGAAGCTAAATGGAAAGATTCCAGATTTTAAAATCGAGGCGTTCAAAACGAGACATATTTTTTCAATCAACCATTATTCTTACTTGATAACCTGGCACGGTAAAAAAATCTTTATCTCGGGAGATACAGAGCACAGTGAAACACTTGCTGCTCAAAGCGATGTAGATTGGGTGTTTTTACCAGCGTGGCTATTGATGGAAGCAGTTAGAAATGATGTGCCATTGAGAGAAGTAGGAAAGATGTTTGCAGTTTATCACATCGGACCATTGGACAACATCAATATTACTGGTGAGAAAATTATAATGTTAGACAAGCAAGGAAGAATCATTTCGATTCCTATTGAATCTAATCCACTTGTAGAATAGAATAGGTGCTCGTTCCAAATGTGATAGTATCATCTTTTGTTTTCCCTAAAAATAATTTTCCAAGAGGTGAAGCCAATGAAATCACCATTATAGCGGTATCTTCTAATTGAACCTTTCCCAAGGCAACTCCAAAAAAGAACACGCCTAAATTGGTATGGACTATGCTTCCCGAATGAATGTTCGGTTTTGATTCGCTATTCTTCAATTCAATAATTTGACTCATTTGATTATTGAGCTCACCGAGTTGTTTCATGAGTTGCTCTTGTTCCAAATGAATCATCGCTCTGCCCGTTTCATGCTTATCGCCGGAGGTGCTTTTCGACTCACTTTCCGCGCTTTTTCTCAGCTCTGAAAGTTGTTCTTGAACCCCGTCTATTTTCGATTGAATAATAGAGGTACAGGTATCGATTATTTTTTTTCTATCCATTTCTTTAAAATAAAAAAGCTGTCTCGAAGGAGACAGCTTTTAATATTATTCTTTGAAAAATTAGGCCAGCATCATAACTGGATTTTCCAAATATGATTTTAAAGTTTGAAGGAAAGCAGCTCCTGAAGCGCCATCCACCACGCGGTGGTCGCAGCTCAAAGTTACTTTCATAATGTTTCCAGGAACTACCGCTCCTTTCTTCACTACAGGAACTTGTTTGATTGCTCCAACCGCAAGAATGCAAGCATCTGGTGGGTTGATAATAGCGGTGAATTCATCGATGCCAAACATTCCAAGGTTTGAAATAGTGAATGTATTTCCTTCCCAATCGCTTGGTTGTAGTTTCTTCGATTTTGCTTTTTCAGCATATACTTTCACTTCAGCTCCGATTTGTGCAAAGCCTTTGCTATCCGCAAATCTAACTACTGGAACAAGCAATCCTTCATCTACTGCAACCGCTACACCGATATGTACGTGTTGATTGTAACGAATAGTATCGCCTCTCCAAGAAGCATTGATTTTAGGGTGCTTACGAAGAGCCAGTGCAAGAGGCTTTGATTACCATATCGTTGAAGGATACTTTCACTTCACCAGATGCATTCACAGCTTTTCTCGCTTCCTAAGCATTGTCCATGTCTATTTCCATGGTCAAGTAGAAGTGAGGAGCGCTGAATTTGCTTTCAGCCAATCGACGAGCGATGGTCTTGCGCATATTTGAAACAGCTTCTTCAGTATAGCTTTCTACGCCAGTGCTTGCTGCGAAAACTTCAGAACCTGTGGCAGCAGGAGTGACCTGTTCAATATCTCTTTTAACGATTCTTCCGCCATCTCCACTGCCTGATACCATATTGATATCAATGCCCTTGTCCTCAGCAATTTTTTTCGCCAAAGGAGAAGCTTTTAATCTTCCATTAGAAGAATGGGCTGGTGCACTCGGTGCAGTGGCTACGGGAGCTGCCGTTGCAACTGGTGCTGGGGAAGGAGCGGGTGCCGATGCTGGAGCAGAAGCTGCAGCAGGAGCCGCTGCTTTTGGTGCAGGGGCATCAGCATTTTTCAATAGTTCAGAAATGTCTTCTCCTTCTTTTCCAAGAATAGCAAGAAGTGAATCCACTGGAGCTGATTTCCCTTTTTCTACTCCGATGTGCAATAGAACTCCATCTTCAAAAGATTCGAATTCCATTGTTGCTTTATCGGTTTCAATTTCAGCAAGCAACTCACCTGACTTTACTTTATCACCAACTTTCTTGTGCCATACCGCAACTGTACCTTCAGTCATGGTATCACTCAATTTGGGCATGCGAACTATTTCCGCCATATTCTTATCGTTCTATTTTATTAGTCGTTTACGTATGGATAATCGTCGTGAGAGTATACATCTTTGTATAACTCATCAGCAGTTGGAAGCGGAGATTCTTCTGCGAACTTCACTGATTCATCTACCACAACTTTTACTTCTGCTTCAACTTCCTCGATTTCTTTTTCAGACATCCATTTGTTCTCACGAATCACGCGCAATACGTGTTCGATTGGGTCCTGAGCTTGATATTCTGCAACTTCGTCTTTTGTACGGTACTTCTGAGGATCAGACATTGAGTGACCTTTGTAACGGTATGTTTTGATGTCAAGAAGTGTTGGACCTTCGCCTGCACGAGCTCTTTCAGCTGCTCTAGCAATGGCTTCGCAAACCGCTTCAGGACGCATTCCATCAACAGTTTCGCTAGGCATTTCAAATGATGCACCGAGCGTACTCAAATCTGTTACGTTAGAAGTTCTTTCAATGGATGTACCCATCGCATACTGATTATTTTCAATGATGAAAATTACAGGAAGCTTCCAAGTCATCGCCATGTTGAACGTTTCGAACAAAGCTCCTTGACGTGCCGCACCATCACCGAAGAAGGTAAGGGTAACAGAATCGTTTCCTTTGTATTTATCAGCGAATGCAATACCTGCACCCATCGGGATTTGAGCACCTACGATACCATGTCCTCCAAAAAGATTGTTCTCTTTATCAAACATGTGCATTGATCCACCTTTTCCTTTTGATGTACCAGTTGCTTTTCCATAAAGCTCAGCCATTACTTGCTTTGGGTCTGTACCCATCACAAGTGGATGCGCGTGATCTCTGTATGCTGTAATTACCTTATCGTCTTTGCGAATGGCTTCCATCATTCCTGATAGGATAGCTTCTTGACCGATATACAAGTGACAAAATCCACCAAATTTTTGTTGGATATAAAGTTGACCGCACTTCTCTTCGAATTTGCGCATCAACAACATTTCACGGTACCACTTTACGTAAGTTTCTTTTGAAAAAGACTTTGTGGATTTAGTCGCGTTTGATTTCACTGCGGTTTTTTTCTTTCCGGCGATTTCTGTAGCCATGTTGTTTCTTTCTATGGTGGCAAATATAAGGCATAGCACCTTAACCTAAGCCATTGGATTATAACTTAGTGTAAAAAGTACACTATTTGTTTTAAACGAGCTGATTGAACTGCTTCAAGAAGCGAACATCATTCTCGAAATACATTCTCAAATCATCGATTTGGTAGCGAAGCATGGCAATACGCTCGATTCCCATTCCGAAGGCGAATCCTGAGTATTTTTCAGGGTCGATTCCACTTGCGCTTAGCACATTCGGGTCAACCATTCCACATCCCAAAATTTCCAACCAACCAGTTCCTTTGGTAATTCTATAATCTGCTTCACTGTTCAATCCCCAATAAACATCCATTTCAGCACTTGGTTCAGTGAAAGGGAAATAGGAGGGACGAAGGCGAATTTTTGCTTTTCCAAAAAATTCCTGAGCGAAATAAAGCAGCGTTTGCTTCATGTCTGCAAAGGACACATTTTCATCAATGTAAAGTCCTTCAATTTGATGGAATTGGCAATGGGCTCTTGAGCTAATCGCTTCATTTCTAAATACACGACCAGGCATTACAATGCGCAAAGGAGGTTTATTGTTTTCCATGGCTCGCACTTGAACGCTGCTGGTATGCGTACGCAGCACCATGTCTGGATTTTTTTCAATGAAAAAAGTATCCTGCATATCGCGAGCAGGGTGCTCTGGGGGGAAGTTCAAACCAGAGAATACGTGCCAATCATCTTCAATCTCTGGACCGTCGGCAACAGTGAAACCAATGCGCTCAAAAATTTCCAGAATTTCTCTTCTCACTGTCGCCAAAGGATGGCGTGTGCCGTTTGGCAACGCACCAGTAGGACGTGTCATATCCACCTCTTCAGCATTCTTGCTTGAACTTGAAGCCGTATTTTCTTTGAGAGCTTCTATTTTAGACTCAATGGCCGTTTTCAGCTTATTGAGTTCTTGCCCCATTAATTTCTTTTGGTCATTGGGAATTTGCTTAAAGTCCTCAAAAAGATCTTTTAGAATTCCCTTACTACCAGCGAATTTGATGCGGAATTGTTCAATTTCATTAGCCGTTTTAGCTTGAAATTGATTTACCTCGGCAAGAAACTGATCTATCTTTTCTTTCATTCTTACTTGATAATTTCCATAGACATGATCACGTCCTCCAATGGTCTGTCTCCAGCTCCAGTTGGTAAAGCCGCAATTTTATCTATAACATCCAAACCTTCTACCACCTCACCAAACACAGTGTAATCCATGTCCAATTGAGCAGTTCCTCCTTGAGTGCGGTAGATTTCTTTTTGCTCTTCGGTATATGAGAAAGTAGGATTCTTCTTCTGAACATATTGTTCCATTTGGGCGAGTTGAGCATCGTTCATTTTTTGACCTTGAACGATATAAAATTGACTTCCGCTGCTAGCTTTCTTAGGGTTTACAAAGTCCCCTTGGCGAGCAGCTGCCAATGCCCCTTTCTTATGAATTAGGTTAGAGTCAAATTCTGCATCCACGGTGTATCCTGGTCCACCCACGCCCAATTGAGCACCTTTGGCCGCTCCACGGCTATTTGGATCACCTCCTTGAATCATGAAATTGCGAATACATCTGTGAAATAGTAAACCTTCATAGAATCCTTCTTCCACCAATTTCACGAAGTTATCGCGGTGCTTCGGGGTTTCATCATAAAGGCGAACTACCATTGTTCCTTGAGTGGTAGTGATTTTAACGTGCACGTTTGTCATAGGTATCGTATTTTCTTCTTCTTTACTTGAATTAACTTGTTGCTGTTCAGTCGTTTGCTCGACTGGCTCTGGAGTTTCTGCTACTTTTTTGCTCTTACAGCTCGACAAAATAAGGGCTAAACACACAGCTGTGCAACCAACAAATTGAAATAAAAGTCTTCTCATTAACTTAAAATTTACTTTCTTTGTAATCGTTCTATTAAATTTGTAGAACTACAGAGTGCGAAATTAAGCAAACCTCGCTATGACAACCACCAAAGGAATTAAGCTCTTTTTACTACTTCTATCAACAGGTGCAATTTTTACATTTTCTTCTTGTAAGAAGGATGCAGAGACTGTTGCAACTGTTTTAATTTTAGACAATTCAGGTAAGCCAGTTCCAGGTGCCACCGTTCGTTTGTTTGGTGAACCATCAGAAAATTGTTCAACTTGTACTGTACGTTTCGATACTTTACAAGTAACCAACGGAACAGGAAAAGTAACTTTTAACTTCAGTGATTTTTACAAATCTGGACAAGCAGGATTTACAGTATTGAATATAGAGGCTACCAAGGGCACATTATTCGGTGAGGGAATTATTAAAATTGAAGAAAAGAAAACCAATGAAGAATCAGTAACGGTTGAATAAACCAAAGTAGATAAATAGAAAAGACGCTCATTGAGCGTCTTTTTTTTGGTCTTTTTTGTCGGGATGACAGGACTTGAACCTGCGACCACACGCCCCCCAGACGTGTACTCTACCAACTGAGCTACATCCCGAATTGGGTGCGCAAAAATACGCACAAGCGTTAAAGTTCCAATAGGTGATCGGAAAAGCCTTTACGACTTATTCAGCCTTTCTGTTGAGGTTGAATGTGATAGGCATAATGAAATTTGAATCCACAGGTATACCGCTTCTTGTAGCTGGAGCCCAAGATGGCATTGTAGAAACGAAGCGAAGTGCTTCTTCATCAAGCAAATAGTGTACACCTTCAGAGATTTCAGCATTGCGAACATCGCCCGCAGCATCAATCATGAAAGTGACATATACCGTTCCTTCAATATTTCTTTCTACAGCTTCAGCGGGGTACTGTAAACTATCATTCACCATTTGCTGAAGCGC
>JAWKNK010000031.1:0-9311 GCA_041391745.1 Flavobacteriales bacterium
TCATATAAATCGGCCGTATCAAAACATGCACATCGGTTGGGGTTCGATTTTGCATGGCAATCACGTTTTCACGAACACATTATCCGCGACGAACAATCGTATCAAACCATATCGGAATACATCATCAACAATCCTGCAAAATGGTCGGATGATAAATTTTATTTGACATGACGCGCATCAACGAAAACACCATAGAAACATTTGCTATTGAAATGCTCAAAACATTGGGCTATCAATATATTTATGCACCCAACATAGCGCCCGATGCAGAACACGCAGAACGCGACAATTTCGAACAGGTATTGTTGTTGAATCGCCTGCAAAACGCTGTAAAGAGAATCAATCCCGACATTCCGGCAGATGCACAAGCTGAAGCAATTAAAGAAATTCAGCGTATTTCATCGCCAGAACTGCTAACAAACAATGAGACATTTCATCGTTTATTGACCGAAGGAATTCCTGTTTCCAAACGAGTAGATGGCGATGATCGTGGCGACAGAGTTTGGCTGATAGATTTCAAAAATCCCCACAACAATGAGTTTGTAGTCGCCAATCAATTCACCATCATAGAAAACGGCAACAACAAACGACCCGATGTAATTCTTTTTGTCAATGGCATTCCGTTGGTGGTGATAGAATTAAAGAATGCGGCAGACGAAAACACAACCATACATTCAGCCTTCAAACAAGTAGAAACCTATAAGGCTATCATTCCAAGTCTATTTACTTACAACGGATTTGTGGTTATCTCTGACGGACTTGAAGCCAAAGCAGGTTCTATTTCTGCGGGTTTTAGTCGCTACATGGCTTGGAAGTCAGCAGACGGAAAAGCCGAAGCATCGCACTTGGTAAGTCAGTTAGAAACTTTGATTCAGGGAATGTTGAACAAAGAAACCCTGATTGACCTCATCAGACATTTTATTGTTTTTGAAAAATCAAAAAAGGTTGAGCCAGTGGCGAAATCCCGATCCGAAGATATCGGGGAAGATGCTGAAACAGGTATCACAACCATTTCAACAGTAAAAAAATTAGCGGCATATCATCAATACTATGCAGTAAACCGAGCAGTTGAATCAACATTAAGAGCAACAGGTTTTAATGTGGAAGATGTGTCGCCAGTAAATATGGTAATGGAATCTCCTGAAAGTTACGGAGTGCCCGGAGTAAAAAATCAACCTATTGGCGACAAAAAAGGTGGTGTTGTTTGGCATACACAAGGCAGTGGAAAATCCTTGTCAATGGTTTTCTATACAGGTAAAATCGTATTGGCTTTAGACAATCCAACAATTCTGGTTATTACCGACCGAAATGATTTAGACGACCAACTTTTTGACACCTTTGCAGCTTCCAAACAACTATTAAGGCAAGAACCTGTGCAGGCAGAAGATAGAAACCAACTCAAAGAATTATTAAAAGTAGCTTCGGGTGGTGTAGTATTTGCCACTGTGCAAAAATTCCAACCAGAAGAAGGTAATGTATATGAATTGCTTTCAGACCGTAAAAACATTGTTGTAATAGCAGACGAAGCACACAGAACGCAATACGGTTTTAAAGCTAAAACCATTGATGCAAAAGACGAGCAAGGAAATATAATTGGTAAGAAAATAGTTTACGGTTTCGCTAAGTATATGCGTGATGCTTTGCCTAATGCAACCTATTTAGGATTTACTGGAACTCCTATTGAAAGCACAGATGTAAATACGCCAGCCGTTTTCGGAAACTATGTGGATATTTATGATATAGCCCAAGCCGTTGAAGATGGTGCAACAGTTCGCATTTTTTACGAAAGCCGTTTGGCAAAAGTGAATCTTAGCGAAGAAGGTAAACAATTAGTTGACGACCTTGACAATGAACTGGAACAAGAAGATTTAACCAATACACAAAAAGCAAAAGCCAAGTGGACACAATTGGAAGCCTTAGTTGGAAGTGAAAACCGTATTAAAAATATTGCCAAAGACATCGTTGCACACTTTAGCCAAAGACAGGAAGTATTTGAAGGCAAAGGAATGATTGTGTGTATGAGCCGCAGAATTGCAGCCGATTTGTATCAAGCAATCATTGACCTAAAACCTGAGTGGCATTCAGACGATTTGAATAAAGGCATAATCAAAGTTGTAATGACTTCTGCATCTTCTGATGGTCCCAAAATATCAAAACACCATACCACCAAAGAGCAAAGAAGAACACTTGCCGAAAGAATGAAAAATCCTGATGACGAATTACAATTGGTCATCGTTCGGGATATGTGGTTGACTGGTTTTGACGCACCAAGTATGCACACCCTTTACATTGATAAACCCATGAAAGGGCATAATTTGATGCAAGCCATTGCAAGGGTGAACAGAGTTTATAAAGACAAACCAGGTGGTTTGATAGTAGATTATTTAGGAATTGCATCTGACTTGAAAAAAGCATTAGCATTTTATTCTGATGCAGGTGGAAAAGGCGACCCAACAATTTTACAAGAACAAGCCGTTCAATTGATGTTGGAGAAATTAGAAGTAGTTTCTCAAATGTATCATGGCTTTGAATATGAAACCTATTTTGAAGCCGACACTTCAAAAAAACTATCCATGATTCTTGCAGCAGAAGAACATATTCTTGGATTGGAAGATGGAAAGAAAAGATATATCAACGAAGTAACAGCATTATCAAAAGCATTTGCCATTGCAATTCCACATGACCAAGCCATGGATGCAAAAGACGAAATTTCGTTTTTCCAAGCGGTTAAAGCAAGATTGGCAAAGTTTGATAGCACAGGCTCAGGCAGAACAGACGAAGAAATTGAAACGACCATTCGCCAAGTAATTGACCAAGCTTTGGTATCGGAACAAGTAATTGATGTTTTTGATGCAGCAGGAATAAAGAAGCCAGATATTTCCATTTTATCCGAAGAGTTCTTAATGGAACTGAAAGGGATGGAACATAAAAATGTTGCCTTAGAAGTATTGAAAAAACTCTTGAATGATGAAATAAAATCGAGAGCTAAAAAGAACCTTGTTAAGAGTAGAACATTTTTAGAAATGCTCGAAAGCTCAATCAAGAAATATCACAACAAAATTCTGACAGCAGCCGAAGTAATTGAAGAACTCATCAACCTAAGCAAGGACATTGTTGAAATGGACAATGAAGCAAAGCGCATGGGTTTAACAGACTTTGAATATGCTTTCTATACAGCAGTTGCCAACAACGACAGTGCAAGAGAACTTATGCAAAAAGACAAGCTAAGAGAATTGGCTGTTGTATTGACAGAGACCATCAGACAAAACGCATCTATTGACTGGACCATTAAAGAAAGTGTAAAAGCCAAATTGAAAGTGGCAGTAAAAAGAATATTAAGAAAATACGGCTATCCGCCAGACATGCAAATGTTGGCGACAGAGACCGTTTTAAAACAAGCAGAAATGATAGCAAACGAAATAACGACATAAAAAGCCATCGCACAGGTGTAAGCACATTTGCAAGTCGCACAAGCCAACGCACAGACCAAAAATTGCAAAAGAGCTTCCACCTCACCGACCCAAGAAAGAATTTCAAAATATTTTTTCCCACGCTTCAAAAAAAATAAAACACGCAAACGCACAGCCGCAAACCGTTCCCCCCCAGCAACCTCAGAATGAGAATGTGAAGCAGAATGAAAATGAATAGAGTGGGAGAATGTGAATGCGAATGAAACACACTCCTACCTCAGTACCACCACACATCT
Organism: Flavobacteriales bacterium; assembly: GCA_041391745.1. GTDB lineage: Bacteria > Bacteroidota > Bacteroidia > Flavobacteriales_D > Sanyastnellaceae > JAIXWP01. Next base: position 3,707 of record JAWKNK010000031.1, read on the forward strand.
AAATCCAAGCGTGGGTGATGGGTTGGTGTAGTTGGTTTCGCTGGTGTTGAGAACGGCATCTGCTGGACTGCGCCAACTGCCTCCCATAGCGATGCCTCGCTCTTGGACCATCTCCTCTACATTGCCATTCAAATTGTATAGTCCAAACACATTTGGAAAATAGGATTTTGAAGGGGCTGTAATCATAGCGTCGTCATCGTGATAAAGACTTACTTCTATTGTGTCTTGAGCATTCAATTTTCCATTGAAATTGCAAAGCGCACATCCTTTTGCATTTCTCACGTATGGCCCGCCCCACGCGTAGTTTGACTGTTGCTGAAGGCCGTTCGCCGCACGAATCCATTCAGCCTTGGAAGGCAAGCGAACCTCATAACTATATCCTGTTTTTGCTGTATGTACATTCATTTTTGACTCCAACCATGCTGCATAGGCCAGCGCTCCATCATATGAAACATTTACAACAGGATAATTATCGTATGCAGGGTGTTGATGATAATAAGTAACGAAGGGTTCGCAGTAAGTGGCTATTTGAAGCCATCCCGTGCTATCTATTTTATATTGATCGTATGCTTGTGTTTGTCCGCTCGCTTTTAAATCATTCAAGAAGTCGCGATATTCTTTATTGCTCACCTCACTTTGCATCATAAACAAAGACGTGGTGGTTTGCATCTTTCCGTCAATATTTACCTCCCCCGCAGGTACTGCACCAAACAATTCACGATAGACTTTGGGTAGTGCTTTCATTTCCTTTTTACCAAAAATGGTGAATGAAACCGTGCTTACGAAAAGCACTAGAAATAGGACGATTGTAGTTCTTGGATAGTAGTTCATTGGGTCAAGGGATGGGTGTCTGGTGTTTGGCCCTTCGACAAGCTCAGGGACCGAAGATTTTTTTGGGGGTCGGGGGCGCAACGGGGAAATGTAGGAGATATTGTGTTGGGGGATTTTGCAAAAAATACACCCCCTCTCTTTCCTCTATTCATTCTCTATTTCATTCTGCTTCTCATTCTTCAAGAGGATTCACCATTCTTGAATCACTGATTTATAATCTATCGGCATTTGCCTATTCATTCGAAAGTATTTTCATCAAAGCGGCATTGATGTAGTAAATTTCTTTTCCAATTTTTAAGGGTCTCAAAATTCCTGCTATGGCTAACTTTTGAAGGTATGCTGAAGCGGACTGTCTTTTTGCTATGCCTTTTTCTTCTAAAATTTTAATTTTAATATAAGGGTAAGAAAAGAGGAGATCGGAAATTTCTTTTTTATAGGATGATTTTAAAACGTTTCGAATCTCCTGATCAATTGTGTCTTTCAATTGTAAAATATGATTGATTTTATTCAATGTCATTTTGGAAGTTTCTTCAATGCCCTGAAGCACAAATTCAATCCATTCTGTCCAGTTATTTTTTTCTGTTACCTCTTTGAGCAATCGATAATAATTGGGTTTGTTTTGAATAATGTAATAACTCAAATACAATACTGGAAGACCAATGAGTTGCTTGTTTATTAAATAAAGCACATTCAGTATTCTTCCCGTTCTTCCATTACCGTCTGAAAATGGGTGGATGGCTTCAAATTGATAATGGATCAATGCCATTTTAATCAAAGGATCTAATTGGCAAAAGTCATCGTCATTAATGAATTTTTCTAATGCGGCTAGTTTGGTTCGAAGGAGATCTTCTCCCTCGGGTGGAGTATATACAATGGCGTTTGTTATGGGATTGGCAAGCTTCGTCCCCGGGTTTTTTCTGATACCATCAGTGGTATTCCTAAGTATCTGCATGATACCCACCAACAAATTAGAAGTAATCAATCCGTTTTTATTCATTTCTTCTAAGCCCCAGTACATTGCTCTCCTATATTGGATGACCTCTTTGGCAGAAAAGTTCTTTATATCATCATTGAGCTCAAGGCTAGCTTTGTAAAGTTCGTCTTGGGTAGTCACTATGTTTTCTATTGCGCTCGAATCTTTACTTTCTTGCAGTACAATAGTGTTTAAAAGAATGTCTGGGTTAGGGAGTGTTTGGCAATATCCTTTTAGCTCTGCCAAAAGTTTATTGGCACTAATGCAACGCTTTAACAGTTCGACTGATTCCAGGGTACTTGGAGGGGGCAAATCTGGGAGTGCGTTGTAAGGAAGGTTTTTGTCTAGGTTGTTCATAACCAATATTTTAAAATTCTTTACACATGTCGATAGCATCGACATGTATATAGAACGTGTCGAAAATAATGAAAAAAATCGACACGTTTGTTGGATGTGTTGATTCTATCGACATGAGTATAGTGCGCTTACCATATTAAAAGTGCTTTAAAACGCACTGTTGATTGTAATTTGAAGGCAAAAACGGATATGTGTGTAATATAGTGCGGTTTATGGCTCTTTTTATTGAATTTTGGAGGTTTAGCAGTATATTTGTATTAAATAATGCTTTATAATGCACTTTTCAGAACTTATAAAAACCATAAAGGAACGTCGGGAAGCTATGCGTGTAACACAGGAGGAATTAGCAGATCTATCAGGTGTTGGGTTGAGAACCTTAAAGCAACTTGAAAGCGGTAAAGGAAACCCTACGCTTTCAACTTTGCAAAAGGTATGTGATGTATTGGGCATGGAGATTTGTCTCAAAATTAAAAACTTGACACCTACTAAATGAGAAAGGCTAAAGTATTATTCAAAAATGAAGAAGCGGGTACTATAACCCAACATGATGACGGTTCGTTTTCATTTCAATACCACAATCATTGGATAACAAATGACAATAAGCAAAGTATCAGTCTAACTTTACCTAAAACAGAAAAAGAATTTCATTCTAAATACTTGTTTCCATTTTTTTTCAATATGCTTCCTGAAGGTTCTAATAAGCAAGTGGTATGCAAACTGAATAGAATCGACAGTGATGACTATTTCGCATTGCTTATGGCTACTGCAAAGTATGACAGTATCGGGGCAGTTAGAGTTGTTAAACTAGAAAATGAATGAGCCTACCAGAAATAAAATATTGCCCGGGCACATTATCTGAAGGATTTGAGACCTATAGCAGAACGGCTTTGAATAGAGTTTTTCAGGGCAAGAAAGTGAATCATGTTTTGCCTTACGATTCTCCTGCATCCAATCCAGAAACTGCTCAAATGTTTGATGAGAATCGAAACCGGATGTCAATATCAGGTGTACAAGAAAAATTTTCTGTTTTGCTTGACAAAAACAAGTTGAGGCTTATTAATGAAAATGAGAAAGGTACTTATATTCTGAAACCAATTCCAAACGGTGGTAAAAAGCCAGATCAAATGCCAGCCAATGAGCATTTAACGATGCAAATTGCCCGTCAGGTTTATGGAATAGAAACAGCAGAAAATGCATTGATTTTTTTTAAAGATGGAACACCTGCTTACATCACAAAAAGATTTGATGTAAAAGAGGATGGCTCAAAATGGGCTCAAGATGACTTTGCTTCCTTAGCAGAAAGAACTCCACAAACACATGGAGAACATTACAAATATCTCGGGAGTTACTTAGATGTTTTTGAAGTAATGCGCAACTATTTAAGTACTTACAAGATTGAGGCACCAAAACTTTTCAGACTACTTGTCTTTAATTATCTTTTTTCGAATGGAGATGCCCATTTTAAAAATTTCTCTATTCTAGAAACACCTTTTGGAGATTATCGACTAAGTCCAGCCTATGATTTGCTCAATAGTCGGATACATATAGATGATAAGGACTTTGCATTAGATGATGGTCTGTTGCCTAGAAATCTAGCCCAAGGCAAAATCGGGTTGCAGTTTGCGAAACTGGCAGAGAAGGCAGAAATCAATGAAAAGACTTTTCAAGATATTATGGCATTAATGACTTCCAAATCAGCATTGGTTGAAAAAATGATATCGGCTTCTTTTCTAAATGATACTACTAAAAGAAATTATTTCCAATCGTTTCAAAGCCGTTTAAAACAACTGACTAAAGAATGAGGGAATGACTCAAAAAAAATCCCGCCACGACAAATCGCAGCGGGAAAGATTTTTTGGTTCCTGGCAAATTCATAATTCTTAATTCATAATTCAATATAAAGAATCATGAATCATGAATCATGAATCATGAATCATGAATTTATGAATCATGAATTTATGAATATATGAATAACCCTTCAGGTTAGTCTTCCATCGAAAAGCCTTCCATGAACTTCGTGGTGAAATCACCTTCGCGGAACTTCTCATTTTTCATGAGCTTCTGGTGGAAAGGAATGGTTGTTTTTATACCTTCAATGATGTACTCGTCCAATGCACGCTCCATTTTAGTAATGGCTTCTTCACGTGTTTGTGCAACTACAATCAATTTAGAAATCATAGAATCGTAATGCGGTGGAATCATGTCCCCAGCATACGCGTGGGTGTCCATACGCACTCCGTGTCCTCCTGGTGAGTGATACGATGTAATCTTTCCAGGAGATGGTGCGAAGTTTTTGAATGGATCTTCAGCATTAATACGACACTGAATAGCGTGAAGCTTCGGATAGTAATTTCTACCACTGATAGGATCACCCCAAGCCAATTTGATTTGCTCTTTTACCAAATCATAATTGATTACTTCTTCAGTAATGGTGTGCTCTACCTGAATACGGGTATTCATTTCCATGAAGTAAAAATCTCTATTTTTATCTACAAGGAATTCTACTGTACCTACACCTTCATACTTCACAGCCTCGGCAGCCTTAATAGCAGCTTGTCCCATCTTCTCGCGCAATTCATCTGTCATAAATGGAGAAGGTGTTTCTTCTACCAATTTTTGGTGACGACGCTGAATAGAACAATCACGCTCTGAAAGGTGACATGCCTTACCATATTTATCTCCGGCAATTTGAATTTCGATGTGGCGAGGTTCTTCAATGAACTTCTCCATATACATACCATCATTACCGAATGCAGCGCCTGCTTCACGACGTGTTTTGTCCCATGCATCTGCAAGGTCTTCGTCGTTGTGACAAACGCGCATACCCTTACCACCGCCGCCAGCCGTAGCTTTGAGCATGATAGGATATTTAATTTGATTGGCAATCTTTGTAGCTTCTTCCAAACTTTCAAGCAAGCCATCGCTACCAGGAATGGTAGGAACACCCGCATCTTTCATGGTTTGTTTTGCTGAAGCTTTATCACCCATTGCTTCAATCATTTCTGGTGAAGCGCCAATGAACTTGATGCCATTGTCTTTACATACTTTAGAGAATGTAGCATTCTCTGAAAGGAATCCATATCCTGGGTGAATGGCGTCTGCATTTGTAATTTCTGCAGCAGCAATAATATTTGGAATCTTGAGGTAAGACTCTTTACTCGGAGGAGGTCCAATACAGATGGCCTCATCCGCAAAACGCACGTGCAAACTGTCGCGGTCTGCAGTGGAATATACAGCCACCGTTGCAATACCCATCTCTTTACATGTACGAATAACACGCAAAGCGATTTCACCACGGTTGGCAATGAGAATTTTCTTAAACATAAGCTCGCTTATTGGTGAGTTTTTATGCTGCCGTGCAATTATGCAGGCTCAACCAAGAACAATGGTTGATCGTATTCAATAGGTGAACTATCGTTTACCAATACTTTCACGATTGTACCT
>JAWKNK010000032.1:0-6044 GCA_041391745.1 Flavobacteriales bacterium
CAGGTTCATGGCTTCTGCGACCAAAGCTCCAATTGCAATTCCACCTGTAGCCACGCCCGCAATCACTTCAACATCCGTGAAATTTTCGCGAATCGATTCTACAAATGCATTTTTTATTTCATTTCTTATTGCCGGAAATGATAGGGTTTTACGATTATCACAATAAATTGGCGACTTCATTCCTGATGCCCAAGTGAAGGGATTTGAAGGAGATAATTTAACGGCTGATATTTGCAAAAGAAAATCAGCTACTTTTAACGCGCGTTCTTTATTGGAATTCATGGCACAAAAGTATAAAGTATATTTTGCTAATCGACCTGTGATTTTTACACAGTCTGATCCAGATCCCTCCTTGGTGTTCAAGGGGGCTGAGATTATTAGGTCCTGCGGTAAAATGGATATCGTGCTGATTGAGAGCGCAATTGCCCGCGGCGTAAAGGAAATTTATATCGTCTGCTCTGATGTTAAAGGGGCATGGAAAAAATTTGCCGACCAATTCGAATTCGTTCAAGCTGCTGGAGGAATGGTGATAAATCAAGAAGGCAAGATGCTCTTCATCTACCGTCATGAAAAATGGGATTTACCCAAAGGGAAAGTGGAAGAAGGGGAAAAAGTGGATGAAGGAGCTTTGAGAGAAGTGGAAGAGGAGTGCTCTATCGGCAATTTAACCATCGTAAAAAGACTTAATGACTCTTGGCATACATACATCCAAAAAGGCGAGCCAATGCTCAAGTGTACGGCCTGGTATGAAATGAAATACAATGGTACCGGCACTCCAAAGCCTCAACTCGAAGAGGGAATCACAGAGGTGAAATGGCTTTCTGAAAAGGACCTTAAGATTGTGAAAAGCAATACTTATCCTTCTGTGCTAGACGTCATCGAGGATTTTCTTTCTACAAAATAACGTTTCAAATATGTCTTTCCCGTTTTTTCCAAAACGGTAGTCTTCATTTCATTTTTTCTCAAGTAAACTATTTCGGCCTTCGTTTCAATCGCGCGAAGCATGGATTGCACGTTTTTGTAAGGTTGAACACCATCAATAGTAATAATCTCATCACCATACCACAGTCCTGCATCATCAGCAGCGCTGTCTTTACTTACCATTGAAATGGAAGGTCTATTACCGCTTTCGTCGAGTCCCATTCCAAAATCAGCTTCTGAAGATTTGGAAGAAGGTGCTTCCATTAACTGATATCCATTGAAATCAAGCGCTTCTAGGATATACGGAGTATAATCAGCAATTCCTCTGTACAGTTGATCAAACAACTTTTGGAAAGAGACACCACTAACTTCTTCTAATATTTTTTGATAATCATCAGCAGAATAACCAATGCCTTTTTTTCCGAATCGTTCATACATAATACGCATTACATCATCCATGCTCTTGGCATTAGAAGTGGCGCGCTTGATAATTGAATCGGAAATAAAAGTGAGGAGTGATCCTTCGTTGTAAATGGAAACTTTGCGCCAAGGAATGCCCGCTCCATACCCATCCAACCAGGTTTCTAAGCTGCTTTGAGCAACACTCAAATTAAATCGACCGTCGTTCCACAGATGTTCTTGAACCAATTTCTGAAGCTCTTCCATCCATTCAGCTTCGGTAAACTGACCAGTGCGATAAAGCAAATTATCGCCATAGTACGTGGTAACACCTTCTGCCACATAGCCCAATTCAGAATAATTTTCTTTTGAAAAATCATAAGGCATCATTTCAACTGGGCGAATATTCTTGATGTTCCAAGTGTGGAATAATTCATGGCAAGAAATAGCAAGTAGATCTTTATATCCCGAACCAGAAACAAACTCAGTATCAGGTCCCATGCATATCACTGTGGAGTTGTGATGCTCTACGCCGTGTCTAATGAAGAGTACGGCGGAAAAATGAAAAGAGGAAGTGATACTCCTCGCAAGGAATATCTCCAAATATTTTAAAATGTTCTTCTGTAAATTGACTAGAAGTCATCAATCAAATTAGGCTTCTGGTGCATGAGCGTTCGCATGAATGCAAATGTGAAATTTCACCGCGCGACATTCATATGTGAATTTTTTCAAAGTAGCTGAAGCCAACATCGGACAATCTGCTAAGTCGTCAAAATTTATTGCTTCGAATTTATTTTCACCTAAAGATTTAAGTCCTGTCGCTACATTAAAAGTTGAAGGCAACTCAAACTTGATAGAGTATTTTGCTTCCAGTTTTTCTGGATTGTAAAAAAAACAGTTGACAGGATTGATATAGAAAAGCTCATCAGAGAGATAAGTGCTTCCTGCATTTAAATCAGCAGAGTAGTAAGTATACTCAATATGCACAAAAGGGTACCCTTTGGTGTCGACTGCCCACAAGTCTTTTGTGATTTTTGAATAAGGAAGCACTTCTCCATTTGGAGAGTAGGCGCGCCAATTCAAAATGTTCTTCGAAAAGTTACCCAGCTCATAGCGACCAGGGCGCCATGAGGGCAATTGTAAATGAAGGATATTAGAATCTTGACAAGGAAATGTTGCCTTAAATTCTAAATGATGTCTGTTTGCTTTGGTGTAACTTACGTTGTATTGAATCATATTATCTGCCTTCTACTATTGGTAAAATTGGATTTCCGATACATGCGCTCGGGAAAGCAATTCTACAAAGCGAAGATATGGTAGGGGCGATATCGCAAACACTATGTCTTTCGAATGTTTCACCATGTGGTATGTTCATACCGTAAAATAGGGCAGGAATATGTGTGTCGTAAGTGTAAGGAGAACCGTGTGTGGTGCCTTGCATTCCATATTCCATATATCCAGGATCGGTGACATAAATAATATCTCCTGAAAGATGCTGGTTGTACCCCAACTGAACCATCGATGCAATTGGATTTTTGGAATCGATACGGGATAAATCCGAACCATTGAAAACCATCAGCACGTTTGGGATTTCAGAAATAAATTCGGTCAACTCCTGTTGAATTTTCAATAAGTCTAGCTTTTTCTCCCGAATGAGTGTTCGGTTTAGAAATATGTTCTGATTGGTTTCATTCATTATCCATTGACCTTCGCCGTATTTAGCAACGAGATACTGTTGCACCTGCTCTTCGAGTTTATCACTCTTCCAATATCCAGCCGCGCCTTTTTGTTCCATCATATAGCTTGGAGTTGGAGCGCCGGCGTGGTCTGCAGCAAGAAAGATGACGTAATTCCCTTTTCCTATTTCTTTGTCTAGAAATGAAATGAATTCTGCAATTTCTAAATCGAGTCTGAGATAGGTATCCTGTACTTCTTTTGAATGAATTCCGAATTGGTGACCAGCATAGTCAGTGCAAGAAAAACTCATGCACAACAAATCTGTAAATTCATCTTTTCCGAAATTTTCATTTAGAATAACTTGCTTTCCAAAGTCTACAGTAAGCGAATTACCAAAAGGTGTTGCTTTGATCAAATCGTAGTTATTGTTCAATGCTCGCAGTTCACTCAGATTGTATGGGAAAACGGGCTTAATCGTACCTTTGAAAGGTAGTTCATAAGCGTTGTTGTCAGGCATGCTTTCATCATACGCACTGATATCCTTCAAGAGTGTCCATGATTGATTCATATATGATTCTGGCTTGCCAAGCTTATTGTAAGCACTTACCCAATTTGGGAGTGAATCCATATACCAAGTAGATGACGTCCAAACGCCTTCTTGTGCTCCTACAAACCAATAGGCAGCATCTGCAGTTCTTCCAGCAGGTAGAATAGCGCCTCGATCTTTCATGGCTATTCCAATTACCTTAGAACGGTTGTTTGAGAATAATTTTAATTCATCTCCAATGGTAGAACTTAATAAATAGTGAGGGCTCATTTGACCGGCAACTGATTTTGAACCAACTCCCAAAACGGTGCTGTCTGCCGAACAATAGACCATTCTGCCAGTTGACTTTTCGTACCAATCATTGGCCACGATTCCATTATAAGCAGGTGAGGTACCAGTGAAGATCGCGGCATGACCTGGTCCTGTGTAGGTTGGCATGTAGTTGTAGTGAAGGTTTCTCGCAAAAAATCCTTCATTCACTAATTTCTTGAATCCGTCTTCTGAAAAGTCATTCCAAAATTTTTCGATGTAGTCATATCGCATTTGATCGACAGTAATTCCAACAATTAATTTTGGACGCTCAGTTGTTGAATGTTCTGTTGCAACTTGAGAAGTTGTAGACTGAGCTACAGCGCATGAATGAAGTAATGATATCAATGCAATTGCAAGTGAATTGCAAATCAGTTTAACTGTGAATTTCATGGTACAATGTTACGGATATTATTCGTAACGAAGTGACTCAATTGGGTCAAGTTTTGAGGCTTTACGTGCTGGGTAATACCCTGAAACAATACTCACAATAAAACAGATCGTAGCTCCCAAGAAAATCCAAAGCCAAGGAACAGTAAAGCTTGTTCCAATCACCATTGAGACTATGTTTCCAACAAGAATGCCTAAAATAATTCCGATGTAGCCACCTATTTGACCAATTACAATAGACTCTATCAGGAATTGCTGACGAATAATTGCAGAGCTTGCACCTAATGATTTTCTAACACCAATTTCACGTGTGCGCTCTGTTACGGATACGAGCATAATATTCATCAATCCGATTCCCGCCCCTAGAAGGGTTATCAAGCCAATACAAATACCCCCAAAGGTGATACCAGATATTAGTCCGATTAATTCTTCCACAAGACTATTGCTCATTCTGATGTCGAACGAAATATCATCTTGCGGACGATCCTTTCGAATAACGCGCATCATTCCGATGGCGTCGCTTACTACTTGGTCGAGGGACTTGGCGTCTTTTGCAAGAACATTTATAGTGTAATCCGTATTGTCGGTTCCATAGTTTTTCTTGGCATTGCTCACTGGAATTGCGCACTGGTTGTCGTTGGCAAAACCAAATGTGTTTCCCTTTGATTTCAAAGTTCCAACTACAAGATATCTCGCTGACCCGAGAGAGATGTAGCGTCCAACAGGATCTGAAATGTTTTCGAATAATTTATTTACGATATCAGCTCCGATGATAATTACGTTCGAACCCAATTCCATTTCGGAAGGACTGAAAAATCGTCCTCTTTCCAATTCATATGCACTCAATTTGAAATATTCCGCATCACAACCCAAAACAGAAACATTGGGATTGGTTTTGAAGCTTTCATATTTCACTGTAGCCGTTCCCATTACAAAAGCAGAAATGCTCGTTAGGGCTTTATCATTAAAATTTTCCTGAAATTCTTTTGCTTCTTCGTAGCTGATAATGTCGTTCACTTTCATGTTCTGGCCATGACGACCGCCGCGCATGGAGTTTCCGGAACGAATAGTGAAGGTGTTGCTTCCGAGTCTCGTGAATTCGTTATTGATTTTATTTTGAATGGCTTGAATAGCGGTAATCATCCCTACCAAAGCCGTAATACCAATAGCTATAATGCTTACAGTGAGGACGGTTCGAAGCATTTGACTTCGAATGGCTTTAAAGGCAGTTTTTATATTTTCTCGCGTCGAGGCTGAAACTAATCTCACGTTCCAAATATCGCGGGTTTCTTAGTATTTATTAAAAAATTGTGATGAATGGCTCTGTGACGTATTTTCGCGGGGATTTAACAAACGTCATCAGATAAAACAGCACATGAGCAACAAAGTATTTGATCTAGACATGATCAAAGCGGTTTATAGCCGCTTCCCTGAGCGAGTTGAGGCTGCTCGCAATGTAGTGGGTCGTCCACTTACTCTAGCCGAAAAAATTCTATATACCCACCTTTGGGACGGAAACGCCCAATCGGCCTACGAAAGAGGAAAGTCTTATGTTGACTTTGCTCCAGACCGCGTAGCAATGCAAGACGCTACGGCTCAAATGGCACTTCTTCAGTTTATGCAAGCTGGAAGAAGTAAAGTTGCTGTTCCTTCTACTGTGCACTGCGATCACTTGATCCAAGTACGTGTAGGTTCTACTACTGACTTACAAGAAGCTTTAAATAAGAATAACGAAGTTTTCAACTTCCTTTCTTCCATCTCCAATAAATACGGTATCGGTTTCTGGAAACCAGGAGCAGGT
>JAWKNK010000033.1:0-3662 GCA_041391745.1 Flavobacteriales bacterium
AGTAATTATCGGCGACGTGCTTTTCAAAGGCAGCGTTGGACGAGTTGATTTACCTGGTTGCAATGCCGCGGATTTGGTCAATTCTTTACAAGAGAAAATTTACAAGCTTCCAGAAGACTATGTTGTACATCCTGGGCACGGTCCTTCCACTACAATAGGAGAAGAAAAACATTCGAACCATTTTGTGGGAGCCGATTACAGCCGACTGTGATTATTTCGCTTTTTTCAGTGTGAAAGCAAATGTACTTCCCACCTCTTCACTGCTTCGGACGGAGATGGTTTGTTTGTGCCCTTCTATAATGTGTTTGCATATGGCCAGTCCCAAACCTGAACCGCCTTCATTTCGTGAGCGACTCTTATCGACACGATAGAATCTTTCGAAAATACGAGGGATGTGTTCCTTAGCTATACCCACCCCATTATCAGCCACCTCAATCAAAATACTATCATCCATATCGTAAAAACGAATTCTGGTTTCTCCATTTTCCTTTCCGTAGTTAATACTGTTTACTAGAAGATTGGTAAATACTTGTTGAATGCGTTTTGGATCTGCCAACACCCAGATAGGTCGCTCGTTGGTATTTTTAAATCGAAGTGTAATATTCTTTTCCTTGGCTTTCTGTTCCAAAGAATCCATCATTTGACGGGCCATATCCACGATATCAAATCGTTTCATGTCGAATTTCATTCCTTCGCTTTCAAAACGTGTAATTTGATCCAAATCCTGAATCAAGTCACTCAATCGATCGCAGTTGGAAGATGCCTTTTGAAGAAATTTTACGGTCAATTCCTTATCATCCAATTCACTTTCTAGCAAAGTGTCGATGTAACCTTGAATATTGAAAATGGGCGTTTTCAATTCATGCGCCAGGTTTCCGATGAATTCCTTTCTGAAGGTTTCGGAATCTTTAAGCGCTTTAACTTCTTTGACCTTTTCTTCAGCCCAATCTGCCACTTCACGATTCACCAAACTCAACACGTCAGAACTCATTCTGATTTGTGGCTTGATATCCGAGCCACTTGATTTCATCGTGTGAATGGTCTTGTAGATGATTTTTACCTTTTGATAAAGGAATTTATCGATATAGTAAAAAACGATAAAATAGGATATACCGAAACCCAGCACCACAAATGCGAGTAACCACAGCCATTCGACTTCGCGATCTAGAGAATATACTACGAGGAAATAGGTTAGCGCCAACAATCCCGTGATCAGGATTGAAGAATTAAGAGCAACACTTTTCGGAGTATTTTGAGTCATTAAGGCTCAAATTTATAGCCTACTCCCTTTACTGTCTTAAAATTATCATCACCAAGTTTTTCACGAAGTTTGCGGATATGAACATCAATCGTTCTATCACCCACAATCACATCGTTGCCCCATACGTTGGCCAGAATGGTTTCACGGGTGAAAACCCTGCCTGGAGCGGAAGTTAGAAGAGCAAGCAATTCAAACTCCTTTTTTGGAAGGTTCAACTGATTGCCATCTTTAAAAACTACATATCTTTCTTTGTCGATAACTATTCCATGATCAGGAGTCGGCATCGTATCCGCTTCCATTGGAATATTTCTTCTAAGAAGTGCTTTTACTCTTGAAACCAAGACACGAGGTTTGATCGGCTTAGCGATATAATCGTCTGCTCCGGCGTCAAAACCTGCTATTTGAGAGTAGTCTTCATTTCTCGCTGTGAGAAATGCCACCAAAACATTTTTGAGTTGGTCGGTATCGCGGATTTCACGGCAAGTTTCCATCCCGTCCATTCCCGGCATCATCACATCCAACAAAATCAAATCTGGGATTACGCGTCTTGCGACTTCAAGACCATCTCTGCCGTTATTAGCAGTGTGTACTTCGAATCCTTCTTTTTCCAGATTGAATCCAATCAAATCTAGAATATCCTGTTCGTCATCTACAAGAAGTACTTTTTGTTTACTCATGTTTTGTTCTTTTGACGATGCGAAAGTAAAATTGCATCGTTAAGGCAAGGTTAACAAACAATAAACGCTAAGCTATCTAAAAAATAATGTTACTTCGCGTCATGAATCATTTGCATTTCAAAGATAAAACAATTTGGATAACTGGTGCCTCTAGTGGAATAGGTGAAGCTTTGGCTTATCAACTTTCGGAAATGGGAGCGACTCTCATTCTTTCTGCAAGAAGAAAAGAAGAGTTAGAACGCGTGAAGTCCAATTGTAAAAGCGAAATGGTTGCCATCCTTCCAATGGATCTTGGAGATGAAGCAAGTGTGAGAAATGCAGCCGAGCATGTTTTGAAGACCTACCCTCATATTGATTACCTTTTCAACAATGGCGGAATCAGTCAAAGAGGGGAAACGATCAACACGCCATTGGAAGTGGATCGACGCATATTTGAAGTGAATTTCTTCGGAAATATTTTGCTTTCAAAACTGATAGGCCAAAACATGGTAAAACGTGGCTCCGGACATATTATTGTCACTTCTAGTCTGGTTGGAAAATGGGGATTCTACTTACGTTCAGCCTATTCAGCTTCAAAACATGCATTACACGGATTCTACGAATCGATGCGCATGGAAGTAGAAAAAAACAATGTGCACATTACATTGGTACTTCCTGGTTTTACCAAAACGGAAATATCAAAACATGCATTGACATCTGAAGGAAAAGCCAGCAATGAGCTCGATAACAATCAGGACAAAGGTCTCACTCCAGATTTTGTAGCAACAAAAATTTTAGAGGGTGTGGTGAAAAAGAAATTCGAAATTTCCGTTGGTCGCACCGAAGCCATGGGCCTCATCGTGAAGCGCTATTTTCCTGGGTTATTCAATAAGCTTGTTAGAAAGTGGAGTGCTAAATAATTACTTCACTTTTTGGGGAACATCGAATACAATATTCCATCGCATTACATATTCTGAAAGCGGACCTAATCCGACGGCGGCGCGTCTCTGATCAACATATTCTGGTTCAATCAACTCATGCAATTTCCATTCATTGGTCTCCATGTTTTTGGTGATTTGAGAACCGTAAACTTGTGGCTTGCCCTGATACATTTGAATGCGATCCTCTAGAAGGGCCAAATGATTTCCTTGGGATTCTCCTTTTTCAACCGAAGCCCTCATCAATGGCAAATATTTTTCTTGCAATTCTAAAGAAGCATGCTGAATAACCAGCCAAACAGCAGTGTTTGCTTTCCCACCTACGAGGCTTTTACCAGGCCAGCCAAACTCATCAATAATTGCGATTACTTCAAGCTCATTCAAGCTATCTTCTTGAGCCATCAAGCCCCAGTAGTAATTCATCTCTGGTGAATCTTCTCCAAACTTTTTTTCTGCATCACTGATTAATTGTCTTAGCGTTTGATCTTTAACATAGATGGCTTCCAATCTTTTTTGTAGCGGTTTGTCGTAATCTTTTTCTATTATATCAATATTGGCTTGGACAGCTTGAAGCACGTCGTTCCAGCCTTCGACATCATGAAGGGCTTTCAAGTCGCCATCATTCATCATCCATTGTTTATTGGTCCATCCCAAAGCAGCCGTTTTATTCAGCCAATCCAATGCGAGTTCGAAATTGCCCGCCAAGGAGGCGCAACAAGCAGCATTGTAATATGTATTTGCATTGCCTTCCTTAATCTTGAATGCTTGAATGTAGCCGTCACAGCATTCTGAATAGGCTTCAGCTTG
>JAWKNK010000034.1:0-2851 GCA_041391745.1 Flavobacteriales bacterium
TAGATCTACCCACGCGAAACCAACGAACTGTGCTGCGTGGTGAAATTTCGTCGAGCACTGCAAATTGTAACAAAGTCTTTGGTGAAGGCATCCAGTTCAATGTCAGACCTTGAACTTCTGTTGGGCGCATTCTACCATCTTGAAGATTGATAAAAGTAGAATTGATGAGTTGTCTTCCTGCAACGAATTGGCCATTGCGAAATGAATATTTTAAATACAATTCTTCAAGTCGATCAATGTCATTTTTATTATGTGGGTTTTCTAAATCAAACAACCCTATTTCATACCTGTTGGATTGATTGGAGAGGTGATCAGTCAACGACAGGTTGGATGAGTGTATATTAAAGACAACAAAACCACTCATGCCAAATTTGAAATTATGAAACGACCCCGTCTCAAATTTGATTCCTCCACCAAGCGCCTCTGCGAAGTAATCTGAAAGTCCCGGAGCGTTGTCAGTAGCCATTAAAAAATTTCTAAAATGACCGTGAAAAGTACCATGATGAAAAGCTGACCAAAGGCTTGACGAATCAGCGGGATGATGCGGTTGCTTTGGCTTCCAAAGCATTGTTTTTTCTTGCAATTCCTGGTGTTGTGCATTACCTAAAATAGCTGAGAAAAGGAAAATAAATGATAGGAAGAACCTTGAATTCTTCATCATAAAAAGTATAATTAGAGAGGTTTAAAATCCGATTTTCACATACGACCATCCTTCTTCTTCTTTGAGGATGATTTCTCCTAGACCCATAGGAACAAATTTGGCTCCAGGCACAATTTCTTCATGCGTAATATTTTTCTTTTTCATGGTGTTTTCACATACCATGAAGTCCACGCCTTCCGCAGACCACTTCTTGATTTGGTCTGAATATTTTGTTTTGTTCGCCACAGCCATCATCACTGCTGGACCATGCAAAACCACTTCAATTTTCAAGCTGTCTCCAAATCCTTCTTTCAAGTGAAAAATGTTGTTGAGCAATGCCTTGTAAACCAAAGTGTCGTTCGCGGTTACTTGCATCACCACTTTGTGAGGAGCTTCTGATTGACCGAAAGAATTAATGACAAGCATTAATCCAAGTATAAAGGGAATTAATTTTTTCATTTTATGATTGCATTTTTCCTACAGCACATGAAACAAATGATTTTGCTTTTTCAAAAACATTGTTTTCGCCAGCAGGTGGGTAGCCCATATGTTTAAGTGATTTGATCACTTCTTCTTCACTGAATTCATTGCCTGAAACCTCGACTATCTGATTGTCTTTATCGATTTCAACATTAGTTATACCTTTCAATTCTAATAATGCTTTTTTGATGCTATTCATGCATCCTCCGCACTTGATATTTTCAACTTGGATTTTCATTTTGATTTGTATTTGAAAGTTTATTATCTGCTTTTTTTCCTTGAAGCAAACTGCTAAACAACAGTCCGCCCAAACCCGCGAAATAGAGAGTACTATTCACTGGACTTGAGGTGATAGCACAAGTGCCTGAAGAGCATCCCACGAACTTCCAGTATAAGTAGCCGCCAACAGCACCGATAATCACTCCTGGTACAAATGAGAATTTTCCCAATGAATTCAACTTCTTTATCATGACTACTTTTTTTTAAAAAGAGGGAAAGTCCGTTGACCTTCCCTCAATAATTACAAACCGTATAGAAATTAAAACAACCTGTGGTTTTAAAGCATTGTTGAAGGACAAACGTAATCTGTGAGCTTGAACAAGTTTGATTCTTTAATAGCCTTGAATCCACCTTTCACGTCCACTAGATTATCAAATCCTCTTGCACGAAGAATACTTACGAAAATCATCGAACGGTATCCACCTGCGCAGTGTACATAATATGTTTTGTTTTTGTCGATAGACGCCATGTGATCGTTCACATTGTCAAGAGGCATATTCTCTGACGTAGCGATTCTTTCTGCGAAGTTTTCACTCGCTTTACGCGCATCGATAATTTCCACATCTCCTTTAGCAGCCAACTCTTCAGCTGAAATACTCTGAATCATATCGATTTCTTTTCCTGCAGATTTCCATGCATCTACACCACCTTCCAAGAAACCAATTACATGGTCGTATCCAACACGGCTCAAGCGTGTTACTACTTCTTCTTCATTACCCGGTGTAGTGATGATTAAAATCTCTTGCTTGATATCTGGAATCAATGCACCTACCCACGGAGCGAACTGCCCGTCCAATCCAATGTTGATTGAGTTTGGAACAAAAGCTTTTGCAAATTCTTGAGCATTGCGCACGTCAAGCATGATTGCTCCTGTCTCGTTTGCAGCAGTTTCGAATGCATCTGGAGAGAGTCCATGCAAGCCTCTGTCGAGAACAGTATCGATACTTTCGTATCCTTTTTTGTTTAATGCAACATTCAATGGGAAATATGCAGGAGGAGGCATCAAACCGTTGGTTACTTCTTTCACAAACTCTTCCTTAGTCATATCTGCACGAAGCGCGTAGTTTGTTGCTTTTTGATTGCCCAAAGTATCCGTAGTTTCTTTACTCATATTCTTACCGCAAGCACTACCCGCACCGTGTGCTGGATAAACGATAATCTCATCAGACAAAGGCATAATCTTCGTTCTCAAAGAATCAAAAAGCGTTTCTGCCAATTGCTCTTGAGTCATGTGTGCCGCTTTCTGAGCCAAGTCAGGACGTCCTACATCGCCAATAAACAATGTGTCACCAGAGAATAGAGCTACTTCTTTTCCAGTCTCATCAGAAAGAAGGTAGCAAGTACTTTCCATTGTGTGACCTGGTGTGTGAAGTACTTTAATTTTGATAGCACCTACTTCGAAAACTTCTCCGTCCTTAGCAATATGTGCTTCGAACTCTGGATTTGCATTTG
>JAWKNK010000035.1:0-2631 GCA_041391745.1 Flavobacteriales bacterium
ATAAAGTGGCTAATTTCAGATTAAAAGTTGCTGAAAAATTAGGAGTAGCAAAAGTGCGTATCAATGTAAAATCAGGAAATGAAAGTGCACATTACGACGTAGAATTGGCCGTTCGACTCTCCAACCCGGAAACAGTGAACGTGCAAGAAGTCGTTATTCAGCCTGGACAAAAATGGAGCGGTAGCCCTGAGTATTTTGGAATTGAAGGAACAAATTCAGCTAAACTTGAATTATCGACCTTCCCTCCATTAAATTTAGAGAAGCGATTGAAGTATTTGATTCGTTACCCTCATGGATGTATCGAGCAAACTACTTCTGGAGCTTTCCCTCAACTGTATTTAGCCAGATTGATGGAATTGAACAATGATTATAAGATTTCGATTCAGCAAAATATTGATGCAGCCATTGCGAGAATCAGTTTATTCCAAACAAGCGGAGGAGGATTCTCTTACTGGCCAGGAGGAACTTCAGAAAGCGAATGGGGAACCAACTATGCAGGACACTTCTTATTGGAAGCTGAAAAATTGGGATACAAAGTTCCATCCCATTTGATTTCCAGATGGGAAAGATATCAGAAGAAAAAAGCAAAAAGCTGGTATGCTTCTTCAACTTATGAAGGTCGATACAACGACATCACGCAAGCCTACAGATTGTACACTTTGGCGCTTGCAGATAAGGCAGACTTGGCATCCATGAACCGATTGAGAGAAAAGAGAGATCTATCGATTACGGCAAGATGGAGATTGGCAGCAGCTTATAAATTAGCTGGTCAATTTGAAATTGCAGAACAACTTGTCAAAGGATATGGTACCGCCGTACCGGAGTACACCGAATTGTCTTACACATTTGGAAACAGTGTGAGAGATGAAGCCATGATTCTTGAAACACTGACATTATTGGATGAAAAGACCAAAGGATTCTCCGTAGCAAGAAGAATCGCAGAACAATTGTCTTCTCAGCATTGGATGAGTACTCAGACTACCGCATATTGTTTACTAGCACTTGGTAAATACATGGGCAAACATCTTCCATCAAAAGTGATGTATTTTGAATACAAAATTGGAAATGGAGACAGGGTCTTGAAGAAAACCATGAAACCTTTATTGACTTACGATGTGGAATACAAAGACAAAACTATTGAGGTAGTGAATAAGAGTGAATCTCCCCTATTTGTCCGTATTATGACCACAGGAATTCCAATGCAAGGAAGAGAGCAAAGAAAGGCGGAAAATGTATCCATCAGCATAGATTACAAAGACATGGACGGAAACCGAATTGATCCAAAACGAATTGAGCAAGGAACTGATTTCATTGCCGAAGTTACGGTTCGAAACAGTGGATTAAGAGGGTATTTGAAAGAAATGGCTTTGAATCAGATCTTCCCTTCAGGTTGGGAAATCCACAATACAAGAATGGATGGATTCAGATCGGCACATACATCAAGCAGCTTCGTTTATCAGGATATTCGAGATGACCGCGTGTACACTTACTACAATTTAGCTGTAAATCAGACGCGAACGTATCGAATCCAATTGAACGCTACTTATTTAGGGAAATTCTACATGCCTTCTATTTCAACAGAGGCCATGTACGACAATACTATCAGTGCTCTGGAACCCGGTGGATGGGTAGAAGTAGTCAAGCAAACAAATGACTAGAAATCTCAAACCAGTTTAGAAAAAAGCCCTTTCCGATTGTTTTCGGGAGGGCTTTTTTAATTAAAAATGAAAAGTGAAAAGTGAAAAATTATTGAAATTGGTTATCGGAGAATGGACAATGACACTCTTGCATCCATTGCCTATTCTTTGCGTCCTTTGTGGTTAAATCTCACTTTCACTATTCTCCTTCCCGGACTGAAGTCGCAGGGTTAGGAGATGACTTTTTGATTTCTGGATTTCTCGAGGCTGGATTTCTGGACTCCTTCTTCTTATCCGTATCACAAAGTCTAGTTTCCAGCAGTCTAGCCTCTAGTAATCCTTACCACTTAATCCTTTCGACTTTCAACTTTAATTTCTCAAACATTATTCGCATTTTTAGGTTATGGAATCACAGTCATTTTATTACGACGAGCAGCATAGCAGAACCATTAAATTGGAGTGGACTAAAGATTGTGGTCAGGTAACTATTTACGACAACGATCAGATTTTGCACCAACACAGTGATGTGGGCCAATTGAAAAAAGGAATTGTGATTCGAACGCAAAAGGGAGAAAATTTGTACATCCGATTGTTTATGGAACCTGTGCGCTGGCAAGTGTCATTTGGAGATCGCATGCTGATCAATTCCTACAACCGATCAGAAGAAGTTGTCAAAGGAACCTCCCAGATCTTTTATTATGTTTTTCTTGCCTCCGTCATTTACTTGATGCTCCTCTTTTTGCCGCAATACAAGGCAGGGATGATTGGTCTGGATATTTTACTTACTCCAACGATGCTTATTTATATTGGGCTGATTGTGGTTTTTTATCTCTGCGGAATGTTGGTTAGAAGAGGAAAACTGACCTGGTACTATATTGGAACTTCACTTTACTTGATTGACACGGTATATGTCCTGTTAAATTCCTTCGTGATCTCTGAAATTAGTATCTCTGCCCTATTTCAAACCAATCTTGGATTGATCTTATTTGCCTTA
>JAWKNK010000036.1:0-2063 GCA_041391745.1 Flavobacteriales bacterium
CCTGTAGTTGTGATCACCGATGATTTTAATAATGATGGTAACATCGATCTAGGTGTGGCGAATGCTGGTACGAATAATATTTCGGTAATTCTAAATAATCAAGCTTTTATTACTGCCGATGGACCTGTATTTTTCTGTGAAGGTGGCTCTGTGACTTTAACTGCAACGGAGGGATACTCGTACGAGTGGAGTAATGGAGAAACGACTCAAAGCGTGCTTGCAACGGAAGAAGGTGAATATTATTGTGTGATCGGAAACCAAGCAGGGACGTGCGATTTACTCACTACTTCCATAGTTGTAGATATCGAACAAGTAGTAGCTGTAACATGGAATTTTCCAATTGAACCTTTCTGTTTAAATAGTGATGCTTACGTGCTTGGTGGAGGTCAACCCACGGGAGGAGACTATTCAGGTATCGGTGTTACCAATGGTGTTTTTGATCCGGCAACAGCTGGCGAAGGCACACATGAATTGACGTATGTCTATGACAGTAATGCCAGTTGTTTCGAAGGTACTGCTACCATTCAAGTGGAAGTATTGCCCGCTTTAAATGTGTCGTTGGATTTAGTAGATGATAGTCCATGTCTCGGCGTGAGTTATACATTTCAAGGAGGCGCGCCACTTGGTGGAACGTATTACTTCAATGGAACGCAGTTGGATGCCATCAACACAAGCGAGTGGGGAGTAGGCGATTATGAGGTGACTTATGTCTATAATGAGTCTCAGAATTGCGGTGGAATGGCAGCGCAAGCATTGAGCATTGAATCATGTGTTGGAGTGGAAGAAAATGATTTGAATTCATTTGAAGTTTATCCAACGCAAGTGGCAAATGAAATCAATATTCGTGGCGGTTTGGTTAGCGAATTGCGCGTAATGGATATGAGCGGAAGGTTGGTAAAATTGATTTCTAATCCGCAGACAAGTACAATTGACTTGTCTGAGCTTTCATCTGGAATTTATATGCTCCAAATCAATGGAGGATATCAAGTGAAGATTTGGAAATTGTAAATTAAAAAAAAACCTCCAGCCCATTGGGCTGGAGGTTTTTCACTACATAAAGAAACACTTACTCAGAAATAATTAATTTTTCTGAAGCAAAGTTTCCGCCATCGTTTTGGACTTGTACAATATATAAACCGGGTTCTAAATGTTCGGTGCCGATAGTCATGTTGCTTGAAATACTCTTCGAAGCAAATACCATTTTACCTGCAGTATCAAAAATTTGAACAGCTGCATTCAAAGGCAAGTTTGAAAGTCTAAATTCTGAAGTTGCTGGGTTTGGAGATAATTGGAAGTTGAAAGATTCCAATTCTTTCACACCTACAACAATTTCCACACAATCTATATTATCAGTACCGCAGATATCAGTTTCAACGTAAACATTGTATAAACCACTGAATGTTGGTGTAAATGTGTTGCTGCTTCCTACTTGAAGCGATACTTCATTTCCACATTCATACCAATAGTACACTGCATTTTCAAATTCAGAAGCTACGAGTGTACCGTCAATGAAATCAATATTCACCACAAAAGGAGAAACAGTTAACTGAGTGTAAGAATCACAACCATTGCTCGCTTCGCCCATATAGACAAAATGCTCACCAATCTGATAGAAGTTGCCTTCATACTCGGCAGAAGTATTCTGGCTGCCGCACGTATAGATTTGAACATTCGATACTTCTGTCATTAAATACTCAATAGTAATCGAACCTGTGGCAATACAGTTCGGAGCGATTTCTGAAGTAACAGTGTATGTGGTAGTTTCCGTAGGAAGCACGTTTGCAACATTGCCTTCAGCACCAGTGCTCCATGTATATTGTTGAGATCCTCCAGATACTAATAGCGTTACCATTTGCACGATGTTGCCAGATGGTTGGCAGAAGATATCCGGACCCGATACCATAAGTTCTGGACTTTCAGAAATATTGATTTCAATTGTTTCAGTAGTTACACATCCGTTGTATTCAGCGCTTACTTCAAGGGTAGTGCTCTCATTAGGTGTGATTGTGATATCATTGGTGTCCTCACCAGTGCTCCATAATACAGGAAAGCCAGTATCAGCT
>JAWKNK010000037.1:0-1956 GCA_041391745.1 Flavobacteriales bacterium
TCGCGTGGACTCGATCAATGGCCGCGATCCAGGATGGGTGCGTGACCGCGTTCCATTCAAATACCTTACTCCCCTTTTCCCATACGAAAGATTCCACCTTGCCGACAATAATAACAATGTGTCGATGAGAATTATGGACCTCTTCTCTCCTATCGGTAAAGGTCAAAGAGGTATGATCGTTTCTCAACCAAAAACGGGTAAGACCACTTTGTTGAAAGACGTAGCAAACGCCATTGCGAAAAATCATCCTGAAACCTACCTCATCGTACTTCTTATCGACGAACGTCCTGAAGAAGTAACGGACATGAAGCGCAGCGTTAAAGGTGAAGTAGTTGCTTCAACTTTTGATGAGCCTGCTGAACGTCACGTTCGAATCGCGAATATCGTTCTTGAAAAAGCGAAGCGCCTTGTAGAATGTGGCCACGACGTGTGTATCCTTCTTGACTCGATTACACGTTTGGCACGTGCATACAATACTGTAGCTCCTTCAAGTGGTAAAGTTCTTTCTGGTGGTGTGGAAGCTAATGCTTTGGAAAAACCAAAACGTTTCTTCGGTGCTGCAAGAAAAATTGAAAATGGAGGTTCACTCTCAATTATAGCAACCGCTTTGGTTGACACAGGTTCGAAAATGGACGAAGTAATCTTCGAAGAATTTAAAGGAACAGGTAATATGGAACTTCAGTTGGATCGCCGCATCAGCAACAGAAGAATATTCCCTGCTATTGATATCCTTTCTTCAGGTACTCGTAAAGAAGACTTGCTTCACGATAGAGATGTTCTTCAAAGAATGTGGATTTTGAGAAGACACCTAGCAGATATGAATCCTGTTGAAGCAATGGAATTCGTGAAAGATAGAATTGACAAAACCAAGGATAACGAGGAGTTCCTCGCTTCCATGAACTCATAAAATGAATAGAATTAAATCATTTTTACCGTGGATACTCGGCCTTGTATGGCTGGGTATTCGCGTTTTAGGGGCAACTGTGTTATTCAAAGACAACCCCGATGCGGGCCGCTCCCTGGGAGTTATTACCAACTTGTCCTTTATTATCATCTTGATATTTATTGAACTTAGAGGAATTTACAGAGCTAAAAGAAGAGGTCAACAATCTGGTTTTATGGCAGATTTTAAAGTAGCTGCCAGTGCTACAATAAAGTATGCAGTGATGGTTGGTATGTGCATTTTCGCTTACTACAATTTTATCAGTGATGAGTTAGAGGTAAAGAAGAAGCAGGATTATACACTGACAATTGAAGCATTAGACACTGATGAAGAATTGAATAAAATCAAGGCTGAAAACGACCAGCTTGCTCATCTTTCGCGGGAACAAATCATTGAAGTGGCAAACAGTCGTACCGATTTGTTTACTAACCCAAGAATAGTGAGTTCAGCCTCATTTATTGTTCTTGTCTTTGTTGGCCTCCTCTATTCCATTTTAGCAGTATTCCTGTTCAGGTTGTTACTAAGAATGCAGTAGATACAATAATCTTTGAATTTGTGTGTTTACATTTGCCTCGTAAATGAAGAAAACGCGCCTTTTCGTATTGATTATCACCATGTTGGTTTTAGCCTCATCCAATGAGGCAAAAGCCCAACGAGTGGGTAGTACCACGAATCTCGAACGATTCGATATGAGATACTACCATTTTGGTTTCCTCTTATCATGGAACACAAGTTCATTTTACATCAATAGATCATTCGATCCCGCTGCAACGGGAGATTCTCTTCTAACTATTGAAAATGTGCCACAAGCCGGTTTTAATTTAGCACTACTGGCATCATTCAATCCTACTAAAAATATTAACCTCAGATTTATTCCAGGTCTTTCTTTTCAGGATCGAGGTTTGAATTATACATTCAGAACATTTGAAGGTAAAAATGAGACATTCTTAAAAAGAACTGAATCGGTTTGGTTGGACTTTCCTATTCTTCTTAAGATGAGAACCAACCGTACA
>JAWKNK010000038.1:0-1619 GCA_041391745.1 Flavobacteriales bacterium
TCTCTCGCCCACACACGATTATAGTTATCGTGCTTGATTGGCGAGGCAACATAACCGTTTTCGGTGATGCAGTTATGTAGCAGAACGTATGCAGATTCTAAAAAAATCATGACATGATAGAAGTATAAATGCTATGTTGAAGATGAAAGCTTTTATCCGAGTGAAAAACCAACTGCCTGCAGGAAGAGATTACAGGCAGTCGATTTTCTCTAAATGAGATTTTTCACTCGTATATGTTTGTTTTGGTTAAGGAGAAACAAAATAATTCAGTTTTTGCACCGAAACACTTATGAATAAAGGCATTTAACAATAACAATCGTTTGCGCAATCGTTTGCGGTTAAAAAATACTATCTTCGAACATTCACTGATGAACGTTATTGCAATCCGAAATTTTTATGCAAAAAAGAGCTACTATAAAAGACATCGCGAAAGCACTTGATATCTCTGTAAGCACTGTTTCAAGAGGGTTGAGAGATCATCCTGATATTAGCAAGGATATGTGTCAGTTGATCAAAGACAAGGCTAAGGAACTTAATTATCATCCAAATCATATCGCGGCAGGACTTAGAAAGAGAAGTAGTAAAATTATTGCTCTAATCATTCCTGAAATTTCGATGTTCTTTTTTCCTTCAGTGATTAAAGGTGTGGAAGAAGTGGCGAGAGAAAATGGATATCAATTACTGGTATTGCAAAGCAATGATGATCTTGAACATGAAAAGCGAAATATTCAAATGTGTCTTGATCATTCCGTGGAAGGTATTCTAATTTCACTAAGCAACAAGACGAGCAATATTGATCACCTCATAAACCTCCCTGCATCGGGAATACCTGTTGTTTTTTTCGATAAGAGTATCGAAAACTCACCATTTGATGAAGTAGTAATTGATGATGAGGATGTCGCTTTTCAAGCTGTAAAAAACTTAGTTCATGAAGGATGTAAAAATATCGCCATTATACTAGGAAATGAGAATTTGCTGATTACAAAAAGAAGAGAGCGTGGTGCTCGTTTAGCGCTAGTGAATGCCAATGTAGAGGCTACTTTTGTGTACGCTGAGAGTTTTAATAAAGCACAAATCGCATTGGCAGATTACTTGTCTTCACATCATCCTGATGGTATGTTTTTGATGAGTGATGAGCTGATGGCAGCGGCATCTCAACCATTAAGTGGAAAGGATTGTTTGGTTGTTGGCATCAGTGATGGAATGATTCCAGAAATCGTCAATTTTCCACTGAAATACTTTTATCATAGTGGATTCGAAATTGGAAAATTAGCCGCTTCCAAATTAGTTCATCGTATATTGATGAGCACGGAAGGGGGGCAGAATACACCTGCAGAGAGAATAATATTAGATGTAAAAATGCATTCTTTACATTAAAATATTATCTTCGTTCTTCAACTCCTAAACCTTGCCTATTCGGCTACTCATATTTTCTCTAGTTACTATTTTCATTTTCGAAAATCGAGTTCTTGCGCAGTGTGATTTTGACAACAACTACTATACTTGGCTTTCTCCTTCATGTCCGGGAAGCGAAACTGCTTTCTGCATGTATGGTGGTGAATATGTAGAAGTGGATGTGGTAGAAGGAATTGAATATACATTTTCAACTTGTGGTGGAG
>JAWKNK010000039.1:0-1582 GCA_041391745.1 Flavobacteriales bacterium
CGAACGTGAGCAACGCAAAACAATGCTCTTGCATCAAATAGACTCGCTGGAGAAATTGGTGATGACAGATTACGGAGAGTTAAATAGAGGACTTGCCAATCAATTGCTGAAAACCTATAAAGAGTTTTACAATGCCAATGGTCAAGATTCTATTTCTGGACCATATCTTTTTAAAGCAGCAAGCATAGCTACATCATTGGGGAGAAGCAACGAAGCAATCGATATGCTTTCTACATATTACGATACGTTTAAAACAGGTTCTCGTCGTGATGAAGCACTTTATTTGATGGGGTTCATTTATGAAAATCACATGCACGACAATGAAAAAGCTAGGGATTTTTATCAGAGAACTGTAGAGATATTTCCAAATAGTCCTTGGGCAGAACAAGCAAAAGGAGCAATGGAAATGCTGAATATGAGTGATGAGGAGCTCATTAAATATTTAGAAGAAAAGAACAATAAAAACTAATTTTCGCCGTTTACGTGCGCGCCAAGCCTTGCCCATGACCTGGAACCTTCGACTTCTTATTATCATACTTACTGCGACTTCGTCAAGTGTCTTCGCGCAGATTGGAGGTACCACCATTTTCAACAGTTTAAATATTCAACCATCAGCTCGTATTGCTGCTATGGGAGGCAGTTTCATTGCTGCAAAAGATGGTGATGTAAACATAGCTGGCGCGAATCCTTCTGCAATGGACAGCACCATGCATCGTCGCCTCTCTTTTAGCTACGTTGATTATTTTACCAATACGAATTTCGGACACGCTGCCTACGCACATCAAATCAAGAAGGATTTGACGGTGGGAGCAACGATGCAATTTATCTCGCACGGTGAAATGACTGAATACGACCCGCTTGGAAACGAGTTGGGCGCGTTCAAAGCAGGTGAGTTTGGCCTTACGCTTGGAGCCGCATATCAATACGATTCTTTGTGGTCTTTGGGAGCAAATCTTAAAACCTTTTACAGCAGCATTTCTTACTTCAATTCCCTTGCTTTTGCTGCGGATTTTGCAGCCACCTATCATCGTCCCGACAAAAACTTTACAATCTCTGGGGTAATCAAAAACTTGGGTTATCAAGTGAAGTCTTTTACTTCTGACTCACGCGAAAAATTACCCTTTGAAATGCAAGTGGGGATCACCAAAAGACCAAGGCACGCCCCATTCAGATTCTCTTTGATGTTTGATAATATTCAAAAGTGGGATCTCACGTATATCAATTCAAATGAAGCCAGCGTGATCGATCCGATCACAGGACAAATCGTACAACAAAAGAATTTTGTTTTCGGCGACAAACTCATGCGTCACATCACGTTAGGCACTGAGTTCTTATTGGGAGAAAGCTTCCAATTGCGCGCAGCCTACAACTATCGCCGCAGAGTGGAATTGGCTACCAACGACCGCCCAGGAATGAGCGGGTTTTCATTCGGAATTGGATTTCGTGTGAAAAAAATTGACTTGTCTTATGGTCGTGCTATCTATTCATTAGCCGGACCTTCTAATCATTTCACTTTCGGTTTCCGAATTTAATTTTTGTTCTAAAAAATAATCTGTACTTTAGGGGTGCTATGAGATACATC